>NZ_KV831928.1:104192-277913 GCF_001837265.1 Rothia sp. HMSC064F07 | reverse complement strand
GAGTTGACTGGTACTAATAGGCCGAAGGCTTAATTTTCAAGAGAGTTTGTGTGTTTGCGTTCACTGTATGGTTTTTGGATAACAATCCCGTAGGTTTGCGGTGATTATAGCAAGAGGGAAACGCCTGGTTCCATTCCGAACCCAGAAGCTAAGACTCTTCGCGCCGATGGTACTGCACTTTTGTGGGTGTGGGAGAGTAGGTTATTGCCGCTTTATTATTCAATAGCCCCGGCTTCGCCGGGGCTATTTTTGTTTGGGGAGGCCCTAGGGCCTCCCCATTTGTCTTTAACATCCCATCAGTACGGGTGCACGGAAGGTGCTCTCTATACTAGAATGGTATGGCTTATGTTTAGGCATTAGCGGGTGTATCTAAAGCACCCCTCATAGAGTTGATGCCTCAGGCAGCGGTTCGACCGAATCGACTGCATACCCTACCCGCCCAAGAGCGGATACCTCCCAAGGAGATTCATGTCTGAGACCCCCCGTCACGAGTCTAACGGCTCCGGCCCCCGCCAGCACCGCAAGAACAGCGGAGGAAAGGACTTCCGCTCCAAGAAGGGCGGCAAGAACTTTGGCGGCAAGGGCGGTTTCAAGCGTAACGACCGCGGAGGCAAGAAGTTCGACGGCCGTCGCTCCGACTCCCGATCCAAGGCACCTCGCTCCAACGGTCCCGAGGCAGAAGCACCTCGCGAAGAAGTACGCAGTATCGGTGGCCGTGCAGGCTACCGCCCCGCAAAGCCCAAGGCGCCGGAAATCGACGACGACATCACCGGTCGCGAGCTGGACGGTGCTACCTTCCGTCAGCTGCGCGCCCTGGAACCGCGCAACGCAGAAACCGTCGCAAAGCACCTCGCCATGGCTGGTCGCTACCTCGACATCGACCCCGAATTCGCGCTGGAACACGCCGTTGCCGCATCCCGCAGTGCAGGCCGTATTGCCGCAGTACGTGAAGCCGTTGGCGTCGCCGCATACGTGGCAGAAGACTTCGAACTGGCACTGCGCGAACTGCGCACCCACCGCCGTATCAGCGGCTCCGTAGACCACCTGGCACTGCTGGTGGACTGCGAACGTGCGCTCGGCCGTCTGCCCAAGGCAATGGAAATGATTGCAGAGTTCAAGAAGGAAGAACTGCCCGCCAACGTGCGCGTGGAGCTCGCCATCGTTGAATCCGGCATCCTTAGCGATCAGGGCAAGAAGTCTGAGGCTGTCGTAGCACTGCAGATTCCTCAGCTGAACCCCAAGCGCGCCTTCGAGTACAGCCCCCGCCTGTTCAGCGCATACTCCGACGCGCTGGCTAACGCAGGCCGTAACCAGGAAGCAGAACGCTGGGCACGCCTCGCATTCATGGCAGAAGCAGCACTGGGCCAGGGCAATTTCGCAGAACCCGAAATCTTCGACATGTTCGGTGAAGCTGGCCTCTTCGAGCAGGAAGAGAAGTCTGTAGAACTCACTGAGACCGCAGAAGAAGCTGAAGAAACCGCAGAAGAGGAAGTAGCTGAGGACGAGAAGACCGAAGCGCCCAAGACTGAAGAAGCAGAAGAAACCTCCGCAGAATAAGACTGCAGAGAATCTAAGAATTCTAAATACGTGACCTAAGTGTCAGCGTGAAACCGCTGGACGCCACACCCAAGCAGGGGAGAGCGTCCAGCGGTTTTCCATATAATCACCCGAAGGCACCAACGCTAGAGTGTCTAACAGGTACGATTAATAGCGACAACCGCCAGAGACCCCGAGAGGAACACTCTATGACCACGAATGCACTCCTATCCCGCTACGATGCCCTCCTCTCCGATCTGGACGGCGTGGTCTACGCGGGTCCCTTCGCCATCGAAGGCGCACCCGAAGCGCTCAACCGTGCTGAAGAAGAACTCAACGTACCGGTCATCTTCGTCACCAACAACGCATCGCGTTCCGTAGAATCCGTAGCAGAGCACCTGCGTGAACTGGGCGTGCACACCCGAGCAGAACGAGTCGTCAGCTCCGCACAGGCAGGCGCAGCACTGCTCGCACAGCACGTACCCGCAGGCTCCAAAGTACTCATCACCGGCACCGAAGCACTCGCCGACTGCGTGCGTGACGCAGGTCTGGAACCCGTACGTACCGAAGCAGAAGGCCCCGTAGCCCTCATCCAGGGCTTCAACCCGAAGATGGGTTGGGAAGACCTCGCAGAAGCCGCCTACACCCTCGCAAATCCCGATGTGCTGTGGATCGCAACCAACACCGACCAGAGCATCCCCAAGGAACGAGGCCAGGCACCCGGTAACGGCACCCTCGTAGCAGCCGTGGCAAGCGCAACCCGCCGCACCCCGCTTGTCGCGGGCAAGCCCGAAGCGCCCATCTTCCACACCGCAGCGCAGGCTGTGAACTCCAGCCGCCCCGTCATCGTGGGTGACCGCCTGGACACCGACATTCTCGGTGCAAACAATGCAAAGATGGACGGCGCCCTCGTCCTCACCGGCGTACAGACCTACCAGGACGTCATCGAGGCCGTGCCGAACCAGCGTCCGACCTATATTCTGCGCACCCTCGAGGACTTCTTCGCGCCCTACCCCGAAATTGAGGTGCTCTACGAAGGGTACGAAGTCATCGCAACCGGCCCCACCTGGCAGGCACGAGTTCGCGGTGAAAACCTGAGCCTGACCGGCCCCGAGATTGAAGACACCGAAGCATTCGCGGGCAGCGAGAGCGAAGCCGAAGCATGGCGCGTAGCCTGCGCAGCATGGTGGGCAGCAAACCCCGAACAGGGCGCACGCCCCAACATCCAGGGGATCCCCGGTGCCTAAAGAACCGGAGACTAATAGCACGGCAGAGGAAACCGCTGAGCTTGATGCAGAATTCGAGCGCCAACTCGCGGCGACCCTCGCCATGGACCCCGTAGAGCGTGTCAAGCGCCTCGAAACGATGAGCGAGCAACTGGAGAAGGACCTCGAAAACCTCTCCTAGTTCGCAGCAGTGATCCCTCAGAACAGCAATGCTCTGAGGAGCACTAGATAACCCGTCACCAGACGACGACAGAAAGAAGACAAGGACACCGTGCGCCTCGATAAATACCTGGTCGAAGCCGGATTCGTGAGCTCCCGAACCCTCGCCGCAAAACTCATCGCGGCAGGAGACGTGCAAGTCAACGGCAAGGTTGCGCGCAAAGCGTCCATGCTTGTGGGCCCGGAGGACACCCTCTACGTGCGCCAGAGCGAGCTGACCGAATACGTCAGCCGCGCAGGCCACAAACTCGCAGGTGCCCTCGACGCGTTCCCCGATATCGAGGTAGAAGGCAAGCGTTGCCTGGATGCGGGAGCATCCACCGGAGGCTTTACCGACGTGCTGCTTCGCCGAGGAGCAGCCCACGTAGCCGCCGTTGACGTAGGACACGGGCAGCTCGTGGACACGCTACGCGAAGAACCGCGAGTTGGCGTGTACGAAGGACTCAACGTTCGCTACATGAAGCCCGAAGACATTGGTGGGCAGGTCGAACTGACGGTTTCTGACCTCTCGTTCATCTCACTGACCCTGGTTATGGAGGCGCTAGCGAACGCCACCGAAACCGGCGGCGACCTGGTGCTCATGGTCAAACCGCAGTTCGAGGTCGGCAAGCACCGCATTGGACGCGGGGGAGTGGTGCACGAAGAATCTGCCCGCCGTGAAGCAGTGGAAAAAGTTCAGGCATCTGCGGTGAGCCACGGGTTGCGTGTGATGGGTATGGAACCCAGCCCGCTCCCCGGACAGGACGGCAACGTAGAGTACTTCCTATGGTGCAAAAAATAAAGGGTCTTCGGAATATATAGTGGAATTACTTTCTTAATAGTTTAAAAACAACTGGTGTTTAAATCGGATTTTCTGGTGGGATGTTAGGATAATCAATAGTATTATATAAAAGTATCAATCACATACGAGTGATACTTTGGGAAAAAATAAAATAGTCCAATTTACTTGACCGTGTACTATGGTACATGGTTTATAATATTCAGGGGGGTGAAATAAGATGATTTATCGCATTAGTGAGTTTGCAGATAAATGTGGAGTTAATAAAGAAACGATCAGATATTACGAGCGAAAAAATTTATTACAAGAACCTCACCGAACGGAAGCTGGTTATCGGATATATTCATATGATGACGTTAAGCGTGTTGGGTTTATTAAACGAATACAGGAACTTGGTTTCTCTTTAAGCGAGATTTATAAATTACTTGGTGTTGTAGATAAAGATGAAGTTCGTTGTCAAGATATATTCGAATTTGTTTCTAAAAAACAAAAGGAAGTGCGAAAACAAATAGATGATTTGAAACGAATTGAAACTATGTTATAATAGAAAAATTAACAAACGAAAGGAGCTTTTTTATGAATAAATTTAAGGTAAACATTTCAGGAATGACTTGTACGGGTTGTGAAAAACACGTAGAATCAGCACTTGAAAAGATAGGTGCTAAAAATATTGAGTCTAGTTATCGTCGTGGTGAAGCAGTATTTGAACTGTCCGATGATATTGAGGTTGAAAGTGCAATAAAGGCGATTGCTGACGCAAATTATCACCCGGGCGAAGCAGAAGAAATACAAGTGCAATCGGAAAAAAGGACAGATGTAAGTTTAAATGATGAAGGTAACTATGATTATGATTACATCATCATCGGTTCTGGTGGAGCTGCCTTTTCATCTGCCATTGAAGCCGTTACTTTGAACGCAAAAGTGGCTATGATTGAGCGTGGAACGGTGGGTGGAACTTGCGTTAATGTCGGATGCGTTCCTTCTAAGACCTTATTAAGAGCAGGGGAAATCAATCATCTAGCAAAAAATAATCCATTTGTAGGATTACACACTTCGGCTTCAAATGTTGATTTAGCGCCATTAGTAAAACAAAAGAATGATTTAGTAACCGAGATGCGAAATGAAAAATATGTGAATTTAATTGATGATTATGGTTTTGAATTAATAAAAGGTGAAGCAAAATTCGTAAATGAAAATACAGTTGAAGTAAATGGCAATCAAATCACAGCCAAAAGATTTTTAATAGCTACAGGTGCTTCTTCAACTGCACCTAATATTCCCGGATTAGATGAAGTAGATTATTTAACAAGCACTAGCTTATTGGAATTAAAGAAGGTTCCAAATCGTCTTACCGTAATTGGTTCAGGATATATCGGCATGGAATTAGGACAACTATTTCATAACCTCGGGTCAGAAGTCACTTTGATTCAAAGAAGCGAGCGTCTATTAAAAGAATACGATCCTGAAATTTCAGAAGCCATTACTAAGGCCTTAACAGAACAGGGAATTAATTTAGTAACAGGTGCAACCTATGAACGAGTTGAGCAAGATGGAGACATTAAAAAAGTTCATGTTGAGATAAATGGTAAAAAGCGAATTATTGAAGCAGAACAATTGCTAATTGCCACTGGAAGAAAACCAAATACAGAATCATTAAACTTACATGCAGCAGGCGTTGAAGTTGGTTCCCGTGGTGAAATTGTCATTGATGATTATCTTAAAACGACCAATTCCCGAATTTATTCAGCTGGAGATGTCACTCTCGGTCCCCAATTTGTTTATGTAGCTGCTTATGAAGGTGGACTTGCTGCTCGTAATGCAATCGGAGGACTAAATCAAAAGGTCAATTTAGAAGTGGTTCCAGGCGTTACGTTTACTTCTCCATCGATTGCAACGGTTGGTTTAACGGAGCAACAGGCAAAAGAAAAAGGATATGAAGTGAAAACATCGGTATTGCCGTTGGATGCTGTTCCAAGAGCGCTCGTTAATCGGGAAACAACAGGTGTTTTCAAATTAGTGGCAGACGCGAAAACATTGAAAGTGTTAGGGGCGCATGTAGTGGCAGAAAACGCAGGAGACGTAATTTATGCAGCAACATTAGCTGTGAAATTCGGTTTAACTGTTGGAGATCTGAGAGAAACGATGTGTCCATATCTAACAATGGCAGAAGGATTGAAGCTGGCTGTCCTAACTTTTGACAAAGATGTTTCGAAATTATCTTGCTGTGCAGGCTAAGGGAACTTTTTTACAACTCCCTATTCAACGGTGTCGAAAGTAAATATAGTGCCGAAAATAAATAGTGCTAAGGCAGTCTGAGAGAAACCGCTCGGTAACGCAGGACGCGTTGAGGGCGGGGCTTTCTCAGGCTGCCGCGCTATTCGCAGGTATTTTTACAGGTATTTTAGAGATACCCCAGCCGTACGCTATTCGAAATAATTTTCTAAAAATATAGCTCTTTAGAAAATCTTCGAGAACATATTCGGTATGATAGGTGTAGATACACCATCTCAACATCCCGATCTCAACACTCGATGGGAGAGAGTCGTTATGGCAGAACACGAAAGCCACGCACCGCAGGAAGCAACCGCGCAGGTAGCTACCGCAGGTGCGCGTCATGGTTCCGAAGACTCGGTGGAACAACGTCACCGTAAGATTCTCGTCTTCGCCCACGTGGGGCGCAAAGAAGCACGAGATGCCGCCCGACAGGCATGCACCCAGCTCTACGAAGCGGGACTCGCACCCGTCATGACTCGCTCCGATCTGGAGACCCTGAGCGAAAACTGGGACGAGCCCGTCCCCGTGCAGGTCGTCCACGAATCTGTAGCGCTCATTGATATTGAACTCGGCGTGGTGCTCGGTGGTGACGGTTCGATTCTTCGTGCCGCAGAAATGGTACGCCGAACCAGCGTTCCGCTCATCGGCGTGAACCTGGGACACGTTGGCTTCCTCGCCGAATCCGAAGAGAGCGACCTGACCGAAACCGTTCGCTGCATCGTCAACAATGAATACACCGTTGAAGAACGCATGGCAATCGATGTGGAAGTCTGGAACGACGGCAAGCGAGTGCACAGCGACTGGGCGCTGAATGAAGCCAGCGTCGAAAAGGGCAACCGCGAAAAAATGATTGAAGTCATTATCGAGGTGGACTGCCGCCCGCTCAGCAGCTTCGGTTGCGACGGTGTGGTCATGGGAACCCCCACCGGCTCGACCGCCTACGCTTTCTCCGGTGGCGGCCCGGTCGTCTGGCCCGAAGTTGAAGCAATTCTCATGGTGCCGCTCTCGGCTCACGCGCTCTTCGCGCGCCCGCTGGTAGCAGCGCCGACCTCCACCCTGGCGGTAGAAATGATGCCCGGAAACGGCGCCTCCGGCGTGCTCTGGTGCGATGGCCGCCGAACCGTGGAGTTGGACCCCGGCTCCCGTATTGAGGTGCGACGCTCCGAAAAGTCGGTGCTACTCGCCCGTATTCACCCGGCTCCCTTCTCTGAACGATTGGTGCGTAAATTTGAGCTTCCGATCCGTGGCTGGCGTGGCCCGCAGGACACCGAGAAGCACTAAAGAAAAGGAATGAACGTTCGTGATTGAGGAAATCCATATTCGAGACCTCGGCATCATCACCGATGCGAGGCTCCCCCTCGAACCCGGATTCTCCGTGCTGACCGGCGAAACCGGCGCAGGTAAAACCATGGTCGTAACCGCCCTCGGCATGCTCCTGGGTGCCCGATCCGACGCATCCGGCGTGCGCAACGGCGCCAAGAGTGCCCTTGCCGAAGCAGTGATTCGCCTGCCCCACGGGCACCGAGCCCTCGAGCTTGCCGAAGAAGCCGGCGGCACCGCCGAAGACATCGACGAACAGACCTCCGAGCTACTTCTGGCACGCACCGTCAACGCCTCGGGGCGCTCCCGCGCCCACGTCGGCGGTTGCTCCGCACCCATCGGAACCCTGTCTCAGATTGGTCAGACTCTTGTTGCAGTCCACGGCCAGTCCGATCAGTTGCGCCTCAAATCAGCGGCAGAGCAGCGCCAGTCCCTCGACCTGTACGCCGGTGAAGAGCTCTCCAACCTGCTGGAGAAGTACCGCGAAAACTACGAGCGATACCGCGCCGCTGCCGCAGAGCTGAAGGAAGTACGCGAAAACTCGCGCGCACGAGCCCTCGAAGCGCAGACCCTGCAGGGTGCCCTCGAAGAAATCAGCGCCGTCAACCCGCAGGCCGGGGAAGAAGAAGAGCTCAAAGCCGAAATGGTGAAGCTCATGAACGTTGAAGCGCTACGCATTGCGTCGGCAACCGCCTCCGCAGCGCTCAGCGGTAGCGAATACTCCACCGGCGACGAGCAGAGCGTCATGAGTCTGCTCGATGCAAGCCGCTCCGCGCTACAGGCGCAGGCAGACGCTGACGAAGAACTTGCCTCCCTCGCCGCGCGCGTCAACGAACTGTTGATTCTTGCCACCGATATCTCCTCGGAGCTGTCCTCCTACATGGCATCCCTGGATGTTGAAGGCCCCGAACGTCTGGCGCAGGTGCAGACTCGCCGCGCCCAGCTGGCGACCCTCACCCGCAAGTACGGTGCCGATATTGCCGAGGTCCTCGAATGGGCCGAAGAATCCCGCGCACGCCTCGAGACCCTGGTGGATGACCCGCAGCGACAGGAAACCCTGGAAACCGAGCTGGTACAGCTACGCAAGGTGCTTGGCGCCCAGGCAGAAGAGCTGACCGCCCTGCGCCGTGCCGCCGCGCAGAAACTGGCGGACGCCGTCAGCGAAGAGCTCACTGCTCTTGCCATGCCGAATGCCTCCCTGGTCGTGGAAGTTGCCGAAGCCGAAAAGTTCTCGGTACACGGTCGAGACATCGTGACCTTCATGCTGGCGCCCCACCGAACCGCCGTGCCGCGCCCGCTCGGTAAGGGCGCCTCCGGCGGCGAGCTCTCCCGAGTGATGCTCGCCCTGGAAGTAGTGCTTGCTGAAGTGGACCCCGTACCCACCTTCATCTTTGACGAGGTGGACTCCGGCGTGGGCGGTAAGGCCGCTATCGAAATCGGTCGCCGCCTCGCCATGCTCGCCCGACACGTGCAGGTTCTGGTGGTCACCCACCTGCCGCAGGTCGCAGCCTTCGCGGACCAGCACATCCTCGTGCTGAAAAACGATGACGCGTCCCTCTCAAAGGTCAAGGTGCTTTCCGAAGAGGAGCGCGTGGTGGAACTGGCGCGAATGCTCTCCGGGCACGATCAATCAGAATCAGCGCGAGAGCACGCCCGAGAGCTGCTGGCCGCCGGTCGAGAAGTGCCGCAGGGACGCTGAAACTGACGGCAAACCGGCAGGGAAAAGCATGAGGAAAGTGCTGGCAAAAGCGCCGAAAGGTGGCATCTTTCGCACTAAAGACCATCAAAAGAGCTGAAGTGCGCGAGCCTGCCTCGGAAAGTTGTCGGTGCAGCCCGCGCCGGTGACCAATAGCGGCGCATGGAGCTCAGAGGATGTGAGATACTCTGTGAATGCTCCTACACCTGCTTCTACACGGCGCGGCGGGAATAATAAATCCCCAGCTCCGTTTACAGTGGTGATAAGGACAAATAGGGGAGGGAAAGCCGCCTGAGAGAATCCTCTCGCGGCAAAACCCTCTGCTTGGATAGCAGACAAGAAAATGGTAGGCTTAAATTCCGTGGTGAATGAAAAAAATAACGCTCTGAACGCGTCCTCTAACGACAAGGTAACCCGCCAGATTTTCGTGACCGGCGGCGTTGCATCTTCTCTCGGTAAGGGCCTGTCGGCCTCTTCCCTCGGTCAGCTTCTTCGCGCACGTGGCCTCTCTGTGACCATGCAGAAGTTCGACCCCTACCTGAACGTCGACCCCGGTACGATGAACCCCTTCCAGCACGGTGAAGTCTTTGTCACCGACGACGGTGCTGAAACCGACCTCGACATCGGACACTACGAGCGCTTCCTGGACGAAAACCTCGACCAGTCCGCTAACGTGACCACTGGCCAGGTCTACTCCTCCGTCATCGCAAAGGAACGCCGCGGCGAATACCTTGGCGACACCGTCCAGGTCATCCCTCACATTACCGACGAAATCAAGGCCCGTATGCGTCACGCAGCGGAAATTGACAACGCACCCGACATCATCATCACCGAAATCGGTGGTACCGTCGGCGATATCGAGTCCCTGCCCTTCATGGAGGCGGCACGCCAGGTACGCCGCGATGTTGGCCGCAAGAACGTCTTCTTCCTGCACGTCTCCCTGGTGCCCTTCATCGGCCCCTCCGGCGAGCTCAAGACCAAGCCGACCCAGCACTCCGTGGCAGCACTGCGCGGCCTGGGCATCCAGCCTGACGGTCTGATCCTGCGATGTGAGCGTGAGGTCCCCGTATCGCACCGTACCAAGATTGGTAACGCATGCGACGTGGACAGCGACGCAGTCATCTCCTGCGCCGACGCACCCAGCATCTACGACATCCCCAAGACCCTGCACAGCCAGAAGCTCGATGACTACATCCTCGACTACTTCGGCATTGAGGCTCCCGCACCGGACTTCACCCAGTGGGACCGCCTGCTCGACGCAGTGCACCGCCCCGCAGCAGAGGTCAACGTTGGCCTGGTCGGTAAGTACATCGACCTGCCCGATGCATACCTGTCCGTCTCCGAGGCTCTGCGCGCCGGCGGCTTCGCAAACAACGTGAAGGTCAACATCAAGTGGGTTGCAGCGGACCTGTGCGCAACCGACGAAGATGCAGACCACCAGCTGCGCAACATGGACGCAATCCTCGTGCCCGGCGGCTTCGGCATCCGCGGCCTGGACGGCAAGATCGGCGCCCTCAAGTACGCACGCGAGCACAAGCTCCCGACCCTGGGCATCTGCCTCGGCCTGCAGTCCATGGTCATCGAGTACGCACGCAACGTACTGGGTCTGACCGAAGCATCCTCCACCGAGTTCGATCCGGAAACCTCCGTACCGGTCATCGCAACCATCGAAGAGCAGAAGCAGTTCGTCGAAGGTGCAGGCGACCTGGGCGGCACCATGCGCCTGGGCCTGTACAAGGCAAACCTGGTTCCCGGCTCTCAGGTAGCTAAGGCGTACGGTGCAACCGAGGTTGCAGAGCGTCACCGCCACCGCTACGAGGTGAACAACGAGTACCGCGAGCAGCTTGAAGAAGCAGGCCTGCGCATCTCCGGTACCTCCCCGGACTCCTCGCTGGTCGAGTACGTGGAACTGCCCGCAGAAGCACACCCCTACTACGTGGCAACTCAGGCACACCCCGAGTACCGCTCGCGTCCGACCCGTCCGCACCCGCTCTTCTCCGGCCTGATTAAGGCTGCTCTGGAGCGCCGCGGCGCCTAACGTCTAGGCACAAACGTTCAGCATCCCGTTCACCCCGCGCAGGGGAGAGCGGGATGCTTTCGTTTAAGCGTGAGCGTGGTCTACTCCGCGCCCACACCTGACGCGCCAAACGTAGCGGGGCTAAGAAGCCGCCTACAATGAAAGAATGAGCAACAACCAGCAGATTATTGATGCACCCTCCGAACGCACCATCCGCACCCGCACCGTGAAGTACAGCGGCTACGTGATCGAAACGGCCGTTGAAGAGTACGAACTCAACAAAAACACCGTGCTGACCCGCGACGTCGTGGAAATGCCCGGCGCCGTCGCCGTGGCGGTCCTCAACGACAACAACGAACTGCTGATGCTCAACCAGTACCGCCACCCGGTGCGCATGAACCTCTGGGAAGTACCCGCAGGACTGCTCGACATCGACGGTGAAGACCCCCTGGTCGCCGCGCAGCGCGAACTTGCCGAAGAGGCAGACCTGCAGGCAGACACCTGGAACGCACTGACCGACTACTTCAGCAGCCCCGGCGCAACCAGCGAAGCAGGCCGCGTCTACCTGGCGCGTAACCTCTCGGAACTGCCCGCCGAAGAACGTAGCGAACGCACCGACGAAGAAGCAGAAATGACCTACCGCTGGGTGCCCCTCGCCGAGGCAGTACAGCTGGTGCTGGGCGGAAAGGTTCATAACGCGCTCGCTATCCAGGCGGTACTCGCCACCTACGCGGCGGCGCAGAACAACTTTGAAGGTCTGCGCCCCGCCGAGGGCGGCTGGGAGTTCCACCCCTACATGGGACAGCGCCGCGAAAAGCCGGAGAACTTCCGCAACCACTAAGAACCGAACGTAGGGCGGGGGAGTAGCCCCGCATACGGCAAACCCAAACGTCAAGAGGCCCAAATATCAACAGAACCGGCAGAGGAGATAGCGTGAAGCAGGCTAAAAGCACGGTGAGCAAGACATCCCGCGGCGCGGGTCTGCTCGGCGTGCCCTCTTCTGCCGGTTCCTCCGCGCTGGGTTCTTCTGCTCTGGATTCTTCTAGCCTGGGTGCTTCCCACCAGGAGGCACAGACCCCGCTCCAGAAAGCCATTGACCAGTACCTCATCCACCTGCGCGTGGAACGAGGAAGCAGCGAACACACCATTGCCTCCTACGCGCGCGATTTGCGACGATACAGCACCTACATGGCGACCCTCGGCGTCATCGACCCCGAACGCATCACCACCGCGCAGGTACGCTCCTTCATGCGGGAACTCGCCGCCCCCACCGTGCCCCTTGCCGGATTCGAAGCGGGGGAGAAGAACAAGCAGAACGAGCAGGAATCTCAGGAAGCGCAGGAAGAAGCCGCAGAATCGCTGGCGCTGATGATCGCCTCCGAATCGGGGCGAGGGACAGGAAACGGGCGCGCTGGAAATGGGCGCGCTGGGAAAGGTCGTGCCGGACAGCCGGAGAAAGCCGGGGCACCAGAAAAAGAAACGCCAACCGCTGAAGGGGCACCGAACCTGCCCCTGCCCTTGGGACCGAACTCCATCGCCCGCACCATGGCGGCAGTCCGCGGAGCACACGCCTTCTGGGTCTCCGCGCTCATCGTGCCCACCGACCCGGCGGCACCGGTCACCCCGCCCAAGAACGTTAAACGCCTACCCAAAGCAGTCAGCGTAGAAGACATCCAACGGCTACTCGCCGTACCCGACCGCGAAACCGCCACCGGGCTACGCAACCGAGCCATCCTCGAATTCCTCTACGCCACCGGCGCGCGCGTGAGCGAAATGCTCAATGCCGATATTGACGACGTGCACTTCGAGGGAACCCTCACCGACGAAGACGGCAACCAGATCACTCTGCCCGGCTACGTTCGACTCTTCGGTAAGGGAAACAAAGAACGGCTCGTACCCATCGGAAGCTACGCCCAAAAAGCAATCCAAGACTACCTGGTGCGTGCCCGCCCCTCCCTCGTAGCGCACGGTAAAGGCACCGCCGCGCTCTTCGTCAACGGACGAGGCGGCAGACTCGGACGCCAAGGCGCCTGGCTCATCCTCAAAGAAGCCGCCGAAGCCGCCGGGCTCAGCTCCGACTTCTCACCGCACTCCATGCGCCACAGCTTCGCAACGCACCTGCTGCAGGGCGGCGCCGATATTCGCGTGGTGCAAGAACTGCTCGGACACGCCTCCATCGCCACCACGCAGGTGTACACCAAGGTCACGCCCGAGGGGCTCATGGAGGTGTACCGAATGGCGCATCCGCGTGCTCACGAACGGGGATAAAACCCCGTCAATCCGCGGAACAGCCGCTCTTGAGGTAACCTTATAGACAACGCTTAAACTTTAAAACTTCCAATTCATTGATGAAGGTGAACCATTGACTGAAGCTCAGGCTCAAGAACTCGGCCCCACCGGTCGACCCCTGCGCGTATACCCCGACCCGGCTCCGCTGAGCAGCCACGGTCCCGCCCGCATTATCTCTATGGTGAATCAGAAGGGCGGCGTGGGTAAGACCACCTCCACCATTAACCTGGGCGCGGCACTGGCAGAATGCGGCCGTAAGGTGCTGCTGGTCGACTTCGACCCGCAGGGTGCTCTCTCCGCCGGTTTCGGTGCGAACCCGCACGAACTGGACCTGACCGTCTACAACGTCATGATGGACCGCAAGGTCGACATTAAGGACGTCATCCTGCCCACCGGTGTGGAGAACATCGACCTGCTGCCCGCCAACATTGACCTCTCCGCAGCTGAAGTTCAGCTGGTCAACGAAGTGGCTCGCGAGCAGGTTCTCGCCTCGGCACTGCGCAAGGTCCGCGACGAATACGACGTCATCCTCATCGACTGCCAGCCCTCCCTGGGCCTGCTGACCGTCAACGCACTGACCGCCTCCGAAGGTGTCATTATTCCGCTGATTTGTGAGTTCTTCGCGCTGCGCGCCGTCGCACTGCTGGTCGACTCCATCGAGAAGGTTCAGGACCGCCTGAACCCCGACCTCGAAATCTCCGGCGTACTCGCCACCATGTTCGACGCGCGCACCATCCACTCCAAGGAAGTTCTGGCACGCATCGTGGACGCATTCGGCGACAAGGTCTTCGACACCGTCATCAAGCGCACCGTGAAGTTCCCGGACGCATCGGTGTCCGCTGAGCCGATTCTCAGCTACGCCTCCAGCCACCCCGGTGCGGAAGCATACCGCCAGGTGGCGCGCGAACTGATCTACAAGGGCGGCGCACGCTAAAGCCCCCACACCTATACGCCCTCTGCTGAGGTGACTCTCACCCTTGAGTCACACCGGCAGAGGGCGTATAATTGTGTGGATTCTAAAGACCCCGCACGTTGCTTACGCCGAAAAATAGGCGAAGTGAAAGCCGCATCTGAGACGGCACCAACACAGCCGGGGAGAATAAACCTAAGGAGAATAGGTCGTTTATGACCACGAACGTCGCTGCCGTGAGGGTACCGACACCGAACGCAGACACCGCCGCGAATGCCCGGACTGAGGGTCGCGGCCTGCAGAACCCGGAACGCGGTTTCACCCTCACCCTCAGTAATTTTGAGGGTCCCTTTGATCTTCTACTGACCCTGATTTCGCGCCGCAAACTCGACATTACCGAGGTGGCGCTTGCAGAGGTTACCGACGAGTTCCTCGCATACCTGCACGCCCTCTATGCTGAAGGCACCGAACGTGCACTCGACGAAGCCAGCGAATTTCTGGTCACCGCCGCAACCCTGCTGGAACTCAAAACCGCACGCCTGCTCCCGCAGCATCGTGAACCCCTCGAAGAAGACGTTGCACTGCTGGAGGCACGCGACCTGCTTTTCGCCCGTCTGCTGCAATACCGCGCCTACCGCGAAGTCGCCGATATTTTTGCTGAACGCTGGGCGCAAGAAGCGCAGCGTTTTCCCCGTGCGGTAGCCCTCGAAGAACGATTCGCCCAGGCACTTCCCGAGCTGGTTTTCACCGGAGGCGCCGAAGAGTTCGCCCGCATCGCCGCAGCAGCGCTGAGCCGAACCCCCAAAGAGCCCGAACCGGAACCCGAAGAAATCGTTGAAGAACTCAACGAGCACCTGCACGTTCCGCTAACCACCATCGCGGCTGAAGAACACTACATTTTGCACAGCCTGCTCGATACCGCGGCGCGGGAACTGAGCTTCGCCGAACTGGTTCAAGGATCCGGCGAACTAGAAATCGCGGTGGTTCGTTTTCTCGCCCTGCTTGAGCTCTACAAAGAAGGTGCCCTGCACGTGGAACAGGACGCACCGCTCGGAGCTATTCGGGTACGTGCGAGCGCGAGCGCGGCACAGTTCGTGATCCGTGAAGAAACTGCAGACACCGCAGGCACACAGGATGCGCACGAAACCAGCGAAGCACCTGAATCACCAGAATCACCCCAAGTGAACGAATCTGCGAACGAATCTGAAGCTAACACGGGATCGGTAGAGGAGGATTATGAGTAATCACGGCTCACGCTTTGACCGTGAATTCACCCCTGATGACCTTGCCATCGTGAACATGGGCTACTGGGATCCGAACGCAGATGAGGATTCGGAACAGGCAGACTCGGCGCCGGCAGAGGCGGTAGAGGCGGAAATTTCAAAGCCTGCTGAGGCGGACGCTGAGCCGGCTGAGCACGAGGTAGCGGCAGCTCCTCTGGATGAGGTGACCGAAGATGCCGAGGTTACCGAAGAAGCTGAGGAGGCTGAAGCCACTGAACCGGTAGAGGACTCCGATGGTTCCGACATTTCCGACAGCTATGAGGAATCGCAGGAAACTGTATCCCGTGAGTCGAAGGAGCCGGCAACAAAATCGGTAAAGATTCCGGCGGGAGGCCCCTCCACCGCACCCAGCGTGGCGGTCGATGCCGAAGCCGAATTCTCCAAGGTCGAGGCAATCCCCGGCGGCGTCAAAAGCGCCATCGAAGCAATCCTCGCCGTTGCCGAAGCACCCGTGAGCGTGCGTGAACTCTCCGCCGCGCTCATCGTCAGCGAACGAGCTGTTGAGCACGCGCTCGACCAGCTGTACCGCGAGTACAACGGCGAAGAAAGCGGCTACGGAGAAGACGAAAACCGGGTGGCGCCCGAACCGCGCGGATTCCAGTTGCGGAACATCGCAGGAGGCTGGAAGCTCTACGCCCGCGACGACTTCGCCCCCTGGGTGGCACGCTTCGTGACCCGCTCCAAGAGCGCAACCCTCAGCAAACCCGCCTACGAGACGCTCGCCGTGATTGCCTACCAGCAGCCGGTGACCAGGGCGAGGGTAGCCTCCATTCGAGGCGTAAACGCGGACGCGGCAATCCGTCAGCTACTGCAACGGCAGCTGATTCGTGAGGCCGGTCGTGAAGCCGGAAGCGGCGCGACCCTCTACGAAACCACGGAGCTGCTGCTGGTAAAGCTCGGGTTGAACTCCCTGGAGGAGCTGCCGGCGCTCGCGCCCTTCCTGCCCGATGACACGGAAGCCGCAGTGCTTGCCGAAGGCAACGACTAAGACAACGACAACGAATCAATAAGACGAAGGAACGTTCGGGAAAAGCCTGAAACGTTCGCACTATACGACAGAAAAGAGAAGAACACCATGGCATATGGAAACTCCTCCCGCGGCGGCCGCTCTGCATCCGGCCGCCCCCAGAACTCCCGCGGTGGCCGTCCCGGCGCTAAGGGCGCATCCGCACGCGGCGGTCGTCCCGGCGCACCGAAGAGCGGCGCAGGCAAGGGCGGCGCAAAGGGCTTCGGCGAGAAGAAGTTCGGTGACAAGAAGTTCGGTGACAAGAAGTTTGGCGAGAAGAAGTTCGGCGCAGGCCGCGCAGGTCGAGGCCGCGGTACCGAACTGCCCAAGCGCGAACGCCGCGCACCGGGCCGCCCCTACCGCTCCGGTGAAGCCTTCGCAAACGAGCGCGGCGAATACCGCGTCAGCAACTACGCTGGCCCGCACCGCCCCCGCCGCCCCCGCAACGCCCCGGTAGACCACTACGAGTTCTACGACCACGACGGCGTGCGCCTGCAGAAGCTGCTGGCTCAGGCCGGTGTGGCATCCCGCCGCGTCTGCGAAGAAATGATTACCGAAGGCCGCGTCACCGTTAACGGTGAAGTCGTGACCGAGCTGGGTGTGCGTGTGGACCCCTCCAAGGTGACCGTGCAGGTGGACGGCATGACCGTTCAGACCAACGACAAGCTCGTCTACATGGCATTCAACAAGCCCGCCGGCGTGGTCTCCACCATGGAAGACCCCGAAGGTCGCCCCTGCATCTCTGACTTCCTGCGTTCCTCCATGAGCGAGCGCGTGTTCCACGTGGGCCGCCTGGACGTCGAAACCGAGGGTCTGCTGCTGCTGACCAACGACGGTGAACTGGCGAACCGCCTCACCCACCCCTCCTACGAGGTGCCCAAGACCTACCTGGTGCAGGTTCCCGGTCCGATGGAGCCCGGCGTCGGCGCAGCCATGAAGAAGGGCATCCGCCTGGAAGACGGTGTGACCCGCGTTGACGAGTTCAAGCTGGTGGACTCCACTCCCGGCCACGTGCTCGTTGAGGTGACCATCCACTCCGGTAAGAACCGCATCGTGCGCCGTCTCTTCGACGCTGTCGGCTACCCGGTCGAGCGTCTGGTCCGCGTTGAAATGGGCCCGATCCGTATTGGTTCGCAGAAGCAGGGTACCGTCCGTAACCTCTCCAAGGTCGAGATCGGTCACCTGCTCGCTTCGGTCGACATGTAATAACGCTAAGGAGTTGTCATGAGCTCGCCCGCTGAGCTTTCCACATCTGAGCTGCCCATCGACTCAACGCTGACCGGGCCGGTACTCATTATCGGCTCGGGTCTGCTGGGTGCCTCCATTGGTTTGGGGTTGCGTGCGGCAGGATGCGAGGACGTGTACGTCCAAGATATTTCACCCACCGCCGAGGCTGTGGCGCAGGATATCGGTGCCGGTACAAGCTTCTCCACCCTGTCGGAGGAGGAACGCGCCGCGTTCGCCCCGCAGCTGGTGGTGGTGGCTGCGCCTCCGGATAGTGCCGGTGCCGTGTGCGCTCGCGCGTTGAACACCTATGCGCCTCGACCGGAGGCGGGCTACCCCGGCGCCGTGGTGACGGATGTTGCCTCGGTGAAGGTGCAGCCGCTGGCTGATGTGCTTGCCTCGGGTGCGGATGCGTCCCGTTACGTGGGTTCGCATCCGATGGCTGGACGTGAGAAGTCTGGCCCGGTGGCTGCTCGCGGTGAGCTGTTCCAGGCGCGTCCGTGGATTATCTGCGAGCACGATTCGGTTCGCCCCGAGTGTGTGCGTCTGGTGCGTTCTGTGGCGGTGGAGCTGGGTGCGATTGTGACTTCTCTGAGCGTTGAGGAGCATGATCAGACGGTTGCCCTGATCTCTCATGTGCCGCAGGCGATGAGCTCGCTGTTGGCTTCGCGTCTGCAGGACACTCCGCTGTATGCGTTGTCCCTGGCGGGTCAGGGTTTGCGCGATACGGTGCGTATCGCGGCTTCGGACCCGACGCTGTGGGTGCAGATTTTTGCGGCGAACGCTGACCCGATTGTGCAGACCCTCTACGGGGTGCGTGATGACCTGAACCGTCTCATCGCGACGCTGGAGAACCCGACGGCATCCGGCGCTCGCCTGGATTTGGCTCAGCTGATGAGCGAAGGCAACGCGGGCGTGAGCCGTATTCCGGGTAAGCACGGTACTGCCCCCGCCGCGTTCGCAAAGATGACGGTGCTGGTGGACGACACCCCCGGCACACTGGCTCGTTTGCTTGCCGAGATTGGTGAGCTGGGCGCGAACCTTGAGGATTTGCGTCTGGAGCACTCGACGGGTGCCCCGGTGGGTATGGCTGAAATCTCGGTCAATCCGTCTATTCATGAGGCGCTGGTCCGCGATTTGTCGGCTCGCGGTTGGCGTGTTGTGAAGTAGAGTTAAAGCTGTATTTTCCGGCATAAAGTTTGAGACGAATTTTAAGGAGTGCTGATGCACGAGAACCCTAAACTGACGATTGCTATTGACGGTCCCTCCGGTTCCGGTAAGTCGTCTGTGTCGAAGGAAGTTGCACGCCACTTTGGCCTGGCGTACCTGGACACCGGTGCAATGTACCGTGCCGCAACCTACCGTGTGCTGGAACTTGGCATTGACCTGAACGACGCTGAGGCGATCGCGAAGGCTGTCGAGGAGATGCCCCTGGTGTTCGGTACGAACATTAAGGAAGAAGAGATTCTGATGGGCTCGACCGATATCCGTGAGGAGATTCGTAGCGAGCGCATTTCTTCGGCTGTTTCTGCTGTGGCTTCGGTGCCGGCGGTTCGTGAGCACCTGATTGGCCTGCAGCGTTGGATGATCAACCACGCTATTAACGGCATGGTCGCTGAGGGCCGCGACATCACCACCGTGGTTGCTCCCGATGCTGATGCGCGCATCCTGCTGACTGCTTCTGAAGAGGTGCGCATGGCGCGCCGCGGCCTGGAGAACGCGGAGAAGTCCGGTGCTTCGGGTGACTTGAGCAAGCAGATCGCTGAGCGTGATGCGAAGGATTCGAAGGTCAATAACTTTATGGAAGCTGCCGAGGGCGTGACCCTGGTGGACAGCTCGGATCTTGATTTTAATGCGACGGTCTCTGCAGTGATTAACGCTGTGAATGACCAGTTGAAGGCGAAGCGCGCGGGCTAGGCCCCGCCGAAACGCTGGGGGAGTGGTGCATCCGCTCCCGAGAAGACGTTGAGCCGCGCTCGCGTGCTGACCCTTGGGTTGGGCGTGGGGCGGGTAGAGAAAGGAATGCGCATGGCTGAGGACGCTATCCGCGACGATTACGAAGATAAGTACCTGGGCGGTGGCGAGGACGACGTTATCGAGCGCCTCGCTGAGATTGATGATGAGACCGCTGATCAGCGTGCTCAGGCTCTTCTTGAGGGTCTTGAGGACTACGACCTGGATGAAGAGGACCGCGCCCTGCTGGGTGCTTGGGGCTTCGACATTGAGGATGAGGAAGAGCAGCTCGCTGATCCGGTAGTGGCGATTGTTGGCCGCCCGAACGTGGGTAAGTCGACCATCATTAACCGTATTCTGGGCCGCCGTGAAGCGGTGGTTGAGGATAAGCCGGGTGTGACTCGTGACCGCGTGTCCTATAAGGCTGAGTGGCTGGGTAAGAGCTTCACCCTGGTTGATACCGGTGGTTGGGAGTCTGACGCTCGCGGTATTGATGCTCAGGTTGCTGAGCAGGCTGAGATTGCCGTGGAGCAGGCCGATGTTGTGGTCCTGGTGGTGGATGCCCGCGTGGGTGTGACCGCTTCGGACGAGCAGATCGTGCGTATGCTGCGCCGCGTGAAGAAGCCGATCATTCTGATTGCTAACAAGATTGACGACGCTCACCTGGAGCCGGAGATTTATAACCTCTGGTCGCTGGGTATGGGTCAGCCGTTCCCGGTGTCGGGTCTGCACGGTCGTGGCCTGGCGGATGCTCTGGACGAAATCCTTGAGGTCATGCCGGAGCACTCGCAGTTCGCTCAGCCGGAGGCGCTGGGCGGCCCGCGTCGTGTGGCTCTGGTGGGTCGCCCGAACGTGGGTAAGTCGTCGCTGCTGAATAAGCTGGCTGGTTCTGAGCGTGCCGTGGTGAATGACCTGGCTGGTACGACTCGTGACCCGATTGACGAGATTATTGAGCTGGGTGGCTACCCCTGGCGTTTTGTGGATACCGCGGGTATTCGCCGTCGCCAGCATATGGCTAAGGGCGCGGAGTTCTACTCTTCGCTGCGTACCCAGACTGCTCTGGAACGTTCTGAGGTTGCCGTGGTGCTGCTGGATGTTTCCGAGCCGATCTCTGAGCAGGATGTGCGTATCGTGCAGACCGTGATTGATTCGGGTCGTGCGATGGTTCTGGCATTCAACAAGTGGGATACCCTCGATGAGGACCGCCGCTACATGCTTGAGCGCGAGATTGAGCGCGACCTGGCGCACGTGCAGTGGGCGCCTCGCGTGAACATTTCGGCGAAGACCGGCTGGCACAAGGACAAGCTGGTGCCCGCCCTGGAGCACTCGCTGGAGTCGTGGGATTCGCGTATTCCGACCGGTCGCCTGAACGCGTTCCTGGGCGAGATTGTGGCCGCGCATCCGCACCCGCTACGTGGCGGTAAGCAGCCGCGTATTCTCTTCGGTACTCAGGTGTCTTCGCGTCCACCGAAGTTCGTGCTCTTTACTACCGGTTTCTTGGATCCGGGTTACCGTCGCTTCATTATGCGTCGTCTGCGTGAGACTTTTGATTTCACGGGTACTCCGATTGAGATTTCGATGCGTGTGCGTGAGCGCCGCTCCCTGGGTGAGCGTCAGAGCGCGAAGGCTAAGAAGGGTAAGGGCGGCCGCCGCTAGTAGCGGGGGTGTCTGCTTGATGCCGTGTTGCTGGGCTGGCCCCTTGCTAGGCTTGGCCCCCGCATGCTGAATTCTGTGCGGAAAATCTGCGAGGAAAAGATTTTTAAGATTTTTTCTAAAAATAGGGATTCTGGCTTGCGCGGGGGTTAAAAGCCCGGTATAGTTATTCGAGTGTTCAGGGGAAACCTTGAAAACAATATCGTGAATAACGAATCGGGTTGTGGCGCAGCTTGGTAGCGCACTTGACTGGGGGTCAAGGGGTCGCAGGTTCAAATCCTGTCAACCCGACAGATAAAGCTCCGGAAGGTTTTTCCTTCCGGAGCTTTTTTGTCTGCCGTTTAGTGGTTTTTGTTTTGCTTGCTTGGATGGGGAAATACGGGTGTCGGCGCTAAAAACACGGCTGGAAGCACTGAAGGGCGCTCTCTTCCTTGGGATGGCGGGGGAGGGGCCGGCATTGCACCTGTAAAGCGGTGGGGCTTTAGGTTAGTGTGCAATTATGAGCTTCGATCTAAATGTTGGAATATGCCCGATTTTGTGGGTGTTCAGTGGTACATTGGGTACACAAGGAATCGCGTTTTAGCGGTCAGAAATTTTAGCTTTGGCACTGAATTTCCCTTGACAAATCAAGGAATATTTAGGTTTCTGTGACTAAAACACGACTTCATACACACTGAATTTCATAGCCGCAAAACCAACACGAACCCAAGTGAAGGCAAATATCCCGGTGGGATAGCCTCCCCAACGCACAAGACGACAGGGAGCCAGGCCTTATGCACACGGCACACACACCGCCACGCGCACCATTGGGTAGGCTTTACGGCACAACTCGATCCCGCCCCTCCGGGCGCGGAAAGGAACGCAATACACTATGTGGCAGCAAGTCTACGACCCGCTGAACTCGAGCGCGCTCTCCGCACTCGTGGCAGCAGTCCCGATTATTTTCTTCCTTCTGGGCCTCACCGTCCTGAAGCTCAGCGGTATTAAATCTGCCGTTATCTCCCTCGCTATTGCACTGGTCATCGGTTGCGGCGTCTTCGGCATGCCCGTCACCGCAGGTGCAGGCTCCATCCTCCACGGCTTCCTCGCGGGTATGTGGCCCATCGGCTGGATCGTTCTCATGGCAGTGTGGCTCTACCGCATTTCCGTGCGTTCCGGCGGCTTCGAAATCGTTCGCTCCTCCATCTCCTCCATCTCTACCGACCAGCGCATCCAGATGCTGCTGATTGCCTTCTGCTTCGGCGGCTTCCTTGAAGGTGCTGCAGGCTTCGGTATCCCGATCGCTATCTGTGCTGCACTGCTCGTGTCCCTGGGCTTCAACCCGCTCAAGGCTGCAATGTTCGCGCTGATTGCTAACGTGAGCTCCGGTGCGTACGGTGCAATTGGTATCCCCGTGACCACCGCAGCAACCCGCGGCGGCGTGGACCTGCATGCACTGTCCATCGAAATGGTCCTGGTTATCCAGATCGTCGCAGCCCTCATCCCCGTACTGCTTGTTGCTATTCAGGACGGTCTGCGCGGTATCCGCGAAGTCGGTCTGGTAGCACTGATTGTTGGTCTGATTTACTCTGGCGGCCAGTCTGTCCTGCTCGCAGGCCTCGGTAACCCCGAGCTCGTCGACATCATCCCGCCGCTGCTGGCTCTGATTGCTCTGGCACTCATCATGCAGAAGTGGCAGCCCAAGAACATCTTCCGTGAGCCCACCGCTCCCTCCCTGGAAGAGGTTGAGGCTCAGCAGAGCGTCAAGCACACCGGTGGCGAAATCCTCAAGGCATGGAGCCCCTTCGTCTACCTGTCCGTCGTGATTCTGCTCTGGTCCACCGCGATGAAGCCGCTCTTCGCTAAGGGTGGTCTGCTCGCCTTCAGCAACTTGAGCTTCAACATTCCGTGGGTGCACCAGAGCATCCAGCAGGCTGCACCGATTGTTCCTACCCCCAAGGCATTTGATGTGGTATTCACCTGGAACATCATTGGTGCTTCCGGTACCGCAATTCTGGTGGCTGCAATCATCACCATCCTGACCTCCTCCATCAGCTGGGGCGAGGCTATCGAGGAACTCGGTGCAACCTGGAAGCAGCTGCAGACCCCGATCATCATGATCTGCCTGGTCATGTCCGTTGCTAACGTCATGAACTACGCGGGTATGATTACCTCCATCGCACTGGCTGTTGCCGCTGTGGGCGCAATCTTCCCGCTGCTGTCCCCGATCATCGGTTGGATCGGCGTGTTCGTGACCGGCTCTGTGGTGAACAGCAACATCCTCTTCGCTGGCCTGCAGGCTACCACCGCACATCAGATTGGTGTCAGCCAGACCCTGCTGATTGCATCTAACACCGCCGGTGGTGTGATGGCGAAGATTGTTTCCCCGCAGTCCATTGCAATTGCTGCTGCTGCTGTGAACAGCTCCGGCGAGGAATCCAAGATTACCTCCATGGCAATCAAGTACAGCGCAATCCTGCTGGCTATCACCTGTGTTTGGAGTTACGTTCTGTCCCTGGTTGTTTCCTAAACAGCGTGAAGCTCCGATGCGTGTGACCTGCCTTCCCTGAAAGGTGAGGTGCCCGCGACACGGTTGAGCGAAAGCCCCCTTCTACTTCGGTAGGAGGGGGCTTTTGCATTTCTGTATTTGTGGGCTGGGGGAGGTGTAAATATGCATATAAGTTTCATTTGTGCACACTTAAGGTCATCCTATCCTGAAGTCTCGGAGAAGACCTGTTAGCTTAGACAGATAAAGTCAAGAGCACCTAGTGAGAGGGAAAGGTTCCGCTCACCGCCGCCGCGCCACGGTATATTGCCTCGGTATATTGCCTCGGCATATCGCCACGTCAAGTAACCAAACGCCCGGCAGCTCAAGACCATCACGCTTCACCGATGGACCCATCCACGACGCAAGGACCGGGCCCATCGGTTTTTATGCGGCCTAACGCTTCCATACAGCACAGGCGCCGTACCGGAAGAAGCGACCGCTAATACACACAGACCGAAAGGAACACCCGTCCCAATGTGGCAGCAAACCTACGACCCGCTAAACGCGCCGGTGCTCTCCGCGCTGGTTGCCGCAGTGCCCATCGTCCTCTTCCTGCTGGGCCTGACTGTCCTGAAACTCAGCGGCCTCAAATCAGCACTGCTGACCCTCGGCACCACCCTCATCATCGGTTGTGCCGTCTTCGGCCTGCCCATCACCGCAGGTGCCGGTTCCATCCTCTCCGGCTTCCTCTCGGGCGCATGGCCCATCGGCTGGATCGTGCTCATGGCGGTGTGGCTCTACCGCATCGCCGTGCGCGCCGGTAACTTCGACATCGTGCGTTCCTCCGTCTCCTCCATCTCGAACGACCAGCGCATCCAGGTGCTGCTGATTGCCTTCTGCTTCGGTGGCTTCATCGAAGGCGCGGCAGGCTTCGGTATCCCGATCGCTATCTCTGCTGCACTGCTGGTATCCCTGGGCTTCAACCCTCTCAAAGCATCCATGCTGGCGCTGGTAGCTAACGCCGCATCCGGTGCCTATGGTGCTATCGGTATCCCCGTGACCACCGCAGCTAAGGTCGGCGGCCTGGACACCGCACACCTGTCCGCAGGCATGGTTCCGGTACTGCAGATCTTCGTCGCCTTCGTGCCGCTGCTGATGATCGCAATCCAGGACGGTATGCGCGGCATCCGCGAAGTCGGCCTGGTCGCACTCATGACCGGCATCATCTTCTCCGGCGGTCAGGCAGCTATCCTGATGCTGCTCGGCTCGCCCGAACTGGTCGACATCATCCCGCCGCTGCTGTCCCTGGTAGCACTGGCGCTCGTGATGCAGAAGTGGCAGCCCAAGCACATCTACCGTGAACCCACCGCACCCAGCCTCGAAGAAGCCCAGGCTCAGCAGAACGTCAAGCACACCGGCGGCGAGATTGTTAAGGCGTGGAGCCCCTTCATCTTCCTCTCCGCAACCATCCTTCTCTGGTCCACCGCGCTCAAGCCTGTGTTCGCAACCACCGGCCCGCTCGGTGCTGCAACCCTGGCATTCCCCATCCCTGGCATTCACGAAGCCATCACCACCGGTACCGGCAAGACCGTGACCGCGATGTTCTCCTGGAACACCCTGGGCGCATCCGGTACTGCAATTCTGGTGTCGGCACTCATCACCATCCTGACCTCGAAGATCAGCTGGGGCGAAGCCTTCGAAGAACTCGGCGGCACCTGGAACCAGCTGAAGATGCCGATCCTCATGATCTGCCTGGTTATGTCCGTCGCAAACGTCATGAACTACGCCGGTATGACCACCTCCATCGCTCTGGCGCTCGCGGCAGCCGGCCCGGTCTTCCCGCTGCTGTCCCCGATTATCGGTTGGATTGGCGTGTTTGTGACCGGCTCCGTGACCAACGCTAACGTGCTCTTCGCGGGCCTGCAGTCCACCACCGCAGCCCAGATCGCTGTTGACCCGACCCTGCTTGTGGCCGCAAACACTGCCGGTGGCGTGATGGGCAAGATCGTCTCCCCGCAGTCCATCGCGATTGCGGCGGCGGCTGTGAACAGCGCAGGCGAGGAATCGAAGATTACTTCCATGTCCATTAAGTACAGCGCTATTCTGCTGGGCCTGGTCTGCGTCTGGTCCTTCGCGCTGTCGCTCATGGCTGGCTAAAGCCATTCGTGAGTCTCATATTGGGGCAGATAGCAATAAGACGCTGAACCCCTAATGATTCTGAGGTAAAGCCCCCTTCTCGACCCGTGCGGTCGGGGAAGGGGCTTTATTCTTACCTGCCGCCGTATAGATTTAGGTCGGGTAGCAGAAAGGGTCTGGCCGGAGAAAAAACTACCGACAAGAGCTAAATCATAATGACTCTTAACTAGCGTTTCACACTGTAAAAGCACCCAGTACCTAGCAAAGGACCCACATGCCACAGTGATACAGTTCTCAGTGGGCATTGGCGCCGTAGGCGAGAGCACGAGCTAAGGAACTTTTAGCTTCGAGGCCTCCAACGAGAGAACCAACGCCCCGCATCGTGGAAATATCCTTCCCCGCGCCCCCTGCCTTCAGCCAAGGCTACAACACAGACACATGATGTTGCTACGCCTTTCACGTTCAGGGACCCTCAGCGGTAGAGGCGTCGTGAGGCTACGCCTCGTGCTACCCCATAAGGGCAGGCGGACGCACCCTACAGCGGCATCCAAACCGCTGTAGGTACACCCTGCGGCGAGGAAGGACATACCACTCTCATGTGGTCGCAGACCTACGATCCCCTCAACTCCCCGGTGCTCTCTGCACTCGTAGCGGCATCCCCCATTATTCTTTTTCTACTCTGCCTCACGGTTTTCAAACTCAGCGGCATCAAATCAGCGCTAATCACCCTAGCCCTGACCCTGTGCATCGCACTCGGAGTCTTCCACCTGCCCTGGACAGCAGCCGCAGGTTCTATTTTCTACGGATTCCTCTCAGCGCTATGGCCTATTGCATGGATTGTGCTCATGGCAGTGTGGCTCTACCGCATCGCGGTGCGCAGCGGAAAATTCGCCATCGTGAGGTCCTCCGTCTCCTCAATCTCAGCAGACCAGCGCATCCAGGTGCTACTCATCGCCCTCTGCTTTGCCGGGTTTATTGAGGGTGCGGCGGGCTTCGGCATCCCGATTGCTATTTCTGTGGCGCTACTGGTTGCCCTGGGCTTCAACCCGCTCAAAGCCGCTATGCTCTCCCTGGTCGCTAACGCCACCGTGGGCGCCTACGGTGCGGTCGGTATTCCTGTGACCACCGGTGCCGCTATCGGTAACGTAGACCTGGGGCACCTATCCAACCAGATGGTTTGGGTCCTGCAGATCTTTGCGGCCCTCGTACCCGTGCTCGTGGTAGCTATTCAGGACGGTCTGCGCGGCATTCGTGAGGTAGGCTTAGTAGCGCTCGCAACCGGTATCGTGATTTCTGGCCTGCAGAGCATCATGCTGTGGGTCCTGCAGGACCCCGAGCTCATCGGCATTGTGCCGCCCCTTGTCGGCCTGGTGTTCCTGGCAGTAGTGATGCGTTTCTGGCAGCCCAAGAACATCTATCGCGAGCCCACCGCACCGACTCTAGAAGAGCTCTCCGCACAGGACGAACCGACGTACACCCTGCGCGAAGTTGCGAGCGCCTGGAGCCCCTTCATCTTCCTTTCCATCACCATCCTGCTCTGGTCCACCGTGCTGCGCCCCGTCTTTGACCATAACGGAGCCCTGGGTTTTGCAAACCTGAGCTTCCACGTGCCCGGTATCCACCATCAGATCGGCGACGGTGAAGGCCTCGCTATCCACGCAGTCTTCAACTGGAACATTCTGGGTGCGGCGGGTACCGCCATTTTGGTGGCGGCTCTGCTCTCTGCGTTCACTTCGAAAATTACCGTCCGTGAGACTCTGGAAGAACTCAACGGCGCATGGCAGCAGTTGAAGAAGCCCATCTACATGATTTGCCTGGTCATGTCCGTAGCAAACCTCATGAACTACGCGGGCATGACCTCCTCCATCGCTCTGGCGGTAGCTACCGCGGGTGCACTCTTCCCGCTCTTCTCGCCCATAATCGGCTGGGTTGGCGTGTTCGTGACCGGTTCGGTGACCAACAACAACGTGCTCTTCGCCGGTCTGCAGGCAAGCACCGCGCATCAGATTGGTGTAGACCCCGCCATGCTGGTTGCAGCCAATACCTCCGGTGGTGTGATGGGTAAGATTGTGTCCCCGCAGTCGATTGCGGTGGCGGTTGCCGCCGTGAACGAGGCAGGGCAGGAGTCGAAGGTTACCTCCATAACCATCAAGTACAGTCTCTTCCTGCTGGTACTGCTGTGCATGTGGACGTACCTGCTCACGCTCATCGTGCACTAGGCTTTTTAAGCGATTTTTCCTGTCTTCGAAGAAGAACCGGAGAGATACGCAGAACGCTCGTTGCGAGGTCATGTCGCGGCGAGCGTTCGCCGTATCTGAGGTACCCAATGTCATACGATGAGGATAATCCGCCCGGCAGGAGTAGAATTAGTGTTTGTGCCCACACACCGGAGACGTGCACAGGAGAGGCTGCCCGGCTGTTATCTGTGCGTTACTCGCTCGCCCGCTGCGTGAGACACACGGCTAACAGATGACCTACTACTCAAGGAGAAACAATGCAGGCACTCGCAACGGTCACCACCGTTTTTGCCTTCGTAGCAATCGCTATTCACGTGTACATCTGGATTATCGAATCCTTCCTCTGGACTAAGCCCAAGGGCCGCGAAACCTTCGGAATGACCGAAGAATTCGCCGAGTCCACCAAGGAGATGGCGGCAAACCAGGGCCTGTACAACCTGATGCTCGCCTGGATCGCCGCAACCGGTCTGCTCGCTTTCTGGTTCGGCTCCCCGCAGGTGGGTGTGGCACTCATGTTCGCAGGCCTGGGCTCCATGGCGATTGCCGGTGTCTACCTGTTCCTCACCTCCCCGGATAAGCGTAAGCCGGCGCTGATTCAGCTGACCCCGCCGCTGCTGTCTTTGATCTTCCTCTTCGTGATGATCTAACCCTGTGACGACCTAATTCAGAGCGGAACATCTCAACGTATAGAAGCCGCGTGCTTACTTCTACGAAGTGGCGCGCGGCTTTTCTGCGCCCTTAGACGCGAGCACGCCGAGTGAGGGGAGCTTAGGGCGAGGGGGCTTAGGTAAAGAGCCCCGAACAGCCTCGCCGATGCGAACCCACCAGGTGAGCGTCGACCATACCGACCGCGCACATGAGCGCATAGGCGGTCACCGGACCCAAGAACACACCTCCTAGAGCTTTAAAAGATTTGGCAAGAAGCGCGGACTCGGGTGTATCTGTCGGAATATCGTCCAGGGTATGCGGTGCGATAGTCTCGCGCGGTGCGAAGGACCACAGCCACGCCGGCAGCCCGCCCGGTACACGCGTGCCATCGGATAGGGTGCGCTCGCGCATCCGGTCCAAATCTTCATCGCGGAGCGTACGAACTCGACGGCGGCAGGCATTCGGCGCTTCAACGCTATCCGTATTGGTCGGGGTAGAAGAGTGGGTGATAAGGGGAAGATGAACATCCTCTGCGGAGGCGTCACGCGGCGTGGCGGCAAGCTCACGCATCCGAAGGGTCAATTGTGCATTGGAGATGACCGCGCGAATCTTCCGCTCGTTACGGATAATCTCTTCGTCCTGGAGGAGTCGCGCAACATCCTGGTCGGTGAACGCGGCCACGCGTTCGGGATCGAACCCCTCGAAAGCGCGACGAAATGCCTCACGGCGGGCAAGAATCGTGCGCCAGGAGAGGCCCACCTGAAAAGCTTCGAGGCTCAGGGCTTCGAAGAGTCCCCGCTCATCGGTGACGGGCATGCCCCATTCGGCGTCGTAGTAGTCGCGCAGAAGCTTATCGGTCACCCACATGGGGTAGCTCGGGGTGTTTTCGAGGGGGTTGGCGGGAATAGTAGGTTGCGAGGTCACGGTTTCTCCTCTCTGAGATTGCTGTGCTCATCCGAGTATTTCGGAAGCATGTTCTACTTAAACACTAGCCCTAGCGTGAGTAAATCGCAAGTATATTCGATTATGTGTCGTGGTGCAGAGCAACGAAACCGAAAACAGGTACGACAGAGGGCGGAGCCTGCATCCGATGCACGCTCCGCCCTCTGATAAGTCTCAATCACTGCCGGGTGACCTAGCTAGAAGAGCCGCGCCTCCCGCACCTCTTCCGGCTCCTCCAGATCGAGAAGGAACTGCTTACGCTCAACACCGCCAGCGTAGCCAGTCAAACTACCATCAGCACCAATAACGCGGTGACACGGAATCATAATAGAAACCTTATTGCGGCCGACCGCCTGCCCCACAGCCTGCGCCGGAGCACCGGGGCCAACCGCACGCGAAATCTCACCGTAAGTGGTGGTGTACCCGGCAGGAACAGTCTTCAGGTGCTCCCACACAATCAGCTGAAAATCGGTGCCCTCAGGATCTAGCGGCAACGTAAAAGAAGTGCGCTTGCGCTCAAAATACTCGGAGAGCTCTGCCGCAGCACGCGACAGCAGCTGTGCCGCAGCATACTTGCCGGTAGGCTCTTCACCTTCAGTAGCGCTGTGATCCCGCAGGTAGGCGTCAGGATTCTCAATCAGTCCACCAAGCTCATGAGGGAGCGGAAAATGCGCCTGGTCCTCGTACCAGATGCCGACAACCGCATCCGCGCGGGCGGCGATGTAGAGAGTGCCCACGGGGCTTGCGTAGCGCGTGTACCAGCGCGCGAGCGCTTCCGGCGGCTGCGGCGAATCGGTCGCTTTGGTCATGCTCTTCCTCGTAGGCTCCAGGGCGTGTACTGCAGATGGTATTAGAGATAAATATCCCTTTCAACCATCATAGGGGAGGGGCGCCTCCGTACCGTACCCGTAGCGGGTTTTTGTCTATAACTAACCGCTACGAGATATATGCATCGCCGGTTATGCCTCTCACTGTGCCCCGTCAATTTTGATTGAGCCCCAAGAGCTGGCATTCTGTGAAGTACACACCGATACACCGCAATTCAATACTCCGGCTTCTCCACCCCGCACCGGGTGGGGGATGACCTGTGTTTCTCGTGCCCCAACGATGGGTTCAACGACGACTGAAATTGCAAGGAGAAACATGGAAGATCTGAAAGACCTCCGCCGGCAACTCAAGGAAAACCCGGAGAGTCGAGAGCTCAATAACCGTTACGCGCAGGCGTGCCTCGACATTGCGAAAGAATATACCGTTATGTCGCAGGGGCATATCTTTATTTGCTCGCCCTCAGATTTCGAAGCCGTACAGTATGTCATGGCCAAGATCCCTAACACTTCGCTTCTAGACGGTGAAACTCTGGAGGAATACAAACGCCTGGAGAGAGCTGTTACCCAAGCTCGTATAAATAGAGGTAGGCCCGGTAGCATGATGGGCATTTACTATGCCATCATCCTTTTTATAGTGATGCCTATAATGGCGGTACCAATCCTTGCGCTGTGGGAACTTACCGCGGGGAGCACCTCAGACCACACCCGCGACCCGAGAGCCCTCATTTACCTGATTCCTGTCGCTCTCATTACCGCTGCGCTCCTCTGGGTTGGGTGGCTTTTTGAACGAATCCCCGGCTGGAAATATAACGCTCTGATCGTCGAAGAGAACAAAAGACTAGAACTAGCCAGAGCCGAAGCTGAAACGCGTCAAAGTACTGACTCAAACCGTTCAGACATGGTTGCAGTACCGGACTCTGAACCGCAATCTTAAAGTAAATGTGCCGCCTCACCGGTATCAGTGAGGCGGCACATTTATGCTGTCTAGGGGATGAGGAGCTCGCTACTTAGCGGATGCTCCATCAGCATTGCCCTCCGTGTGGTGCAGGTGCGGCAGGTGAGTCGAGTGCAGGTCGTGACCGAGCACATCGTGCGCGTCCGGGTCCTCGTTCGGGAGCACGTGCGAGTACTTGGAGTAGTAGCGGTACAGTGCGTAGGCGCCAATCACCGTCAGCACGATAGCAATGCCCAGAGCCCACGGCACAGCGGCGGCAGAATACATAACAGAGAAGAGCACCAACAGCCAGGAGAGAGCAGCTGCAAGAACCGAAACGTTCATAGCAATAATTGCAAGCTTGCGGCGACGGACATCAACCATAATCGGTGCGGGAAACCCGCTCCCTCCTTCCAACGGAGCCTCTCTCCGTTCTCACGACCACCGGAAGGTGCCAGATGCGTAACTAACCGCCATCTTCGGTGGTCAGAATAGAATCATAAGCCTATATATCTATGATACGGCGCTTGAAGTGGACATCAAAGGCAAACAAGCGCCGTTAGACCAAACCCACACAACATGTGAACGGGTATCTCAACAAGGGGCATAAAACCAGTGATTTTTACAGCGAGATCTGCAACACGAAAAGCGAACCCCACTCATCGTTAACGCAGAGAACCCAGTAACAAGAGATAAAAGTCCGTCCGCCGCGGTACGGGAAGCACCACGGCGGACGGGAACGTAAATAAAGTATCAGCGCGAACCGTCAACTCCTGTCAGGACAGCGCATGAATATGTCGCGTACGCGTCCTGTGCGGTACTGACACCTCACGAACAACACCGCGCCAGGTGATCGGCGGAAGATACCAAATTTACAAAAACCAACGGTACCCCCAGCACTAATTTTTGTAGAAATTACGCCGCAATAAACGCTGAATTGAGCGTCATAAAACAGCGAAAAGCCCCGGCTACTTCAACCCCATAGCGGGGGAGAAGCAGCCGGGGCGTCGCTAGTACGCGGGCCGTGCCGTTAGGCAACGGGTGCTGCGATTAGGCGGTCGGAACGTCCTCGTCAACCCACTCGAGGGTGCGGGAGACAGCCTTCTTCCACAGGCGGTACTGGCGGTCGACCTCTGCAGGCTCCATGGAGGGCAGCCAACGCTTGTCTTCAACCCAGTTGTCCACAACGTCCTGCTCGCCGGTCCAGAAACCAACAGCGATACCTGCAGCGTATGCTGCGCCCAGAGCGGTGGTCTCAACAACCTTCGGGCGGATCACGGGAACGCCGAGGATGTCAGCCTGGAACTGCATTAGGAACTCGTTAGCGGTCATGCCGCCGTCCACGCGCAGCTCGGAGAGCTCAACACCGGAGTCAGCGTTCATTGCGTCCAGAACTTCACGGGTCTGGAATGCGGTTGCTTCCAGCGCCGCACGCACGATGTGTGCACGGTTCACGTAGCGGGTCAGACCAACGATGACGCCGCGAGCGTCGGAACGCCAGTGAGGCGCGAACAGGCCGGAGAATGCGGGAACAACGTAGCAGCCGCCGGAGTCCTTGACGGAGGTAGCCAGTTCCTCAGACTCTGCAGCGTGCTCAATCATGCGCAGGTTGTCGCGCAGCCACTGGATCAGGGAGCCGCTCATTGCGACCGAGCCTTCCAGAGCGTAGACGGGTGCTGCATCGCCAATCTTGTATGCGACGGTGGTCAGCAGACCATTGTTGGAGAAGACAGGCTCATTGCCGGTGTTCATGAGCATGAAGTTACCGGTACCGTAGGTGTTCTTCGCCATGCCCTTCTCGAAGCAAGCCTGACCGAAGGTTGCAGCCTGCTGGTCGCCGAGGATACCCGCGATAGGGGTGCCTGCGAGCAGACCGGTCGCGCGGCCGAAGCCGTACACCTCGGAGGAGGACTTGATCTCGGGCAGCATGCTCATGGGGATACCCATATCTGCAGCAATCTGCGGATCCCATTCGAGGGTGCGGATGTTCATCAGCAGGGTGCGGGATGCGTTGGTTACGTCGGTGACGTGCACGCCGCCGTCAACACCACCGGTCAGGTTCCAGACCAGCCAGGTGTCGGTGTTGCCGAAGAGCAGGTCGCCGCGTTCTGCGCGCTCGCGTGCGCCTTCAACGTTGTCCAGGATCCACTTGATCTTGGGGCCGGAGAAGTAGGTGGAGAGGTTCAGGCCGACGATGTCGTGGTACTTGCCAACGCCCTCTTCGCCTGCGAGCTCTTCAACGATTTCCTGGGTGCGGGTGTCCTGCCAGACGATTGCGTTGTAGACGGGCTCGCCGGTGTTCTTGTCCCATACGACGGTGGTTTCACGCTGGTTGGTGATGCCGACTGCAGCGATTTCGTGGTGGTTGACTTCGCCGTTTGCCATAGCGGTTGCTACGACCTTACGGACGTTCTGCCAAATTTCGGTTGCGTTGTGCTCGACCCAGCCTGCCTTGGGGAAGATCTGCTCGTGCTCGAGCTGACCGTGCGCTACGTTCTCGCCCGCCTTGTTGAACAGGATCGCGCGGGAGCTCGTCGTGCCCTGGTCAATGGAGAGGATGTACTTGCGCTCGACGTTGAGGGTTGCGGAGTGCAGAGAAGTCGTCATTGATTTTTCCTTAGAACAAAAGAACGGGGGTATTAGAGAGGTTTAGAGGGGCAGAACTGCCGGAACGATCAGGCCTGCGAGGATAGCGCCGATGATCGGGCCAACAACCGGAACCCAAGCGTAAGACCAGTTGGAACCGGTCTTACCGGGGATGGGCAGGAAGGTGTAGGCGATACGGGGGCCGAGGTCACGGGCGGGGTTGATAGCGTAACCGGTTGCGCCACCAAGGCTCATACCGATAGAAACAACGACCAGGGCAACAGCCAAGGGGCCAATCTGGGCGGGGGTCTTACCGGATGCGATGATCCAGCCAATCAGGACGAAGGTGCCGATAATCTCGGTGAGCAAGTTCCAGCCGTAGGACTTGATAGCGGGGCCGGTTGCGAAGATGCCGAGGCGGTCCCCCGGGTCCTCATCGAAGTGCTTCTTGTAAGTCAGGTAGGCTGCGGTTGCACCAGCCATTGCGCCGAGCATCTGAGCGACGATGTACAGGGTGATGTTCAGCGGGGTTGCGGGAACGCCAGTTGCCAGGTCGCGGCCTGCAGTTGCCAGGCCAACGGTCACAGCGGGGCTCAGATGTGCACCGGAGTGGAAGGAGAGGTATACGGCGGTGAACACTGCCAGACCCCAACCGAAGGTGATAACAACCCAGCCTGCGTCCTTAGCATAGGACTTCTTGAGGGTCACTGCGGCGCATACGCCGGCACCGAGCAGAATCAGGATGAAGGTGCCGAAGAACTCGGAAAGTACAAAACCAAGAGTGGTGGGGGCACCGGATGCATCCACGAGTGCGGATGAGCCGGCTGCAAGTACAGTTCCTGCGGAAGCAAGAAGAGACATTGATGCTCCTTGAAGACGAAGCGTCTGGAAGGCAAGCGAACCGATGCTTGTTTGTTCCTGTGCCGTCCTCCCCGCAATGCGGTTTTGGGGGCACAACGCTGTGCTGAAATGTGTAGCGGATTGCTACGAAAAATTGATAGATGTTTTTGGATGAGAAGCAGATCGTACCAGTGGGTTAACCCTGTATTTAGCTCGCTGCTTCTTATGCAGGGGATTATCGTAAACGGTTATTTAACCTCTCGTCCACCCCTCACCGAAAATATGAGATAACCCATGCTCGGTGAGGGGCGAACGGTCGGTTCGTACCGGATAACCGGTCACGAAAGGTGCGTGGAATCTCTAAGGATTAGAGCTTTACGCGGGGTGCCACGGGGGTGACAGCCTCAATCTTTGCCGATGCCTCAGCGTCGGTGGAAGTGGACTCTGCCTCGCGGATAGCCTGTACGCGTGCGGTGTAGAGGTCGAGTTCCTCCTTGACCTTCTTGTCGTCCCAGCCGAGCTCGGCACGCAGGATGTCGAGGATCTCGTCTGCTGCTGCCAGGCCGCGGTCGCGCTGCTCAAGGTCGAGGCGTACGCGGCGGACCAGAACGTCCTCCAGGTGCAGTGCACCTTCGTAGCGGACAGCGAAGACGACGTCTGCACGCAGGAACTGGGGTGCCTTAGCCAGGGGAGCACCGAGGGAGGGGTCAGCGTCGATGAGAGCGCCGAGGTCCTCAATCTGCGCGCCGTAACGCTCGAGCAGGTGGGTGATACGGTCCTCATCCCAGCCGTAACGCTCTGCGTAGCGTGCACGGTTAGCAGCGATTGCGTGGTAGCCGTCTGCACCGACCAGGCCGATGGTTGCGGTTACGGAGGGGTTCTGCTTAGCCTGCTCGCCCAGCGCGAAGTCGACAGCGTCGGCAGCCATGACACGGTAGGTGGTGAGCTTGCCGCCTGCGATGGCGCTCATGCCGGGTGCAACCTCGGTCACGGTGTGCTCGCGGGAAACCTTGGTGGATGCTGCGCCGTCCTTGACCTTGGGCTGCAGCAGCGGGCGCAGGCCGGTGTAGGTGCCGATGATGTCTTCGCGGGTCAGCGGGTTAGCGATCAGCTTGTTCGCCTGCATCAGGACGTAGTCGATGTCCTTGCTGGTTGCGACGGGGCGCTCGCGGTCCTCGGTGTAGGGGGTGTCGGTGGTACCGATGATCCAGTAACGCTGCCAGGGGATGATGAAGAGAACGGACTTCTCGGTCTTGGTGAAGATACCGCTGGTTGCGTTGATGCGGTCGCGGGGAACCACGATGTGGATACCCTTGGATGCCAGAACCTCCAGGCCACCCTCGGGGTTAGCCAGGGATTCGGACTCTTCGGTCCACACGCCGGTTGCGTTGATGACGTGCTTTGCGCGCACGTTCAGGCGCTCGCCGGTCTCCAGGTCTGCCAGCTCTGCGCCGATGACGCGGCCGGATGCGTCCTTGGTGAAGCCGACAACCTGGGTGCGGGATGCAGCCAGTGCGCCGTAGCTTGCAGCGGTGCGGACGACGTCGATGACGAGGCGTGCGTCGTCAACGCGTGCGTCGTAGAACTGGATTGCGCCGCTGAATGCGGAGTCCTTGATATCGGGGAAGACGGTCTTGGTGCCGGCCTTGGTGAAGTGACGCTGGGAGGGGACGCCCTTGTTGCCGCGGGAGCCGAGGAATGCCAGGGTGTCGTACATGCCGATGCCGATTGCGGAGTATGCGCGCTCGATGACGGGCATCTTCAGGGGCCACAGGAAGGGCTGTGCGTGCACGAGGTGGGGTGCAATCTTGTTCAGCAGCAGGCCGCGCTCGGTGAGAGCTTCGGTCACGAGCTTGAAGTCGAGGTTGTAGAGGTAGCGCAGGCCGCCGTGAACGAGCTTGGAGGACCATGCACTGGTGCCTGCAGCCCAGTCACCTGCTTCGACGATACCGGTGCGCAGACCGCGGGTTGCTGCGTCGAGGGCAATACCTGCACCGGTAATGCCGCCGCCCACAACCAGGATGTCGAGTTCTTCGTTGACCATGCTCTTGAGTGCCTTGGCGCGGGACTCAGCGGTCAGCTGGGACTGCTGTGCAATGTGCTGGGAGCTCATGTAGTGCTCTTTCTTGTCGTGCCGCGTGCGCGGCGTGGGGTTTCATCTTGCAAATAGTAAAACCCAATGGTGAAATAATAACCAAGTAGTTTGAACGGATTTTCACTGGGGGTCTGGGGTCGATGAACGAACGCGCTAACCACACTTACGAGGCGGCGCAGCTGTACTACATCCACAACATGACGATGGATGCTATCGCGGCTCGTCTGGGGGTTTCTCGAGCCACGGTGTCGCGTCTGCTTAAAAGTGCTCGTGAGAGCGGCATGGTGCAGATCCGTCTGGATGATTCCTTCCGTGCCCGCAGCGAGCTTGAGCGCCGCATCGGCGAGCGCTATAAGGTGCGCGTTACTCTCGTGAATGTCCGTTCGGACGCCACCCCTATTGCCCGTATGAGTCAGGTATCCCGTACTGCGGCGGCTCTACTTGATTCCCTGATTGATAATGGAACGAGCCTGGGTGTGGCGTGGGGTTCAACGATGACTGAGATTTCTCGTCATCTGCCGCGCCGCCCTCTGAAGGGCGTGACGGTGGTTCAGCTGAATGGTGCCGGTAACGCGCACCATTCGGGCATTCCGTACCTGGGTTCCTTGCTGGGGCAGTTGGTGAATGCCTATGATGCGCAGACTATCCATTTTCCGGTTCCCGCGTTCTTTGACTATGCGGAGACGAAGACCGCCATGTGGCGTGAGCGTAGCGTGCAGAAGAATCTGCATGCCCAGCAGAATGTTGACCTTGCTATTTTTGGCGTGGGTGCTTTTGGCGGGCCTATTCCTTCTCACGTGTACTCGGGCGGCTATTTTGAGGTGCAGGAGCAGCGTCAGTTGCGTGAGCTGGGCGTTGTGGGGGATATGTGCACGATTCTTCTGCGTGAGGACGGCTCGTGGGCTGATCTTGAGTTGAATAAGCGTGCGTCCGGTCCGACTCCGAAGGAGCTGGCTCGTATTCCGCGCCGTATTTGCGTTGCGTCCGGTACTCACCGTGTGCGTGCTTTGCGCGGCGCGTTGCGTACGGGTGCGATTACTGACTTGGTTCTTGATGATGCTCTGGCAAAGGCGCTCATGGAGAAATAGCTATAAATTATCGCCTCGAGTGCGAGAGTCTGTGGCGATGGGTTAAAGGGGCACCTTGAATCTGAAAGGGTAGTGCTGAGAGTTTTCCTGGTGAAGCTCTCAAGCGTCGCCTGAACAATGTTTCAAGGTGCCCTTTAGTGTCGTCAAAAACTGCTTTCTGACCCTACAATGTGAAACGTTTGCGCATGTAAAAATGCATATTAGTGCACTCCGTTGAATCCAATGAAGGTGTGCGCCACTCACCGTTAGAAAGAACCAACCATGACCCCCACCTATAACGCCCAGGCGAATCCGCACCTGGGCGCTCCCGGCATCACCACGATGCACGGTGATGCCCAGTCCTCTGACGCTACTCCTCTTGCCGGCCCCGGCGCTGGCGACTGGAAGATTACCGGCACAAAGCTTGGCGGCGCCTGCCCGACGATTCTTGCCGGACGCGACGGCTTCATTCAGGTGCTCTGCACCCAGGTCTTCGCCCACGGCGAGTTCATTACCCCGAAGCTCTCTATTCTTGATCCGCATACCGGCCGCGAGCTCTCCCACCTGGACATCCCGAAGGGTGCACTGCTCGGTGGCGTGTACGCCTACCTTGACGCGCAGGACCGCATGGTTCTGGTGGATGGCTCTCAGTGCCTGCTGCGCCTCTCCCACTCTGCTGACGGACGCAGCATCCGAGTTGATGAGCGTATTGACCTGAGCCGCATGCTCGCCCAGAGTGCCAATGACGCTGTGGTTGGTCTGGTGCCCGACTGGTCCGGTCGCATTTGGGTTGCGACGAAGAACGGCTACATCGCGGTGATTGATTCTGCCCGCGGCACGATTCGCTCGATGCGCCTGAATAAGGCGTCGATTGCGGGTGAGCGTATTGATAACTCGATTTCGGCGTGCCCGCAGGGCGTGAGCGTGGTGACTTCTCACGCTATTTATATGCTGAACGCTACTGCAACCGGCGCGCCCACCCTCAAATGGTGGCATGCGTACGACCGCGGTAGCGCCCGCAAGCCGGGTAAGCTCGCGTGGGGTTCCGGTGCCTCCCCGACGTTCTTTGGCCCGAACGGTTCGGATTACGTGATGCTGACCGATAACTCTGATATTCAGGAGTCGGTCATTGTGTACCGCACCGATAACGGCGCGAAGGTCGGTAGCGCCGGCCTGTTTACTGCCGGTACCTCTGGCACTGAGAACTCCATGATCGGTGTGGGTAACACGATGGTCGGCGCAAGCACCTACGGCTACCCCTACCCGAAGTACCCGGAGGGTGCCGGCCCGTCGGTTCCTGCGAATGCGCTTTTTGCTCCCGGTATGGAGCGTTGGGATATTACCGACCGCGGTCTGCGTAAGATTTGGGACCGTAAGGACGTGTACTCTTCGGCTGTTCCTCGCTATTCCACCGCTGACGGTCTGATTTACACCTGTGAGCGTCGCCGAGGCCCGGCTGGTTTGGCGAATGGCGCCTACGCGTGGGCTGTCGCGCTGGACATGGAAACCGGTAAGACGATGCACGAGCAGCGCCTGCCTCAGCATGTGAGCCTGCTGCTTGGCGGTGGTGACACTCTGCAGATGGTGGGCACGATTGATCGTTACGGCACCTGGTGGCAGGGCACGATTAGCGGCGTGTACCGTATCGCGAAGGCTTAGGGGAGTAGAAAATGACTAAGAATAATCTGATGAACGCTTCTCGCCGTACCGCGTTGAAGGTTGCGGGCGCTTCGGCTGCCCTGGTGGCTGGCGGCGTGAGCGCTGCGGAGGCGGCAACTCGTTCGGGCGGTAAGCGCGCTCGCGTGACCCCCGTGACCCAGCGTCCTGGCGGACAGCGCGGCGGGCAACGCGGTCAGCACGGTGGCGCGGCGAGTTCTGCGCTGGTGCAGGTTCCGATGCGCTATAACGAGTCGTGCATCCGCCTGGAGTTGAAGGCTGCTAACGGTGTGCAGGCTGTGCCTTTGCAGAGTCAGCCGGCGCGTACTGTTGCTTTCCGGAATCTGCCGACTCGCCTGAGCATTATTAATGAGGGCAATTCGACGCTGCCGGTGGGTACTCGCCTGATGGTGCGTGCTCGCGCGCAGGACCCGAAGACTGGTTTGTTGTTGAAGCCAGCGGTGACTCTTCGTGTTTCCTCGGGTCAGGCGGTGCTGCCTTCGGGTAGCCTGGGTGCTTCGGCCCTGGTGGCTCCTGTGGATGCTCTGAATCTTGATGCGGTGCGCCGTAGCGAGCAGACCGGTCAGGCTGGTGCCGGTAGCGAGAACGTTCTGGAGTTGCGCACTGCTATTCCTCGCGGTCATCGCCTGGATATTCAGCTGAATTATCAGGTGGCTTCGGGTGTTGCCGGTTCTGCGTTGAAGCAGGTTCATGTGAGCGCTGTGCTGGATATGGCGGCGGCTGGTTTGTCCTCTTCGTTCTACGAGGTGCAGAGCTCGGCTGTGGTTGCTTCGCTGAACTAGCAGTTGGGCTGGCTCCTGTGAAGGATGGGCACGGCGGGGGAGTAGCTCCGTTGTGTGTTTTTATACCTTATATATAGGCGCCTGTTCAAAAAGGTATGTTGAAAGGTCGGGGTCGTTCGTGGGAACGGCCCCGACCTTTGCATTGTCTAGTCTGCCGGCATGGCTGGCAGTTAATTTTTCTTATGCGGTTTCGCTCCTGTCGTGTTCGCCGAATGCCACCTGCACCGCGTGGTGCAGTGCTTCGCGCACCATGGCGATGGCGGGGTTGGCGGCGGACTCTCGGCGTACGGCGGTAAAGATTTTGCGGCAGGGCTTGCCGGGCAGCTCCACGATGCGTAGCCCCTCGGTGGTGGAGAGGGAGGAGAGGATGAAACCGGGCACGATGGTGACGGCGAATCCTGCTTTGACGAGGTTGGAGTTCGTAATCATGTCATTGGCGCTGTAGCGGATGACCGGCTCGAATCCTGCGGTGCGGCACTGGTTGAGCGCCCAGCTGCGGGAGGTGTTCTGTTCCATTTCGAGAACCCAGGGCAGTGCGTGCGCTTCCTCAATCGAGGTGATGGTGGAGGTGCTGGGCACGATGAGGCTGAGCGGGTCTTCGGTGAGTAGCTCGGAATGCAGTTCGGGGTATTCGGGGATGTGGTGGTGCGGGTAGGCTTCGGAGAGCACCATGTCGTATTCGCGGCTTCGGGTCAGGGAGGTTCCGGTTTCGGGGTCGATTTGCAGTACTTGCAGGGTGAGTGAGGGTGCGTGTTCGGCAAGGTAGCTGAGGGTTTCCGGTAGCAGTGCGAAGGCCGCGGACTGGAAGATGGCGAGGCGGACCATGCCTGCGGGTTCGCCGGTGAGGTTGGCGACGGAGGTTTGCATGCGGTCGAGTTCGCGCAGGATGCTGCGGGCGCTGTCGACGATGATGAGTCCGGCGCTGGTGAGCTGTACGCGCCTGCCGATGCGCTGCAGAAGCGGGGTGCCGGTTTCTTTTTCGAGGGTGGCAATCTGCTGGGAGACGGCGGAGGGGGTGAGGCTGAGCGCTTCTGCGGCAGCGATGACGGTGCCGCGTTCTTGGATTTCGAGGAGCATTTGCATGCGTCGGATGTCGTAGATTGACATGTGTTTCCTCCCTGGCGCGCCCGGTTGTTCTGCAGATTGTGCCTCTGAGTTCTTCCGTGGTGCGTCTCTCATCGTGGACTCTTGTCTATGGTACCGCGTGGGCTTCCGGCTGGCTCTTTTTGAGACGCCTGAAGTGGGGTGCCGGCATGTTGGCTTGTGTAGCGAGTATTTTCGCGCTGAATGTGATGATTCTTAGAGCCGAAGATGCTTTTGGGACTGGTTTTGAAGTGTTCGATTGTTACGAAATCGGTTCGGTATTTGCTTTCTGAAAGTGCTAGCCTGAGAGAGATGGATAGCGATGTCGCTACAAACTTCACCTTGTCTCTTCGAACAGGAGGTTCGGAGGGGGCGCGGGGTGAAAACCTCACCGCACAATCATTTAGAAAAACTAAATGGATTTTGGAAAAAACATTCAGTTTTTCTAATGAGGTATTTATTACCCTTTTGTGGTGAAATAGAGACATCGCCAAACGTGGTGTGCACCGCACACAGTGAGATAGTTAGGAGTCAAGGATGACCCATCCTTTCGCATCTGAGCACTACCAGAAGATGGCTCTGGAAGCTCGTCAGCTTGTTCGTCAGTGGGTAAATGAGTCCCAGTCGATCAAGCCCACCTTCGCGGCTGAGCAGCTCGCCGGTGTTCTGAAGGACCCCAATGGTCTTCCCTTCACCGTCGGCTTTGTTGATGGCGTTATTCGCCCCGAAGACGACAACGTCTCCGGCCGCAACCTTTCCCGTATTTCCGGCCTGGCACCTTCCTTCCTGCCCTGGTACATGAAGTCCGCTGTTGGCTTCGGTGGCAAGCTGGCTGGCAAGGTCGCATGGCCCACCGTTCCCGTTGCACGCCGCGTGCTGCGCGAGATGGTCGGTCACCTGATTGTCGACGCTTCCGAGGAGAAGCTGGGCGACGCAATCGCAGAGCTGACCAAGACCGGTAACCGCCTGAACGTCAACCTGCTCGGTGAGGCAGTTCTGGGTGACAAGGAAGCAGAGCACCGCCTGGCTGAGACCAAGCGCCTGCTGGCACGTGACGACGTTGACTACGTCTCCATCAAGGTGTCCGCTGTTTCCGGCCCCCACCAGCACTGGGCATTCGACGAGGTCGTTGAGACCGCAGTTCGTCGCCTGACCCCCCTGTACGAGCTGGCTGCATCCACCTCCCCCAAGAAGTTCATCAACCTGGACATGGAGGAGTACAAGGACCTGGACCTCACCATTGAGGTGTTCACCAAGATTCTGGACCAGCCCCACCTGAAGGACCTGGAAGCCGGTATCGTGCTCCAGGCATACCTGCCCGACACCCTGGCTGCAATGCAGCACCTGCAGGAGTGGTCCGCAAAGCGCGTTGCTGCTGGCGGCGCAGGCATCAAGGTCCGCCTGGTGAAGGGTGCAAACCTCTCCATGGAAATCGTGGAAGCTGTTATGCACGGCTGGCCGCTGACCACCTGGGACACCAAGCAGGCTGCTGACACCAACTACAAGCGCGTTCTGGACTACGCACTGCGCCCCGAGCACGTGAAGAACGTTCGCCTCGGTATTGCAGGTCACAACCTCTTCGACGTTGCTTTCGCACTGCTGCTGTCCGAGGACCGCGGCGTGAAGGACCGCGTCGAGTTCGAGATGCTGATTGGTATGGCTGAGCAGCAGGCAGAGATCATCCGCCGTCGCGTTGGCCACCTGCTGCTGTACGTGCCCGTCGTGAACCCCAAGGAATTCGACGTTGCAATCGCATACCTGATCCGTCGTCTCGAGGAGAACGCTTCCTCCGAGAACTTCATGTCCGGTATCTTCGACCTGGCAACCGACGAGTCCATCTTCAAGCGCGAAGAGGACCGCTTCATGCGTGCACTGAACTCCGTCACCGACGAGGTTCCCGCATCCAAGCGCACCCAGAACCGTCTGACCGAGAACGAGGACAACGTCTTCGTACCGGCAGGCCGCTTCGAGAACACCCCCGACACCGACCCCGCACTCTCCGGTAACCGCGAGTGGGGCCGCGCAATCCTCGAGCGTTCCAAGACCACCAAGCTGGGCATCGACACCCTCAAGGCTAACGAGCTGACCAGCGAGGCTGAGGCTGAGAAGCTGATCAAGGAAACTGAGGAAGCTGGTAAGGCATGGGGCAAGCTCTCCGGCCACGAGCGTGCAGAGATTCTGCGCAAGGTCGGTAAGGCTATCGCACTGCGCCGCGGTGACCTGCTGGAGGTTATGGCAGCTGAGGCTGGCAAGACCCTGGAGCAGGGCGACACCGAGGTCTCCGAGGCAATCGACTTCGCATACTACTACGCAATGCTGGCTGAGGACCTCGAGAAGATCGACGGCGCAAAGCCCAAGTCTGTTGACCTGACCCTGGTTGTTCCCCCGTGGAACTTCCCGACCGCTATTCCCGCCGGTGGTGTTCTGGCTGGTCTGGCTGCAGGTTCTGCTGTCATCTTCAAGCCCGCAACCATCACCGCTCGCACCGGTGCCCTGATCGCAGAGATCATGTGGGATGCAGGCGTTCCCAAGGAAGTTCTGAAGCTCGTCAAGGTTGTTGACCGCGCTGCAGGTAAGCTGCTCATCTCGCACCCCGAGGTTGACCGCCTGATCCTGACCGGTGGTTACGAGACCGCTGAGCTCTTCCGCTCCTGGCGTGATGACCTGCCCCTGTTCGGTGAGACCTCGGGTAAGAACTCGATTATCGTCACCCCGAACGCTGACATCGACCTCGCCGTCAAGGACGTCGTCTACTCGGCATTCGGCCACGCAGGTCAGAAGTGCTCCGCTGGTTCGACCGTCATCCTGGTTGGCTCCGTTGCACAGTCCGAGCGTTTCCGTCGTCAGCTGATTGACTCCGTCAGCTCCCTGCACGTGGCACACCCGCAGGACATCGAGTCCGAGATGGGCCCCGTTGTTCAGAAGCCGGAAGAGAAGCTGCTGCGCGGTCTGACTACCCTCGGCCCGGGCGAGCGCTGGCTCATCCAGCCCAAGGAACTGGACGACACTGGCCGCCTGTGGAGCCCCGGTGTTCGCGAAGGCGTCAAGCCCGGTTCCGAGTACCACATGACCGAGTACTTCGGCCCCATCCTGGGTATCATGACCGCTGACACTCTGGAAGAGGCAATCGAGTTGCAGAACGCACCCGATTACGGTCTGACCGCAGGTCTGCACTCGCTGGATGCTGACGAGCTCGAGCTGTGGCTCTCCAAGGTTCAGGCAGGTAACCTGTACGTCAACCGTGCAATTACCGGTGCAATCGTTCAGCGTCAGCCCTTCGGTGGTTGGAAGAAGTCCACCGTTGGCTCCGGTACCAAGGCTGGTGGCCCCAGCTACCTGATCGCTCTGTCCGATTGGGAGCCCGCACAGGCAACCGCGACCGCAACCACCCAGTCCGTGACCGTCCGCGAGACCCTGGCTACCATCGAGAACTCCGAGCTGGGCAAGCGCGAGGACTTCGCATTCATCAAGCGCGGTGTCTCCTCTGACGCACACGCTTGGGACACCGAGTTCGGCTTCGGTCACGACCCCTCGAAGCTGGGCGTGGAGCGTAACATCCTGCGCTACGTACCCACCCAGGTTCTGGTTCGTGCAGACGAGTCCGCATCCGCAGCAGAGACCCTGCGCGTTGTGCTCGCCGGTCTGGCAGCTAACGCACCGGTTGCTCTGTCCGTCGGTAAGGACCTGCCGGTCGACGTCCGTGGCGTCCTCGAGAACAAGGGCATCAAGTACGAAGTCAAGTCGGACGCTCAGTTCCGCGAGTACCTGGCTTCGAACGCTAAGACCCCGGTTCGCGCACTGGCTGGTACCCCGCTGGAAGGCACCCGTATCCGCTACATCGGTAACGATGAGAAGTCCATCTACTCGGCACTGGGCGGTCGCCCGGATGTTGCAGTGTACTTCGCACCGGTCACCGAGGCTGGCCGTATCGAGATGCTGCCCTTCCTCCGCGAGCAGGCTGTTTCGATTACCGCACACCGTTTCGGTAACCCGAACCGCTTCTCCGAGCGCGTCATTTCTTCCCGCTAAGGCGCTGTGAGAGTTTAGCTCTCTAGTCTTTGGGCTCAGGGCTCTGCACCTTTCATGGTGTGGGGCCCTGAGCCTTTTGGTGTGTCTGAATGGCTGTCTGCTGGAGGTGAGTAATAGGGGTGCTTCTAGGGCCTTGGGAAGGGGTGATTGTTGAGCGGCTAGATAGGATAAGGAAAATATAGTGTCTTAGAAGTGGTACGGGGGTGTTTGGACGTGCCCCGCATTACTTCTTATGTGATAATTGGTGTAGGACGTTCCGTCATCCCACATACGGAACGACACCGTGCGCGGGACGATCCGCGCTACGCAAGAACACACTGAAAGGACACCGCTGCTATGAGCAACGTTCCCGCAGAACTCTCGTACACTTCTGAGCACGAGTGGGTTTCCGCTCTCACCGCCGAGGGCACCGTACGTGTTGGTATTACCGACCACGCTCAGGATGCACTGGGTGACGTCGTCTACGTCGACCTTCCCTCTGTCGGCGATTCTGTAGCTGCTGAGGATAGCTTCGGTGAGATTGAGTCCACCAAGTCTGTCTCCGATCTCTTTGCTCCCATCGCTGGCGAGATTGTCGCAGTGAACGAGGGCCTGGAGGATGACCCCGCACTGGTCAACTCCGATCCCTACGGCGAGGGTTGGATCATTGAGATTCGCCCCGAGAACGCTGATGATCTGGCTAACCTGCTGGATGCAGAGGCGTACAAGGCTGAGCTGGCTAAGCTCTAAGTCGATAGTCTAGCTCGATAGACTCTATAGCTCTGGCGTCCCTCGTGTTAAGAGGTACGTACTGATGAAACGGCGAGACCGATTGGTCTCGCCGTTTTTCTTTTAAAATGCACACAAACGCAAATAGTTGGGCGTATTTAAGGTTCGTCTTGAAGGTGCAGGAATTCACTAAAGGGGCTTGAAAGATGGCTAAACCCCTAGTGGGGGCCTCTTTCAAGTTAAATGTGATGAAAACTTCAACTATCGCGAGAAGATAAAATTTTCCTCGTAAAGCAGTCCAATATGAGATATATGTGTTCGAAGTATTGGAATTTTGCTAAAATTGGTACTGTCTCTACTGATTAATGTTTGATTGTGTGGCTATTTTTGGGTTCAAAAAGCCTCTGAAAAGGGCGAACTAAATAGCAAAATGCCTTGTGAGGCTATAAGATTGTCTCGAAGGTTTGCGGTTTATCATTTCGTGATAAACAACTAAACTTATCTATCACACTCTCAACACTAAGCAAAGATGTTCGGCACGAAGCGAGACCCCCGACCGGGGGAACGAGCCACTCACTCAAACTTCGGCTCGTATCGACATCGGCTGAACAAAGTACCCGAAAGACATAGATGACCTCACGCATCGATGAAAACCTCACTAACGCTGAGGTTCAACTAGAGGACGTGGAGAACGGCGACTCTGACCGTAACCCGCGTGACGTTAAGAGTCGGACCATCGGTCAGGTTCTTAGTCAGCTTGACCTGGAGTTCCCCGGAATTAGCGCATCCAAGATTCGTTTCCTGGAGGAGCGCGGTCTGGTGCACCCCAGCCGTACCGAAACCGGTTACCGCAAGTACTCCCAGACTGACATTGAGCGCCTGCGCTATATCCTCACTATGCAGCGCGACCACTACATGCCGCTCAAGGTAATCCGTCAGCATCTGGAGGACCTGGAAGCCGGACGCGTACTGAACTCCATGCCCACCACCGTAAGTGAAGACGTCCTGGATACCGTCCTCGGACCAGACGAGCAGGAAGGCCGAACATACAGCCTCCGTGAGCTGGCAGAATACGCTAACACCACTCCCGAACTGATTCGCGAGCTGATTGACTTTGGACTGCTCGAAGACGGCTCGGATGTGGAGTACACCGATTACGACGTGCTGATCGCCCGCGTGAGCGCAGAGCTGACCCAGCACGGCATTCAGCCCCGTCACCTGCGCGCATTCAAGTCTGCGGCAGACCGCGAAATCTCCCTCGTGGAAATTGCGGTAGCTCCGCTGGCTTCGCGCCGCGACGCAGCCTCCCAGGCTCAGGCGCAGGAACGAGCCGACAAGATTCGCAAGTTGTGCCTGCAGTTGCACGCAACCCTCGTCGAATCGGCAATGCCTACCTACGAGTAGGCGGCTGAAGGCGCAGACGACCGGACTGTCTACCCTTCTCAAACCCATGCGGTTCCACCGCACCCCAAACGGGGATTTCCCTCGGGAAACACCACTGACCACGGTGATTCCCTCTATAGTCCCTACCTGCACCAACGGGTAGCGGCCTCTAGACTTGGACGAAGCCGACGCTGGCACGCTCGGAATTTCTACCCCTTCGTCCAACACGAAGAGCTTTCTCACCAGGGGGCTCCCGGCCTGCCAAGGCTATTCACTCAACTCAGCTGTAAATGCGTACGGACTACCAGTCCGTACGCATTTACTTTTTAAACTCCCCCTGTATAAACTCCCCCTGTGCGGGGGTGCCCAGAAAAAGCGAACGGAACAGTGGGGGAGGGGTGCCCCTATGAGGCGTTAATGAGGTAAGAATGAATCTGAAAAGATCGTTCGCTCCGGTGGGTTCAATTTTAAGTAGAGCCCTCTATCAGTTAAAATAGATTGAACAACCGCGCCTATCGCGCATCGGTCGCACTGTCGAACCGCTGTGTAGTATTGAAAACCGCGCCGGAACCCAGTAGAGGAACCACGCGAATCATAGACGCAGATTCTAGACCTCAACCCTAGAATCTCACCCCGATAATCTTTCCCTGAGAATCGGGTCTACACCGGAACGATATCGACCGCATTTGATAGGGCGCGGTGAAGCACTTAAAAGGGTTTAACGAAAAGGAGGGACCGTGCTAGAGCAGCAGGTAGCCGAAAATGCAGGCGAGGCCGCAACCACGCACGCACCCCAGGGCTTCGACCAGCCCCTGGATGGCTTCGACACCCTCTTCCCTGTAGCACCGCCTCCGCGCGGTGAACAGGGCGTACTCTTCACCGATCCTGTCTCTGTCGTCGAGGAAAACCTCGGCTACCGCGGCGCCGTCGCCTGCAAGGCAGCCGGCATCACCTACCGCCAACTCGACTACTGGGCACGCACCGACCTGGTCGTACCCACCGTGCGTGGCGCATCCGGCTCCGGTACCCAGCGCCTCTACAGCTTCCGCGACGTGCTCGTACTCAAGATTGTGAAGCGCCTGCTGGACACCGGCGTGTCCCTGCAGCAGATCCGTACCTCCATCGAGCATCTGCGTACCCGCGGCATTGACGACCTGGCGAACATCACCCTCATGAGTGACGGCACCACCGTCTACGAATGCACCTCCCCGAGCGAGGTCATTGACCTGGTTCAGGCAGGTCAGGGCGTCTTCGGCATCGCTATCGGTCGCGTCTGGCGCGAAATCGAAATGAACCTCAACGGCCAGCCCGGCGAAGAGATGCACGAAAACTTCGAAGGCGACGAACTCGCCGCCCGCCGTGCCCGCCGCGCACAGGCATAAAACACAAAACGTGAATCAGCCCGCGCTCACTACCTATCGGGTAGCGAGCGCGGGCTGAAGCTTTAAACGCGAGGGAATATTCAATGCTCACTTGAGAAAAAACTCAAGATACACCCCTGTCAGAGCCAGAAGAAAAGCGAAGATTCGCTAAAATAAAGGGGCATTACACCTCACTCAAAAAAGGGACCTGCATGCCCCGCATCGTCAGTATCAGCAGCCTCAAGGGCGGCGTTGGTAAAACGTCCATCACTTTGGGGCTCGCCTCCGCGGCATTACACAGCGGACTCTCCACACTCGTTATTGACCTCGACCCCCACGGCGACGCCAGCACCGGCCTGGCAGTGGATGAAACCATCCCCGACGTCGCCTCCCTGATTGCCAGTTCCAATGAGCGCGCCTTCGCGGAGGAAGCCGGTAGCTCCTCCTGGAATGCGCTCGTCGGCAAACCCACCCTGCTGACCAATAACCCCGTGACCACCGGTAGCGTGAAGGTGGCGCGAGGCTCGGCGCGCTCCACCCTCGTGGACCGGCAAGAAGCCGCGCCGTTCATCCGCCGCTTCAAGCGCATGGTGGAGGCGGCTGCGGACGCCTACGACGTCATCCTGATTGACTGCCCGCCGTTCCTCGGAACCCTGTCTTCGATGGGCTGGGCGGTTAGCGAGCGCATCCTTTCGGTCGCAGAGCCTTCCCTTTTCTCCGTGGCGGGCACCGAACGAACCCTGCGCGCCATCGTGCGCTTTCAGCAGGAAAGCGGCATCAGCATTGACGGTGCGGGAGTAGTTATCAACAAGATGCGCCCCAACGACAGCGAACACCGCTACCGACGCGACGAAATGCGTTCCCTCTTCGGCGAGCTCGTGGCAGAACCCGTGCTCGCTGAAAGCCCCGTGCTGCAGCGCGCCCAGGGTGCGGCGTACCCGATTCATTTTTGGCCCGACGAAGAATCGGTTGATCCCGCCATTGACTTCACCCGTCTGCTGGCTGGGCTCATGGCAGACCTCTAAGCGCAGACATCTAAGCCTTAATAATCCGCGGGCTCACATAGTTTCAACGCTTGAGGTTTCAACGAATAAGTGCGTCTTCTCAAAGAACCTCTGTATTTTCAGCGCTGTGTTCTCAGTGCTGTGGTCCTTTGGGACGGCGCACTTTCGCATATCCGTCAACATTGACACCAGAAGTGGGAATAGCCGGTAGCCTCCACGCGTTATAGTGGCAGTAACAGAAATAACCCCGCTATCGAGGGGCACGCTGGGAACGAGCCCAGCCTCAACACCTTATACGAGAGGACCACATGAGCATCGAGAACGTAGAACGCATTGACGGCGTAGCACAGTACGACCTCATCGTCATCGGCTCCGGATCCGGCAACACCCTCATCGGCCCCGAATGGGACGACAAGAAGGTCGCCCTCATCGACGGAGGTATCTTCGGCGGCACCTGCCTGAACGTTGGTTGCATCCCCACTAAGATGTACGTCTACCCGGCGACCATCGCGCAGAAGACCTGTGAGGTCAAGCACCTGGGCGTCGACGCACACGTAGACGCCGTGCACTGGGCACAGATTCGTGACCGCATCTTTGCCTCTCGCATTGACCAGATTGTTGAAGGCGGCCGCGAATGGCGTGCCGGTCTGCCCAACGTCGATTTCTACGACCAGTACGCGCGCTTCGTCGGCTCCCACACCGTTGAGCTGACCGACGGCACCCGCCTGCAGGGCCGCCAGATTGTCATTGCGGCAGGTTCGCGCGCCGTGCTGCCTCCCGTGCCCGGTATCGACTCCTCCAAGGTCTACACCAACGACAACGTCATGCGCCTGGACGAACTGCCCGCCCGCATGGTCGTCATCGGCGGCGGCGTGATTGCGGCAGAATTCTCCCACGTTTTCTCCGCATTCGGCACCGAAGTAACCCAGCTGAACCGCTCCTCCCGCCTGCTGCGCGGCGTGGATGAAGAGGTCGTGGCACGCTTTGAAGAAGCCGCAAGCAAGCAGTGGAACATCGTCAAGAATGCGTCCCTCTCCGAGATCCGTGAGAACGCCGACGGTAGCGTAACCGTCGTAGCGAAGCGCACCACCGAGAACGGTGAAGAACTGCTCGAAATCCCGGCAGACGCTGTGCTCGTAGCAACCGGTCGCCGCCCCAACACCGACACCCTCAACGCAAAGAACTACTTCGACGTGCAGGACGGCGGTCAGCTCAGCGTCGATAAGTACCAGCGCGTGCTCTACAACGGTGCACCCGTACCCGGTGTCTACGCCCTCGGCGACGTCTCCAGCCGCTACCAGCTCAAGCACGTGGCAAACCACGAGGCTCGCGTGGTGCAGCACAACCTCAGCCACCCCGAGGACCTGCGCGCCAGCGACCACCGCTACGTACCCGGCGCGGTCTTCAGCAACCCGCAAATCGCCGTGGTCGGCATGACCGAAGAGCAGGCGCGCCAGGCCGCTGAGCGTGAAGGTTTCGAGATCACCGTCAAGGCACAGAACTTTGGCGACACCGCCTACGGCTGGGCAATGGAAGACAAGATCGGCCTGTGCAAGCTGATTGCCCGCAAGGACAACGGCGAGCTGCTCGGTGCGCACCTGGTCGGTGAAGAATCCTCCGTGCTCATCCAGCCGCTACTGCAGGCAATGAGCTTCGGCATGGATGCGCGCACCCTCGCACGCGGCCAGTACTGGATCCACCCGGCACTGACCGAAATCATTGAGAACGCGCTGCTCGGCCTGGAATTCGACGAGCCCGCCAACTAACAACGGCTAGATAACGCCCGGAAGCCGAGGCATCTAGCGAACAAACAGAGAGGAGGGGGTCGTACCTAAACGGTACGACCCCCTCCTCACATATATATTCACAATCAGTTAGTGACGACTAAGAGTCTTCGCCTTCAGAACGCTGAGTATCTGCCTTCTTAGCTTCTACACCCTTAGCCGGGGTAGCGGTCTCATGCTCGGAATCGTCGTTAGTCTTCTCAGACCGTTCGGCGTCTTCCTTCGTTTCGGTCTTATCCTCCTGCGGCTTCTGCATGCGCTCAACTGCCTGCTCGCGTAGTTCCTCGAACTTCTCGGCAGCCTGCTCACGCAACTCAGCAAGACGCTCCGTCTGCTGATCCGCGTACTCGTGCAGACGCTCAGCAGCCTGCTCACGCAGCTCAGCGAACTTCTCAGACTGCTCTGCCGCGTACTCCTGCAGACGAGCCAAAGAATCCGACGTGCTATCAGAAACCTTGCCGTACATCTCATCCACGTAAGAGGAGAAATCCTGCAGAATCTTCGCGCGGCGCAGCTTCTGCGAGGGAGTCAGGTAACCATCTTCCTCGGTTAGGTCACGGTTCATGATGCGGAACTCGCGAATACCCTCGGCGCGGGAAACCAGCTGGTTCGCCTCATCCACGAGCTTCTGAATCGCGGCGCGGACCGCCGGGTGAACCGCAGCCTCCGGAATGGAGAGCGAACGCGGCAGACCCAGATGCTCGAGCTGCTCGGGCAAGGTATCCGGGTCTAGGGTCACCAGCGCTGAAATGAACGGCTTCTCATCGCCAACCAGCATTGCCTGAGACACCAGGGGAGAAGTGCGCAAATGACCCTCCGCAATACCCGGAATCACGTTCTTACCGCCGGCGGTGACAATGATTTCCTTCTTACGGCCCACAATCTTCAGGTAGCCGCGCTCATCGAAACGAGCCAGGTCACCGGTGCGGAACCAGCCGTCTTCGGTGAACGCATGAGCGTCCTCCTCGGGGTTCTTGTAGTAGCTGCTAATCACGCCCACGCCACGAACCAGAAGCTCGCCGTCCTCAGCAATGTAGCCTTCGGAACCGGGGATGAGCGGGCCAATCATGCCAATCTGGTACGGGTTGATGCGGCCAGCAGCAATCGGGGCGCAGGTCTCGGTCAGACCGTAACCCTCCACCACCTGCACACCCACCGCGTGGAAGAAGTGCGCCAGGCGCTCGCCGAGGGGGCCACCGCCGGAGACCGCGTAACGCAGCTCGCCGCCGAGAGCCGCACGCAGCTTCGAGTAGACCAGCTTGTCGTAGAGAGCGTACTGCGCCGCCAGCTTGAGGGGCACACGACCCTCAACCTTCGCCTGCGACCAGCGCACCGCAATATCGGTGGAACGCTCAAACAGAGACTTATTGAACTTGCCGCCCTTAGCCGCCTTTGCCATGGCACCTTCGTACACCTTCTCAAAGACGCGGGGCACCACCAGCAGCATGGTCGGCTTGAAGCTATCCAAGTCAGCTGCCAGGTTCTTGATGTTGGGGGAGTGACCAATAACCAGGCCAGCATCCAGCGCCAGAACCTGAATCAGGCGCGCCAGAACGTGCGCCAGCGGCAAGAAAAGAATGGAGGAGTTGCGGGAGTTCGCAATCTCCGGCTCGACCAGCCTGGTGTTGGCGCTGAGGTTCAGGAAGTGGCCGTGAGTCAGTGCGCAACCCTTAGGGCGACCGGTTGTGCCGGAGGTGTACACAATGGTCGCGAGGTCGTCACAACCGGCTGCGGAACGTACCTGCTCCAGCTGCTCATCGCTTACCTCGGAGGCGCGAGTGCTCAGGGTATCGAGGTCACCGTTCTCAATGACCCAGCGGTGCTTCAACTGCATGGGCTCCTGGGTCGTGGAGGCGAATTCCTCAGCCTCCGCGATGCGCGCCAGAAGCTTCTCATCCTCAACGAAGATGGCGGTAGCCTCCGAGTGGGCGAGCGCCCACGCCGCCTGTGCGGGTGCGTTGGTCTCGTACACCGGCACGGAGATGGCGCCCGCGTACCAAATCGCGAAGTCAATGACGGTCCACTCGAAGCGGGTGCGGCTCATAATGCCCACACGGTCACCCGGGCGGATGCCCGCAGCAATCATGCCCTTAGCTAGGTCGGTTACCATCTGGTGGAACTGCTGGGCGCGAATCGGCTGCCAGTTACCCGGAGACATCTGACGGCGGTACAGCACCGGGTTGGAGCTGTCGGCTCGGTGACGCTCAACAATGCTTGTCAGGTTCAGTGAGGGGTCGACAAGAACCTCAGCGGGAGTGGAGAAGACTTTCATAATGCGCCTTTCGAATCAGGGCGTAAGCTCGGGCGGTCCGGGCCGCGGGCTGTCCTCGAATGCTCGAGGTGCCGTGATGGCTTTCTGGTTGTTCTGCTCGCCGCGGCGGGTGATGCATTCGCCGGTGTGCAGCGGGCGGAACTGTCAGAATTTAGTGGTTTAGGGATGCGACAAAAGCTTGAACAGTAGAGAAAAGATACTCGGCGTCGTAGTCGAGCGTTGCCACATGGTAGCTGCGGGTCAGCCACCTAAATTCTACAGGAACTGAACAATGTTCGAGAAAATATTTGTGGGAGCTATCCGACACAGTATGATCGCCCAGTGAACGCGCGTACAGAACCGGCGCCTTCAACTGCGGAATCAGTGCACGCGTCTCAGCGCCCAAAAGATGTAACTGATGCACCGCCGCCGTCGGAACGATAGAATACGCGCCCTCGCTCACGCCAGGAACCGCAATATCGGAACCAATCGCCTTGAGCATCGGCAGAACCTTCGACACCTTACCGGCGTGGCGCATCATCGGGTTCACATCCACCATATAGGGGTTAATCAGCACCGTACCCGCCACCGGCAGGCGCGCCGACAGATGGGTCGCCACCGTGCCGCCCATCGACATACCAATGACCACCACACGCAGACCCTGATCGGCTAGGCGACGGTACCCCTGCTCGGCAGAAGCTAGCCACTGCTCATAGGTGCTATCGCGCAAGTCTTTCCAATGAGTACCGTGACCGGTCAGCAACGGCATCTCCACCGCATACCCGAGCTCCATAAAATGCTGAGCCAACGGGCGCATGCTATGCGGTGAACCCGTAAAACCGTGCACCAGCAAAATACCCACAGAATGCTGCGCCGGGTCAGGACTAAAAGAAACGGGGGAGTGATCGAACGCTTCCTGGTCGCCCTCGAGGCGACGCGCCAGGGAGTCCTTAACATTTTGGGTTGCTAGAAGCCTGCGCTCGCGAGCCTTGCGGCGCATCCGCTTGAGCGGCTCCAACGAGTTATCAAAAATGCTCATGGTCCTCCTTCGCCAACCTGCGAGAATATGAACGCAGGTGCAGGCTCTATAGCGTACCCCGGTGGGGCGCCACAGATACAGCGCCGATGCCGGTATATCGCCTCCAGCGCACCCGAATACACCGGTGCGCAGAAAAATCGTTCCCTTTTTTTTTAATTATCGCGCGTTCCCTCGTGCCTCTCCAGACACGCTAGAATTGAGCCGGGAACATTCAGAGAGGAGACCCCATGCCTAACACCGCCCTCTATTCAACGCTCAAGATTCTTGGCTCCCCCCTGTTGCAGAGACTGTACCACCATGACGTGGTGGGCCTAGAGAATCTGCCCGAGGGCCCCTACATCGTCGCCAGCAACCACCTGGCGTTCTGCGACTCTATCTTCATTCCTCTCGCCATGCCGCGCACCGTGAACTTCCTCGCCAAGAGCGACTACTTCACCACCCCCGGTGTGAAGGGTCGTGCTATGGCGGCGTTCTTCCGTGGTGTCGGTCAGCTTCCCATGGACCGTTCCGGCGGCCAGAAGAGCCAGGAATCCCTCAACGCCGGTGCGCAGGTCCTCAAGGACGGCGGCGTGATTGGCATCTACCCCGAAGGCACCCGTAGTCCCGACGGACGCGGCTACCGCCCCAAGGTCGGTGTCGCCCGCCTCGCAGTTGAAGCAGGCGTGCCCGTAGTGCCCATCGGACAGATCGGTACCGACCTGATTCAGCCCTCCGGCTCGAACCGTATCCGTCTGCGCCACGACGGCAAGCCCATCCAGGTGCGCACCATTATCGGCAAGCCCCTCACCTTCGAGGAATACACCGACGGCTCAGACCTGAGCCACCGCGTTCAGCGTGAAATCGCCGACCGTATTGGCTCCGAGATCCGTGCCCTCAGCGGCCAGGAATACGTGGACGTGTACGCCGACCGCGTCAAGAAACTCATGGCCGATAAAAATATGAGCGCTGATGCGGCAGTCGCACACCTGCAACACTAAACATTGAGACAGCACCCTGAGGCAGCACCCCGGGTGCACACATACGCCAGAGGGCGGGATGCGGTACATGCCACATCCCGCCCTCTGGCATATGCGGCTCTGCAACGGTGCTCATCAACCTGCTGCGTATAAATCCCCTGCACATCAACCCGCGTATCGCCGACACCGGGTGGCGCTATCTAAACATGTGAGATGTACCTGACTGCAGGGTTAGGTGTTGAAGCAAGCAAGAGTACAATTAGGTCTATTCGCCCCTAAGAATCACGTGAACGCATGCCACATACGGCCTACCGAGCACCTGAAGCAGGGGTGAACCAGAAAACGCACAAGACCATCCCGATGGAGTGAAGATGAGCAATCAAAACCTCAGCACCTCGCAGGCCACCGACCACGGCCTAGACACCTGGCGTCAGCTGCACATTGACCAGCAGCCCACCTGGAGCGAGCACGAAGATTTTGAGAGCACTATCGCCGAGCTGAACTCGGTACCGCCGCTCGTCTTCGCCGGTGAGGTCGACGCCATGCGCCAGGCACTCGGTGAGGTTGCTGACGGCCGCGCATTCCTGTTGCAGGGCGGCGACTGCGCAGAAACCTTCGCTGGTGCAACCGCCGACAAGATCTCCGGCCGCATCAAGACCATCCTGCAGATGTCTGCAGTGCTCACCTACGGCGCCTCCATGCCCGTGGTGAAGATGGGCCGTATGGCTGGCCAGTTCTCCAAGCCGCGCTCCGCAGACATGGAAACCCGCGGCGACGTTACCCTGCCCTCCTTCCGCGGCGAGACCGTCAACGGTTTCGACTTCACCCCCGAAGCCCGCGTACACGACCCCAAGCGCATGCTGCGCGGCTACCACGCCAGCGCATCCACCCTGAACCTGGTGCGCGCCTTCACCAAGGGCGGCTTCGCAGACCTGCGCGCCGTACACCAGTGGAACCGCGGCTTCACCTCCAACCCCGCGCATGAGCGCTACGAGAAGACCGCCAACGAAATCGGCCGCGCCCTCAAGTTCATGGAAGCATGCGGCGTGAACTTCGAAGCCCTCAAGACCACCGACATGTACGTCGGCCACGAGGCACTCGTGCTGGACTACGAGCGTGCCCTGACCCGCATCGACTCGCGCACCCACCTGCCCTACGACACCTCCGCACACTTCCTGTGGATTGGCGAGCGCACCCGCGGCATCGACGATGCACACGTAGACTTCCTCTCCAAGGTCCGCAACCCCATCGGCGTGAAGCTGGGCCCGACCACCACTACTGAGGATGCACTCGCACTGATCGACAAGCTCGACCCGAACCGCGAGCCCGGCCGCCTGACCTTCATCACCCGCATGGGTGCGAAGAACATCCGCGAGAAGCTGCCCGCAATCGTTGAAGGCGTGCAGGCTGAAGGCGCGAAGGTCGTCTGGGTTACCGACCCGATGCACGGCAACACCATCTCCGTGCCCTCCGGCTACAAGACCCGCCGCTTCGACGACGTGCTCGACGAGGTTCGCGGCTTCTTCGAGGTGCACGAGGCACTGGGTTCGTTCCCCGGCGGTATCCACGTGGAAATGACCGGCGACGACGTGACCGAATGCCTGGGCGGCTCCGACGCTATCGACGAGGCAGCACTGGCTGACCGCTACGAGTCCCTGTGTGACCCGCGTCTGAACCACTCGCAGTCCCTGGAAATCGCGTTCCTGGTCTCCGAGTACCTCAAGAACCGCGCATAAAACGTTCATGCGCCTCGCCGTACTAGTCAGTGAGAAATAGCAGAAAAAACAATGCCCGGGTCTTCATTCATCGTGAATGAAGACCCGGGCATTGCGTTTAACCTGCGCACTGCAAAGACGAGGACAGAGTGCACAGACGAGGACAGAGTGCACAGACGAGGACGGAGTGCTCGAGGGGGAGCACTACTAGAAGGTCAGGAACGCCTCAATATTGCGCCACCACTGCGACTGCACCAGCGAGGTCGCAAGCCACCAACCGGTAAAGCTCGAACCCATGCCCAGCAGAATCAGCGCCAGAGCCCAACCGCCCACCGCCATACCCGAGGGCGGGGTCCTAAACTGCTTGGCGGGCAGGCGAGGATCCTTCTGCGAAGACTGCTCGGATTCCTGAGAAGAAGCGGTCTCCTCTGCCGGTGAAGCCTCCGACGCGCTCGCCGCTCCCTTAGACTTCGAACGACGCGCACCCGAGGGGCTCAACGAACGCTCCGCATGGATTGGGGCGTACTCGCCATGAGCTGAGATGAACTCCTGCTCCGTCTGCGGGCCAATACCAACGGACTGAGTCAGCGGGCCCTTCGCCGTGGCGGTACGACGGCTCATGAATGAGCCCAGACCACGCTTGCCGGATTTGCCCTTTGAGCCTTCCTGATTCTGATCAGCGTCAGAATCGTCATTATCGGAGGCGGAACTCACCAGAGGCGGAATGCCCTGGCGGTTGAGCACGGAGTCCTCAGCATCCACGTCGGCAAGGTGCACGCCCTGACCCGCTGCCGAGGCATCGTACACGAGGCTGTCGGGGGAGTACACATCGTAGGCGAGCAGATCGCGGGCATCGCTAAAAGCACTAATCGGGGTGTTACGCACCATCTGCGCGGCACCGCTACGCTCCGCAATATCGGCAACAGCTTCCCAAAGGGGAAGCTCCGGCTCCGGGCACGAGGGGGCGCGCCAAGCACGCTCAGACTCACCCAGCGACTCAGAAATCTCCAGCAGGGCCGTGAATAGTTCGGTCGCATCCTCGGGGCGGGCGTGAGGCTGCTTGCGGGTACACCACGAAATCAGCCCCGCAATATCGCGGTCCGCACCCAGTGCGACATCGGTCAGCGCGGGCATCTCAATATTCGCGTTGTGGTAGAGCACCTGCTGGTCATTCTCCAGACCCACAAAGGGCAGACGACCTGAAAGCATGCGGTACATCATCACGCCGAGCGCAAAAATATCAGCCTGAGCTCCGACCTTCACCTTCGGATCAAGAACCTCCGGCGCCACGTAGGCGGGGGTGCCCATGGGGGCGCCCGCATCCACCTGATCGTCACGGCGGGAAAGACCGAAGTCCGTCAGCTTCACCTGGCCGTTAGCGTCGAGAAGAATATTGCCCGGCTTAATATCGCCGTGCAGGTAGCGGTTAGCGTGCACCTCGGAGAGCGCCTCCACGACCGGAATGAGGATATCCAGAGCCTCACCCAGGGATAGAGCATTACGTACACGTAGCAGCTGGCTCAGCGTACAACCGTGCACGTACTCGAGCACGATATACATGACCATCTGACCCGAAAAATATTCGGTACCCGACGAAATCACACCCACCGTATGCCCGCCGCCGCCCACCTGGCGCATCGAGCGCTCCTCACGGTGGAACTTCTGACGGTTCGCTGCATCCTCAGCCAGAGCGGGGGAGAGAACCTTGAGCGCGACCGGGTTATTCGACCACAGGTCCAGCGCATAATACACCTCGCTCATGCCGCCGCGGCCAATAAGCGAACCCACCTGGTAGTGACCCTCAATAATGGCGCCACTGAGCCACTGCGAAGAACCAATAGCGGTATCCGGGGCAGCGGGACGAGTGGCGGGAGGAACAGGAGTATTTGCAGAAGAACGAGGGTTCACGGGAGAAATCCGGCGTGGGCTGGGAGTATTCATACGTCTCAACATTTTAGCCCGCCCACCTGGGCGGAAGCGATGCCAAAGGGCGCCGAGCAGGTGAACACTCAGCGAATTCTTACAAAGTGCCGGTGGACCCGACTCCACCGCAAGAACAACGGGCAAAGTACAAGAACGAAAGAACCCGGGAGGGGCAGCGAACCTGCGGCGGGTCAAAAGTGGTAAATACGTGCCAGCTCTGGCACTCTTAAAAGGTGACTAACGAAAATATTGCTCAGACCTTCGCCCTCGTCGGCGATTGGGTAACTATCCCTGAAATTGCGCAGGCCCTCGACCTGAAGGTGACCCGCGTTCACAACCTGATTTCTGACGGTACGCTCATCGCGCTGCGCGACCCGGAAACCAACGTGCGCAAGGTACCCGCACTATTCCTGAACGGTTCGCGAGTACTCGAATCCCTCAAGGGCACCCTCGCTGTCCTGAAGGATTCCGGCTTCAGCGATGAAGAAGCTATCGTGTGGCTGTACACCAGCGACGACTCCCTGCCCGGCCGCCCCATCGACGCACTGATTGACGGTCGTAAGACCGAGATCCGTCGCCGTGCGCAGGCACTGGCTTGGTAATCTGGCTTGGTAATAGCGGCTCAGAACTATAGCTAAATAGGTTGAGGCGGCATACTTCGGTATGCCGCCTCAACTTGTTTAACGTTCTAACTGTGTTGAACCTCTACGCCTTACGACGCAGGGCATCTATGCCTTGCGACGCAGTGCACGGCCCACGATATCGGTCAGTGCCGCATGCGTCAGCTCGTCCAGGTTCATCGCCTCCAGCGCCTCAAACACAGCCTGAGACTTCTGCTCAATCAGCTGCTCATGCTTGGCGAAAGCGCCCGAAGAAACCATCAGATCGCGGATGCGCTCCACCTGCTCATCGCTCAGCTCGGGGTTGCCCAAGCTATTGTGCAGAAGCGCCGCGTCCTGCTCGTTGAGGACAGCGGAGGTGAGCGCCACCAGCACGGTACGCTTACCCTCACGCAGGTCATCGCCAGCAGGCTTACCGGTTACCTCGGGCTGGCCGAAGACGCCCAGCTCGTCATCACGCAGCTGGAAGCCCTCACCCAGCGGCAGGCCGAACGCACGGTAACCGGCAAGTACCGGGTGCTGCTCGCTCACGGCACCGGTGCCGTTCTCCAGCGCGGCAGCCTGCAGAGCCAGAGCACCACCAATCGTGAAGGGGTGCTCGCACGAGTACTTGGCGGACTTGAAACGAATCACGTTCAGGGCACGCTGCAGAGCTGCCTGAGCGTCCTCGGTTTCGAGAACCTCGGAGTAGACGTCCAGGTACTGACCCGCCAGAACTTCGGTGCGCATCCGGTCAAAAATAGTGCGCGCAGGGGCGCCATAAATCGCTCCCTCACCCAGGGATGCGAAAACCTCGGCAGACCACGCCAGGGTCAGATCGCCGGCAAGAATACCGCCGGTCAGACCGTAGTTGAAAGCATCACCGCGCCAACTATTCTGCTCGTGCGCAGCCTCAAAACGCTTGTGCACGGAGGGAGCGCCGCGGCGGGTATCGGAGCGGTCAATAATGTCGTCGTGAATCAGCGCGGAGGTCTGGAACAGCTCCACCGCCATGCCGGCCTTCACAATAGACCAGGACGCGCGGTTCTCGGTTACGGGTGCGCCGCCGGCACCTCGCCAACCCCAGTAGCTCAGCAGGGCACGCAGGCGCTTGCCGCCGGTGGAGAGGGACTCAATAGCCTCCAGCAGGGGTAGAGTCTCAGAAGAAATGCCCTCGAGCAGCTCGCGCTGGCGGATAAAAAACTCAGCCATGAGAGTGTCAAAAGCGTGCAGGTAGGCTCGCTGCTCTTCAGCAATACGCTCGGCGAGGTGCGCAGAATCCGCCGGGATATTCGGTGCCGCTACGGTGAGGCTCTCGGTCGCCTGGGGAGTGGGTGCTCCGGAAGGAGAAGGGGGAGTCATACTATCCTCGCTGATGGTCGCTATGTACGGTCCTGATGCCGTGCGGTGTGCACTTCTTCTAGCTTAGTGGAGAAAAGCCCAAGAGAACGCATTTACGAACACGTTTACGATATATTGCCCCTATTGTTCGTAGAAATGTGCTATATTTTTGGTAGGTGGGCGTAGAAGCTATGAGAGGAGGCGACATGGGGCAGACGCGAACCGGCAAGAACAGCGGCGCAAGGAACGGCCGCGTCATTATGCACCTGGACATGGACGCCTTCTTCGTCAACGTCGAACTCCTCGAAAACCCCGCTCTGCGCGGCGAGCCCATTATCGTGGCGCCCCTGGGTCCCCGATCGGTCGTATGCTCAGCCTCCTATGAGGCGCGCGCCCACGGAGTGCGCTCCGGTATGCCGCTCAGTCGCGCCCGGAACCTCAGTCCCAACGCCACCGTCCTGCCGCTGCGCGGCGACTACCGGCACTACTCCCGCGCCGTCATGGCAATCTTGAACGATCTGAGCCCCTACGTTGAGCAGGTCAGCGTGGATGAAGCCTTCGTGGACCTCACCGGCGCTTATCTGCACGGCCAAGACCCCGTCGCCCTGGCGCAGCGCGCTCGCGACCGCATCGCGCAGGAGCTATCCCTGCCCTCCTCTGCGGGGGTTGCGCCCAATAAGCTGCTCGCCAAAATGGCGTCCACCGGTAGTAAACCGAATGGGCTGTGGGTCATTCCACCCGAGCGCGTTCAAGAATTTCTTGACCCGAGAAAAGTCTCCGACCTGTGGGGAGTGGGTGTCAAAAGTACCGAGCAGCTCTCCCGATACGGTATTCACACCATCGTCCAGATGAGGTCCATGAGCCTGGATTGGCTCAAAGAACGCTTCGGCACTGCCCAGGGCGAGCACCTCTGGGCCATGGCACGCGGTATTGACGAACGCCCCGTGATCACCGAGCGCGAAGAGAAAAGCATGGGTGGCGAGCACACCTTCGAGACGGATACGACCGATGCCCAGGAGGTGAGCGCTGCTATTCGGGAGCTGAGTCTCAAGCTGGGAAAGCGCCTGCGATCCTCGGGGAAACTCGCCGGAGGGCTCAGCCTCAAAATTCGCTACAGCACCTTCGAAACGCACACCCGCGCTATTGCCCTGAACGTGCCCGTGGACTCCGGCATGCAGATCGCCTCCCTGGTGTTGGAAGCCCTGCGAGCAGATGAAATCGTGGTAGGGCAGGCGGTACCCCGCGCCCTGCGACTCATCGGAGTGCGCGCCGAAAAGCTCGCCCGCGCAGAAGACGGAGTGCAACAAACCCTCTTCGACTCCATCGAGAGCGGGGCAAACCCACGGTCCGCACAAACTGCCTCCGCACAAACCGCCTCCGCACAACGAGGCGGCGGGGGAGTGGACAATAGCCCGCAGAACGGTACTCGCTCGGGAGCTGGCGCTCACTCGGGGTCTGGTGCCCGCCTCGTGAAGAGCGGCAGATGGTCCGAGGTTGAGCACGTCATGGACGCCATTCATCGCAAGTACTCGCAGGAAAGCCTCAAACCAGCCTCCGGGGTGGCGGTGCCGGAGAAGAGTATTGACGAAAAGAGGTCATAAAGAGCTTCTGTCCGGAAAAAGAATGCGCCAACCCCACTCCGCGCGGTACGATGGGAAACATACGACCGGAGACATACAGCGGGAAGAAGCGCCCACCGCGCCACCTGATGCACTAGCTAACCCGGCTGATACCGACGTCATCTTGAATAGCGACACCTCAAAGGAGAAAACGATGGCACTGTCCGAGCGTGAACAGAAGGTTCTGGACCAGCTCGAAGAACTCATGAGCAATGAGGATCCGCACTTTGCCTCCTCCATGTCCTCAACTGGCAATACCGCGCCGGTCTTTAGCGCTCGCCACCTGGCTCTCGGTATTCTCTTCGTTCTTATCGGCCTGGGCATCATTATCGGTGCGGTCGCATCTAATATGATCTGGCTGGGCGTATTCGGCTTCCTCTTTGCTGCCGGTGGCGTGTACTTTGCGACCACCAGCAAGAAGACCCCGGTCGACTCCTTCCTCGGCGGTAAGGCAGAGGGCGCAGCTCGCGTGCGTCAGCGTGAGCAGAAGGAGCGTTCCTCCTTCATGAATCGTCTGGAGGACCGCTGGGACGAACGCAATAACGGCCAGTTCTAGTACTGCTTTGGTGCAATAGTTTTTCTCACGGCTAGTATTTCTCGTGGCTGAGCATCCGTACTCTCTAGGGTCTTAAGACTTCATCAAGACTTCACAGGCGGAAGGTAAGAATTCTCTTACCTTCCGCTTTTTCTATGCCTGAAATAGTGAAGCGTGGATGCTTTATGAAAGCTGGTAGACGGATCACGCCGATTCCTGAAGTTTGCCCCGTCATTGAGTCTGTGCTTGAGCCAGGGCATGGCAAACATGATGAAGGCGGCTCGCTGAGCGGATGCGTCCGAAACTGTGTAGAAGCTGTGCGCCAGCGTTAAAAATGCAGAAGAGAGCATAAAAACACTAAAAGATACTCTGCCGGGTGGGGTAGGTGGTGGAAAGTGGGGTAAAGTGGAGGGGAAAGCTGAAAGTCAGTCCTATCGCCGTGCCCTCAAACAAACGGCGGAGGCGCCGGCCCGGCACACCCCGCCACCGGCACCTACAGGATTCGTGGAGCAACCACGCTCCCGCAGGCTTCAGCACAACGGCACACATCGGGGAGGTGAAGTGAATGTTCTTAGGTACCTACTCACCACGAATGGACGCCAAAGGACGCATCATCCTTCCCGCCAAATTCCGTGAGGAACTCTCAGCAGGCCTCGTTCTGACCCGCGGTCAAGAACGATGCCTGTACGTTTTCCCCGCCGCAGAATTTGAACGCATCCACGAGCGGATGCGCACTGCGCCCCTGCCCGGACGAGCCGCCCGAGACTTCCTGCGAGTCTTCCTCTCAGGAGCCTCAGACGAACTGCCCGACAAGCAGGGACGCATCACCATCCCACCGATACTGCGCCAATACGCAGGACTGACCGACAACCTCGTCGTCATCGGATCCGGTACCCGCGCAGAAATCTGGGATGCCGCCGCCTGGGAGGAATACCTCGCCCGCACCGAAGCTGAATTCGCCTCCCTCGACGAGGACCCGTTCAGCCCGCTGCTCTAACCGGCATCCCGCCGACGCGACGGCTACCGCCCCGGCATCTCTAGCACCCGCACCACTCTTCCGTAAGCCTTCCCGCAGGACAAACTCTCACAGGAGCACCCATGAGCGTAGAACACGCCCCCGAAACCGGTACGACCGACTCCGGTACTGCCGCCAAGGCCCCCGGCGCATCCATTGAGAACCTCTCCCAGCGTGAAGCCAGCGAACGCCACGTGCCCGTCATGCTGGACCGCTGCATTAACCTGCTGGCACCCGGCATTGAACGCGCCGTCGAGGAGCGCGGCACCGCCTACGTTATTGACGGCACCCTCGGTATGGGTGGTCACTCCGAGGCGCTGCTTGAACGCTTCGAAAACCTTGTGCTGATCGGCATTGACCGCGACCTGCAGGCACACGCCATCGCCGGTGAGCGTCTGGCACGCTTCGGTGACCGCTTCGTACCCGTCCACGCCGTCTACGATGAGATTGACCGCGCCATGGAAGCTGCCGGCGTGCAGGGCATCGACGGCATCCTGATGGACCTGGGTGTCTCCTCCATGCAGCTGGACGAACGCACCCGCGGCTTCGCCTACTCCTACGACGCTCCCCTGGACATGCGCATGAACTCCGAAGACGAGCTCACCGCCCGCATCGTCGTCAACGAATACAGCGAAGACCAGCTGCGCCGCATTATCCGCAACTGGGGCGAAGAGAAGTTCGCATCGCGTATCGCCCGCGCCATCTGCACCGCCCGCGCCAACGCGCCCCTGGAAACCACCGGTGAGCTCGTACGCATTATCCAGAAGGCTGTGCCCGTCGCCGCGCAGCGCACCGGTGGACACCCCGCCAAGCGCACCTTCCAGGCGTTGCGTATCGAAGTGAACCACGAACTGGAAGCCCTCGAACGCGCCGTACCGGCAGCCCTGGAGGCGCTCAACCTCGGCGGCCGATTTGTCGCCATGAGCTACCACAGCCTCGAAGACAAAATCGTCAAGAGGGCACTGACCGCGGAGGCAACCTCCAAGGCACCCAAGGGCTTCCCGGTAGAACTTGAAGAGCACAAGCCCACCGTCAAAATCATTACCCGCGGCGCCGAACCGCCTACCGACGAGGAAATTGAACAGAACTCTCGCGCCGCCAGCGCCAAGCTGCGCGCCGCCGAGAAGATCCGCATCCCCGCCAAGTAGAAGACAGAAAGCGAAGAAGAGTGAGCACCCAGCACGCATCCCAGCGCCCCACCCGCACCCAGGGCGCCCCGCGGAGTCGACGCGCCGGTTCCTCGCGCCCTGCCGCCGGCACCCCCGGCGCCGTTGGCTCTACCCGCGCATCCTCTACTGGCGGCTCTACCGGGGCGAGCCGCGCCTCCACCCGAGCACACTCCGGCCGCACCCGCACCGCACGTCTGGAGCCGGTCACCGCCTCCCAGTCGGTGGTCCGCCCCGCCAGCACCGCTGCTTCGCACGGCGGTAAGCGCACCTCAACGAACGCGAGCCGTGTACCCTCGAGCGTCCGTGCGGCAGCCCGCACCGAAGAGCCCCGCGAGGAGAAGCCGAAGTCGCGTCACCCGCTCTCGACCGTGCGCCGCCGAGCTCGTAAGCTCAGCCCGCCCACCATGCTCGCTGTTTTTGCGGCAATCCCGCTGACCCTGGTCTTTATTCTGCTGCTCAATGTGCTGATTGTGACCCGCCAGTACGACATGGTGGATTTGCGTGCGCAGGAGCAGCAGCTTGTGCAGGAAAACCAGGCGCTGCAACAGGAGATCGGCTTCAAGGAAGCTCCGCAGGATTTAGCGATACGCGCCAGTACCCTGGGCATGTTTGTGAGCTCTTCGCAGGCGACCCTGAACCTGCAGTCTTCCACGATTGAGGGCACCCCTGCTCCGGTGGCAAGCCCGACCGGTGTTGAGGGAAGCAAGCAGGAGAACCTGATTTCGCCTCCGGCGGCTGGCTCGAACGAAAGCTACGCCAAGGGCATCGTGGATGCGGACAAGTCCGTTCAGCAGCGCCACGGCCAGGCGAGCGCGGCGGCTAAGGCATCTGCAAGCGCCTCGGCGAGCCCTGCTCAGCAAACTAACTCAGCTCAGCAGGCTAACCCGACCCAGCCTGCACCGAGTGCCTCGGCTAGCTCTGCTACCGCACCGAGCGCCGCTCAGCAGCCCGCAGCAAGCCAAGCTGCACGATAAACAATATTGACCACAGGATGCGTAGCATCACCGATAGACTAGACCAGCGAAAGGACCACCGCATGAGCTCCGACGCGCGTAAGAACGCGAACGAATCGGCATCCGGTCAGCCGGATCTGACCCGCCGTGGCTTTGTCGCCGGCGCCGCTGCCACCTGTGCTCTGGGCGTCATTGGTGCGAATCTGTTTATCCGCCAGGGCTTTGATCCCGGTGCGGTGGCGAATGCGTCCCGTCAGAAGCGTTTGCGCTCCCAGGTGCTGCCTGCTGTGCGCGGTCAGATTCTCGATATCAACGGCAACGTCATGGCGCGTACTGTGCAGCGTTATAACCTGACTGCTGACCAGAGCGCCGTGGCGACCTTCAAACGCTACAACGAGGATCGCACCCAGAAGGTTGAGGTCACCCCCAACCAGCTGGTGTACGAGATGGTCGATATTCTCAAGACCGTTGACCCGGGCATTACCGACGAGTTCATCAAGTCCAAGCTGGACGGCACCTCCAAGTACTCGGTGATCAAAGCAAATATCACCCCGGAAATTTTCAATAAGATTGATGCCCTGGGTGCGCCCTTCATCTACGGTGAGGCGTTCTCTCAGCGCCTGTACCCCAACGGTAGTGTGGGTGGCTCCGTGGTCGGCAAGTACAACATTGTTGAAGAGGCTGACGGCAACGGCAAGGGTGGCACGGTGTCCCGTAACTACTCCGTGGGCATTGAGCGTGTCTTTGAGAAGGAGCTTGCCGGTACCCCCGGTGAGCGCACCTACGAGATTAGTGCTGATGGTGTGCGTATCCCCGTGGCGAAGGAAGAGCAGCGCCTGGCGGTGGACGGTAAGAATATTCGTCTGACCATTAACCGTGATGTGCAGTATTTTGCGCAGCAGGTGGTGCGTGCCCGCGCCGAGGAGCTGAAAGCTGAATGGTGTACCGCCATTGTTATGGATGTGCGTGACGGCTCCATTTTGGCTCTCGCTGATTCCTCTACGATGGACCCGGGTGCGGCAACCATTAAGGATGCGGCGGATATGACTCCGCGCGCTATTTCGCAGAACGTGGAGCCCGGTTCGACCGAGAAGATGCTAACTGCTTCGGCGCTGATTGAGCAGGGCCTGACCACCCCGACGAGCGTGTATGACGTGCCCGCGACCCTCACGATTGACGGCCAGACCTTTAAGGATGCGTTTGAGCACGGGGCGCAGCGGCGTACTTTCTCGGGCATTATTCATGACTCGATGAACACCGGTACGGTGCTGGTCGGTCAGAAGCTCAGCAAGGAAGAGCGCTACAACTGGTTGAAGAAGTACGGCGTCGGCGAGTTTACCGGCATTGAGTTGACCGGTGAGGAGCAGGGCCTGATTGCTGATTGGCGTGATTGGGATGGCCGTCAGCAGTACACTGTGCTGTTCGGTCAGGGTGTTGCGCAGACTCCGCTGCAGACCGCCATGATTTTCCAGGCGCTGGGCAATAAGGGCGTTCGTCTGAAGCCGCGCATTGTGGACGCGATCATTGATGCGGACGGCACCGAACATAAGCGTGCCGTAGAGCCTGGCGAACGCATGGTCAGCGAGCAAACTGCCGCCTCCTGCCTGACCCTCATGGAGAATGTGGTGGAGCAAGGCCACGCCCGTCCGGCGAAGGTGACCGGCTACCGCGTGGGCGGTAAGACCGGTACTGCGGAAACTCCGAGTGAGAAGGGCGGCTACGACGGCAACACGACGTCCTTTATTGGTGTGGCGCCGATTGAGAACCCGCAGTTCTTGGTGGCGGTGACCATGCAGCGTCCTGAGGGTACGGTGGGTACGAACGGTACGACGGCTGAGTTCTCCAAGATTATGGAGAAGACTCTGCACACCTATAATGTGCCTCGTTCTACCGGTGAACCGGAGTTGATTCCGCTTTTTGCTGAGGACAGCCCCAATAAGACGAGCTAAAGGCGAGCGGGGGAGAGGCGCCCGGTAGCTGATTCGTGATGAAGAAGCGCCGGTACTGAACACCTGTCGAAGCCTAAAGACCGTAGAATATTGAATGACCCTGTGTGCCTTGAGCGCATTGACCATACAGAGCTCACCGCTTCGGACAGCGGAGAGGAAAGAAGGACGATGGATACCGCATCTCACGCACCCGGCCAGAACCTGCTGGGCGGCGACGCTCAGACTCTGCGCCCGAATGCTGTGCGCCCGGTGAGTTTGGCGCACCTTCGCGAATATCTGCAGGGATTGGGTGCTCAGGTGAGTGCCCAGCCGGCTAGTGGCGTTCAGGGTTCTGAATCCGGTGATTCTGTTGAGGTCACCGGTATCAGCATGGACTCCCGAGGCGTTCGCCCACAGGACCTGTACGTGGCTCTGCCCGGTGCGAAGGTGCACGGTGCGCAGTTTGCTGAGGCTGCGTTGAAGCTGGGTGCTTCCGCTATTTTGACGGATGCTGCCGGTGCGCAGCTGCTGGGTGAGGCGCCGGTGCCTGTCCTGGTGACTGAGAACCTGCGCGAGTATGTCGGTCCGTTGGCTGCGCTGATTTATGGTTCGGCTTCGTTCCCCGCTACCCACCGTTATGCTGTGACCGGTACGAACGGTAAGACTACTTCCACTTATATGCTGGAGTCGGTGTTCCGCACTGGCTTGGGCGTGAAGACCGGTCTGATTGGCACTATTCAGATTCTGATTGATGGTGTGTCTGTTCCTTCGAAGATGACCACCCCGGAGTCTCCTCACGTGCATTCGCTGCTGACAATTATGGGTCAGCATCAGGTACGTTGCGCGGCGATGGAGGTGTCCTCGCACGCGATTGATTACCACCGTGTGGACGGCGTGAAGTACGCGGTTGCTGGCTTCACGAACCTGACCCAGGACCACCTGGACCTGCACGGCACCATGGAGCATTACTTTGAGTCGAAGGCTCAGCTGTTCACCCCTGAGCGTGCTGAGCTTGCGGTGATTACTGCTGATGACGAGTGGGGCGAGAAGATGTTCGCCGCTGCGTGTGAGCAGATGGGTGCCGAGCAGGTTCACCGTCTGGTGACTGCCCGCGGTGCTGGCCTGGCTGAGGTGCCCGCAGAGTTTGGTGCCCGCGACTGGGCTGTGGTGAAGGTCCAGCGTGAGGGTCTGGGTCACCGCTTCCATGTGGCGAATGGTGCCGGTGAGAGCGTTGAATGCTACACCGGTTTGCCTGCTGATTTTAACGTTTCGAATGCTGCGCTGGCGGCTCTCATGGCGTACCTGGACACGGACGCTGCTGAGCGTGAGCGTCTGCTACCCGAGCTGGCGTCTGGTTCGGCTCTGACTCCGGTGGTGCCGGGTCGTATGCAGCTGATTTCTTTGGCTCCGCACGCGATTGTGGACTTTGCACACAACCCGGACGGTCTGACCCGCGCCCTGGAGGCAATGGACCGCCCCGGCGACGGCAAGGTCATGATTGTTTTCGGCGCGACCGGTGAGCGTGACCAGCTCAAGCGCCCCATCATGGGTGCAATTGCGGCACAGTACGCAGATATCGTCATTGTGACTGATGACGATCCGCACGGTGAGGCGCCCGAGCCGATTCGTGCCGCCGTTGAGGAGGGCGCGCAGAAGGCTGAGAACCGCCGAGCCACCCAGATCCTGAATATTTCTCCGCGTGCCGCCGCTATTGATGCGGCAATTGCCCTGGCGGGCGAGCACGACGCCATCCTGATTGCTGGCCGCGGCCACGAAACCGAACAGGATGTTGACGGCGTGGATATCGCCCTGGACGACCGTGTTGAAACCGCCCGTGCCCTGCGTGCGCACGGTTTCGAGATTCTGCCTGACTACCAGCGCATGCTCGATGAAAGTGACTCTGAAACCGCTGAAGGTATGGTGAAGAATGATTAAGCTCAGCGCCGCCCAGATTATTGAGGCAACCGGCGGCACCGCTATCGGCCTGGAGGGCCGTGAGGAGCAGGTGCACGCAGACTTCGCCACTACCGACTCCCGTGAGGTGCAGACCGGTACCCTGTTCGTGGCGAAGCCCGGCGCGGTCACTGACGGTCACAGGTTCATCCCCATGGCGTTTGAGAGGGGCGCGACCCTGGCACTGGTCGAGCGTGAAGTACTCGACGAGCAGGGCGTGCCCTACCCGAGCATCCAGGTGCCCGATGTGGTGCTGGCGATGGGCGATTTGGCGCGCTACTCCATTGAGCAGATGCGTGCTCAGGGTGAGCTGACCGTTGTCGGTATTACCGGTTCTGCCGGTAAGACCACCACCAAGGACCTCCTTGCCGCCATTTTCACCCCGGAGGGTCCGACCGTTGCACCGGTTGGTTCCTACAACAGCGAGGTGGGTGTGCCTCTGACGGTGTTCCGTGCGGATGAGTCCACCCGCTACCTGGTCATTGAGATGGGTGCCGACCACGTGGGTAACATCGAGTACCTGGCGAATATTGCGCACCCTGATCACGGCGCAATCCTGAAGGTTGGTACTGCGCACGCTGGCGAGTTCGGCGGCGTGGACAATATTGAGCGCACTAAGGGTGAGCTGGCTGAGGGTGTTCAGCCGACTGGCTCCCTGGCTCTGAACGCTGACGATGAGCGCGTGCTGCGCATGGCATCGCGCTCGGTTGCCCCCATTACCTACTTCGGCGTGGGTGAGAAGACCGACGCGAACGGTCAGCCCTACGAACGCTACGTGGCGGCGCTGAACCTGCGCACCACCGATGCCGGTTGCCCCGAGTTCACTCTGCGCCTGCCTGACGGTAGCGAGTACGAGATTTCCTCGCAGCTGATTGGTGAGCACCACGTGCACAACCTGCTGGCTGCGGCGACTGTCGCCTACAACAGCGGTATTTCCGGTGAGAAGATTGCTCGCGCGCTCAATAAGACAGCGGCAGCTTCGAAGTGGCGTATGGCGCGCACCGACCGTGCCGACGGCGTGACCGTCATTAACGACGCCTACAACGCGAACCCTGAGTCGATGGCGGCTGCACTGCGCACTCTGGCACAGCTGGGCCGCACCGTTGACCCTGCGACTGGTCAGCCGCACCGCACCTGGGCTGTTCTGGGCGCCATGCTGGAGCTCGGGGACGCCTCCGTGGAGGAGCACGACCGCATCGGCCGTCTTGTGGTGCGCATGAACATTTCCAAGCTGATTGCTGTGGGCGACGAGACGAAGCCCACCTACAATGCGGCTCACCTGGAAGGCTCCTGGGGTAATGAGGCGACCTGGGTGAAGACCCCGGAAGAGGCAGAGCAGATTCTGCGCGCCGAGGTTCGCCCCGGCGACATTGTGCTTTTCAAGTCCTCGAACGGCGCGAAGCTGGGCATTCTGGGTGACCAGGTTGCTTTCGCTGAGTACACCTTTGGCGTTGAGGAAGAGCAGGCACCGACCTGGCTTTCTGCCGGTGACTTTGTTGAAACCACAGATTTGAGCGACCACCTTGCCGCTCACCTGGACGGTGCCGCTAACGGCGACCGTACTTCGACCGAACAGACCACGAACGAAGGGTAGCGCTTTATGATTACCGTGCTGATTGCTGGAATCTTCGGATTCCTCATCTCCCTCACCGCGCTGCCGGTGTTCATCAAGAAGATGAAGTCTCTGAAGCTTGGCCAGCTCATCCGTGAGGAAGGCCCTGCAGCCCACCAGCATAAGGCGGGCACCCCCACCATGGCGGGTCTGATTTTCATCCCCGCGGCGATTCTCGCCTACTTCTTGACCCTGGCGGTGAGCGCCCTGCTCTTCGGTACCGCGCCGGTACCGACTGCTACCGCGTGGCTGACCATCGCCTTCACCCTGGGCATGCTCGGTGTGGGCGCGGCGGACGACATCATGAAGTTCCGCAATAAGGGCAACGAGGGTCTGACCGAGAAGCAGAAGACCATTGGTCTTCTGGGTGTTACCCTGCCCTTTGCGTACCTGGCGTTCCAGTTTCCGAATGAGTCGGGTGCACGTCCGGCGTCGACCGCTATCTCTTTCGTACGTGACCTGCCCATTGACCTGTTCGCGGCGGGCGCGGTCTTCGGCTCCATCCTGTTGGTTGGTTGGATTACCCTCATCTCCCTGTCCGGTACGAACGCGGTGAACTTCACCGATGGTCTGGACGGCCTGGCTGGCGGCATCATGATGACCATCTTCTCCGGCTACCTGACCATCAGCATCTGGCAGTACGTGCACGCCTGCTCCGCTGGCGCTGGCACTGCCTGCTACGATGTGCGCGACCCCGGCTCGCTGGCGCTGATTGCTGCTTCCCTGGTGGGTTCGCTGGCTGGCTTCCTCTGGTGGAACGTGTCGAAGGCACAGATCTTCATGGGCGACTCCGGTTCTCTGGCGCTCGGCGGCGCAATGGTTGCCTTCGCGCTGTTTACCCGCACCGAGCTGCTTCTGCTGGTCATCGCTCTGATTCCCGTGCTGGAAGTGTTCTCTGTGATCGTGCAGAAGTTCGTGTTCAAGACCAGCCGTAAGCGTTCGGTCGCAGCGGGGGAGAAGCCCCTGCATGCGCACCGTTACTTCCGTATGACCCCCTTCCACCATCACATGGAGAAGGTCGGCGTCAACGGCATGTACTCAATTGATAAGCGAGGCATTGCCCCCGGTACCGTCAGCAGCGGCGAAGTGAACTCCGTGTTCCGCCTCTGGGTTGTTAACGCCCTCTGCGTGCTCGTTGCCCTGGCGCTGTTCTTCGGTGACTGGTTCTCGCAGACTTCTGGAGTGATTCACTAATGTCAACTAATGAACAGCCGGATACAGCTCGCATTGAAGCGAACGCCGCCGCTATTGCGGTGAACCCGGTGTATGAGAACGAGCGCCTCGCGGAGCTGACCCACTGGGGTGCGCCCTGGGCTAACCTGCGCGTGGTCGTGGTGGGTATGGGCACCAGCGGCGACGCTGTGACCGACGTGCTTGCCCAGCTGGGCGCGAAGATCGTTGTCATCGACGGCGCGGATACTCCGGAGAAGCGTGAGCGCATCGAGATTTACAAGAACGCGTACGGCCCGGTTGAGGGCCTGTTCGGTCCCGAGCACATGCGTGCCCTGCCCCTGGTGGACGGTCAGGAACCCGAGCTCGTGGTGACCTCTCCGGGTGTGCGTCCCGACCACCCGGTGATGCTGGACGCTTATGAGCGCCGTATCCAGATTTGGGGCGATGTTGAGCTGGCATGGCGTTTAAACGAGCGTAGTGGCCTGCCGACCCCCAAGTGGCTGTGCCTGACCGGTACGAATGGTAAGACCACTACCGTGGGTATGGTTGATTCCATCCTGAAGGCTGCCGGCAAGAAGGCTATTCAGGTAGGCAACGTGGGCATGCCCATCGTGTACGCCATTGCCGATGATGAGCCCTATGAGTTCTTCGCGGTGGAGCTGTCCAGCTTCCAGCTGCACTGGACCCATTCGATGTCCCCGTACGCTTCGGTAGTTCTGAACATTGCTGAGGACCACGTGGACTGGCACGGCTCCTTCGATGGCTACAAGGCTGATAAGGCTCGCGTGTACGAGCACACTCAGGTTGCCTGCATCTTCAACACCGACCACGTAGACACCCTGCGCATGGTCGAGAATGCGGACGTTATTGAGGGCGCTCGCGCGATTGGCTTCAGCTCCACTGAGATGCCGGCCGTGTCGATGCTCGGCCTGGCTGAGGACATCATGGTGGACCGCGCCTTCTTGAAGAACCGTTACAACGAGGCGTATGAGCTGGCGGTTCTGGAGGATTTGGCTCCGGCTCCCGGTAAGATGCCTGCGAAGCACACCGTGGAGAACGCTCTGGCGGCTGCGGCGCTGTGCCGTGCGGCTGATATTGACCCGAAGGCTGTGGGCGCGGGCCTGCGTTCTTTCAAGACCGGTGCGCACCGCAACCAGCTGGTGGGCTACGCGAACGACATCATGTGGGTGAACGATTCGAAGGCTACGAATCCTCACGCCGCGAACGCGTCGATGAGCGGCTATCCCTCGCTGGTGTGGATTGCTGGCGGCCTGTCGAAGGGCGTTGAGTACGATGAGCTGATTGCTGCCCACGCGCAGCGTCTGAAGGCTGTGCTGATTATCGGTACCGATACTGCGGCGTTGAAGTCGGCATTGGCTAACCACGCTCCGCAGGTTCCGACCTACAATATGACCGCCGCTGTGGCTGATTCTTCGGACGGTATTGCCGTGATGAACGCGGCCGTTGCGAAGGCTGCTGAGCTGGCGCATCCGGGGGATACCGTGCTGATGGCTCCCGCGTCTGCTTCGATGGACCAGTTCAAGAATTATGCGGTGCGCGGTGATGCGTTTGCGAACGCTGTTGCCGCCCAGCTGGCAGACTCTTAGGACATTGCCTGCAGGGGGCGTCTTGGGTGACCGGGGTGCTTTCTGCGGGTTCTTCTCGGGGGTGGGATGGTAATGGTGTCCCACCCCTGAACCTTTTTCGTGTATTCGCCACGACGGATCCGTGGCAGTTGAGGCCTATAGGAGGGCATGTGAGTACCAGCGCATCTTCGGAGCGTTCGGCTTCTTCGGCGCGTTCGACCGCGAGTGGTCGTTGGGCGTCTTTGCGAGCCGGTTTGGAGGATTTCTCTGCGCCGTTCCGTACTCGTGCCGATAGGCTGTACCGTCGTGGTTTGAAAGCTGACCTGTGGGATGTGCCGGTGATGTTGCTGGTGACGACCCTGGGTCTGGCTATTTTTGGCTGCATTATGGTGTTGTCGGCTTCGAGCGTCACGATGATTTCGCAGGGCCAGTCGCCGTTCTCGCAGGTTTCGTCTCAGATCATGTTCTTGGTCCTTGGCGTGCTTGCGATGGCGGGTATTACGCGTATTCCGGTGGGCGTTTACCACAAGAAGTTTGTGGTGTATGCGATGCTGGCTACCGCTTTGGTCATGCAGCTTGCTGTGGTGGTTGTCGGCGTTGAGGTGAACGGTAACCGTAACTGGTTGAAGATCCCCGGCATCGGACAGATCCAGCCGTCGGAGTTTTCGAAGCTTGCGATTATTATGTGGCTGGCGTGGGTGTACAGCCGTCACGGCGATATTTCTCGCAGTATTTGGCGTACGTTATTCCCCTCGATTTATGGTGTGGGTGCCCTGGTGCTGCTGATTATGCTCGGCGGTGACATGGGTACCGCCATGGTGTATGGCTTCATCTTTGTGGGCATGATGTGGCTGGCGGGTGCTTCTCGCAGCTCGCTACTGAAGATTGGCGGCGCGTTTGCGGTGTTGGCGCTGGTGGGTGTTCTCAGTAGCGCGAACCGTGTGGCTCGTATTTTCGGTATTTGGGGTTCGTGCACGAACGCTAACTGTGACCAGGCGAATTCTGGTGAGGTGGCGCTGACGACCGGTGGCTTCTTGGGTGTTGGTCTGGGCCAGTCGCGCCAGAAGTACAACTACCTGGCTGAGGCGCATAACGACTATATTTTCGCCATTATTGGTGAGGAGCTGGGTCTGCTGGGTACGCTGGCGGTTCTGCTGCTGTATGTGGGCCTGGTGTATTGCGCGGTTCGTATTATGCTGCGTACTACTGATCCGCTGGTGCGTTTGGCTACGGGCGGCATCATGATTTGGTTGACCTCTCAGGCGATTATCAATATGGGCATGGTGTCCCGTATTTTGCCGGTGATTGGTGTGCCTTTGCCGTTTGTCTCCTATGGTGGTTCGTCGCTGTTGTCCTCGTTGTTTGCGGCGGGTTTGTTGTTGGCGTTTGCGCGGCAGACTCCGTTGCGTGGCGCGACGAAACCGTCGAATATTGAGACCCAGAGTGCGCGTGAGGTTCGTCGTGCGAATGCTGAATGGCAGCGTCGTACGCCGTTGCAGGATGTGCTGAATCAGGAAGAGGCTGCTCGTGCGGCTGCCGGTGGTCACCTGTTGAAGGAACATAATCCTTTGAAGGTTGTTTTCGGTCCGGAGAGTACGTTGCGCCGCTGGTTGGGTTTTGCGCCGGATCAGCAGCGTGAGTTGTCTCGTATAGCTCGTGAGCAGCGGAAGGAGCAGGAGCGCCAGGCTCGGGAGCAGGCTCGTCGCGAGGAGGAACAGGCTCGCCGGGAGGCGGCGCAGGCTCGAGAAGAGGCTCGTCGTGCTCGTGAGGAGGCACGTCTGGCTCGTGAGGAAGCTGCCCGTGTGAAGGCGGAGCAGAAGGCTGAAGCTCAGAAACAGAAGGCCTCGCAGAAGCCTGCACCGAAGAAGGCAGCTCCGCAGAAGGCTCCCGCTCAGCCTCGTACCGGTCAGCAGGCTCGTGTTGCCCAGAAGAGTACTGCCTCTGCTCGAGCGGCACAGGGTAAGCCTGCTCAGCCTCGTACTGCTCAGCCCCGTACCGCTCAGCAGCCTGCTGCTCAGAAACCTGCTGCTCAGAGGCGAGTGCAGCAGCCTCGTGCTACTCAGCCCCGTAGCGCACAGCACCGTCCGTCGGGTTCGCTACCTGCGGGTCTGCAGCCGCTGCATCCTGAGGACCGTCAGCGTCGAGCCCAGCGACAGGGTAATCCTCGACAGGGCGCTCAACGTCAGGCAGCGCCGCGACAGGGCACCCAGGCAAAGGGTACTCAGGCCAAGGGTGCTCCGAAGAACAGCGCTCAGCAGGCACCGCGTCCGGCTCAGGGCGCGGCTCGGAACTCGGCTCAGCGCGGCACCCGCAAGCAGGGCTAAACCCCGCGGAACCCGCTCCGCGAAGCCTGCATATCGGGGGCTGGCAATCGGGGAAGTGAGCTGCGGTTCGCACCTCTACCCGTGATGAATATGTGCTGAATATAAGATAAAGCCCTCGCTGTTGAGTTGTAGCTCAATGGCGGGGGCGCTCTTTTGAACAGGTGCGATAGCGTAAAATGATGCTGTACCGATGTGTTGGGAGAAAGACCTATGACGAAGAAGGCGCCCTCTATAGTCTTCGCCGGTGGTGGCACCGCCGGTCATATTAATCCGATGCTCGCGATTGCGCGTGCGGTTCGTGATCTTGAGCCGAACGCTAAGATTCTGATGCTGGGCACTGCGGATAAGATGGAAGCCGAGCTGGTTCCGGCAGCTGGTTTCGATATTGAGTTCATTCCTCGTGCAGCGTTCCCTCGTAGCATTAACCGTGCCGCTTTGGCTTTCCCCGCTAAGTTCTTTGGTGGCCTGTCGAAGACCCGCCGCATCCTCAAAGAAGCAGATGCAGACGTGGTTGTTGGCGTGGGCGGCTACGTGTGCCCGCCGGCGTATCTGTCGGCGTTGAGCGCTAAGATTCCCGTGGTGATTCATGAGGCGAATGCGAAGCCCGGTTTGGCAAACCGCCTGGGCGGTACGTTCGCTAAGTTCACCGGTGTGGCGTTCCCTAATACTCCTTTCCCGCGTGCAACCCTGGTGGGCATGCCGATGAAGGATGAGATTGCCTACCTGAACCGTGAGGCGCACCGTTCGAAGGCTCGCCGTAACCTGGGTCTGGACCCGCAGAAGCCGACCGTGATTGTGACCGGCGGTTCGCTGGGTGCGTTGAGCCTGAATAATGCGGTGGCGGCGTGCCGTGACCACTTTGCGGAGTGGGACTTCCAGATTCTGCATATTACCGGCAAGGGTAAGGCTGTTCTGGATGAGAACGGCGAGTTGTTGAACGCCCCGAATTACCGTCAGATTGAGTTCAGCAACGGCATGCAGGATGTGTACGCTGCCGCTGATCTTCTGCTGGTGCGTTCGGGCGCGGCGACCGTCAGTGAGGTTGCTGCGGTGGGTGTTCCCGCGATTTTTGTGCCGCTTCCTATTGGTAATGGTGAGCAGGCTCTGAATGCTCGTTCTCTGGTGGAGGCGTCTGCGGCTCTGCTGGTGAAGGATGCAGAGGTCACCGGTGAGTGGTTTGCCCGTGAGATTCCGGCTCTTATGGCGAACCCGGAGGAGCTGGAGCGCATGGGCGCTGCGGCGTATGAACTTGGTATCCGTGACGCGGCACGCGTTATGGCTGAAGCAGTATTGAAAGCAGCTGAGAAGTAATGACTGAATTGATGAATCTTGAGATGGTGTTGCCGGCACCGCTGAACCCGCCGTTCCCTGAGCGCGCGAAGATGAGCGAGTTGGGCCGTGTGCACTTCATCGGTATTGGTGGCGCGGGTATGAGCGCTATTGCCGCTCTGATGCTGCAGGCTGGTGTGACGGTGAGCGGTTCTGATCGTGCGGAGTCGGCTACTGTTGAGTCTTTGCGTGCTGCGGGTGCTCGTGTGGGTGTTCCTCAGCAGGCTGAGAACATTGTGGATGTTGATACCGTGGTGATTTCTACTGCAATTCGTGAGGATAACCCGGAGCTTGTTGCCGCTCGTGCGCAGGGTCTGCGTGTGCTGCATCGTTCTGAGGCGCTTGCCGCTGTGATGGGTGAGGCTCAGGTGGTTGCTGTTGCCGGTACTCACGGTAAGAGCACGACCAGTTCCATGATTTCTGTGATGTTTGATCAGCTGGGGGCTGACCCGTCGTTTGCGGTGGGTACTGTGATTGCTGGTCGCGGCACGAACGCTCACCTGGGTGCTCAGGGCCCGGAGTCGATTTTTGTGGCTGAGGCTGATGAGTCGGACGGCTCGTTTGTGCGTTACCGCCCGGCTATTGCTGTGGTGACGAATGTTGAGCCGGACCACCTGGATTTCTATGAGACGGATGAGCGTGTCTTTGAGGCGTTCAACCGTTTTGTGGGTTCGCTGGCTCCTAACGGTGTTGTGGTGACTTGCGCTGATGATGCGGGCGCGGCGGCTTTGGCGGCTCGTTCTCGTGCGGCGGGTGTGCCCGTGGTGACTTACGGTGAGTCGGCGGATGCTGACCTGCGCATTAGCGAGATCACCAGCGCTGGTGAGTCCTCGTCGTCGCACCTGTCTTGGTCGTTTGAATGCCTTGGCGAGCGTTATGAGGGTGAGCAGGATATTGCTCTGAAGGTGCCCGGTATCCACAACCAGCTGAATGCTTCTGCGGCTTTTGCTTCGGCTCTGATTTCTGGTTACGAGGCTGCTGATATTGCTCGCGCGCTGGCTGATTTCGTGGGTGCTGACCGCCGTTTCACCCTGCGCGGTGAGGTTGCCGGCGTGAAGGTCTTTGACGACTACGCGCACCACCCGACCGAGGTGTTCCGTGCTTTGCAGACCGGTCGTACCGTGGCTGATGGCCATAACCTGTACGTGATTTTCCAGCCGCACCTGTTCTCGCGTACTCGCGAGTTCGCGAAGGAGTTTGCGCAGGCCCTGTCGATGTCTGATCGTGCTCATGTGCTGGATATTTACCCGGCTCGTGAGCTGCCGATTGAGGGTGTGACCAGTGAGCTGATTACCGGTGCTGGTTTCTCTGAGGTTCGTTACGCTACCGCTGAGAGTGCAATTGAGGATATTGTGGCGTGCGCTCAGGACGGCGATATTGTGATGACCGTTGGCGCTGGCGATGTGACCGCTTTGGGTGCGCGTCTGCTGGAGTCCCTGGAAATCCGTCACGGTGGCGAGTCGAAGAAGTCGGAGGCTTAGGCTGTGCCGATGAGTTCTGGTCTCTCTTCGGAGGGGCATTCCTCCTCGCGCGCGCCGAAGGCTCCGCGTTCGCGTGCTCGTTTGCGCGCCCAGCAGGTAGCTGAGAATGCGCAGGTTGAGGCTAAGAAATCTGAGTCTGTGCAGGCTGAATCTGCGCAGTCTCAGCTGACTCAGCCGCAGGCCACCCAGCCTCAGGTTGTGAAGAACGCAGAAGCTACTGGGACTGCAAAGCCCTCGGAAGCTATGAAGTCTGCGGACGCCGTGAAGCCTGTCGAGGCTGCATCCTCGGAGGCTTCTGCTCAGCCTGCTGGTGCGCAGTCTGCCGCTACCCAGTCTTCGAGCTCCGTTCGACACATACCGCGTAAGCCGGTGGTGCATAAGTCGCACGCCCAGAACGGTGCTGATTCTTCGGCTTCCAAGAGCGCGGCGGCGGTTCATTCTTCGGCGCAGTCTTTGAAGGATTCGGTGCGTTCTGCGCTGATGACCGGTCGTACCGTGTCTGAGGTTGAGCACGCGCCTGAGCTGTTTGATGTTGAGGCGTTTGAGGATTCTTCGTCGAAGACATCAGCCGCCAAGGGTGCCTCTGCTCAGACTGCATCCTCGCAGTCGGTGAAGAGCGCAGAAAAGGAAGTAGCCGATCAGAAGGCTGCTCAGAAGAGTTCTGGTAAGAAGTCTTCTGCCGATTCTGTTGAATCTCGCGAAGAGTCTGCCGCTCAGAAGGCTGAAGAGAGCGCTGATAAGGCGGGGGAGAAGGCAGCTGAAGAGCCTCGCCCCACGAGTCGTTTTGGTCGTTGGCGTGCCGAGCGTGAGCAACAGCGTGCCGCGGAGATTGAGAAGGAGCGTGAGCGTGCGAGCCGTCAGGCTCAGCGTGAGCGTCTGCGTCAGGATCCGGGCCTGGACGGTCTACGTGCTGAGGAGCGCCCCCGTAAGGAGCGTGCGCCTCTGACTCGTGCCCGTAAGCTGCTGTACACTGCCTCGGCGCTGGCTATTATCGCGGTGCTGTATGTGGTGCTGGTCTTCTTCTCGCCCCTGTTGGCGACTCAGAAGATTACGGTGCGCGGCGCGTCCCTGCTGGAAACCACCCAGGTGGAGCAGAAGCTTGAGCCTCTGCGCGGCGTTCCGCTCACTCGCATCGATGAGAAGAAGGTGCGTGAGCTGATCGGGCAGGATAACGTGATTCGTAGCGTGCAGGTGGAGAGCCGTCCGCCGCATGAGCTGGTGGTGACTCTGAAGGAGCGTACCGCGGTTGCGGTTGTGAAGCAGGGCGATACGTACCATACTGTTGATAGTGATGGTGTGAGCCTTCTGGAGTCGGCAACTCAGCCCGATACATCGGTGCCGCTGGTTCGTTTCAGCGGTGATGACCCGCAGACTTCGGCTGAGTTCCACACTATTTCTACCGCGCTTTCGGCGATGCCCTCTGAGCTTCTAGCTCAGGTTAAGGAAGCCGGCGCTACGTCAACCTCAAGTATCACTCTAACCTTGAGGGATAATACTACGGTGCAGTGGGGAACCGCTGAAGAGAGCGAGTTGAAGGCTAAGGTCCTGCTCTCCCTGCGCCAGGCTATTGCTAAGCGTGCTCAGGAGGAGACCTCCTCCGAGGCACAAACGCAGAAGGTGACCGTCTATGACGTGTCTGCCCCGCGCGTACCGGTGACCCGTTAGGGGAACCAATCAGGCGCTTTATCCTCCCTTTTTGTGTGAAATCCGCAAAAAGAGGGGGTAATTGCGCTGTGTGACTAGGAACCGACAAAAACAGTTTGGTATCCTAGCAGATAAAGTCATTCTTTAGAGGAAACCTTCAGGCTTAGATTAAGCTGCGGGTCTTCCGAAGCTGGAACACGGAACAATCGAGGAATACATGGACGCTGGAACTCCCCAGAACTACTTGGCAGTCATCAAGGTCGTTGGTATCGGCGGCGGTGGCGTCAACGCAGTCAACCGCATGATTGAGGTTGGTCTGCGCGGCGTTGAGTTCATTGCTATCAACACTGACGCTCAGGCTCTGCTGATGTCCGATGCAGACGTTAAGCTGGACGTTGGTCGTGAGCTGACCCGCGGTCTTGGCGCGGGCGCAAACCCCGAGGTTGGCCGTCAGGCAGCCGAGGATCACGCGCAGGAAATTGAGGAAGTCCTCAAGGGCGCAGACATGGTCTTTGTGACCGCAGGTGAGGGTGGTGGCACCGGTACCGGTGGCGCACCCGTCGTGGCACGTATTGCCCGCTCCCTCGGCGCTCTGACCATTGGTGTGGTGACCCGCCCCTTCACCTTCGAAGGCCGTCGCCGCTCCAACCAGGCTGAGACCGGTATCGCTGCTCTGCGCGATGAGGTTGATACCCTGATCGTTATTCCGAATGACCGACTGCTGTCGATTTCGGATCGCAACGTCTCCATGCTGGACGCATTCAAGTCCGCTGACCAGGTTCTGCTCTCCGGTGTGCAGGGCATTACCGACCTGATCACCACCCCCGGCCTGATCAACCTTGACTTCGCTGACGTTAAGTCCGTCATGCAGGGTGCTGGTTCGGCTCTGATGGGTATCGGCTCGGCATCCGGTGAGGACCGTGCCGTGAAGGCAGCTGAGCTGGCTATCGCTTCGCCGCTGCTGGAAGCATCCATCGACGGTGCACACGGCGTTCTGCTGTCCATTCAGGGTGGCTCCGACCTGGGTCTGTTCGAGATTAACGAGGCTGCACGCCTGGTTCAGGAAGTTGCTCACCCCGACGCAAACATCATCTTCGGTGCGGTTATTGACGACGCACTGGGCGATGAGGCTCGCGTGACCGTGATTGCTGCTGGCTTCGACGCAGTGAACCCGGAGACCAACTCCAACGCTTCCACTGCTGCGGCTACTCAGGCTCAGCGCACCCAGGCATCCTTCGGCGGTTCCACCGCTGCGGCTGCTCCGGCTGCTAACGGCTACGGCTACAACGCACCCGCTGCTGCTCCGGCTTCCACCGGCGCTGCTGGCTTCGACGTTGACCTTCCCCCGGTTGTGGAGGAAGCTCCGGCTCGCCGCGACACCCTGGACGTCCCTGACTTCCTGAAGTAGTCTGCCCGGCTGTGAACGCCTAAGCGTTGCACGGCTGAGAGTCTTATGAAGCTATAGGGGAGCTGAGAAACACGCACATTGTGCTGTTCTCTGCTCCCCTTTGCTATACCCGCCGTTATACCCGCTGACATCTGATGAAGGAATAGAAGATGAGCGATAACCCCAAAACTTCGCTGCTTGCCTCTGCCGATACCCGCACCCTGGGCCCCTGGCGTGTGCGGGTGGGTTTCACCTCCCGTGCAGCGGGCAACCTGGGCCTGCATGTGGACGATGAGCTCGGCGGCGGTATGGATGCCTCCCTGGTGCGCACCCTCAACCACCGTGCCGCGCTGGAGGAGGCGCTGGGTACCGAGCCGTTCTTCTACCTGAACCAGGTGCATGGCGTGCAGATTGCCTACCCGGAAGACTATGAAGTGGAATCCTACGCACCCGGTGCACCCGAGGAGCGTACGGTTGAGCGTGCCCGCGCGGTGCTGGAGAACTCCCCGGTCGCCGATGCGGCGATTAGCAGTGAGGGCGTGCCCCTGGCGATTATGGTGGCGGACTGCATTCCCGTGGTGCTGGTGGGTGAGCGGGTCGCGAACTGGCAACCGATCCTGGCGGTGGCTCACGCTGGCCGCCGCGGCCTGCTTGACGGCGTGCTCCAGCAGACCGTGCAGCGGATGCGTCAGCTCGGCGCGGAGAAAATTACCGCCTGGCTGGGTCCGAGCATCTGCGGTAGCTGTTACGAGGTGCCCGAGGCGATGCGCACCGAATCCACCGAACTGATTCCGCAGGTGCATTCGGTGACCAGCCAGCAGACCCCCGGCCTGGACCTGCCCGCCGGTGCCCGCGCCGTGCTGGAGGAGGCTGGCGTGCAGGTGAGCATGGACTGTGCGCAGTGCACGTTTGAGGAGCCCGAGGTGTATTCGCATCGCGGGTTCACGAACCGCGGTGAGAAGCCGGGCCGTATCGCGGGTCTGGTGTGGATCGAGAAGGCGGCAGAGCCTGCCGCCTAGATAGAGCCGCTGGAGGAAAGAAGATGCCTGAAATGAACGTAGAAGAGAACCTGCAGTACACTCCCGAACGCGCCGAGCAGCTGTTGCAGAACTACCGCCGTGTGCTTGAGCGTATCCGCACCGCGGAGCAGGACCACAGCGCAGTGCGTACCGAGGCGAGCGCCCCGGTGCAGCTGGTGACGGTCACGAAGTTCTTCCCCGCCTCCGACGCGGCGGCGCTGCTGGATGGGGGAGTGACCCTCTTCGGTGAGAACCGCGACCAGGAGGCGAGCGCGAAGGCTCGCGAGCTCGCCGCATACTGCGCCCAGCGTGAGGTGCAGCCCCCGCACTGGGCGTTTATTGGCCAGTTGCAGACGAACAAGGCGAAGTCTGTGGTCAAGTACGCCTCCAGCGTGCATTCGGTGGACCGCCCCTCCCTGGCGGACGCGCTGGCGAAGGCGTACGCGAACCAGCTCTCCCGCTTCGAGGCGGGGGAGGTGCCCGCACCCGCGGCGGCGGAGTATGGCGCGCTGACCTGCCTGGTGCAGGTGTCCCTGGCGGAGGTCGCGACAGCTGGCCATGCTGCCGAGGGCGCACGCGGCGGTACGAGCGCCTCCGAGCTGCTGGAGCTGGTGGAACGCATCGAGAACCACGAGCATCTGCGCTGCGGTGGCGTGATGGCGGTGGCGCCGCTGGGTATGAACCCGGATGCGGCGTTTGAGAAGCTCTACGGTTTGGCGTCGCTGGTGCGTGAGCAGGTGCCGCACGCGACCGAGATTTCCGCCGGTATGAGCGGGGATTTGGAGGCGGCGGTGCGTTGGGGCTCGACCTGCGTGCGCGTGGGTAGCGACATCATGGGTAAGCGCCCGGCGCTTTAGCCTCGCTTAAGCTACGCGCCGTGCGTAGCCTTTTCGAGCGCTGGGCTACTTTCGAGTGCTGAGCTACTTTCGGTACGGACCGGCGGCATAATCATCGGTGCCCTTGACCGCCTGCGCGGGGTGGGCGCTGGTAATATATACATGCCGGTGCATGGCGTACCGTTACGCACACACCTTCTGATGACGCACTACGGCAGAACCTGTACACCACCAACGTGAAAGAACAGCGAGAGAATCATGGCGAAACAAAGCCGTCTGGCGGGTTTCCTCGGCCTGGAACGATACCAGGACGCTGAGACGACGCCGGAAGAATCCCCGCAGGCTGTGCAGGCTGAAACCCGCCGGGAGGCAAACGCCTCCGCAGGGCAGGCTGCTACAGCACAGAAGACCGACAGCGCCAACAGGCTCTCAGCACTGCCCGGCTCGGCACAGTACAGCGATGCCGAGTCGCAGAGCGAAACCTACCATCTGCAGGACGAACCCGCCTATACTGAACAGGAAGAGTACCTGCAGGCTGATAGCTACGATGACGGTACAGAAACCGAGTATCTGGACGCAGAAGAATCTGCCGACGGACGAGCAACCGTAGATGCAGCGGCATACGCCACCGCTCATACACCTGAAACCACAGCTGATCTGGCAGAAACCGAACAGACTTGGGACGACGCCAGCGCAGACAATTGGGAGGACACCCCGGTGCCGAATACCGAATACACCGAGCAGTACGCCGATACGTACTCCAACGACGGCTACTACGACCAGGGCTACGAGCCCGAAGAAACCAACGGATACACCTACGGTTACGAGGAAGAAGAGGACGAATTGCGTCGCATCACCACTATCCACCCCCGCTCCTACAATGACGCAAAGATCATTGGTGAGGCATTCCGCGAGAACATCCCCGTGATTATGAACGTGGAAGAAATGCCTGACGCAGACGCAAAGCGCCTGGTGGACTTCGCATCCGGTCTGGCATTCGCACTGGAGGGCCGCATTGAGCGCGTCACCGCTAAGGTGTTCCTGCTGACCCCCTCCAACCTGGAGGTTCTGGGCGTGGCTAACTCCGAGGTTCCCGCCGGCTTTGAGACCGACGGCGAATTCCCCTTCGACCAGGGCTAAGGACTGATAGATGGGTTATATTTTCGCCCTCATTACGATCGTTGTCTACGTTCTCTACATTGCGATGCTGTTGCGCATGCTCTTTGACTGGGTGCGCATGTTCGCTCCCGAGTGGCGACCCAAGGGCATTGTTTTGCTCTTCGCCAGCGGCGTGTATGCGGTGACTGACTGGCCGATGAACCAGCTGCGCCGCCTGATTCCGCCGGTTCGTGTGGGTAACGTTGCGTTGGATACCGGCTTCCTGATTCTGATTGTTCTGTTGTCTTTGCTGCTGAGCATCATGATGCGGATGACCGCGGCCTTCTCTTAAACGTCTGCCTCGCTAAGAGACGACAGCTGACGAGCACAAACGATAGACCCCCGCCTGCCTGACCCGTTCACGGGTTGAGTGCAGAGCGGGGGTTTTCTGTGCTTAGGTTCTATACCTGTGTTCTGTGCCTGTGTTCTGCGCTTAGGATCTATCTGGGTTCTGCACTTAGGCTCTGCCTGGGCTCTGTGCTTGGGTTCTGCCAGGGGAGCGTCACAATGCCTTCTCGAAAACCTTCTCAAAATGCACCACAGGGCAGAAAATACAAGGGCGATAGCGGGGACTAGGGCGGATATTAGACGTGGTGAATCCCACCCTAGCGCAGAGCGAATATTTTACGGTTCAACCGACGTATAACCAGGCGCAGAAACCAAAGAATAGTAGAATTGGTGCCAACGACTGCATAGCGGAATAGCCATGCCCCGAACCATCGGGACCCTGAAATATTGGGGCCACGACCTATCTGGCTGGTGAATCCGCGGCACTCATCTTCACCACCAAACACCGTAGGGATACCCAGAGGAGAAGCCCATGGCAATCACCCCCGAAGACCTGATCACTAAGAGCTTCAAGATCGTAACCGAAGAGTCCGGTTACGACCGCAACGAGGTCGACGACTTCCTGGACGAGCTCGTCGTCGAACTGCGCGCACTCTACTCCGAGCGTGACGCTCTGGAGCGTCAGGTTGAGCAGCTCTCTGCAAACGCACCCGATTCCCCGGCAGCGACTGTAGCACCCGCACAGTCCTCGGCGGCATCAGCTGCACCTCAGGACGCGGCGGCACTGCTCGCCATGGCACAGAAGGTTCACGACGACTATGTGGCACAGGGCGAGAAGGCTAAGGCTGAACTGCTCGAAGAGGCAGAGAGGAAGGCAGACGCTATGGTGAGCGAAGCTCAGCAGCAGCGCGAAGAGGTTCTCTCTCGCCTCACCGACGAGAAGGAAGAGCTGGAGATCGCTGTTGAGGCTCTGCGCGGCTTCGAGAGCCGCTACCGCTCCAAGCTGCTGCAGCACCTGGACGCACAGGTTCAGGAGCTGAAGAACCTCAAGTCCATCGAGGCTTCCGCATAAATCAGCATGCTTAAATAAGCTAACGACGCTGCTAAGTTAACGACGCTTTGAAGCGTATGCCGCCCGGATTCTTTCTCTTCCACCGCTATTCACCGGGGAAGATCGAGAGAACCGGGCGGTATTCTCATGCCCGCCCGGCAGGAGCCAAGAACCCCCAAGAACCCAGCATGCGAAGCGGGGGAGAGCACCCGCCACATCACCACCGAATACTCGATGCACTACCCCGATTTGCTAAGCTAGAGGGGCACTATCGAACGCGAGCGCACTCCGCCTCCGTAACATGGGGCCTCCGTACCATGGGGCCTCCGCGCCATAGGGCCGGCGCACCGTAGGCGCCACAACCGGAACAGACCGCAGCAACCGGCACAGACTAGAGGAGAGCTATGACCAACACCCCCAAGACTGCTGAATCCTCAGTCGCACAGGCTAGCGATAACGCCGCCGAAGAATCTACTGGTCGCCGCGTGCGCATCCTTTCGGCTCGCTCCGCGGGGATCCTCGCGCTCGTGCTTGCCGCCGTCGTGTTCGCTATCGACCAGGGCACCAAATACCTGGTCGTCACCCAGATGCAGTTGGGGGAGCGCATCACCGTTATTGACGGGCTGCTGTGGTGGTACTCGATCCGTAACTCCGGTGCCGCATTCAGCATGGGTGAGAACGTCACCTGGGTCTTCACCCTCGTCATGGTTGCCGCCGCAGCCGTGGTGCTGTACCTGCTGCGCCGCACCCGCGCCCTGTCCTGGACCCTCGCGCTGGGCGGTCTGCTCGGCGGTATCTGCGGCAACCTTTTTGACCGTCTCTTCCGTGAACCCGGCTTCGGTTCCGGTCACGTGGTCGACTTTATTTCCGTACCGAACTTCGCGATTTTCAATATTGCAGACTCCGCAATCTGCGTGTGCATGGCGTTCATCGTTCTGCTGAACTTCAAGGGCCTGAACCTCAACGGAACCCGTGTGCAGGCGCCCGCTGACGAAACCCCTGATGGCGATGCCCCGGCTGGCGATAAGAACGCGGCAGAGAAGAACTCCAAGTAGCTCCCTGCCCGGCTACATCGCCATTACACGTGCCTATAGCCATTCTCACACAGACGACCCCTCACACAGAAAACCTAAGCAAACACCACCCGAAGGAGAGCCGCATGAGCGAAACCACCAACGCCGCCGAAGATACGGCACGCATCCGCGCCGAATTCACCGTTGAAGGCGCGCTCGCCGGTATGCGCCTGGACGCCGCGCTCGCCGGTGCCCTCGATGCGCCGCGCACCCGCACCTCCGGGTGGATTCGTGACGGCCACGTGACCGTGACCAACAACGGCAAGACCGTGAAAATCGGCAAGTCCTACAAGCTGTCCGCAGGGGACGAGGTCGTCGTGGATGCACCCGCACCGCGCGATCTGGCGGACATCCGCCCCGAGAAGGTGGACGGCTTCCGCATCGTGCACCTGGACGACGACATCGTTGTGGTGGACAAGCCCGCAGGCGTGGCGGCACACCCCTCACCCGGCTGGCACGGCCCCACCGTCATCTCCGCGCTCATGGGCGAGGGCATTTCGGTTGCTACCTCCGGCGCGGCAGAACGCCAGGGCATTGTGCACCGCCTGGACGTGGGCACCAGCGGCCTGATGGTCGTAGCCCGCAGCGAACGCGCCTACACCGAACTCAAGCGAGCCTTCAAGGAACGCACCGTGGACAAGGTCTACCACACCCTCGTGCAGGGCCTGCCCGACCCTCTGCGCGGCACCATCGACGCACCCATCGGCCGCCACCCCGGCAACGAATGGAAGTTCGCCGTGGTTGAAGACGGACGCAACTCCATCACCCACTACGATGTGCTCGAAGCCTTCGGCCCCGCATCCCTGGTAGAGGTGCACCTGGAAACCGGACGTACTCACCAGATTCGTGTGCACTTCTCCGCGCTGCGCCACCCCTGCTGCGGTGACCTGACCTACGGCGCTGACCCGCGCTTTAGCGCCGAACTGGGTCTGACTCGCCAGTGGCTGCACGCGCACCGCCTGGGCTTCGACCACCCCGGCACCGGTGAGCGCGTGACCTTCACCAGCGAGTACCCGCTCGACCTGTCCTACGCGCTGACCGCTCTGCGTGAGGGTAAGGTTCAGCTCGGCTAGACAGCTCGGCTCTGCTAGACAGCCCAGCTAGGTAGAGCCGCCCGCGGGCCGCCGCACACAGCTTCACATTCACCGCCCATCCTCCAACCCACACCTCCAGGAGATTCCCGTGGCAACCAAAGAATTTACGCACCTGCATGTGCACACCGAGTACTCCATGCTCGACGGTGCCGCGCGTCTGGGTGACCTGTTCACCCACGCTAAAGAACTCGGCATGAAGTCCATGGCGACCAGTGACCACGGCTTCCTCTTTGGTGCCTTCGACTTCTGGCGCCAGGCTAAAGCGCACGACATCAAGCCCATCATTGGTGTGGAGGCGTACCTGACCCCCGGCACGCACCGCACCGACCGTTCGCGTGTGCGCTGGGGCGACGGCTCCCGTGATGACGTCTCCGGTGGTGGCGCGTACACCCACATGACCATGTGGGCTGAAACCACCGAGGGCATGCACAACCTGTTCCGCGCCTCCTCGATTGCGTCGCTGGAAGGTCAGCTGTACAAGCCCCGTATGGACCGCGAGGTGCTGCAGACCTACTCGAAGGGCCTGATTGCGACCACCGGCTGCCCCTCCGGCGAGATCCAGACGCGCCTGCGCCTGGGCCAGTTCGACGAAGCAATTCAGGCGGCGAGCGACTTCCGCGATATCTTCGGCAAGGACAACTTCTACTGCGAGGTCATGGACCACGGCCTCGACATTGAACGCAACGTGCAGGAGGATTTGCACCGCCTCGCCAAGCAGCTGAACCTGCCCTACGTGGCGACCAACGACCTGCACTACACCCGCCAGGAAGACCACACCGCCCACGCGGCGCTGCTGTGCGTGCAGTCCGGCTCGACCCTGACCGACCCCAAGCGCTTCAAGTTCGACGCGGATAACTTCTACCTGCGCTCGCCCGAGGAAATGTACTCCATTTTTGGTGACATTCCCGGTGCCTGCGAGAACACCCTCGAAATCGCTGAACGCTGCAACGTGGAGTTCAACACCAAGGCGAACTACATGCCGAACTTCCCCGTGCCCGAGGGCGAAAACGAGGAATCCTGGTTCGTGAAGGAAGTTGAAAAGGGCCTGCACTATCGCTTCCCGCAGGGTATCCCTGATGTTGTGCGCAAGCAGGCGGAGTACGAGGTGGGGGTTATTACCTCCATGGGCTTCCCCGGCTACTTCCTCGTGGTCGCCGACTTCATCAACTGGGCAAAGCGCAACGGTATTCGCGTGGGCCCCGGCCGTGGCTCCGGTGCAGGCTCGATGGTAGCGTACGCGATGCGCATTACCGAGCTGAACCCGCTCGACCACGACCTGATTTTCGAGCGATTCCTCAACCCCGACCGTGTCTCCATGCCCGACTTCGATGTGGACTTCGACGATCGTCGCCGCGGCGAGGTCATCGACTACGTGACCGATAAGTACGGCGAGGACAAGGTCGCGCAGATTGTCACCTTCGGCACCATTAAGGCGAAGCAGGCGCTCAAGGACGCCTCCCGCGTGATGGACCAGCCGTACTCGGTGGGCGAGCGCCTGACCAAGGCGATGCCGCCGGACGTCATGGGCAAGAACATTGCTCTGGCGAACGTGTACAACGAAGAGGATAAGCGCTACGCCGAGGCCGCAGATTTGCGCGCCCTCATTGAGGACCCGGTCGATAAGATTTACGGCCAGGTGTTCGAGACTGCGAAGGGCCTGGAGGGCCTGAAGCGTCAGTGGGGCGTGCACGCCGCGGGCGTGATTATGTCCAGCAAGAATCTGGTGGATGTGATTCCCGTGATGCGCCGCGAGGCTGACGGCCAGGTCATTACCCAGTTCGATTACCCCACCTGTGAGGGCCTGGGCCTGATCAAAATGGACTTCCTGGGTCTGCGTAACCTCACCATCATCTCCGATGCGGTGGAGAACATTAAGGTCAACCGAGGCATCGACCTGGACCTGGAATCCCTGTCTTTGGACGATCCGGAATCGTACCGTCTGCTGGCACGCGGCGACACCCTCGGCGTGTTCCAACTCGACGGCGGCCCGATGCGCTCGCTGCTCAAGCTCATGGAGCCCGAGGAGTTCGAGCACATTTCGGCAGTGTTGGCGCTGTACCGTCCAGGCCCGATGGGCGCGAACTCGCACACCAACTACGCTCTGCGTAAGAACGGTAAGCAGGAGATCGAGCCGATCCACCCCGAGCTGGAAGAGCCGCTGAAGGACATTCTGGACACCACCTACGGCCTGATTGTGTATCAGGAGCAGGTTATGGCAATTGCTCAGAAGGTCGCGAACTACACTCTGGGTGAGGCAGACCTGCTGCGCCGTGCGATGGGTAAGAAGAAGAAGGCGGAGCTGGATAAGCAGTACGCTACCTTCCACGACGGCATGATTTCTAACGGCTACTCTGAGGGCGCTATTAAGGCGCTCTGGGATATTCTGCTGCCGTTCTCTGACTACGCGTTCAACAAGGCGCACACGGCTGCGTACGGTCTGGTGTCGTACTGGACGGCGTACCTGAAGGCGCATTACCCGCAGGAGTACATGGCTGCGCTGCTGACCAGCGTGGGCGATAACAAGGACAAGCTCGCGCTGTACCTGAATGAGTGCCGCGCCATGGGCATTACCGTGCTCGCGCCGGATGTGAACGAATCCACCCTGACCTTCGCCCCTGTCGGTGACGATATCCGCTTCGGTATGGGCGCGATTCGTAACGTGGGTGCGAACGTGGTCGAAGGCATGATTGCCGCCCGCGAGGAGAAGGGCCGCTACGAGTCCTTCAACGACTTCCTGAAGAAGGTGCCGCTGCAGGTGTGCAATAAGCGCACCATCGAGTCGCTCATTAAGGCAGGCGCTTTCGACGACCTGGGCCACACCCGCCGTTCGCTGTCCCTCATCCACGAGGCGGCAGTGGACGCGGCCGTGGCGGTCAAGCGTAAGGAAGCGGCGGGTCAGTTCGACCTCTTCGGCTCCCTCGGTATGGACGATGCTCTGGGTGATGAGCTGACCGTGACCATCCCGGAGGTTCCGGATTGGGAACGCCGCGAGAAGCTGAACTTTGAGCGTGACATGCTGGGCCTGTACGTTTCGGACCACCCGCTGCGTGGCCTGGAGCGTGCGCTTTCGGATGCCGCAAGCCATTCGGTGCACGACATCATTGGTGAAGACTCGCACGTGCGCGACGGCGAAACCGTCACCGTTGCGGGTATGCTCACCGGCGTTTCGCGCCGTATCGCCAAGTCCAGCGGTAACCAGTACGCCTCCGTGGAGCTGGAAGACCCCTCGGGCGCAACCATTACGGTCATGTTCTTCTCCCGCGCCTACGAGACGATGGGCGCCGCCCTGGCGGACGACCTCATCTGCTCGATTCGTGGCCGCGTGCAGCGCCGCGACGACGGCAGCGTGAACATGAGCGCGCAGGAACTGCAGATCCTGGAAATCAGCGATGACGGCCGCGCCGCACCCATCACCATCGTGGTACCCGAGTACCTGGTAACCGAGGCGAACCTGAAGGAGCTGAAGGAGACCCTGCGCGACCACAAGGGCACCGCGGATGTGCGCATGCTCATCCGCACCCGCGATAAGGAGCAACTGGTGCTTCTGGACGCTAGTGTGCGTGTGGAACCGAACCCGAGCCTCTTCGGTGAAATCAAGACGATTTTCGGTCCGAGCTGCATTCGACGCTAACAACGCACAACCCCCGCTGAGGGGAATGACAGGGTGGATTCTGCATAGCAGAGTCCACCCTGAGCGTATATTCACTCACAACATACGGTGTATCCGCTGTATATCACGGTAGAATAGGTATAAATATTCTTGAGCGCTGTATACGCGGGCGCTAGCGCCCAGCCAAGGAGAAACAATGTACTGCCCCTATTGCAAGCACACCGACTCGCGCGTGGTGGATTCCCGCACCACCGATGACGGCGCCGCAATTCGCCGCCGCCGCCAGTGCACCTCCTGCGCTCGCCGCTTCACGACCGTTGAAACCACCACCATTTCGGTGATTAAGCGTTCCGGCGTGACCGAGCCTTTTGACCGTTCGAAGATTGCCGCGGGCGTGCGTAAGGCATGCCAGGGCCGCCCCGTGGGTGAGGACGATTTGGCGAAGCTCGCCCAGGAGGTTGAGGAGCTGATTCGTGCTCGCGGTCTGGCGGAGATTAACGCGCACGAGGTGGGTCTGACCATCCTGGAGCCGCTGTCGAAGCTGGACGCGGTCGCCTACCTGCGTTTTGCGAGCGTGTACCAGGCGTTTGAGAACCTTGAGGACTTTGAGGAGGCGATTGCGCGTCTGCGTGAGGACCGCATCGCCCAGTAACTAGCTAGCACAGTAACTGACTAGCACAGCCACTAGCTAACCCAGTAGCTAATGAGCTCAGCCGCCGCTACATGAGCGGCGGCATACAGAAGGGACCGCCTTCCGAATGATTCGGAAGGCGGTCCCTTCGTACGTATGTGAAGCGCTATCCGAGGCGGACAGCAGGAAGCAAGCCCTTACGCTTCGCCGCGGCGCTTACGCGGCCGCGGGTCAAGCAGGTTCAGGAAAACCTTACGCTTCGCCGCGGCGCTTACGCTCGGGCAGCATGCCGCCAGCCCACAGTGCCGCACCCACAATACCCGCGTTGTTACGCAGGGCAGCCATGACCATGGGGGTACGAATCTGGTCCTCAAAGTAGGGCATGAACTTCTCCGGGTTCTTGGAGATGCCGCCGCCGATGATGAACAGGTCGGGAGAGAAGAGCATCTGAACGTGCTCGAAGTAGCGGTACAGGCGCTTGCCGTACTTCTTCCAGGACAGCTCGTGCACCTCGCGGGCACGAGCGGAAGCCTGAGACTCGGCGTTGTGGCCGTCGATCTCCAGGTGGCCCAGCTCGGTGTTCGGGATCAGCACGCCGTCGTTGATGAGGGCGGAGCCAATGCCGGTGCCCAGGGTGATGACAGCGATCAGGCCGTCACGGTTACGACCCTGGCCGTAGGTTGCCTCAGCCAGACCGGCTGCGTCAGCGTCGTTGAGGCCGTAGACGGTGCGGCCGCCCAGAGCCTCGCTCATGACCTGTTCCAGGTCGGTGTTAATCCAGGAGTCGTCCACGTTCGCTGCGGAGAAGACCATGCCGTTCTTCACCACTGCGGGGAAGTCGATGCCGACAGCGGACTCGGGGTCCGGTGCCAGGTCGCGGCCCTGCAGCTCGTCGACTACGCGGCGTACAACATCAGCCACAGCCTCGGGGGTTGCGGGCTTGGGGGTGTCAATGCGGAAACGGTCGGACACGAGGTTACCGGTGCGCAGGTCGACGATGCCGCCCTTAATGCCGGTGCCTCCAATGTCCACACCAATCTGCAGGTCCTTGGGGGTGGGGGCGGGCAGCTCGTTGATGACGCCGGGTTCTGCGTATTCGCTCATGGTTTTCTCTCTCTTTCGCCCCGCCTACTGCCGTGTAACCTAGTGGAGTGGGCGGGCTTGTCAGTGGGTGAATTGATATAAAAAGTGAGGGGCTGGGCTCGTACCTGCACAGGCAGGAAACCCAGAGGGCTGCGGATTAGGGCAGAGTCAGGATGTCCGCGCCGTCAGCTGTCACCACGAGGGTGTGCTCGAACTGCGCGGTGCGCTTGCGGTCGCGGGTGACCACGGTCCAGTCGTCATCCCACAGGTCCCATTCGATGGTGCCGAGGGTCAGCATGGGCTCGATCGTGAAGATCATACCCTCGCGAATCTCGGTGTCGTAGGCGGGTGCCGCATCGTAGTGGGGGATGATGAGGCCCGAGTGGAACTCACGACCCACACCGTGACCGGTGTAGTCGCGAACCACGCCGTAACCGAAACGTGCCGCATACTTCTCAATGACGCGACCAATCACGTTGATCTGGCGGCCTGGCTTCACAGCCTTAATCGCGCGGTTCAGTGACTCCTCGGTGCGCTCAACCAGCAGGCGGGACTCTTCGTCCACGTTGCCGACGAGCAGGGTCTTGTTGGTGTCGCCGTGCATGCCGTCCAGGTATGCGGTGACGTCCAGGTTGAGGATGTCGCCGTCCTCCAGCACGGTGGAGTCAGGGATACCGTGGCAGATGACCTCGTTCAGGGAGGTGCACACGGACTTGGGGTAGCCGCGGTAATCCACGGTGGAGGGGTACGCGCCGTGGTCGCAAATGTACTCGTGGACCAGCACGTCAATCTCGTCGGTGGTGGTGCCGGGTACGCAAATCTTGGATGCTTCAACGATGGCGCCTGCCGCAATCTTGCCGGCTGCGCGAACCTTCTCAACTTCCTCGGGGGTGTACATGTTCGAGTCGTTACCCTCGTTGGCGGTGGGCTTACCCACGTACTCGGGGCGAACAATGTGCGAGGGGACCGGGCGCATGGGGGTGATGCGTCCGGGGGTCAGACAACCCACGGGTGCTCGACCGGGCTCTGCGGGAAGATTGTGCGAAGTATTCGTTTTGGTTGAAGACATAGTTTCATCTTACCGGGCGTGGGCGGGTTGTGTCCCTTGCTCAGGCGCTAAAAAGCGGCGGATACACAAGCCGTACCTTTTTCCCAGATTGTGAATAAAATTTCATGCACGCTAGAGGCAAAAACTGCGCGGGCGGAAAGCCGGAGTGGAAGGCAGAGGCGGAAGACCGTGGAGGGGAAACGCCGTGAGAAGCTCCGCCCGCCTCATTGCCACGAACCTACGCGCGTGAGAAGCTAGAAACACCAACCCCTCACCGTCGAAGGAGAACCCATGAGTGAGAAGAAAAACCACCTGAGCGAAGCCATCGAATCGGCGGTTGAAAAGACCCTGAACTCCGCGACCGAAGCCACCAGCCCGCACCCCGAAGAGTACTGGTACAACCTCAAAACCGGTCAGGTTGAACGCGGCCAGCAGAGCGCCGTCACCTCCCTGTGGGGCCCCTTCAAAACCTACGAGGAGGCGGCACACGCCATGGACCGCGCCCGCGAACGCAACGACGCCTGGGAAAAGGACGGCGGCTGGCTCTAAAGAACGAGCACCCTCAGCCTTGCCCAACGCCCTCAGCCACGTTCAAGGCGCACGCCGCCCAACAGATATACAGTCTGAGACGAAAGACCCCCGCACCCGGAGCACCGGATACGGGGGTCTTTCTTCTCAAGCTTTCTTCTCAGCCTAAAGCCTACTCAAAAGTGTGCTCAGCCGCCGGGAACTCACCCGAACGAACCTGCTCACGATAAGCACGCGCAGCGTCCTCCATGACCTGGCCGACCTGCGCAAACTGCTTCACAAAACGCGGCACGCGACCGGAACGAACGCCCATCATGTCCTGCCACACCAGCACCTGACCGGTGGTCATATTCGAGGCACCAATACCAATGGTCGGCACAGCGCCCACAGCCTCATCCACCAGCTGCGCAGTCTGGGTAGTCACCATCTCCATGAGCACGCAGAACGCGCCAGCCTCAGCCAGCGCCACCGCATCCTCACGAACACGCTCAGACGCATCGCCGCGACCCTGCACACGGAAACCGCCCAGGGCATGCTCCGACTGCGGGGTGAAACCAACATGCGCCACTACCGGAATACCGGTACGCACCAGGGCACGAACCCACTCAGCCATCGACGCATCAGCCTCAATCTTGACCGCGTGCGCGCCGCCCTCCTTCATCAGGCGAACAGCGCTCGCCACCGCCTGCTGCGGGGACTGCTCATAGGAACCAAACGGCAGATCAGCAACCACCATGGCGCGGGACGCACCGCGAGAAACCGCCGCAACCAGCGGAATCATCTCATCCAGGGTAATGGTTAGGGTGGACTCGTAGCCGAGCACCACATTCGCCGCTGAATCGCCTACCAGCAGCATGTCGATGCCGGCGCGATCAAAAATCTGCGCCGTCAGAGCGTCATAACAGGTCAGCATGGAGAACTTCTGACCGGTCGCCTTAGCCTGTGCCAGGTGAACGGTACGCACCTTCTTGACGGTGTCCAGGTCAAAAGGCTTCGATGCAGAAGCAGTCGCGGGAGCCGCCGCAGAGGTAGCGGCAGGCTGTGCCGCGTAGGGCGAAGAGATCTCGGAAGAACGCTCAGTAGTCATGCTGACTATTCTAACCCTGCACGGCTCCAACCTGGCGTACCGCTCACCACGAGGGAACAACTATGCCTAGTTCCAGATGAGGTTAATGTAGTAGGTCGGGAACGACGCAGCGGCGTTCTTATTCATCAGCTCCGGAACAGCGGAAGAAGCATCACTAAACTCACGCGGCAAATCGCGCTGAATGAGCGCCTGCTGCACCAGAGCATCCCAGTACAGCTGCATGATCGAATAGGTGCAGACTTCCTTCACGACGTCCTCCGCGTAGGACTCCCACGCCGGCAGTGCCGCATCGTTATCGAAGAAACCCTCATAGCCTTGAGACAGGCCCGTATCGCAGGCGTTCACCGCGTTCTTCGCGTACTGCAGCCAGTAGCTACGGCTCAGCTCATCGGTGGTGTTGAACGTAAACGCCTCATAGTCTGCCTTCAGCAGGGCGTAAGACGCCTGAATGGAGCCGGCAAGCGGGGCGTGCGAAGAGAAGACAATAACGTCCAGAAGAGCAGCGATGTACTCCATCTGCACCTTCTCGTACGCAATGCCGGAAGGCTGAACCGGACCAGAATGCATCTGCACCAGCGCCTCCACCGCGTTGATGAAACGCTCAACGTCGGCGGTCGCCTTCACCATCAGATTCAGCAGACGCTGAACGCACTGATAATCCTCAGACACCTGCGAGAACACGCCAAAAGACAGGATGCCACGCTCAGAAGCCGCCGCCGCCAGAATCTGGTGCGTCAACCGCTGGCTCTCCGCCTCCGCCTTCGCCACGCTTACCAGCAGGGCACCGCAATACGCCAGGGCGCGGCCATCCACCAGCTGAGGCTGCTGCCGATGCAACGGCAAAAGACGCTCATGAATCTGACGGAAAATCGCGCTCTGCGCCAGAGCCTTCTTGCCCAGCTCCTCAGTCTTCAACAGCACAGTATCCGCCGAGAAATCACGGGGGACGAAACGACGAGCATCCGGCGCTGTGAAAGGTGAATAGGGGCGACCCATCACCGGATGCAACAGCGACATCGTGGTAAACAGCGAAAAACGAGCCGCAACCGGGTACAGCGAATCCGGGTAATTCGGTGCATCCGGCGCGTTGACACGCTCCGTGCACAGAGTCAGCCAGGTCTGCTCCACCGCCCGATCAGAAGCAATGCCAACGCCCATACCCAGGATGCTCTCACCGAACGCCTCCGACGGAAGCTTGCCGGGGTTCATGGCACGCGCCTGCATGAGCGCCACAGCCAACTCCACCGTATAGTTCGTGCGGCGCTTCTTGCCTGCCTCATCAAGGTTCTGGAACGGACGCACGCCCGCGATCTTCTGACCGCGCGCCAGATTATGCAGCTCCTTGCTCATGGCGAATTGCTGCGGGTTACGCTGCATCATCTTCGACACTTCGTAAGCGCTCTTACGGTTCAGCTTTTCACGGCGCTGAGCGCCCTCAGCCGACAGCGCATCATACTTGCCGCGGCTTGCGTGCACATACCAGGCACGAATCAGCTGCAGCGGCAGGAAGAAGAACGCGAACTTCCACGACCACGTAAACAGAAGAATCGGAATGACCGCAATAGAGCCCACACGGCCCGTATAACCGAGCCAAAGAAGCTCCACAAACGCACCAACCAGCGCCCACAACGCCACGGTGCGAGTCCTAAATGCAACGCGGGAGGGGCGGTCCAGCAGGTAGGTCGTGCCGCCAGACTTGTTGTTCCTCATGACCAGCGGACCAAACGCCGCAATCGCCATAATGCACGCTAGGTACACAACGCAGAAAACAACCGGTGCCGCAATGATTAGCAGCCACTCTAAACCGGTGGGATCAGCCGCCACGATGCTGGTCGCAAGGGGAATCTGCGCCAGCGGAAGCTGTACGGTCGAGGAAAGAAGAATGGAATGTAGCATGCTCCCATTATCTCAAGGCGCACCCGTACACGCCCCGCGAACCGTCATCTGCCGACTATCTGGGCACAACCTAGACCCGCACCGCAGAAAAACGGGGGATCAGAGGGCAGGGGAAAAGAGCAGGGGAGCGGCCCCAGCACCGCCCAGAACCTGAACTACCGAGGCGCACGAGCGAGACACAAGCGAGAATTTACACAAACGAAACCTCCCACCCGCGCGACGCACAGCAGAACCCGATAGGCTAGATAACAACAGGACACACGCCGGGGCAAGGAGGCGCCAGCACCGCTGGTACACAACCCGCCGCAACCCCTTGGAACCCCCAAGGGACATGCAGGACCTTCCACAACAGGGTCTTCTTCACCTCGGCAGCAAATTTAGCGCGCCTCCGCCGCCCACAGACGGGTACCACGCGGATGCGCGCCCGCACCGAGAGGGCAACTCATGGACCGCCAACAGGAATTCGTACTGCGCACCATCGAAGAGCGCGACATCCGCTTCATCCGCCTCTGGTTCACCGACGTGGTCGGCACCCTCAAATCCGTTGCGCTCGCACCGGCTGAAGTAGAAAGCGCCTTCGACGAGGGCCTGGGATTTGACGGCTCCTCCATCGAGGGCTTCTCCCGCGTCTACGAGTCCGACATGCTCCTGCAGCCCGACCCCTCCACCTTCCAGATTCTGCCCTGGCGCGGTGAGGAAGACATCACCTCCCGCATGTTCTGTGACGTGCTCACCCCCGACGGTGAGATTAGCGCATCCGACACCCGCGGCGTGCTCAAGCGCGTGCTCAACAAGGCCGCGGAGATGGGCTTCACCTGCTACACCTCGCCCGAAATTGAGTTCTACCTGCTCGAATCCTCCAAGCTCGGCGCCGACGGATTCCCCGTGCCCGTGGATCACGAATCCTACTTCGACCACACCCCCGGCGGCATCGTGCAGGACTTCCGCCGCAAGGCAGTGACCATGCTCGAAGAAGTCGGCATCTCCGTCGAATTCAGCCACCACGAAACCGGCCCCGGACAGAACGAAATCGACCTGCGCCACGCCGACGCCTTGCAGACCGCCGACAACGTCATGACCTTCCGCACCGTCATCAAGGAAGTCGCCTACTCGCTCGGCATGTACGCAACCTTCATGCCCAAACCCTTCACCAAGTACGCCGGCAGCGGCATGCACACCCACTTCTCCCTCTTCGAAGGCGACACCAACGCATTCTTTGAAGCCGGTGCCGAATACCAGCTGTCCAAGACCGCACGCCACTTCATTGCCGGTGTGCTCAAGCACGCCCCCGAATTCACCGCGGTCACCAACCAGTTCATCAACTCCTACAAGCGCCTCTGGGGTGGCGGCGAGGCACCCTCCTACGTCTCCTGGGGCCACAACAACCGCTCCGCCCTCGTGCGCGTGCCCCTGTACAAGCCGAACAAGATGCAGTCCGCACGCATCGAGTACCGCGGCCTGGACTCGGCGTCGAACCCGTACCTCGCCTACGCGGTGATTCTCGCCGCAGGTCTGAAGGGCATCGAAAACGAATACCCGCTCATGCCCGCCGTGACCGAAGACCTCGCCGCCATGACCAACGCCGAACGCCGCGCCATGGGCTACAACCCGCTACCCGCGTCCCTGCGTGAAGCCATCAATATCACCGAAGAATCCGAGTTCATGGCGGAGGTTCTGGGCGAGCAGGTCTTCGAGCAGTTCCTGCGCAATAAGCGCGCCGACTGGGACCAGTACCAGGCTCAGGTGACCCCGTACGAGCTCAAGCACAACCTCGGAATCCTCTAACGGCTGGACCCTCTCACCACCTCATAGGATGAGTGAGCGCTGACAGCCTCAGGGCGGTACCCGCTACCGGTAACATGCCGGCGGGTACCGCCCACAGGTCTATCAAATGCACCTATCGGCTGCACCGTTCACCACCGATTTTTAGCCGCCGATTTTGCTGGCGAAATTTATACTCTCCACCCCGGATCTACTCTCCACCCACAGTTCTCTAACCTAGTTCTCTACCCACGGTTCTCATGCTATGACTGACAGCTCCCACTACCCGGCCACCGGGCTCATCCGCATTATCGACCCCGCCAAAGAACCCAAACCGCTCACCGACATCGCCCCCGACGCACTCGACGACGAACAACGCGCCGAAGCCGAACGCAAAGCCCAGCTACGTCTGCGCACCCGCATGATCGCCACCGGCTTCCACGATCCGTCCAAGGCAGAACGCTGGCTCAACGCCCCCGAACTGAAGCACGTCTCGCAGGATGCGCTCTTTGCCGGGCTGCGCCTCGCCCCCTCACCGGATATTGCTCTGCCCGCCCTCGTGCGCCTCATCGAGAAGCACCCGGCGGTCGCCGAACGCGCCAACCTCGGCGAGGAAGAATTCGGCATGTACCGCATACTCGGCGCATCCCAGGCGATTGGCGATTTTCTCTACCGCCGCCCCGAACACATTGACCCGCTCTTCGACACGCAGGTGTACCCGGCTGAGAGCGCGCTGATTCGCTCCCAGTACCCGGCGTCGATTCTGCCGGAAACCGACGGGGAATTCCTGACCCCCATCGCACCGCTGGACACCCCCTACCGCCGCGACATACTCACAGCCCTCGGTGCCGACCCCCACGCGGAGCGTCCGCGCGCTACCGCCGAACAGACCGGCAAAGACGGCTACGTGACCCTGCGCGTCGCCTACCGCGCCGCCCTGGCGCGCATCGCCCTGCTCGACGTGTGCTGCGAAGACCCGGTCGAAATGATGCCCACCATCGGTCGTCACCTCGCCGATTTGGCTGCCGCCGCGCTGGAGGGTGCGCTCGCCATTGCGCGCACCGAAGTGGCGGAGGGGCTGGGCCCCGGCCTGGCGGCTCCTCGCCGAGGCGAAGCCGTAGACGCCCTGGACTTGGCAATTATCGGCATGGGCAAGTGCGGTGCCCGCGAGCTGAACTACATCTCTGACGTTGACGTGGTGTACGTGGTTGCGCCCGTGGAACCCGCCGCCGCTGGCGCCGCGCCTCATGCCGGGGCAGAGGGGGAGAGCGCACCGCTCAAGCTCACCGAGAACGAATGTTCCACCATCGGCACGGAGCTCGTGCACGCTCTCACCCGCGCCATCATGGGCCCCGCACCCGAACCCGCCCTCTGGGAGGTCGACGCGAACCTGCGCCCCGAGGGCAAGGACGGCCCGCTCGTTCGCACCGTTGAATCCTACGTTCAGTACTACAAGCGCTGGGCGGAAAACTGGGAGTTCCAGGCGCTGCTCAAGGCGCGCCCCATCGCCGGTTCGGCGCAGCTGGGTGCCCGCTACGCCCGCGCCATTGACCCCTTCGTGTGGGAGTCCGCCGCCCGTGAATCCTTTGTGGAATCCGTGCAGGCGATGCGCGCCCGGGTGACCGACAATATTCCCTCGAACCAGGTGGACCGCCAGATTAAGCTGGGCCCGGGCGGCCTGCGCGATATCGAGTTCACCGTGCAGCTGCTGCAGCTCGTGCACGGTCGAACCGACCCCGCCGTACGCACCAAATCCACCGTGGATTCCCTCGCGGCGCTGACCGCCGTCAGCTACATTAGCCGCACCGACGCCGAAGCGTTCAGCCGCGACTACAAGAAGCTGCGCGTGCTCGAGCACCGCATCCAACTGCAGCAGCTGCGCCGCACCCATCTGATGCCCGAGAAGGACGCCGAACAGCGCGCCCTCGCCCGCTCAATCCTCTCCCCGGAACGCAACGGCACGCTCTCCGCCGAGCAGATGCTCAAGGCGTGGCAGAAAATCAAACGGAATGTCCGTTCTCTGCACGAGCGGATCTTCTTCCGTCCGCTGCTCGCCGCCGTCTCCACGCTCAGCCGCGACGAAGTGGTGCTCAGCGAACAGGCGGCACAGGACCGCCTCGCAGCCCTCGGCTATCGCGACCCGCGCGGCGCCATGCGCCACATCAAGGCACTCACCACGGGACTTTCCCGTAGCGCAGACATTCAGCGGCACCTCATGCCCGTGCTACTGGGCTGGTTCGCCCGCGGCGTGGACGCGGACGCCGGCCTGCTCGGATTCCGCATCGTCTCCGAATCGCTCGGCAGCACCAGCTGGTACCTGCGCATGCTCCGCGACTCACCCGCAGCCGCCGAACGCCTCAGCCAGCTACTCTCCAGCTCGCGCCTCATGACCGACCTGCTCGAGGATGCCTCCGCCTCCATCGCCTGGCTGGACAAGGTCGCCGACCTCAAACCGCTGGGGGAGGAAGCGCTCGTCTCAGAGATTTCCTCCCTGCTGGCACGCCATGAGGACGCCGCAGAGGCGATGCGCGCCGTACGCTACCTGCGCCGCCGAGAAACCCTGCGCACCGCCATGGGCTGGACCCTGGGCATCGTCGATGTTGAGGACACCTGCGCCGGTCTTGCCGCCATCGACGAGTGTACGATCGGTGCGGCGCTGCAGATTGCCCTGCGTGAACTCCAAGCGGCACCGGAAGGCGCCAAACCCGCCGAAGCTGAGGCGACAGTGGGGGAGAAGCTACTCACCCGTATCGCCGTCATCGGCATGGGCCGCCTCGGCGGCGCCGAGAACGGCTTCGGCTCCGACGCGGACGTCATGTTCGTCCACGAACCCCTCGATGGGGCCGACGAAGACGCAGCACAGGAACAGGCGGCACGCATCGTCAACCGTACCCTGACGCTCCTCAAACAGCCCGTCAAACCCGCCATTCGCGCCGAACGGCCCCTCGAAGTGGACGCCGACCTGCGCCCCGAAGGCAAGCAGGGCGCTATCGTGCGCTCGCTGGACTCCTACCGCTCCTACTACGAACGCTGGGCGGAAACCTGGGAGTTCCAGGCGCTCACCCGCGCCCGCCCCATCGCCGGCGACGAGGCGCTCGGACGCGCTTTCGTGGAGCTCATCGACCCGTACCGCTACCCGGTAGCCTTCGCGCCCGAACAGGTGCAGCAGATTCGCCGCATGAAGGCGCGCGTTGAAAACGAACGCATGCCGCACGGTGCCGACCGCACTCGCCAGCTCAAGCTCGGCCGCGGCGGACTCTCCGACGTGGAATGGCTAGTCCAGCTCGTACAGCTACGCCACGCGCACGCCGTGCCGGGGCTGCGCACCACCTCCACCCTGAAGGCGCTGAACGCCGCGGTTGAGGCGGGGCTGGTCGAAGCTGCGGACGCTGAAATCCTCAGTGGCGCCTGGCTACTCGCCACAAAGATTCGCGGCGGCAACGTACTGCGCGGCGTGCGCCAATCCGACACCCTACCCTCGGGACGCGCCGACTTGGAAGCAATCGCCCGCTGGTGCGGATACCCCGCCGGTAGCGCACGCGCCCTCGAAGAGGACTACCTGCGCCAAACCCGCAACGCCCGCAAAGTCTACGAACGCCTCTTCTTCGAAGAGCTCTAAAAAGATTCCAGAAAAATATGAGCCTGGCGTATTTGCCGGTGCGGATTTCTGATGCGAATTTCATAGGGGAGGGGCAGGGAGCCTGGATCCTCGCCCCTCCTTTTTCGTGTCCTTGTGAAAAATTTTGCGGACACTCAGCGGACATCGTGCGCCCGCCGCCACGTTCACGGGAACAGTAACCACCCCAAAACCCCAAAAATGTGACCGGCACCATGAAAATAAATTTTGCTCACACACCTCAAAAACGAGCCCAAATACCCCGTTCTGCCCCGGAAACACGCGGAACACAAGATGATCTACAAAGGATTTGGCAAACACTCAAAAACCCCGTATAGTATTTACCTGTCAGCACGACGGAGCGAAAAACTCCAACGGAATGATTCAAATTGAATACGCTGATATGCGGTTGTAGCTCAGTTGGTAGAGCACCACCTTGCCAAGGTGGATGTCGCGAGTTCAAGTCTCGTCAACCGCTCGTAAGGACTCCAAGAGTTCGAACGCGTTCCCTTGTGGAGCGTATGCGGTGAGGTGGTCGAGTGGTTAGGCAGCGGCCTGCAAAGCCGTGTACGCGGGTTCGAATCCCGTCCTCACCTCGCAACAAAACAATTGTTTTGTGAGCGCGATTGGCGCAGCGGTAGCGCGCTTCCCTGACACGGAAGAGGTCACTGGTTCGATCCCAGTATCGCGCACAGATAAAGCCCTTAGCTTTCGAGCTAAGGGCTTTTGTGTTTATGTTTTCATTTTCTTGGTTTGCGGAGGGATGGTGCCCTCCTTGTTCCTACAGGGGACCCGCCCTCGCTTCGCTTCGGGCACCCTGATGTCACGACGGAGGACACCATCCCTCTGTTTCCTATGTAAGACACTCAGCCTCAGATTCGTAAGTTCAGGGCTTGGGTGCGCGATACCGGCATAACGAACTGGAGGGGGAGGGGGCTGTCGCCTTCTCAACCTTTTGCTGGCTCTGCCAAGCCTGTTTTGTGACGCTCGCCCCGCTCCGCGTCCCCGATGTCACGACGGAGGACACCATCCCTCCGCCTCGTAGGTAAAACACTCGACCTCGGGTCAGTAGGTGCGGGCTTGGGTGCGCGATACCGGTATAACGAACTGGAGGGGGAGGGGCTGTCGCCATCTCAATCTTTTGCTGGCTCCGCCGAGTCGGCTTTGTCAGCCGAACCTACCTCCGATACCCTAATGGAGGAAATCTACACTCACAGATACACCGCCGTATCGCAAAGGAACACCCGTGAAATCCTTCCTCAAAGGGTTCGGCGTCTTCTTCGCCGTATGCTTCGCCTTCTCCCTCTGGTACGTCATCCTCGGCGTCGTCATCATCGTAGTCATCGTGGGCATTGTCCTGACCATCCGCAAAAACCGGTACTTCGCATCCCCCGAATTCCAGACGCACCGCCAACGCACCGCCACACTCGCCAGCGAATACAACGAAATCGCCAGCTACGTACACGACATCTACACGCACGGAATCTACGAACTCGGCACCTCCACCAACGGCATGTACAGCCACCTCGCCACCGTCGAGGTTCAGCAGCCCAAAACCTGGAAGACGCTGCTGCAGAAGAAACCCGAAGAACGCCACCCTCACGTCTACAAGGCATCCGAACAGGTCGTTCTCGAAGCCGAGCGGGACCCCATCGGCAGCCTCACCAAATACTTCCACATCGAAGCCGACCTGCAAACCCTCAAAGACGTGCAGCGCCTCTCCGACGATATCGCGCGCCTCGAAACCGCCGTCGACAACGTGCGACGCCGCGAAGACGACATGATCGCACACATCAACCCGCCCCAGTTCATCACCAAGATCTACGCCGACGAGTTCTGGAACAAACTCAACGTCTGCCACGTGGGGCTGACCGTGCCGTACCCCATCTACCGCTTCGAATACACCTCACCCGGCGGCAAAGAAAACCGCGCCGTCACCGTCACCCTCGACACCCCAACCCTCGACGCGCTCTCCGAAACCCTCGAACGCAAAATCCGCTGGGCATGGCCCGAAGGCGGCGAACGCACCCTCATGACCGCCCAGCTACGCCAACGCATCAAAGAACGCGACAACTACACCTGCCAAAACCCCGGATGCGGCAACTCCATCATGCGTGAACGAATCCTCATCCTAGAGGTCGTCCACAAGGTCCTGCTATCCGAAGGCGGCAATAACGAGCCCGATAATCTGCAGACCCTCTGCTGGCGTTGCGTGCGCGGACGGAACCTGTGGCTCGCATAAAGCCGCACCTTCCGAAAGCGACATCAGGGTGCCCGCCCGGGCGCTCTCCGCAGCGAAGCAAGGAGCGGCGGAGCGTCCGGGCGTGGCGGGTTCCCCTGCAGGAGCGAAGGAAGGGAGCGGCGCGAGGCGTCCAAAAGCTCGCAGGCCGTGCGCTAGCCAGGGATTTATGTTAAAGCTGAGGTTCAGGGTATTCTTTTCCTCGGCGCTGATTTTCTTTCCACAGCAAGCAAATCGAGGCTCGCCTGGTTTCAAATAAAGTCGCACCGCAAACACATCACCCCACCTGAATAAAGGGCATACCATGTCTACATCCCTGACCCGCCGCAAGCTCGTCGCCGGTGCAGCCTGGGCGGCACCCGTCGTCGCCGCCTCCGCAACCATCCCCTCCTACGCAGCGTCCGTCGCCGCTACGAACGACTGCATCCTGGCAGCTAGCCCGGCGTACAACATCTCCGGCACCGATGAAGGCACCAAGACCGTGCAGAGCTTTGCCGTGCCCGACAACGTCCACAAGCTCCGCTTCGAACTGGTCGGCGGCGCAGGCGGCACCAACAACCGCATGACCCCCGCCGGCTCCGGCGCGAAGGTCAGCGGCATCATCCCCGTCACTCCCGGCTCCACCGTGCAGATCATCGCCGCGGCAGGCGGTATCGGTGACGGCTCCCTCACCCCCACCGCCGGTGGTGAAGGATACGGCAACGGCGGCTCCGTACCCGCCTACACTATCCCAGCCACCATCACCGCGCAGGTCGACGCCAAGTACGCGGCCCCGGCAAACTCCAAGACTCAGGCGTACGCTGCATCCGGCGGCGGCTCCTCCGCACTACTCATCGACGGCACCGTAATCGCTGTGGCTGGCGGCGGTGGCGGCGCGGGCATGACCACCTCCGGCGTGTCCTACGCAGACCCCTGGTACTCCAACTTCAACGGCCAGATCGACGCCGGTGTGGCGCCCCTCGGTTCGGACGCATCCCCGCAGTTCGACGCGGCGGGTAGCGCCTCCGCGGCGGCAGGCTCCAACGGCACCCCCGGCTACGAAATCTATAACGCTGAACGCTCCAAGGTCCTGACCTACAACTCCGGTTCCGGCGGCGCGGCGGGCGTGGGCGGTGCAGGCGGCGCGGCAGGCACTCTGCCGGCAAGCGGCCCCATCATCGGCTTTGAAACCACCAACAACCAGGTGCTATTCAGCCAGTTCGTCGCCGGTAACGCGGGCACGAGCGGCTTCGCGGGCAACGGCGGCGACGGTGCGGGTGCGTACTCCTACCAGCTGGATGAGAACCCCGCCAGCGTGCACGAGAAGGGCACCTACGAGGACCGCAGCTGGGACCTGGACGTCTACAACGACGAGGGCGCGTACGCGCAGAACTTCAACGGCTACCAGTCCGTGGTGTCCGGTGGTGGCGGTGCAGGCTACGGTGGTGGCGGTTCCGGTGCGGCACAGTCTGTCTCCTCGATTGTGCTGACTCAGAAGTGGCTGAACAGCCCGACCGGCGTGCGTCAGGGTATCGGCTACACGATGCAGGGCGGCGCAGGTGGCGCGGGCGGCTCGTACCTCGCCCCGTCGGTGAGCGACGGCGCCATCGCCTCGGCCGAGAACGCGCCGCAGTGGATGCACGACCGCGGTAACGGTTCGGTGACGGTGACCTTCTGCGAGGCTGCCGCCTAAACGCTTCTCCCGCTGAGAGGCGGTGTTCGTCCTCGCTCCTACAGGGGCACCCGCCCTCGCAGAGCTCGGGCACCCTGATGTCGCTACGGAGGACACCGCCTTTCCGCGCTAGGTTCCCGGCTTAGCTTGCGCTGTGAACGGCAAAGAGCCCCCACACGATTACCTCGTGTGGGGGATCTTTGCTTGTGCTGCAGGTGCAGCCGTGTTTTCCGGAAGCGCCCTCAGGGTGTCAACCCGGACGCTCTCCGCAGCGAAGCAAGGAGAGGACGGAGCGTCCGGGTGACGGGTGCCCCTGCGTAGGCGCGGAGGAAACATGCGGCGCACCTACACCTGAGTAAGAGCGAGGACGAACACCGCCGTCCGCAAGCTCAAAATCTAACGCTTGATAGCGTCCAGCGCCTCACGCTGAGCCTTTGCAATGCGCTTCTCAGACACCGTGTAGGCGGTACCAAGCTCCTGGGCGAAGAAGCTGACGCGCAGCTCCTCAATCATCCAGTTCACGCGGCGGAGCGTATCCGGCACGATGGTGCCTGCCGGTAGCGACTTGACCGCGTTATCGTAGGAGTCTTCCAGGTCCTGCACGGTGAGCATGAGCTGGTTGTCGCGGTGCAGGTTCGGGCCGAGCTTCGTCAGGCGCACCTGGGCGGCCTTGAGGTAGCGCGGGATGTGAACCAGCTGGTCGTAGCCGGTTTTCGCCACGAATCCGGGGTAGACGAGGTTCTCCATCTGTGCCTTCACGTCGGAGACGGCGTGCATGGTCGTCAGCGAGGTTGCCTTCTTGATTGCCTTCTTCAGCGCGGTGGCTTCGGAGAGGATTTCGGCGACGAGCTTAGTGACGTCGAAGACCGTTTCGATGAGTTCGGCACGCACGTGCTCATAGAGTTCGCTGTATTCGGCGTGCGTGAAGATGGGGGTGTGCGGCACGAGGTGGTCGAGTGCCGCGACGGTGCAGTCGCGAATGAGTTCGTCGATGGAGCCGTGCGGGTTCTGCGTGAAGACGATTTTCTCCTTGTGGGAGAGGTGTTCGCTCACGTAGCGTACGGGCGAGGGCACTTGCAGCTGGAGCAGGCGGATGATGCCGCGGCGCTGTGCATGGAGCTGTTCGGCTTCGGTGGGGAAGATGCGCAGACCTACGCTGGTTTCTTCGTCGACGAGGGCGGGGTATCCGTTGACTGCCTGGGTGGCGATGATGCGCTGTACCTTGCGGGGGATTTCTCCGTTGGGGAAGAGGTCGGCGGGGAATTCGGTGAGGCCACTGATTTCGCGTACTCCGCCGGATGCATCCGCGTTGGCAAGGGTACCCGGGCTCTTCGCGCCCTTCTTGGCAGAAGCCGCAGAGTTGCCCGAGTTGCCCGAACCGCCTGAGTTGCCCGAACCACCCTGGGTGAGCGCCACCATTTTTGCCATGGTGTCGTCGGATGCGCCGAGCGAGTCGGCGAGGGCGCTGCGAATCTCCTTGTGTAGCTGCTGCTGCAGGGCTCGCAGGTCCTTGCCCTCACCCAGGATTTTGTTGCGTGCGTTGCGCACCTGGAATCCCATTTTCAGGTGTTCGGGCACGGCGTCCCAGTTAAAGGCTTCGGGCTCGACAACGACGCCGCGCAGGCGGCGTAGTACGAGTGCAAGGGAGGGGATGAGCTCGTCGGTGGCGGGGGAGTAGTCCTCCTCCAGTGCGGCGCAGGCGGCGCGTGCTACGTCGGGTGCAGGTACGAAGTTGCGTCGAATCGCCTTGGGGAGCGATTTGATGAGCGCGGTGACGAGTTCGTGGCGCAGGCCGGGGATCTGCCAGCGGAACGGTTCGGGGTTCAGCTGGTTGAGGAACAGGATAGGTACCTGGACTGCTACGCCGTCGCGCTTGGCGGCGTCGGTGCGGGCCCCTCCGATGCCGGCGGTGGGGGCGTATTCGTAGCGCAGGTCGAGGGTCAGTTCGCCGCTGTCGGTGCGCTGCACCCACTGGCGGGGGAACTGGGAGTCGTCGTAGTCGGCGGCTTCCTCGTTGATGAGCTTTTCGGGGTTGAAGTCCAGGTAGTTGTCGTCTTCAAGACGTGCCTGCTTCCACCACTTGTCGAAGGCGCGCACGTCGGTCACGTGGGCGGGGATGCGTGCGTCGTAGAAGGCGAAGAGTACGGAGTCGTCCACGCGCAGGTCGCGGCGGCGCAGGCGTGCTTCGAGTTCTTCGACCTCAGCGAGGGCGCGCTGGTTGCGCAGGTAGAACTTGTGCTGGGTGTGCCATTGGCCTTCGACGAGGGCGGACTGGATGAACAGTTCGCGGGCTGCGGCGGCGTCTACGCGGGCGTACTGTACGGGGCGGTCGGCGTAGATGGTCAGGCCGAAGAGGGTGCCCTTGGCGTAGGCGACTGCCGCGCCGGAGCTGAGGGACCAGTGCGGTTCGGAGTATTGCACGCTGATGAGGTGCTTGCCGATTTCTTCGATCCACTGCGGGTCGATGGAGGCGTTGGTGCGCGCCCACAGGCGGGAGGTTTCGACGAGTTCGGCGGAGAGCACCCAGTCGGGGCTCTTTTTGAACAGGCCGGAGCCGGGGAAGATCGCGAACTTGGTGCCGCGTGCGCCGAGGTATTCGCGGGGGCCGCGGTTGCGTCCCTTGGAGTCCTTTTCGCGTTCTTCCTTGACGCCTACGTGCGAGAGCAGGCCGGAGAGCAGGCTCTTGTGGATGTCTACCTCGTGGGCGGAGGCGTTGATGTCCCTGCCGCCGCTGGCGTGAATGTTGGCGGTGCGTCCCATTTCGCGTAGCTGGGCGAAGAGGTCCTGCCATTCGCGGATGCGCAGGTAGTTGATGAACTCGCGGTGGCACATTTTGCGCAGCTGCGAGGAGGACAGCGCCGCCTGCTGCTCGTTGATGTAGTCCCAGAGCAGCAGGAAGGAGGAGAAGTCGGAGGTGTCGTCGACGAAGCGGGCGTGCATCGCGTCGGCTTCTGCGCGCACGTCGGCGGGGCGTTCGCGAGGGTCCTGGATGGTCAGGGCGGCGGCGAGTACCATCATTTCCTTGGCGCAGTTGCGGCGGCCGCCTTCAATGATCATGCGGGCGAGGCGCGGGTCCACGGGGAATGCCGCCATGGCTCGGCCGATGGCGGTGAGGGTTGCGCTATTGCCGCGGCCCTTGCGGGGGCCGCGGGGGCGTTCGGTGAGCGCGCCGAGTTCGCGGAGCAGATTCACGCCGTCGTTGATGGCGCGGGATGCTGGCGGCTGTACGAACGGGAAGCGGGAGATGTCGCCGGGCTCGCGGACCACGCCGATTGCGATCATCTGCAGGATGACGGCTGCGAGGTTGGTGCGCAGAATTTCGGGGTCGGTGAACTCGGGGCGCGAGTTGAAGTCTTCCTCGGAGTAGAGGCGGATTGCGATGCCGTCGCTGACGCGGCCGCATCGACCGGAGCGCTGGTTGGCGCTTGCCTGCGAGATGCGTTCGATGGGCAGACGCTGAACCTTGGTGCGTGCCGAGTAGCGGGAGATGCGTGCGGTGCCGGTGTCGATGACGTACTTGATGCCGGGCACGGTCAGCGAGGTTTCGGCAACGTTCGTGGCGAGCACGATGCGCGGGCGGGATCCGGGGGAGAACACGCGGTGCTGTTCGGCGAGCGAGAGGCGCGCGTACAGGGGCAGCACTTCGTAGTTCAGGCACGGCGACTTGAGAACCATTGCCTCGATGGCGTCCTTGGCGTCGCGGATTTCGCGTTCGCCGGAGAAGAAGATGAGGATGTCGCCGGGCGCTTCCTTGGAGAGTTCCTTGATGGCGTCGAGGATGCCGTCGGTGGGGTCGTGGTCGTCTTCGATTTCGTCGTCGCTGAGGTAGTCTTCCTCGTCGAGCGGGCGGTAGCGGATTTCCACGGGGTAGGTTCGGCCGGACACCTCAATGATGGGCGGCGCGTCGTCGGGCAGGATTGCTTCGGCGATTTCGCGTTCTTCGGCGCTGAGGTTTTCGTCGACGATGCCCTTGCCCGGCACGTAGCTGGGGGAGAAGTGGCGCGCGAAACGCTCCGGGTCGATGGTCGCGGAGGTGATGATGACCTTCAGGTCCGGGCGCTGCGGCAGGATGCGCTTGAGGTAGCCGAGGATGAAGTCAATGTTCAGGCTGCGTTCGTGCGCTTCGTCAATGATGAGGGTGGAGTAGCGGCGCAGCAGCTTGTCGTTCTGGATTTCGGCGAGCAGAATGCCGTCGGTCATGAGCTTGATAGCGCTGTGTTCGCCGACTTCGGAGGTGAATCGCACCTGGTAGCCGACGGTTTCACCGATTTTCTGACCAAGTTCTTCGGCGATGCGTTCGGCGACGGAGCGTGCGGCGAGGCGGCGCGGCTGGGTGTGGCCGATGAGGCCCTTCTCTCCCAGGCCCAGGTCGAGGCACATTTTGGGGATCTGGGTGGTTTTACCGGAGCCAGTTTCACCCGCGATGATGACGACCTGGTTGTCGCGGATCGCGTTCATGATATCTTCGCGGCGTTCGCTGACGGGCAGCTCTTCGGGGTAGGTGATGATCTCGGGAATGAGCGGCTCGTAGCGGCGCGGTACCGGGCGGTTCTGCTGGTTGCTCTGCTTGCGGGTGCGGTTGTTGGCGCCTGCGCGTCGGTTGGAGCGGGAGGCGTTGGAGTTGCGTTCGGAGGTGCCGCGGGAGGAGTTCTTGCGGTCTGCGTTATTCTTCTGGGCGCTGTTCTTCTGTGCACCCTTCTTCGGGGCGCCGTTTTTTACCGCGTTGTTCTCAGTAGTTTTATCTGCGGTTTTGCCAGCGGCTTTTTCAGCGGTTTTTTCGGAGGATCGTACCTTTGCCGCGTGTATTGCGGCGGCCATGCTCGCCATGGTGGGGGCGGTGCGGGGGGCCTTAGAAGTATCTGCGTGTTTCTTCGTGGATTTCTGCTCAGACATATCCTATCCAGTGTACTCGCCTTGCCCGCGGTGGGCTTGGGGTGTGCTTTGTTTGTCATATTTGGGTTTGTTCGCGGGAACCCCGGGGTGGGCGGTGGTGGAATACTGACCCTGAACGAGCAGTTAAGATACAATAAACGACATCAAATGCTATCTAAAGAGTTAATAATTATTCATTTGAATTTTATGCACCGTAGATGCGAATTAACTGCGCTTCTTAACTTTCTTTCGATAGTTTCGTTCAACTGCTACAGTGGTGAATAACACAGTAACGAAGGAGTGACTATGCCATCACCAAAGACGTACCCGGCAACACGTGTTGCAGTGTTGGATTGCTGCGAAGACGGACAGTACGAAGAAATTCACCACCGCTGCGAAGAGCTCTTCCAAGCCCTCGTTCACGCGAGTCTGCGCACCCACTTCGACCGCCTCAGCGCCGAAGAAACCCTCTACCTGGTCACCGGCGACGGCGAGCGCGTACAGATTTCCCCCGAAATGTACGGACCCCTCACCTCCGTAGCGCGCGCATTCGCCGACCGCAAGGATGTCTGCGTGGTTCGCCAGGACCGCCTCATGACCACGCAGGAGGCGGCAGACTACCTGGGCGTATCCCGCCCGACCGTTGTTCGCCTGCTGGAGCGCGGAGATATTCCGTTCGAGCGCATTAACACGCACCGTCGCGTTGCTTTTGATGACCTCGAGCGTTACCGCCTTGAGCACGAATACGTGAACCGCCGCGTTCGCTAAACCTGTATCTGGTCAATTACTGTCCGGTCAATCACTCTGAATCAGACAGTATGGTTCAGACACTACGGTTGAACTGAACAGCGCGGTTGAACTAAACAGTACGGTTGAAGAACCGCAGCATCTGCTGAACAATATCGGGGCTAAAACAGCGCGAATCCCCGTGTTCGGCATCCGGAACCAGCACCAAATCGGTAGGCACCTGCCGCGTGCGCAGCGCCTGATACACCCGCACCGATTGCTGGTACGGCACACACGAATCACTAATACCGTGCACGAGCATCAGGGCAGTGGCACCGCCGCTCGCACCCTGTGCAGAGGCACTTTCGACCTTATTCACTCGTTTCTGGGGGCGTACCGCATCAATAGGATGCGCACGCTCCCAGTTCTTTTGGGCGCGCTCGATGCAGACACTCGGAACCGCCCGCTCACCCTTGGAAGCGTCGATAGTAGACACGTCTGCGGGGACCGGGTAGGTGCTTCCCAACAGCCGCCATTCGGCGCCGTCATCCTCGGGGTGGTCGAGAGCGTAGCCAGCCAGGGGACGGTCGGTGAAGATGGTCCTCAAATCGCTGACCCCGTAAAACGAAGCCGCCGCCGTCACCTGCGAACTATGGGACGGGTAGGCGCTCGCCGCCCTGCCCTCATAGTATTCGTCGTGCTCGGGTGCGCTCGTATGATTTTCGACGGCGGAATTCTCAGCGGTGGAATCTCCCGTATGCGCAACCAGCATGCTCAGGTGCCCGCCCGCGCTTCCACCCGCTACCGCAATGCGCTGCGGGTCAATGCCGAACTCGTGCGCGTGGGCGCGGAAGAAACGCACCGCCTCCTTCACATCGTGCAGGGCACCTGGGAAGAGCGCCTGATGCGAATACCGGTAGTTGATGGACGCAACCGCCCAGCCTGCCTGCTGAAAAGCGGCGCGCATGAGAGCCTGGGTATTGGGCTGCTCCCCGCCAGGGGTGCGCAGGATGATGTCGCGTAGGGCCTGGTTGGTGCCGAAGCGCCAGGCGCCACCGTGAACCCACACCAGCAGCGGCGCGGGGGAAGAGATATCCCCGGTCTTGGGGAAGAAATCGTAGGCGAACGCCTCGCGAGTTACCGGTGACTGCGCGCCGTAGTCGGGTAGTGAGTGGGCATCGTAAAAGCCCGCCTCGCGGTAAAAACCGGAGCAGTACTCGGTGCCCTCAACCTTCGGCGCGCTCTCAGAAATCTGCATGAATCAGCACCTCGTTAGGGAACCAGTACGATCTTGCCGCGGGTGCGACCCGTCGCCACCAGTGTGTGAGCCTGCGCAGCCTGCGAAAAATCAAGCACCTGATCCACGTGCACCTTCAACAGGCCCAAGGACATGAGGCGGGCAATCTCCTGCATCTGCGCGCGGTCCGGGTGAACCGTCAGCCACTGCGCCTCGAAGCCGCGCTCACGCGCAACATCCAGCGGGTCGGGGCTGGTCAGCGTGACAATGCGGCCGCCGGGAACCAGCACCTCCAGCGAATCGAGGAAGGTCTGCTGACCGGTGGAATTGAGCACCACATCCATGGTCTGACCCAGTACGGTACGGAAATCCTCGGTGCGGTAATCAATAGGCTGGGCACCCAGCGAGCGCACAAACTCGTGGTTCGCCGCGGAGGCGGTCGCAAAAACCTGAGCGCCAGCCTGCGCCGCCAGCTGAACGGCGAGGTGACCGACGCCTCCGGCACCGGCGTGAATGAGCACGCGCTCGCCTTCCTTCAATCGCGCCACTTCGAAGAGCGCCTGGTATGCGGTCAGCGCCGCCAGGGGAGCGCCACCCAATTGCGCGCAGGGAACATCGGCGGGCACCTTCACCAGCTGATGCGCCGGGGCGAGAACATACTCGGCGTAAGCACCGGCGGGGGAGGGAAAAGCAACAAGACCAAATACGCCGTCGCCCACCTTAAAACCCGTGTAGTCGCCGGCGGTAGCAACCACGGTGCCGGCAACATCCCAGCCGGGCACGAAGGGCTTGTACGACGGGTCGACAAGCTGAGCGGCGGGGCCCAGACCCTTGCGGGTGGTCAGGTCAATCGGGTTCACACCGGCGGCAACCGTCTTGATGAGCACGTGACCGCGCACCGGCGAGGGGATGGGCACGCTTGCTTCGTGCAGAACGTTTTCGTCGCCCCATTCGGTGAGCTGAATCTGGCGCATGGTGGTCATCGGGTTACCTCCGCTGTTGTGGCTTGAAGCCGTGCTGATGTGACGGGTGTGCGCGTTTTCCCATTCTCTCAAGGCTGTTAGCGTTGCCACAACAGGGCGGAGGGTAGTGTCCACGCTCTGACGTTGAAAAGTGGGGGCAGCATGGCAGTTAAATAAAAAGGAGCCGATACCCAACAATACGCCTCGGATATCGGCTCCCGTGTTCCCTCTCGAATAAGAACATCGTGCCCCTGAAAGGATTCGAACCTTCGACCCCCAGTACCGGAAACTGGTGCTCTAATCCGCTGAGCTACAGAGGCAACCCACCTATGGTATCAGATAAGCACTAGATAAAGGGTCAGGCACCTGCCAAGGCTTGCTAGAATAGTTTGTTATGACTCCTGAAGAACTCTCCGAAGCCATTGCGCTTGCCCTTGAAGAAACCATTTCCTCCGGCCAGCTGACCCTCGTGGAGGGCGCTGAACTGCCCGCCGTCCGAGTGGAGCGCCCCAAGTCCCGCGAACACGGCGACTGGGCAACCAACGTCGCTCTGCAGCTCGCTAAGAAGGTGGGCAAGAACCCGCGTGAGGCAGCAGCTCTTCTGGCAGAGAAGATTGGTGCCATCCCCGGTGTCGCATCCGTAGATATTGCTGGTCCCGGCTTCCTGAACATCACCCTGGACGCCGCAGCTGCTGGTGAGCTTGCCGCCACCATCGTTGAGGCTGGCGAAGCATACGGCCGCAGCGACAAGTTCGCCGGCAAGACCATTAACCTTGAGTTCGTCTCCGCGAACCCCACCGGCCCCATCCACCTGGGTGGCACCCGCTGGGCTGCCGTCGGTGATGCGCTCGCCCGCGTCCTTGAGGCTGAGGGCGCTAACGTGGTGCGTGAATACTACTTCAACGACCACGGCACCCAGATTGACCGTTTCGTGCGCTCCCTGATTGCTGCTGCCCGCGGTGAGGAGACCCCCGAGGACGGCTACGCTGGTGCGTACATTGTGGACATTAAGGACCAGATCCTGGCTCAGCGCCCCGACGCGCTTGAGGCTGAGAACCCCGAAGAGATTTTCCGCGAAATCGGTACTCACCTGATGTTCAATCAGATCAAGGAGTCCCTGGCGGCATTCGGCACCCACTTCGACGTGTTCTTCCACGAGAACTCCGTGTTCGAAGGCGGCAAGGTGGACGCCCTGCTCGACGCTATGCGCGAGAACGGTCAGCTCTTCGAGGCTGACGGCGCATGGTGGATGCGCACCACCGACTACGGCGACGACAAGGATCGCGTGGTCATCAAGTCTGACGGTAACCACGCCTACGTGGCGGGCGATATCGCCTACTACCAGGACAAGATGACCCGCGCCGAGAACCCCGCAGACGTGGCGATTTACATGCTCGGTGCTGACCACAACGGCTACGTGGGCCGTCTGAAGGCTATCGCCCAGATTCTTGGCTACCGCGCCGACCAGATTGAGGTCATGATTGGTCAGCTGGTGAACCTGGTCAAGGACGGCAAGCCCGTCCGCATGTCCAAGCGTGCCGGCACCGTGGTCACCCTCGAGGACCTGGTCGAGGCTGTTGGCGTTGACGCGGCTCGCTACGAGCTGACCCGCTACTCGGTGGACACCCCCATCGATATTGACCTGGGCCTGCTGACTTCCAAGAGCAACGAGAACCCGGTCTACTACGTGCAGTACGCTCACGCACGTACCGCCGCTGTGGCACGTAACGCTGCGGAGGCTGGCGTGAAGGTTGAGGACGGCGTGGACACCTCCCTGCTCGACTCGGCTGCTGACGGTGAGCTGCTGGCTGTACTCGGCCAGTTCCCCGCCGCTGTGCGTGATGCCGCGAAGTTCTACGAGCCGCACCGCGTGAACCGCTACCTGGAGCAGCTCGCTTCGGCGTACCACAGCTGGTACGGTGTCTCCCGCGTCACCCCCAAGGCGGATGAAGAGGTCACCGACCTGCACCGTACCCGCCTGCTGCTGAACAACGCGGCACAGCAGGTGCTGGCTAACGGCCTGAACCTGCTGGGTGTGAGCGCACCCGAGCGCATGTAATACTCTCGTTTCAACCCCCGACCCGGTGCTACTGGGGCGGGGGTTGAACGTATGCCGGCAAGATAGCTAAGAAAGAGACACGATGAGCGAAGCCCGCGCCCTCTACGCCCCCGAATGGCTCACCTACCCCGAGCATCCCGAAGCACTGTCCCGCACAATCTGGACGGATTCCTTCACCCGCAATGAGCAGGGCGAGCTCTGCATTGACGGCGTGACCGTCAGCGACCTGGTTGCTGAGCACGAAACCCCGCAGTATGTCTTCTCCGAGACAACCTTCCGCGCCCGCGCCCGCGCCTACCGCACCGCTTTTGAGCAGGCTTTCGCCGTGCACGGTGCGAAGGTGAGCGTCTACTACGCCGGTAAGTCGTTCCTGTCCACCGCCGTGGCGCGCTGGGCTACCGAGGAGGGGCTGTGCCTGGATACCGCCTCCGGTGGTGAGTTGGCGTTGGCTCTGCGCGCACAGGTGCCCGGTGCGAACATCGCCCTGCACGGTAACAACAAGTCGGAGGCTGAGATTGCCCGCGCGATCCGCAACGGCCTGGGCCGCGTGGTGGCTGACTCGGTGGACGAGCTCAAGCTCATTGAGCGCGTGTACGCCGAGCTTGCCGCCGAGCGTGTGGCTGAGGGCGAGGAACCCTACGCCCCGGTTCCGGTGCTGATTCGCATCACCCCCGGTGTGCATGCCTCGACCCACGAGTCCATTGCGACCGCGCACGAGGATCAGAAGTTCGGCATGTCCCTGCAGCCCGGCACCGCCGCGCTCGCCGGTTTGGATGAGGAGGAGCTGGAGCACTGGGGTGTTGAGTCCACCGATTCTTACGCGGCTCTGGCTGCCGCGATTCTGAACGCGACCGATTCCCTGGATTTCCGCGGTATTCACTGCCATATTGGTTCGCAGATTTTTGAGGCGGAGGGCTTTGAGCAGGCGGCTACTACCGCCCTGGAGTTCATGAACCGTCTCAACCGTGACCTGGGCGTGACCCTGCCGGAGCTGGACCTGGGTGGTGGCTACGGCATCGGCTACACCGAGGCGGATCACCCCCGCTCCATTACCGAGGTGACCGAGTCGATTGCCGCTTCCGTCGCGGCGACCTGCGAGCGCCTGGGCATGGCGATTCCGCATATGTCGTTTGAGCCGGGCCGTTCCATTTCTGGTCCTTCGGGTGCGACCCTGTACACGGTCGGCACCATTAAGAACGTGAGCATTGAGGATGAGAACGGCGAGATTCGTGTGCGCCGCTACGTTTCGGTGGACGGTGGTATGAGCGATAACGCCCGCCCGGTGCTGTACGAATCGGATTATTCGGTGACCCTGGCGAATCGTGCTCCGGCGGGGGAGCAGGTGCTCTCTCGCGTGGTGGGTAAGCACTGCGAGTCTGGCGATGTGGTGGTTCGTTACTGCTACCTGCCTGCTGACCTGCAGGCTGGCGATATTTTGGCGGTTCCGGCGACCGGCGCGTACTGCTATGTGCTGGGTTCGAACTATAACTTCTTGACTCGCCCGCCGGTGATTGCCACTGCTGAGGGTAAGCCTTCTCGTGTGATGATTCGTCGTCAGCGTGAGGAGGATATGTTGGCGCTGGATATGGGTTCGGATATCTAAGAACCCATTCTGACATCATGAAAAACCGTGAAGTTCCCATTTTTGCAATGGACGCCGTGAGGTGGCGGTCGCGGGCGGGGTCTTCACGATTTTGCGCGTTTACAACATGACAGAAGATAAGGTTCACCTCATAAGTGTGAGGGAAACCTCATCTCAGAGAGTAAAAGTCGCACCTTGAGGCCGCAGCCCCGTCGCCGCCTCTTGATAAAGTGGTTGTTGGGTGCGTGCTCTGCGCCGCATCCGTGCCGTAGCCCGAAGAGATACCGGGGCGAACCCGGAACAGACCGTAGAAAGAGACTATCGTGGCTGAAAAGATCAAAGTAGCACTGCTTGGTGCCGGTAATGTCGGTTCCCAGGCTGCTCGCATCCTGGTCGAGGATAACGCCGTCCTTGAAAAGCGCATTGGCGCGCCCGTGGAATTGATCGGTATTGCTGTGCGCGATACTAATGCATCCCGCCACTGGAATGCGGACCCCTCGCTGTACACCACCGACGCTGAATCCCTGATTGATGCGGCGGATGTGGTCATCGAGCTGACCGGCGGTATTGAGCCGGCTCGCACCCGCATTCTGCGTGCTCTGAAGGCGGGTAAGTCCGTGGTTTCCGGTAACAAGGCACTGCTGGCTAAGCACGGCGTGGAGCTGCAGGCTGCCGCTGATGAGTCCGGTGCTCAGCTCTCTTACGAGGCTGCTGTTGCTGGCGCTATCCCGATTCTGCGCCCCCTGCGTGACTCCCTGGCTGGTGACCGTGTGACCCGCGTTCTGGGCATCATGAACGGCACCACCAACTACATTCTTGACCAGATGGACACCACCGGCGCATCCTTCTCGGACGCGCTGGCTGAGGCTCAGAAGCTCGGCTACGCGGAGGCTGACCCGACCGCTGACGTTGAGGGCCACGACGCCGCGTCGAAGGCTGCGATTGTTGCTTCTTTGGCGTTCCACTCGACGTTCACTATTGATGACGTGCACACCGAGGGCATTACTTCTATCACCGCTGATGATGTTGCTGCCGCGGATGCTGATGGTTACGTCATCAAGCTGCTGGCTATTTGCGAGCGCGAGGGTGAGAACGGCGCGAACATTCGCGTGAACCCAACCCTGATTCCTCGTCAGCACCCGCTGGCGGGCGTGCACGGTGCGTTCAACGCTGTGTTTGTTGAGGCGGAGAACGCTGGTGAGCTGATGTTCTACGGTCCCGGCGCGGGTGGCGCTCCGACTGCTTCGGCTGTTCTGGGTGACTTCGTGTCCCTGGCTCGTCGTCTGGTGCTGGGTGGTCCCGGTGTTCCGGAGACTTCCCACGCGCAGCTGCACGCAACCGGTCTGGATAACGTGGTGTCTCGCTACTCGGTGGGTGTTTTGGTTGAGGACCGCCTGGGCGTTCTGGCGAATATTACCCGCATCCTGACTGAGCACGGTATTTCTGTTGATTCTCTGCGCCAGTCCGCCCCGAAGGAGGGTGTGGCTCAGATTCGTATGGTCACCCACTCTGCGAAGGACGCTGATTTGCGCCGTGCGATTGCTGTGATTGACGCTCTGGACACTGTGCGTGAGGTGAATTCGGTCATCCGCGTGGAGTCTGAGAAGCACTAGGCGCTTAGCGCTAACTGACGTGCGGCACGCGCCGCTCACTAAACCTGCGGTGTTTTCGTGTAGAAGCATCGCTCACGAACGAACCCGCGTACCCGCTATCGCGCCGGACCTATGGGAGGTCCGGCGGGCGGGGCGCCAAGATTGAAGGAGAAGCCAATGGCACACGTGTGGCAGGGCGTTATCAATGAGTACCGTGACCGTCTGCCTTTCGCAGATGATGTGAAGGCTGTGACCCTGGGCGAGGGCGGTACCCCGCTGATTCACGCGCCGGCACTGTCTGCTGAGACCGGTAACACCGTTTACCTGAAGTTTGAGGGTATGAACCCGACCGGTTCGTTCAAGGACCGCGGTATGACCAGCGCGATGACCGCCGCTAAGCGTGACGGCGCGAAGGCTGTTGTGTGCGCTTCGACCGGTAACACTTCCGCTTCGGCGGCTGCGTACGCTCTGCAGGCTGGTATGCGCTGTGCAGTGCTGGTTCCGGACGGCAAGATTTCTATGGGTAAGCTGTCTCAGGCTATCGCTCACGGTGCTGACATCATTCAGATTGACGGCAACTTCGATAACTGCCTGGAGATTGCTCGCAAGCTCAGCGAGAACTACCCGGTGTTCCTGGTGAACTCGGTCAACCCTTACCGTATTGAGGGCCAGAAGACCGGTTCGTTTGAGGTTGTTGACACCCTGGGTGACGCTCCCGATTACCACTTGCTGCCGGTTGGTAACGCGGGTAATATCACCGCGTACTGGAAGGGCTACAAGGAGTACTCGGAGCCTTACACCAACCGTGACGGTAAGGTGCTGGAGCCGGTTGCGACCAAGCGTCCGATCATGTGGGGCTTCCAGGCTGCTGGTGCTGCACCGATCGTTGCTGGTCACCCGATTGAGGCTCCTGAGACCATTGCGACCGCGATCCGTATCGGTAACCCCGCGTCGTGGGAGAAGGCTGAAGCTGCTCGTGACGAGTCCGGCGGCGTGATTGAGGCTGTCACCGATGAGGAGATTCTGGAGGCGCACCGCTGGCTGTCTGCCCGCGAGGGTGTCTTCGTGGAGCCGGCTTCGGCTGCCGGTGTTGCGGGTCTGCTGAAGAAGCACCGCGCCGGTGAAGCTCCCGAGGGTAAGACCATCGTCATCACCGTGACCGGTCACGGTCTGAAGGACCCGCAGTGGGCTCTTGAGGCTGTGAACGGCGTGAAGGTTGAGCCGACTAAGGCTCCCTTCGACGTGGTTGCTGTGGCAGATATTCTCGATTTGCACTAGCCTATTCATACTACGTTGTGCACTCCGTCCCGATTTTTCGGGGCGGGGTGCACCTGCATGACAGCCCTTTTTGTATCTTTCACCTATTCACTCATTACGTCACCGATCGCGAGGTTCTTCTCATGTCTTCCCTGCATATTTCTGATATTCCGGTGGGCGCGTCCGTTAAGGTTCGCGTTCCCGCTACGAGCGCTAACCTGGGTCCCGGCTATGACAGCATGGGTTTGGGTCTTGGCTTCTATGATGAGCTGGTTGTTGAGCGTATTGAGTCCGGCCTGGAGTTTGAGCTCAGCGGTGAGGGTAGCGCGGATGTTCCTCGCGACGAGAGCCACCTGGTTTTGCAGGCGATGAAGGCTGGTTTCGCGGCGGCTGGTTTGGATGAGCTGCCCCCGGTGAAGCTGATTGCTGATAACAAGATTCCGCATTCTCGCGGTATGGGTTCTTCGGCGTCGGCTATTGTTGCGGGTGTGGCTGCAGCGAGCGGTCTGCTGCCGGAGGAGCACCGTCTGAGCCGTGAGCAGATGCTACAGGTCGCCTCCGATATGGAGGGCCATCCGGATAACGTGGCTCCGGCGATTTACGGCAACCTGTCGGTGTCCTGGGGTGAGATGGGCAACTGGAAGACCTTGATTATTCCGGTGCATCCTGATGTTCACCCTGTGGTGGCTGTGCCCGATTATGAGGTGTCGACGAAGCTTGCTCGTTCGCTGATTCCTGCGCAGATGCCCCACGTTGAGGCGGTGGCGAACTCGGCTCGTGCGGCGTTGTTGGTGCGCACTCTCTCTGATGCTCCCGAGTACCTGATGGATGCGACTGTGGATTACCTGCATCAGGGTTATCGTGTGACCGCGATGGAGCCGTCGGCTGCGCTGGTGGCGTACCTGCGCGGTCAGGGTTTTGCGGCGGTGATTTCTGGCGCTGGCCCGACTGTTTTGACCTTTGCGCACGGCGATAAGCAGGTGCAGCAGGTGCAGGAGGCTATTGCCGAGTTCGCGGCGACTCACCCCTGTAGCGCTATTGTGGATCGTCGCCTGAACTGGCGGGTTCTTCCTCTTGAAATTGATACTGAAGGTGTTATAGTTACTCAGTAGGACGTTATTAGTTCGTCCTATGTTGAGGTTCGCCCGTCGTTCAATGTAGACCGTCGATACTATCCTTCGTAACGTACTTCCGTTTCCCCTTATCCCTCAGGTGCTTTTGTATCTGAGCGGGAGTCGGCAGGGTTCGGGGGAGTGCCTTTGGAGTTCACGTCTTTCTTTATTTCTGACGCATAGGGGAAGACTTTTCTGGAGGTTCGGTTTCGCGGCGGGTGCCCTTTCAAAGTGACCATTCCATCCTCTTCATCTCGTGTAGATGGTTCTTAGAGATGATGGTTTGGGCTTGCCCACATTTGTGATAGAGCGCCTTATCTTCCGTGTGTGCCCGCTGTGTCTGAATCAGCGGGTACGGTAAGAGACGCGAACCGCCTCCAGTGCGGTTCGAGGGAGTCGAAGGTGCGGACTGCTGTTTTCTTTCGGCAGTGTCTAAGCCTTTGACCGCGCTATAGCGTTCGCCCGATCTTTATTCTGAAGATTTTCAGGGCTTATAACCAAAGGAATTGTAGTTGGCAAAGAATATTGTTGTCACCGATGAGTACGGTACGGCAGCTGCCGCACCGGAACTTGCGAACTTGAAGGTCGCGCAGCTGCGTGTCCTCGCCCAGCAGCTTGGTATCCGCGGCTATCTGAAGTTGAAGAAGGCTGAGCTGGTTCAGGCTCTTGAGGAGCATCAGCGTGGCGGCGCCGTAGCCGCTCCTGCTGAGCCCAAGGCTGAGACTCCCGCTGAGTCTGCCCAGACTCCCGATGCTGAGAAGGTTGAGGAGTCTAAGCCTCGCCGTACCCGCCGTACTCGCACCCAGAAGGATGCTGAGGCGAAGGCAGAGAAGACCGAAAACGCGGAGGCTGTTGAGGCTCCCGCTGAGGGTGCTGAGAAGGCTGAAAAGTCTGAGAAGCGTACCCGTTCTTCCCGCCATGAGACTCCCGCTCAGAAGCGTGCGCGCGCTCGCCGCGCCGCTGAGGGCGAGGACGCATCGGCTGAGAAGTTCGAGAAGACTGAGAATAACGAGAAGCCGGAGAAGCGTACCCGCCGCACCCGTACCCGTAAGGACGAGAAGCCCGCTGAGCTTCCTCCGCTGGACGTGCGTGCTGAGCTGGCTGCTGAGCGTATTGGCGAGCGTGCGGAGCAGGTTGACCTGCCCGGTAACTCTGCTGAGCTGAAGGCTACTACCGCTGACGGCACCGCGAGCCTGGACAGCCTGAACGCTGCCCTGGACATGACTTTTGGCACCCCCGACGGTGAGAAGAGCTCGAAGCGTACCCGCACCCGTGAGCGTCGCCGCGACCAGGATGGTGAGCGTACTGAGCGTCGTTCCAAGCGTGACCGCCAGGCGGAGCGTGCAGAGCGCAATGCTGAGCGTAGCGAACGTGCCGAGCGTAAGGCTGCTGAGCGTGCAGAACGCGCAGAGCGTGCCGAGCGCACTGAGCGCCGTTCCAAGCGTGACCGCCAGGCTGAGCGTGCTGAGAAGCAGGCTCGCCGCCGCGAGGAGAACGAGCCTCGCCTGAGCGAAGACGATGTGCTGGCACCGATTTCAGGTGTTCTGGACATTCTCGACAACTACGCTTTCGTGCGTACCACCGGCTACCTGCCCGGCACCAACGACGTGTACGTCTCCCTGGCTCAGGTGAAGAAGTACAACCTGCGTAAGGGCGACCACGTGCTCGGCGCGATTCGCGTGCCGCGCGAGGGTGAGTCGAACAACCGCCAGCGTTTCAACGCCCTGGTTCAGGTTGAGGCGATTAACGGTCAGAGCGTTGAGGAAGCAGCGAACCGCCGCGTCTTCTCGAAGCTGACCCCGCTGTACCCCAAGGAGCGTCTGCGCCTGGAGACCACCCCGAAGAAGCTGGGCACCCGCGTGGTTGACCTGGTGTCCCCGATTGGTAAGGGTCAGCGTGGTCTGATTGTGTCCCCGCCGAAGGCGGGTAAGACCCTCATGCTGCAGTCCATCGCGAACGCGATTACCGTGAACAACCCGGACGTGTACCTGATGATGGTCCTGGTGGATGAGCGTCCTGAAGAAGTGACCGATATGCAGCGCACTGTTAAGGGTGAGGTTATCGCCTCGACCTTCGACCGTCCGGCTGAGGATCACACCACTGTGGCTGAGCTGGCTATTGAGCGTGCGAAGCGTATGGTGGAGCTCGGCTACGATGTGGTCGTGCTGCTGGACTCCATGACCCGCCTGGGCCGTGCATACAACCTGGCTGCTCCCGCATCCGGTCGTATCCTGTCCGGTGGTGTGGATTCTGCCGCACTGTACCCGCCGAAGAAGTTCTTCGGCGCTGCCCGCAACATTGAAGAGGGCGGCTCGCTGACCATTCTGGCTACCGCGCTGGTTGAGACCGGCTCGAAGATGGACGAAGTGATCTTCGAAGAGTTCAAGGGCACCGGTAACATGGAGCTGCGCCTGTCCCGTCAGCTGGCGGATAAGCGTATCTTCCCGGCGGTTGATATTAACGCTTCTGGTACTCGCCGCGAGGAGAACCTGCTCTCCCCGGATGAGATCAAGATTATGTGGGGTCTGCGCCGTGCCCTGGCGGGTATGGAACCCGAGCAGGCTCTGGGTGTTCTGACCAACCAGCTGCGTAAGACTGAAAGCAACGTGGAGTTCCTTCTGACGGTTCAGAAGAACGGTCTGCGTCTGGTCGACTAAGGCTCGTATCTCACGCGCCCCACCTCCTCATTGTGGGTGGGGCGCGTGAGCCGTTCGTTTTGTGCATCCCTGCCAGGGGTGTGAGATGTCTAGTGCCTGCCCGTGCGGCGTAAAGTGCGGGAGATGGAAGAGAGAACAGAATGTTTGAATCTATTCAGGTTCTGCTGGATGAGCACGCTGACCTGCAGAATCAGCTGGCTGACCCCGCCGTGCAGGCGAATCAGGGTAAGGCACGCCGTGTGGGCCGCCGCTACGCGGAGCTGACCGGTATTGTGACTGCGTACAACAAGTACACTTCGCTGAAGGATGACCTTGAGGCTGCTCGCGAGATGGCTGATGAGGATCCGGATTTCGCGGCGGAGATTCCCGGTCTGGAGGAGGAGCTGGAGGTTGCTCAGGAGAAGCTGCGCCGCCTGCTGATTCCGCGTGACCCGGATGATGGCCGTAACGTCATTCTTGAGGTGAAGGCTGGTGCCGGTGGTGACGAGGCGGCTCTGTTTGCTGGTGACCTGCTGCGCATGTACATGCGTTACGCCGAGCACAAGGGCTGGAAGACTGAGATTATCTCTTCGACCAGCACTGACGTGGGCGGTTATAAGGATGCCCAGATTGCTATTAAGGGTTCCTCGAATGAGCCGGCCGAGGGCGTGTGGGCGCACCTGAAGTACGAGGGTGGCGTGCACCGCGTGCAGCGTGTTCCGGCGACTGAGTCTCAGGGCCGTATCCACACTTCTGCTGCCGGTGTTCTGGTGTTCCCCGAAGTGGATGAGCCGGAAGAAATCGAGATTAACCAGAATGACCTGAAGATTGACGTGTACCGTTCTTCGGGCCCCGGTGGTCAGTCGGTGAACACCACTGACTCGGCGGTGCGTATTACCCACCTTCCGACCGGTATTGTGGTGGCGATGCAGAATGAGAAGTCTCAGCTGCAGAACCGTGAAGCTGCGATGCGCGTTCTGCGTGCGCGACTGCTGGCTCACCAGCAGGAGCAGATTGACGCTGAGAACGCGGCACACCGCGCTTCGCAGGTGCGTACCATGGACCGTTCGGAGCGTATCCGTACTTACAACTTCCCGGAGAACCGCATTGCGGATCACCGTACCGGCTACAAGGCGTACAACCTGGATGCCGTACTGAATGGTGACCTGGAGCCTGTGGTTCAGTCCGCTATTGAGATGGATGAGGCGCACCGCCTCGCTCAGGTGGGCCAGGAACAGAAGTAGTTCTGTATTTGCTCGTGCCGATTCTTTGAAACGGTATGAGATGTTGGTGAGGGGCTCGCCGCTACGGCGGTGGAGCCCCTTAGCCATATGCTGTGACAGGTTTTGAGCTGTTGAGAGACGAGGAGGAGAGCTCATGAAGGTGAATGTGCACGACCCGCGCGGGGAAGAACTCGCACAGGTAATTACGCGCGCCACCGCGGCACTGGCGCAGGTGCCCAGCCCCCGCGTCGACGCTGAGCTACTCGCAGCGCACCTGCTCTACGACGGCTCACGCTCGCGCCTCCAGCACGCCGCGCTGATGGGGGAGCGGCTCACCCCCGACCAGGTCGCAGAGTACGAGGCGCTGGTCGCCCGCCGCGCCTGCCGCGAACCGCTGCAGCACATCACCGGCTCCGCTCCCTTCTACCGTCTAGAACTGGCAGTCGGACCGGGCGTGTTCGTACCCCGCCCCGAGACCGAGCTACTCGTCGAAGAAGCCCTCAAAGTGCTGACCGCACGCACCAATTCGGCACCCCGCACCAATTCGGCAACCGGTGCGTTGCGCATCGTCGACCTGTGCACCGGCTCCGGGGCTATCGCCGCGGCTATCAAGAGCGAACTGCCGAACGCCCAAGTATTCGCGGTAGAGCTCTCCGAAGACGCCATCCCCTACACCCGCAAGAACCTGGAGCCACTCGGCGTGCACCTGGTTCAGGGGGATGCCCTCACCGCCCTGCCCGAACTTGCCGGAACCTTCGATGCGGTGCTCTCTAACCCTCCGTACATTCCGCCGGCGAACGTGCCCGCCGACCCGGAAGCCGCCCTGCACGACCCGGACATGGCACTGTACGGAGGGGGAGAGGACGGCATGCAGATGCCCTCCGCAATTGCCGCCCGCGCCTTCGAGCTTCTTACCCCCGGCGGCCTGTTCATTATGGAGCACGACGACACCCAGGAAGAAGCCGTCGCCGAGCTGTTGGCGCGTGTTGGCTTCGAGGGCTGCTACCCGGTGCGTGACCTGAATAATCGTCCGCGTCATAGCGTCGGTTATAAACCGCGCCCACTAGAGCCTTTAGACTAGTAGATGCACCACCTAGCCCGTGCCGGGCTGCATGAAGGCAACGCGTCCGCCTCCTCAGCCAGCTCAAAGCCCGCGAAATATGGTGAACCCCCGGAAGAGTGCTTCCACATGGCGCGTTGTGGGTGCCGGTGTCTCGCCGCATCCAGAAAAACATGAGAGAATAAGACCCGTGACTGCAAAGCTGTACCCCGTAACGACTGAAACTGAGACCCGCGAGGCCATTGAAGCTGCCCGCGAGGCGCTGAAGGCGCACGACACGATTGTGATGCCCACCGATACCGTCTACGGTATTGCCGCCGATGCTTTCTCGCATCAGGGCGTTGCCAAGCTGCTGGCAGATAAGGGCCGCGACCGCACCATGCCGCCGCCCGTGCTGATCTTTGATCTTGCTGCGCTCGCTGGCGTGGTCGACGACGTTCCGGACGATATTTACGATTTGGGTGGTCGCTTCTGGCCCGGCGCGCTGACTATGATTCTTCACGCGTACCCGTCGCTGAGCTGGGATTTGGGCGAGACTCGCGGTACTGTTGCCGTGCGTGTTCCCGATGATGAGTTCGCCCTGAAGTTGCTGACTGAGCACGGTCCGCTGGCGGTGTCGAGCGCGAATAAGACCGGTCATGAAGCCGCACTGGACGCACAGACCGCCATGGATTCTCTGGGCGAGGACGTTGCCGTGGTGATTGACGGTGGCGCTCGTCCTAAGCCGCTTGAGTCTGAGCCGAATGAGGACGGCGTGGTTGTGGTTACTGAGCGTGACCCGGCACCGTCCACGATTCTGGATTGCACCTCCTTCCCCTACGTGGTGGTTCGTGAGGGCGCGATTTCGGTGGAGGAGCTGCGCGAGGTTGTTCCGACCATTCTGACTCGTGCGGAGGCTGACGAGCAGGCGGCTCGTAAGGTTGAGGAAGCTGAGGCTGTTTCTTCCGCGTCGTCTGAGTCGACTCCTTCTGAGCGTGCTCTGGATGAGCAGGCTGACCTGGATGAGGCGTACGAGCAGTGGGACAGCACCCACACTGTGAGCGGTGAGCCTGCTCGTCGCGCTTCGGCACCGGTTGCCGGTTCTGTCGCGGCGTCCCTGCTGGGCGCTACTTCGGCTCTGTCTTCTGCTTTCAGCACTGGCGTGGATCAGGAGCGTTCGCGCGGCTACCGTGACAACACTCCGAAGCCGGTTCGTGCGGATGAGCCGCAGACCAACCCGGTTCCTGCTGATACTGCTCGCGCGCTGGTCTTTGGCGAGTCGAAGATTGAGACTGCCGCTAAGGATGAGGCTAAGCCGGCAGAAGCTAAGGCTGAAGACGCTAAGACTGAAGCTACTAAGACTGAAGCTGAGGCAAAGACCGAGCAGAAAGACGCCCCGGAGGATCACCTCTAAACCTCTGCGGGTTATAGCGCTCGGGTATAAATCTCGGAGCATAAAAACGTATAGGGAACCCCCGATATATCGTTCAGATATATCGGGGGTTCCCTTTCGTTATGAGCCCTCTAGAGGCGCGCAACTAGGCTGTGTGCCTCAGGTCGTGCACCTTTAGGAGAGCACGCGCGCTACCTAGTTCTTCTCGAAGCGGCGGTCCTTCTTCTTACCCAGCGCGGTGTGGGCATTGCGCAGTACTTCACGCACGCGCGGGGTGGGCAGAAGGTTGTTGTCACGTGCCCAGGAGTCGTCGATGCCCTGGCCGAACCACATGACCTCGACCTTACGCACGGAACCTGCGAACTTGTCATTCATCAGCTCGGAGACGGTGTAGCCCGCCTTGACGGCTACGCGGCAGAGCCACTCGGGCAGGCGGTGCGGGTGGCGGCGACCAGCATCCACGGATGCGGAGGCGACGGTTGCGCCTTCCCAAGGCTGCAGCACGATGGTGGGTAGCTCGCCGGGGAAGGTGCCGAGCATGACAACGAATTCTGCGAGGGCGTGCACGCTGGAAACCGGGGACTTGCCGGTGCCTGCACCCGCAACGGACGCGAAGGGGGAGGAGGCCATCTTGGCGAAGAGTTCGGTGGTGCGTCGGCCGCGGCCCTGCACGCTGGTTGCGCGAAGGATGCACAGTTCGGGTGCGCAGTCGGGGTGCTCTTCGAGGAAGTAGTCCTGCAGGTCGAGCAGCGCTTCTTCGCCGAGTGCCTTGGAGAAGGAGTAGGCGCTGAACGGGTTGGTCTCTTCGGAATCATCTAGCACGAGGCGCGGGCCCTGCACAGCTGCGGAGGAGAGGTGGATGACGCGGCGCACGCCGGTTCGCTGTGCGGCGATTGCGATTACGGCGGGAAGCAGGGCGTTTGCGCCGACGAGCGGGGGCAGATCCTGCATGTTGGGTGCTGCGAGGCCCGCTGCGTTGACGACGACCTGTGCGCCTGCGAAGGCTTCTGCGAGGGAGTCGATGATGCCTTCAAGCTGGTCTGCTTCGTCGATGATGCTGTCTACGTCGAGGGCGCGGGTTGCGAGTCGAGGTGCCTCAATGGGGTCGACGCTGATACCTTCTGCGTTCAGACGCGCGACGATGGAGGAACCAACGAAGCCGCTGGCGCCAATGACTTTCCACTTGGATTCGGACATCTCTTTTACCTCTCACGAGCCCGCGTACGTTGCGGGGAAAAATGGGGTCATTTCAACTTTCCCATATTTGAACAGTTTATGGGGAATTTGTGGGTTTTTATTCGGTCTCTGGTCGTTTTTTCGCACGGGGTGCACAGCGCAAACACAGGCTGTGAAGCTGGTAGCTTGATGGATACCCAAAACTGGGTGTGCCGGTACGTCCGCTATGCGGATAAATCAACTGAATTCGGTTGTTTATTTGTCATAAAGTGCGTCTTTTGAGGTGATGGTTCACTCTCTAGTGGAGACCGCAGGTAGAATATTTTCTTTGAGTGATATATCCACACGGTTGAATGCCGCGGGCGCGAGAAACACCAGAAGCGCCCAGTACGGTATGGGTATATCGCGTACCGGCTGATTCAGGCGCATCGCGCCGCGGAGGGAGAACTTATGGCAGAAAAGTACAGCGACGTGACCGCTTTTGCCCAGCCTTCTTCCAATCAGTCTTCTTCTCACGATCCTTTGAACGAGTATCCCCGCACGGTTGCCGTGGTGGTGACTTATAACCGTGAGGACCTGCTGCCGAAGACCCTTGCTGGTATCGCTTCTGGTGAGCGTGTGCCTGCGGCGGTGGTGATTGTTGATAACGCCTCCACGGACGGTACTGCCGAGTATCTGCGCGCCCTGGACTATAAGCTGCCGGTGGACTGCATCCGCCTGGAGAGCAATATGGGCGGCGCTGGCGGTTTCGCGGTGGGTATTGATCGCGCTCTGGAACGCCATAACCCGGATCTGGTGTGGGTTATGGATGATGACACCGAGCCGACCGAGAACACCCTGTCGGAGGCGGTTGCCGCCTGGCTGAACTATTCGCCGGTGCCTTCGCAGCGCCCCGCGGTGGTGGCGTCTCGTGTGGTGTGGACGAACGGCGAGGACCACCCGATGAACACTCCGCGCACGATGTTTGCGGCGGGGGAGCAGCGTCATGCTCGTGCGCAGGCGGTGGGTGCCCGTCCGATTCGTAGCGCCTCGTTCGTGTCGATTCTGATGGATGCGCAGGCTATTCGCCGTAATGGTGGTTTGCCGATTGCTGAGTTCTTCATTTGGAATGACGACTTCGAATTTTCGACTCGTCTGATTCATCACCGTGACGGCATTGCGGTACCTTCTTCGGTGGCTAAGCACCACACGAAGACTTTTGGCACGACGAATGCCGACCCGGGCCCGCGTTTCTATAACGATGTGCGTAATAAGCTGTGGGTCTTTACCCGTTCGCGTACTCTGAACCCGCTGGAGAAGCTGCTCTATGGTGGCTCGTCGGCGCGTCTGTGGATTTCTACTGTTCTGCGTACTGATGACCGCCGTACCTACCTGGGGTATTTCCTCGATGGCGTGCGTGATGGTTTGCGTGCGCCTCGCCCGAATGCTCAGGTGCTTGAGGGCATTTACCCGCTGACTTTCCCGGGCCGCTATGGCGTGCCTACATCCGCTGAAAGCCGCGCTGATTCTGAGAAGGCGCGCGGTTGCGTGAGCTCCGTACCCGATTTCTCGGTGCTGATGAGCGTGTACGCTAAGGAGAACCCCGCCTATCTGGATCAGGCGTTGGAGTCGAATCTTCTGAACCAGACGGTGCGTCCTTCCGAGCTGGTTTTGGTGAAGGACGGCCCGCTGACCCCCGAGCTGGATGCCGTGGTGGACCGCTGGGTTCAGCGCGCCGAGAACCTGGATTGCCCGCCGATTCAGGTGGTGGATCTGGCTCAGAATGTTGGTTTGGCGGAGGCGCTGAACGCCGGGCTGCAGGCGTGTTCGTATGAGCTGGTTGCTCGTGCTGATTCTGATGATCTGTCTGAGCCGACTCGTTTTGCGCGTCTGATTCCTGCCCTGGTGCAGGGCGGCTACACGGTGCTGGGCTCTGCCATGCTTGAGGTGAATGAGAGCAATACTTCGGTGGAGTCGACCCGCGAGGCGATTGTTGATTCTGCTCGTTTGCTCAGCGCGATGGATTCGCGTAACCCGATTTATCACCCGTCCGTGGCGTTCGTGAAGAGTGCCGTGCAGCAGCTGGGCGGTTACGAGTTCGTGCCCGGCGCTGAGGATTGGTGGCTGTGGATGCGTCTGCGCGATGCTGGCTACCGTCTGGGCAATATCCCCGAGGCTCTGGTGCGTTACCGCGTGGGTGCGGGCGCGTACACGAAGCGCGGGGGAGTGGACGCCTGGTTGCAGGATGTGGCGATTCAGCGTCGACTGTACACCGGTCACGGTATTTCTAAGCTTCAGTGGGCTCAGAATATGGCGGTGCGGAGTGTGTACCGTTTTGTTCCTGAGCGGGCGCGCCGTTCGGCGTTTCGTGCGTTGTCGTCTTTGACGGCTCGTGCTTCTTCTCGTTCTTCTAGTACCGCATCTGAAGGAGGCATGTAGTGGCTCAGTTGAAACCTCACGCTCATGTGGTGATGCGGAAGGCGGCCCAGCGCGGCACGATGGTGACGGAGGGCGACTCTGGCACGATGCTGGTGAACCGCCTGTATGAGCGTAAGCCGTGGTGGCTGATTGCGCAGGCGCTGATTGATTCGAGTGCCTGGGTTCTGGCGGTTTTGTTCGCGTACATGCTCCGCTATAGTGTGCTGCTCAGTAACGGCTCGGTGTTCGATATTATTCACCCGGCGTCGTTGACGATGACCGCTATGTTGGCTGTGGTGTTGCACCTGGTCGTTGGTTTGGCGGGCGTGAAGATTTATAACGGCGTGTATTCGTACGGTTCGTTTGACGAGTCGTGGCGTGCCGGCGCGGCTGCTTTGAGCGCGGGTGCGGCGTTGACTGCTTTCTCTTTTGTGGATGAGCTGTTGGGTCTGCCGCATATTCCGCATAGTGTGCCTGCGATTGCGGCGGCATTTAGCTTGATTATGATGGCGGGCGCTCGCATGGCGAAGCGTGTGTACACTGAGCGCGGTGCTGTGCGTGAGCTGACCGGTGAGCCGGTGATTGTGTACGGTGCTGGCTTTATCGGCGGCATGGTCATGGATTCGATGTTGCACGATGAGGATGCGAAGCTTCGCCCGGTTGCGGTCTTCGATGATGACCAGCTGAAGGCTGGTACGAAGTTCCACGGCATTTCGGTGATTACTACTTACCGTGAGCTGGAGCAGGTGATTCGTGAGTCGGGTACCCGTAAGATTCTGGTGACGATTTCGGATATGTCGGAGGATTACTTCGAGTCCTTCTGCAACCGCATGCGTAAGCTTAAGGTTGAGGTTCAGCGTATTAGTAGTGCGAATGCTCGACTGATGGGTGAGCGTCTGATTACCGCGAGCGATAACGACCTGATGCGCGTGATTCGTGGTGAGATTAACTACGATATTGACCGCGATATTCTGCGTTCGTACCTGCACGGTAAGCGCGTGCTGGTTACGGGCGCGGGCGGTTCGATTGGTTCTGAGCTGTGCCGTCAGATTAGCGAGTTTGAGCCGGAGACCCTCATGATGCTTGATCATGATGAGACTCTGCTAATGGAGACGAAGGTTTCGATTACTCACGAGTCGAGCCTGGATGATGATCGCATCATCCTGGCTGATATTCGTGAGGGCGATAACCTGCTGGAGATTTTCCGTGACCGTCGCCCCGAGGTGGTGTTCCACGCTGCGGCTTTGAAGCATGTGTCGGCGCTGGAGGCGTACCCGCAGGAAGCATGGAAGACGAACTCTCTGGGTACTCTGAACGTGTTGCGTGCCGCGGAGGCGGTGGGCGTGAAGACCTTCGTGAACGTTTCGACCGATAAGGCGGCGGATCCGAAGACTGCGCTGGGTCAGTCCAAGCGCGTGGCGGAGCGTCTGACCGCGTACTTTGGCGAGAAGACCGGCAACACCTACGTGTCGGTTCGTTTCGGTAACGTGTTTGGTTCGCGCGGTTCGATTAAGCCGCTCTTTACGAAGCAGATTCTTTCGGGTGGTCCGATTACCCTGACGGATAAGCGCGCGACCCGTTACTTCATGCTGATTACCGATGCCTGCCTGCTGGTGATGCTTGCCGGTGCGATTGGTCGCCCGGGCGAGGTCATGGTGCTGGATATGGGCCAGCCGGTTAAGATCCTGGACGTTGCGAAGGCGATGCGCCAGGCGTATGAGCGGTATGACGTGGAGATCAAGGAGATTGGTCTTCGCAAGGGTGAGAAGCTGGATGAGACTCTCTTCGGCGGTACCGAGAAGCTGGTGCCGAGCGAGGAGAACCGGTATATTTCCCGGTCGAGTGCCCCGGCACTTGACCCTGATGAGCTCGATTATGAGCGGTGGATTCAGAACTATCGGGAGCACAGCGGCTATGAGCGTCATGGCCTGGAGCGTGCCCCTGATCCGCGTACTTTGGCGGATGCGCAGACGTTCTAATCTTTACGGAAATGACACCGGATGCTGCACTTGCGTGGCGGGTGCGGTATCCGGTGTTTTCTCTTTCTCGGGTGTAGAACATATCAGGACGCAGAATATGCAGAGCGTATGGAGAGATTCTGTACCGTTTAGTCCCGGGCTACTGAAGAGTTCTATAGAATACGAAGTAAACACACACACACTACGCACACATCGTCCCTCAGCCGCGATTCTGGAGTTTGCGTCCAGGGGAGCGGCGCCAATGCCTTGGAGCTGGTATGACCTCCTTTTCTGAGCTGTTGAGTATTTTTGCTCTTGCTTTTGTTTTGGGTGCCCTTTTGCCGTTTGCGGTGCGCCCGATTTTGCACCGCTACGACATGGTGGATGTTCCTAATGAGCGTTCTTCGCATACTGCTCCGACGTACCGCGGTATGGGTTTGGCGACTGCGGCTGCGACCTTTGTTGCGTTTGTTGCGGCTACTCTGTTCGGCTGGACGTACCGTTCTGCTGAGTCGTTGCAGCTGGCGGTGACGATTGCCGCGGCGATTCTGTGTGCTCTTGCCCTGGGCTGGCTTGAGGATATCCGCGGCGTGAGCATTGTGCGTCGTGCGGGCCTGCAGCTGGTGATTGGCGTACTGGTGAGCGTGAGCTTCGCGACAGTGCAGGGCACGAACGTTCTGGTACTGATTCTTGGCGCGATTTTTATTGCCGGCTACATTAACGTGGCGAATTTTATGGACGGTATTAACGGCATTTCTGGTGCTCACGGTCTGGTGGCTGGTTTGGCGTATGCGCTGACCGGTTGGATGGTGAACCTGCCGTGGCTGGCTTTGGCTGGTGTGGCTGTTGCCGGTGCTTTTGCGGCGTTCCTGCCGTGGAATGTGCGCCCGGGTAAGAACGTGTTTTTGGGCGATGCGGGTTCTTATGTTTTGGGCGCGGCGCTGGGTACGTTGGCTGTGGGTGCTTGGTTTGCGGATGTTCCGTTCCTGTTGGCTTTTGCCCCGCTAATGACTTATCTGGCGGACGCGGGTACGACTCTGTTCCGTCGTTTTATGGCGGGGGAGCAGTGGTACAAGCCGCACCGCACTCACACGTATCAGCGTCTGACGGATGTTGGTTTCAGCCACCTTGGCTCGACCGCCGTGGTGACGGGTACGACCATTCTGGTGTGGGTGCTGTTGGCGTTTGCGTCTGATTTGTATGCTGCGGGATCTGTGGTGGCGACCGTGGGTGTGGTTCTTGTGGCTCTTGCCGTGCTGGTGGTGTATCTGCGTATGCCGCAGCTCTTTGGCGGTGAGGCTCCTATTTCTACGATTGATCTGTCGAAGCGTTTTGCAGCGGATTTGAAGGGTTCGGCGTCGAAGGCGAAGTCGGCAACTGCGGAGCCTGCTACCGGCTCGTTGACCTCGGCGACTGGCGTTCCGGCGACTCCGGAGCGTGTGGAGCCTACCTCGCTGCATCCGGAGCCGATTATGCCGGATTCGGTGAAGGATCGTGCGGGTCAGCCTTCTTCTGCTTCCTCTTCTTCGACGCAGTCTAATCAGAATCGTGGGGAGAAACACTAATGGTTTCTGAACGCTTTAAAGCCTCAGTTGAGACTCCTTTAGAGCCTTTGTGGCGGCGCGTAGTCGACGTTCTCTGGTATCCGCCTGCTGAACGCATGAAGCAGCAGAAACACCGCCGAGAGCGTGCTCAAGCAGGTTTGAAGGTATCTTCCTTCGAGAGTCAAGAGCTTTCCTGGAAATTTTTGTTCTACAGAGTATCGACTTACTCTCTGCTGGCTTGGTTGGGCGGTATGATGAGTGCGTACCTGTTTGCGGGCCCCGTGGGCGCGCTAGGAATAACATTGGGCTTTCTGATAATCTATATATGCTTCACTCTGGGCGTATTAGTTATGTTGGTTGCTCCCATTTTCGACTGGGGTGTACCCAAATCGCTGGTGGTGAGCTACCTCGTGAAGATTGCTCTGCTCGGTCTGGTATTGATGTTTGTGCCGTTCCCCGAGAATCTGAGGCACGGTTGGACTCTCGCAGGCGCATGTACCGGCGTGATTCTGTGGATTGTTATTGAAACAGTCAGCATCGCACGACTGAGAATTTTGTACTTCGACACCGACTCGGAAGACCATGGTCGGTAACACGATTGGTGTTTGAAAGGAAAAACGTTTGGCCGAAGAGAAGAAGTGGTGGGACGGAGATAAAAAGCTCCGCACCACCGGAGAATTGGTATCTGACGGAGGGCTCTCCGGCGCAGTCATGTCGATTCTCTATCTGATCATCGGTGTAGCAGTGTGGGGAGGCATCGGTTACCTCGGTGACCTGGTCTTCTCCACCACCTGGCTGGTGTGGGTTGGCGTCTTGATTGGCGCTGTTGGAGGTTTGACCCTCGTCTTTACCCACATGACCAGGCAGAATAAAGACCGTTAGGTCATTGAACGCGGACCGCTAGGTCACACATTCATCCATGTAGTTAGCATGTCAGTCGTTTATAGGCAGACATGGGCTCTTGATAGCCACTAGTAGCAAGAAAGGACTTGCTTTGATCGAGAACGGGTTGATCCTCGCGGAAGCCTATGTGCCGCCGACCCCTGAAGACATGCATCTGCCCCCCTTCTTCACCATTGGTGATTTCGCTTTCGGTAAGCAGAACGTACTGATTCTGCTGTCCGTGGTGATTATTGCGGTCTTCTTCCTCACCGCAGCACGTAAGCGTGCCATGGTTCCCGGCAAGACTCAGTTCATTGCTGAATCCGGCTACATGTTTGCTCGTAACTCCCTCGGCAAGGAAACCCTGGGCGTTCAGCACTACAAGCCTTTCGTGCCGATTCTGTTCGCCTCCTTCTTCTTCGTTCTGGTGAACAACCTCTTCGGTTCGATTCCGTTTGTTCAGCTGCCCTCCTTCTCCCACCCCGGTAGCGCCTACGCACTGGCTGGCGTCGCATACCTGACCTGGGTTGGTGTTGGTATCAAGCGCAAGGGCCTGGGCGGCTTCTTCAAGGACATCACCATGCCTTCGGGTCTGCCGGTGTGGATTTACCCCATCCTGATTCCGATCGAGTTCTTCTCGAACCTGCTGATTCGTCCCGCAACTCACGCACTGCGTCTCTTCGCGACCATGTTCGGTGGTCACCTGGCGCTGATGGTTGCTTCCAGCATGGTGACCTACATGGTTGAGACCCTGGGTGGCATCGGCTACCTGGCTGCTATTGCTCCCGGTGCTCTGGGCATGTTCCTGTACTTCCTGGAATTCATGATTCAGTGCATCCAGGCATATGTGTTCGCTCTGCTGCTGGCTGTGTACCTGCAGGGCTCGGTTTCCGAGGGACACTAAACTCTTTAGTTTTTTAGGTTTTCGCGTTCGTCATTGGGCGTGAATAAAGCAACCCACACGTTCACTGTGCGGGCTATTAACTCAAATCAAACTCTGTTCGGTCCGGGTATGTTCCCGGTCGAGCACTGTTGAAAGGAAAAATAATGGTTGGTTCCATCACTGCGGTTGGCTACGGTCTGGCAGCTATTGGCGGCGGCATCGGCGTGGGTCTGATCTTCGCGGCATACATGACCAGCGTTGCTCGTCAGCCCGAGTCCCAGAAGACCCTGCAGCCCATGCTGTTCCTGGGCTTCGCACTGGTCGAGGCACTGGCAATTCTGGGCCTGGTTCTCGTCTTCATCAAGTAACCGGCTCTGCCACATCCTAAACGACCCATCCCATAGAACAGGATTCCCTCCATGATTTATCTGGCAAGCGAAGGGGGAGCGGAGGCAACTTCGAACCCCCTGATTCCCGACGTCGGGGAAATTGTCATTACCCTCATCGGATTCCTGATCCTCTACTACATCGTTGCTAAGTACGTTGTCCCGGCGTTCGAGAAGATCTACCAGGACCGTAAGGAAGCAATCGAAGGTGGCCTTGCCAAGGCCGAGAAGGCACAGGCAGAGGCTGCAGCGGCTCGCGATGAGTACACCCAGCAGCTCGAAAGCGCTCGACTGGAGGCTCAGAAGATTCGTGAAGAGGCACGCGCAGAGGGCGAGGCAATCATTGCCGATGCTCGCGAGCGTGCAACCGCTGAGGCTCAGCGCATTAGCGATAATGCAGCAAAGGCTATCGAGGCAGAGCGTGCGGCAGCAGCAGTGTCCCTCCGTTCCGAGGTTGGCACTCTTGCTACGACCCTTGCCGGCAAGATTGTGGGCGAAGCCCTCAACGATGATGAGCGATCGGCCCGTGTGGTAGATCGTTTTCTTGCTGACCTTGAAACCGAGAAGCAGAACGCAGGTGCGGCTCGGTAATGGCAGGAGTATCTACTGAATCACTGAGCAAGGTGGAAGAGGTGCTGGAAGCTCACGCTTCCCTGCAGCCCCTGAACCTGGCGAGCGAGCTTTTCGCTGTGGTTGATGTTCTCGACCACAACGGCACCCTGCGCCGTGCTGTCACCGATTCTTCGCGTGATGCAGCAGCACGTCAGGGTATCGCTAACACCGTCTTCGGCGGCAAGATCTCTTCGCAGGCTATGGCTGTGCTCACCAATGCGGTGGCTCAGCGCTGGTCTGATGATGCTGATCTGGCGAACGCCCTGGAACGTGCAGCAGTGCTCGCCGTGACCGCATCGGCTCAGTCTCGCGGTGGCGTGGATGCCCTGGACGAGGTGCTCAACGAACTACTCACCTTTGTGCGTACCGTTGATTCCAACGCTCAGGCGCAGGAAGCGCTGTCCGACCATCAGGCAAGCAAAGAAGCAAAGAAGAAGCTCGCCGTGGCGCTCGGTGGCCCCGCCACCACCGCCGAAGGTGTGCTTCTGCTCGAACGAGTTGGCTCCAACCCCCGCGGCCGTCACGCTGCACGGGTAGCCGATGAGTTCGCAGAAATCATCGTCACGCGACAGAACCGTTACATTGCGCGAGTAACTAGCGCGATTGCGCTGTCGCAGGCACAGCTTGAACGTCTCGGTCGCGCGCTCAACGCCGTGTACGGCCGTGAGCTGAAGCTCGACGTTTCGGTGGACCCCGCCGTTCTGGGCGGTCTGCGTGTTCAGGTGGGCGACGAGGTGATCGACGGTACCGTCGAGACCCGCATGTCCGACCTGACTCGTTCCATCGGCTAGCGGCTCAAGCTAGCGACGCTGAACCGTTCGTCGCAACGGTGATTTAGAAGATACCTCGGGTAGCGGGTGCGTGGCTGATGCCTCCTTCGCAGAAGCGGCGGCATTGCCCGCCCGTTCAACCCGAATTGCAAGTTTCGGTTGGTTCCGTTGACGGAACGCAACCACAATGAGAGAGCAGGGACACAAGATGGCCGAACTGACCATCAATGCCGAAGATGTCCGTAATGCGCTGAACGAGTTTGCAGCGTCTTACGAACCCGGCAATGCAGAACGTGTTGAGGTGGGTCGAGTTGTATCGGCCTCCGACGGTATCGCTCGTGTCGAGGGCCTTCCCTCGGTTATGGCGAATGAGCTGCTTCGTTTCGAAGACGGCACCCTCGGCCTCGCACAGAACCTGGATACCCGCAATATTGGTGTGATTGTCCTGGGTGACTTCACCGGTATTGAAGAGGGCCAGGTCGTACACCGCACCGGTGAGGTCCTCTCGGTGCCCGTTGGCGACGCGTACCTCGGTCGCGTTGTTGACCCCCTCGGTAACCCGATCGATGACCTGGGCCCCATTGAGTCCGAAGGTCGCCGTGCACTGGAGCTGCAGGCTCCCGGCGTGACCCAGCGTAAGTCGGTTCACGAGCCGCTGCAGACCGGTCTGAAGGCAATCGACTCGATGATTCCGATCGGTCGCGGTCAGCGTCAGCTGATCATTGGTGACCGCCAGACCGGTAAGACCGCTATCGCGATCGACACCATTCTGAACCAGAAGGACAACTGGGCTTCCGGTGACCCCGAGAAGCAGGTTCGATGCATCTACGTGGCTGTTGGCCAGAAGGCATCCACCATTGCAGCTGTCCGCCACACCCTTGAGACTCGCGGCGCGCTGGAGTACACCACCATCGTGGCATCTCCCGCATCTGACGCAGCAGGCTTCAAGTACCTGGCACCCTACACCGGTTCGGCTATCGGCCAGCACTGGATGTACGGTGGCAAGCACGTCCTCATCATCTTCGACGACCTGTCGAAGCAGGCAGAAGCATACCGCGCTGTGTCCCTGCTGCTGCGCCGCCCGCCGGGACGTGAAGCATACCCCGGTGACGTCTTCTACCTGCACTCCCGCCTGCTGGAGCGTTGCGCTAAGCTCTCTGACGACCTGGGCGCAGGCTCGATGACCGGCTTCCCGATCATTGAGACCAAGGCAAACGACGTTTCCGCCTTCATTCCGACCAACGTCATCTCCATTACTGACGGCCAGATCTTCCTGCAGTCCGACCTGTTCAACGCTAACCAGCGTCCGGCAGTCGACGTCGGTATCTCCGTCTCCCGTGTTGGTGGTGCCGCACAGACCAAGGCTATGAAGAAGGTCTCCGGTACCCTGAAGCTGGAGCTGGCACAGTACCGTGCAATGGAAGCGTTCGCAATGTTCGCATCCGACCTGGACGACGCTACCAAGGCACAGCTGACCCGCGGTTCTCGCCTGACCGAGCTGCTGCGTCAGCCGCAGTACACCCCGTACGCAGTTGAAGAGCAGGTTGTCTCCATTTGGGCTGGTACCTCCGGTCACCTCGACGACATCGAGATTTCCGACGTGCTGCGCTTCGAGGCAGGATTCATCGAGTACCTGCGTCACAAGACCTCGGTACTGACCGATATCGCTTCCTCCGGCAAGCTTGAGGATGACACCGTTGCAGCTCTGAAGTCCGCAGTTGCTGACTTCAAGCAGGGTTTCAAGTCTGAGGGCAGCAGCCACCTCGTCGACGCAGGTCACGAGGAGCACAAGGCAGCTCGCGATAGCGACATCACTCAGGAAACCATCGGTTAGCGATTAGTCCTCGCCTTCTCCCCGCCTCAGCTATGAGGCTGGGGCGGGGCAGAAAGCAAGGAGAAAGGAAGCTCTATGGGAGCCCAGATTAGGGTTTACCGACAGAAGATTGCTTCGACGTCGTCTATGAAGAAGATCTTCAAGGCGATGGAGATGATCGCGACCTCCCGCATTAACAAGGCTCGTAACGCTGCTCAGGCAGCCGGACCTTACGCGAACGCTCTGACCCGCGTGGTGACTGCGGTTGCGACTCAGCACGGTATTAAGCACCCGCTGATTCACAAGCCGAACGAGTCCGAAGCCTACGAACACCGCCGCTCCGCAATCCTGGTTGTTACCAGTGACCGCGGTCTGGCAGGTTCGTACTCCTCCGCTATCCTGCGTCGTACCGAATCTCTGATTGAGAGGCTGCGCTCTAACGGCCAGGAGGTACAGCTGTACCTGGTTGGTCGTAAGGCAAAGGCTTACTTCGAGTTCCGTGAGCGCCCCTACGCCCGTGCGTGGGAGGGCCACACCGATGCACCTCGCGTCGAAACCGCCGTCGAGATTCGTGACGCGCTGCTCGAAGCCTACGACCTGCCCTTCGAAGAGGGCGGCGTGGACGAACTGCACATCGTATACACCGAGTTCAAGTCGATGGTTGTTCAGGAACCCAAGATTCTGCGCCTGCTGCCCATCCACGTGGGTGACGCAAAGGCTATGGGCGAGGAAATCGTTCCCGACCAGGAACTGACCAAGGCTGAGTACGAGCAGGCGGCATCCTTCGAGTTCGAGCCCTCCGCTGAGGAAGTGCTCAACGCGCTGTTGCCGCGCTACATTGCATCGCGTATCTTCTCCTGCCTCCTGCAGGCAGCAGCAAGTGAGCTGGCATCCCGCCAGCGCGCAATGAAGACCGCAGGTGACAACGCTGAGACGCTGATTACCAAGTACACCCGTTTGATGAACAACGCACGTCAGGCGGAAATTACTCAGGAGCTCTCCGAAATCGTGGGCGGCGCAGACGCCCTCGGCTCCTAGTATTGGTACGCCAACGAAGCCATCAACTGTCCAAACTTTCTAAGTAAGTGAGAAATATGACTGCCACCTACAACGAATCGGTCTCCGCACCGACTCAGGGCGCAACGGGTCGTATTGCCCGCGTCATCGGCCCCGTGGTCGATGTCGAGTTCCCCGCCGGTCAGGTCCCCGAGATTTACAACGCTCTGACCACCGAGCTGACCCTCGACGGTCGCACCCGCACCATCACCTTCGAGACCGCACAGCACCTGGGCGACTCGATCGTTCGCGCTATTTCCCTGCAGCAGACTGACGGCCTGGTCCGCGGTCAGGCTGTAGTCGACACCGGCGCACCGATCTCCGTCCCCGTTGGTGACGGCGTGAAGGGCCACATCTTTAACGTTCTCGGTGACGCACTCGACGTGCCGAACTCCGAGATCAAGGCTGACACCTACTGGCCGATCCACCGTGCCGCTCCCGGCTTCGCAGAGCTGGAAGGCTCCACCGAAATGCTGGAGACCGGTATTAAGTCCATCGACCTTCTGACCCCCTACATCAAGGGCGGTAAGATTGGTCTGTTCGGTGGTGCAGGCGTGGGTAAGACCGTGCTGATCCAGGAAATGATTACCCGTGTGGCTCGTAACTTCGGTGGTACCTCCGTGTTCACCGGTGTTGGCGAGCGTACCCGTGAGGGTAACGACCTGTGGGTCGAAATGGAAGAAGCAGGCGTTCTGAAGGACACCGCTCTTGTATTCGGCCAGATGGATGAGCCCCCGGGAACCCGTCTGCGCGTGGCACTGACCGGTCTGACCATGGCGGAGTACTTCCGCGATGTTCAGAACCAGGACGTGCTGCTGTTCATCGACAACATCTTCCGTTTCACTCAGGCAGGTTCTGAGGTTTCCACCCTGCTGGGCCGCATGCCCTCCGCAGTGGGTTACCAGCCGAACCTGGCGGACGAAATGGGTCTGCTGCAGGAGCGTATTACCTCCACCCGCGGTCACTCCATCACCTCCATGCAGGCAATTTACGTGCCTGCGGATGACTACACCGACCCGGCGCCGGCAACCACCTTCGCGCACCTGGATGCGACCACCGAGCTCTCTCGTGAAATCGCATCGCGCGGTCTGTACCCGGCAATTGACCCGCTGTCCTCCACCTCCCGAATTCTGGACGCACAGTACATCGGTCAGGAGCACTACGACACCGCAATTCGCGTGAAGGCTATTCTGCAGGAAAACAAGGAACTGCAGGACATCATCGCGATTCTGGGTGTGGACGAGCTCTCCGAGGAGCAGAAGATTGTCGTGGCACGTGCACGTCGTATCGAGCAGTTCCTCTCCCAGAACACCTACACTGCAAAGCAGTTCACCGGTGTCGAGGGTTCGACCGTTCCGCTGAAGGACACCATCGAGTCCTTCCAGATGATCTGCAACGGCGATGTCGACCACATCCCCGAGCAGGCGTTCTACAACATTGGTGGTATGGACGACGTTATGCGCCGCTACGAGGAAATCAAGGCACAGACTGGAGCTAAGTAATCATGGCTCTGAAAGTTGAAGTTGTTTCCCGCGAACGCGTCGTGTGGACTGGCGAAGCGAAGTACGTTCGTGCACGCTCCGTCAGCGGTGACCTCGGCATCCTGCCGGGCATGATCCCCACCTGCACGCTGCTGGCACAGGACGGCGAGCTGCTCATTGAACCTGTTGATGGTGAGCCCATTAAGACCATCCTCAACGCAGGTTTCTTGACCGTCTCGAACGATCACGTGACCATCGCTGCAAAGCACGCACAGATTTAAAGTCGGTTCTCTACAGAGGGAATTGACCGCTGTGTACACCTCGCCGGTGTTCCACCCTGAAAGGGGAGGGGCACCGGCGATTGGTGTATCCGGGGGTAGAGCATGGGCCCAGAAAGAGCGCGCGTGCAGAACGACAGCGTGCATAGAAAGATAATGCGCACAGAAAAGGGGCGCCTCCCATGTATCGGGAGGCGCCCCTCAAACTATGTGTAGCCGCCTAGCTAGAGTCGTTTAGAACAGGCGGTCAGCCGAATCGTCCACGCCGCGCATCGCGTCGTAGTCCAGGCTGACGCAGCGGATGCCGCGGTCCTCAGCCAGGGTACGAGCCTGCGGCTTAATCGTCTGCGCCGCAAACACGCCGCGCACCGGAGCTAGCAGCGGGTCACGGTTGAGCAGCTCCAGGTAACGGGTCAGCTGCTCCACACCGTCAATATCGCCCACACGCTTGAGCTCGACCGCCACGGAGACGCCGTGCGCATCCTTCGCCATGATGTCTACCGGACCGATAGCGGTCGGGTACTCGCGGCGTACCAGCGAATAGCCCTCACCGAGAGTGTGGATCTGCTCGGCGAGCAGACGCTGCAGGTCAGCCTCCACACCGTCCTTGATGAGGCCTGGGTCAACACCCAGGTCGACGGTGTGCTCGTGCTCAATCTTGTAGATACGAATCATGAGTCGGTCATCGCTCTTAGCTGCCTGAACGGTCCACAGCTGCTGAACATCGGATTCCAGGTCCTCACGGATGCTCTGCGGAACGTCCTCACGCTCAGCCACCAGCAGGGAACAGGGAGGGCTCATCCAGTTCAGAGGCTTGTAGGAACCGCCGTCGGAGTGAATGAGGACGGAGCCGTCATTCTTGACCATCAGCAGGCGGGTAGCGCGGGGCAGGTGGGCGCGGAGGCGGCCCTCATAATCTACGGAGCATTCAGCAATGACAATACGCATCCGTCCACTCTAGCAGGTACGAGTGTTTGGCTCTAGCAGGTGAGGGTATGAGCTAGGGAACCTGAGCTTGGTACAGGTCACGGATGGGGCACAGTAGGGAGGTGCGGCACAGAGCGGGGGAGTACCGCCTCAGTATGAGTACCACGCCAGTATGAGGAAGAGCGTAGAGCGAACAGGTGTGAGACGGGTAGGCAGAGATAGCTGAGCGGCGCGGTAGAATAGGGCTCATGGCACGTAAGAATCACCCCGGCAGGCGAGCATCCGGCACCACCAGCGATAAGTGGCACCGTCAAGCACCCGCAGGGCGTGATATCAGCAGGATTCTGGACCCTGCACCCCGATTGGAACGTGACCGATACGGTGACTGGCTGGTGCAATACATTCCCGCCGTCAACGCCCAAAAAACCTACACCTGCCCCGAATGCTACCGCCCGATTCCGCCCAGAACAGCACACCTGGTGGTGTGGCAAGAAAGCCACACGATGGGCCGTAGCCGCGCCATTGACGAGCGCAGGCACTGGCATCAGCACTGCTGGCGCACCCGCCGCAAATAGGCTGAACACTGCACTTGAGGTGCAGCCCAAGACCATATTCTCGAATCCATTTCTTGAAGGAACGCAATGAGCAACACCGCCGATATCACCCGCGAGCAGGAATTCGATCCCGCCCGCTACGTCTTCAGCACCGCCGCTGAGCCCACCCCCATTAAGGCACGTACTGTGCTTCCTGCACGCCGCGAGAATTTTACCGTCACCACCGCGGACGGCAAGCGCCTCGTCGGTGAACTCGCCTTGCCCGAAGGCGAGGTCAAGGCAACCCTGGTGACCTTCCACCCGCTACCCACCCACGGCGGCTACATGGACTCGCACGTGTACAAGAAGGCGTCTTTCCGCCTGCCGGCGCTGTCGAACATTGCGGTGCTGCGTTTCAACACTCGCGGCACCTCCTCGATTCGCGGCACCAGCGAAGGCGTCTTTGACGGCGGCTTTGCCGAGAAGAAGGACTTCGACGCAATCCTGAAGTTTGTACGCGAGCGCGCCCTGCCGAACCCCTGGCTGGTCGGATGGTCCTTCGGCACCGAGCTGGTGCTCAAGTACGCGCCCGAATACGCGAACGAGTTCACCGGCGCTATTCTGCTCTCCCCGCCGCTGCACCGCGTGCACCCGGCTGAGCTGGACGAGTGGAACAAAATCTCGAACCCGCTGTACGCGCTGGTGCCCGAGCACGACGACTACCTGCAGCCTCCGGCAGCGCGTGAGCGTTTTGCGGCTGTACCGCGCACTCGGGTGATCCCCTTTGAGGGGTGCAAGCACCTGTGGGTGGGCGAGAAGTCCGTGCAGCAGGTCCTCAACACCGTGGTCAGCATCGTAACCGGTGCACCCACCGAACTGCCTACCGAATACACCGGCCCCGTGGCAGAAGAAATCACTGAGCTTTAAGGTTCGGCATAAAAACACGGCATAAAAATATCAAGGCGGCAGCTTTGGATAGAACATCCAAAGCCGCCGCCTTCGTATCTATACGGGATGCGTGCCCCCACGGGAAGAGTAGCGAGAGCGTAGATAACCTACAACTGTTTACAACTGGAGGTGACTACAGTTGGGCGGTGACTACAGCTGGAGATGACTACAGTTGGTCCTGGCGAGGAATGAACACCTCACGCACCAGAATCAGCATGGAAGCCGCCGCCGGAATAGCAATCAGTGCGCCCAGCACGCCCCAGAGCGCGCCACCGGCAGCCACCGAAATAATCGCAACACCGGCAGGGACCGACACAGCGCGAGCCATAATACGCGGAGAAATCAGGTATGCCTCCACCTGCAAGTACAGGAAGTACGCCACCGCAAACCACAGCGCCAGGCTCCAGCCCTGGGTCAGCAGAATCAGCGAGGTCAAAATCAGCGCAATCACGCCACCAACCAGCGGAATGAACGCCAGAATCATGACGACCAAAGCCATCAACTGCGGGAAGCTAAAGCCCACAAACAGCATAATAAAGAACGCCACAAAAGCGTTCAGAACAGCAACCAGAGCCTGACCCATCACGTAGTTACCCACCGACTCGGTAATCTTGTCGGTAATGTACTTGACGCGCACACGCTTAGACGCCGGCGCCAGGCGCACACCCCACGCCTTGATAGTGTCCATCGAGGTGAGGAAGTACAGGGACAGGAACAGCACAATAATCACGCCGGTCACGCTCTGCGCCAGGGTAGAACCCGCAGAAACCAGGCTCGACATGAAGCTATTGACCTGCGAAGAGGAGAACGTTGATTCCAAGAACTTCGGGACGTTCTCATTCACCCAGGTGCTGATATTAAAGCGCTGATCAAGCTCGTGGTACCAATCAGAATCAATCGTGTTCTGATAAATACCCGGCGCATACTGGATAAATTTAGAAGCCTGCTCGCTAATAACCGGGCCAATCGTCATGACCAGACCGGTCACGGCGCCAGCAAAACCAGCAAGCACAGCAATCACGCCGATACCGCGCTTAATGCCCCACGACTCCAGGCGACGCACAATCGGATCCAGACCCAGAGCAATGAAAATAGCGCCGGTCACCCAGCCCACCAGGGCACCCACATTATTGAAAATGTAGTAGGCGAAGAGCGCCAGACCCACGCCCACGGTCATGAGGAAACCAAACGCGACCGGGTTGTGCATCATGGAGGTCTTGCCGTTGCCGACCACCTTCGGGGCGGGAGGCGCATCTTCAGAAGCGGCGGGGACCACCGGAATAGTATCCGTAGGAGGCATGGACGCGCGGCGGCGGTTGGAACGCACCTGGCTAATGCTTTCGGTTATCTCGCTGAAGGTCTCCGTTAGCTGGTCGGTGAGGGATTCCTTCTTGCGCGTCTCGGAGGACGAGGTCGTCTCTTCGGGAGCTGCTGAGGATTTCTTCTCGCTCATGCTCTTCCTTTCCGGATCATTCCGGGTATTTTTTCTCTACTGTGCCATTCTACCGGCTGGTTTACTTTGTTACGGCGTCCACGGTGAATCCCAAGGGCAAGGGAGTGCATGTCGGAGAGATATTTGCGGGGCGGATCGGGCAATAGCCCAAACGCTATCCCCTTACATGAGCTCAGAGCGTAGGCGACAGAGAACGGGCGCTCGCAACGGCGCGTTGTGGGGATAATAGAGGAAGGAACGCGTGAAGGATCTAGCCCGCACGCAACAATAGGTACAGAACGTAAAGGAGCCCAGGATGAGCATTATTTTTGATCCGGCAGACCGCGGCGCATCCCAGAACGCGGCACAGGGTAACGTCGCGCAGGGTGGTGCAGCGCAGAACGGGGCTGTGCAGAACGGGGTAGCGCAGGAGATTCCCGCCTCCGTACGCAACGCCATGGAACTGAACCCCAATGCCGGGGCACAGAACGCAGCGGCACAGTCTGCTGGTGAACAGGGCGGCGAGCAGACCCCCTCCGCTCCCACCTGGCGCTACGAGGTCAACACCCCGGAAGAGTTCCAGAAGTTCGTTCAGCTCTCCAGCCAGGGTGCCGTGATTTTTACGCTCTACGCGCCGCACTCGCCCTCCTCCCTGCAGATGCTCGAAGGCGTACAGAAGCTCGTTGATTCCGCCGCAGGTAGCATGATTTGCGCCGCCGTGGACGTCACCAAGCTCCCCGAAGCTGCCCAGGCATTCGGCGTGAGCGGCGTGCCCGCGGGCGTTGCCGTTCTGGCGGGCCGCCCGGCACCGATTTACACCGGCCCGGTCAGCGCAGAAGACCTCGGCGATGTGCTCTCCCAGGTTCTGCAGCTCGCGGCACAGTACCAGCTGCCCGGCGGCTTCGACCCGGTCGTTCCCGACGACGAAAAGCCCCTGCCGCCCCTGCACGCAGAAGCCGTCGCCGCCCTCGACCGCGGCGACCTGGAGGGCGCCCGCGCCGCATACCGCAAGGCAATCACCGAGAACCCCGGCGATAAGGAAGCGAAGCTCGGCCTGGAACAGGTTGAACTGCTCGCCCGCGTGAAGGACCTGGACATGGCAACCGAACGTGCGGCGGCCGCGGCAGACCCCATGAACATTGACGCCGCGTTCAACGTAGCTGACCTGGACCTGGTCGGCGGCCACGTGGAGGACGCGTACAACCGTCTGCTGCGCCTGTTCAGCGCGGTAGGTCCCGACGATAAGGCGCGCGTGCGCGAGCGCCTCGTGCAGCTCTTCGACGTGGTGGGTGCATCTGACCCGCGCACCGTCAAGGCGCGTGCGGCACTGACCATGGCGCTGTTCTAAAAACAGCTGTCGCCCGGGAAACGTCATGAGCCGGTCTAGCTAGCTCTGGCTAATCTAGGCGGCTGAAACGTTGAATACGGACGAGCTATCGTCTACCCCTGCACTCGTGATGTGGGGTGGGCGGTAGCCCGTTCTGCATTTGCGGTTTTTGCGATTTTCAGGCGGGGGAGAGCAGACATCCCAACCTGACCGATAGCGCGCTAGGACGCTACGTATAGCACTCCGAAATGTCCATATACTGCATGACGGATGCGTAATATGCCGGTTTTATCGCCAAACACTATCGACCTTTATATGAGAGTGCTAGGGTAAAAATATGAACACTAGTCACTTTTCTCAGAACCCCGATTCGCATGAGCCAGGTTCACCGCAGAACCCGGTACAAGAGACCGCAGTAGAGGCAGCACCCGCCGCGGCAGTACCTCAAGCTATAGTCCCCGAATCTGCAGCTCCGGAAGCTGTAGTTCCCGCGTCGGTAGCACCGCAGCTACCCGTCACCCCGCAGACCGCACCGACCGCTGGCGCCCGCCCCGCCATCGAAATCCGCGGCCTCACTAAGGCATTTGGTCAGAAGGTCGCCGTCGACCGCATCAACCTGGATATCCCCTCCGGATCCTTCTACGGGCTGGTCGGCCGCAACGGTGCCGGTAAAACCACCACCATCTCCATGGTCACCGGCATGCTCATGCCCAGCGAAGGCACCGCATACGTGCGAGGCATCGACATGTGGGCCGACCCGCTCAAGGCCAAAGCACACCTGGGTGTGCTGCCCGACGGCGTGCACCTCTTCGACAAGCTCACCGGCGAGCAGCTCATCACCTACTCCGGCTACCTGCACGGAATCGATAAGGAAACTGTCGCATCCCGCGTCAAGGACCTGCTCACCGCAATGGACCTGACCGACGCTGCGGGCCGTGCCGTTGCCGACTACTCCGCCGGTATGACCAAGAAGATTGCGCTCGCCGCCGCGCTCGTCCACGCACCCTCCGTGCTGATTCTGGACGAGCCCTTCGAGGCAGTCGACCCGGTTTCTGCCGCTAATATTCAGGACATTCTGCGCGGCTTCGTTGCCTCCGGCGGTACCGTCATCATCTCCTCGCACGTGATGGACCTTGTCCAGCGCCTGTGCGATCACGTAGCCGTCATGGACTCCGGCCGTATTCTCGCCGCCGGAACCGTCGATGAAGTACGCGCCGGCATGAGCCTTGAAGAACGATTCGTGCAGCTGGTCGGCGGCCGCACCTCCTCGGAAGGATTGTCATGGTTGGGCACCTCGTCTCACTAAAGTGGCAGTATGTGCTCGCCTCCTTCCGCCGTAGCATCTGGGCGCTCATCGGCCTGATTTTTGCGGCGCTCTATGCGGGCGGTATGCTCTTCGGCCTCGGCTCCGCATACGTGATTGCTAATTCGAAGGTCCCCGAATACGGTCAGCTCGGAACCCTCCTTGTGGGCACCGTTGTGGCGCTCGCCTGGGCTATCGTCCCCATCTTCTTTAGCGGACTCGACGGCACCCTGGACGAGAGCCGATTCGTGCTCTTCCCCATCAAGCCCTCCACCCTGCAGAAGGGTCAGTTCCTCGGGGGGTTCGTGGGTATCCCCGGCATCGCCAGCATCATTGCCGTGCTGCTGGGTGCTATCGCGTTTATATCGCAGCCGCTCGCGCTGATCGTGTACCTCATCTGCTGCGTGCTCGGCCTTGCCAACCTCATGGTGTGGGCACGTCTCGCCAACCGCCTGGGCATGGTGCTGAACGATAACCCGCGCATCGCCAACACTCTGATGATCGTTGCCGCAATGCTACTGATGAGTGCCGGCTTCATCTTCGGCGGAACGATGATTTACCTGACCAATCATTGGGAAGAAGTGTTGCCCTACCTGCCGTGGCTGGGCGTGACCCCCTTCGGTTCCGCGTTCGCCGTGCCCTACTTTATGGCGACCGGCAATATGGGTGCCGCCCTTGGCTGCCTGGCTCTGACCCTTGTCTACCTGGCTGGTGGATGGTGGCTGTGGGGTAAGAACCTTGCACGCTCCATGGCGAATGTGGGCGGTAGCGCCCACCACGCGAGCGCAGCTGAAGTCGCCGCAGGGGATTTGGGCCTGTTCGCTCGCTTCCCCGCAACCCCGCGCGGCGCCGTGGCGGCACGAACCCTGCACTCATTCCTGAAAGACAACCGTCTGCAGATGCTGACCGCAAGCACCGCCATGATTTACCTGATGCTGACGGTGGCCATGCCGCTGTTCCTGAGCTCTGTAGGCTCCTTCGAAAGTCAGGTCAGTTTCAACGGTGGTAACGCGGCTGAAGCCAACCAGATTATCAATAGCGGCGTCATGCAGCTCTTCGGATTCTGGATGTACTTCTGCACCATCTTCACCGGCTACTACATGTGCTACCTCGTCTCCTACGACAACACCGCATTCAGCCTGCACGTGCTCTCCCCGCTGCGCGGTATTGACGACCGTCTTGGTCGTCTCTGGGGGTACAGCATCTTGACGGTTCCGATCGTGGTGGTGATGGTGTTCGTCGCCTGCGTAGCAAACGGACACCTGGAACTCGTCCCCATCGTGCTGATGCACCAGCTGGGCGTGTTCGCCGCGGCGGCTGGCGTGGGATGCGTACTGGATACCTTCATCAGTCCGCCGGTGGCTCCTCCCGGGGCTAACCCGTTCAAGAACCCGAAGAACACTGACGGCTTTGCTAAGCAACTGCTGCTGATGCTCTCTATATTTCTGGTGATGCTCAGTGCCCTGCCCGGCGGTATCTCTGTTGTCGTGTACATTTTTGGCACGCAGGATGTGCTGACCCTCGTCTACGGTGGCTTGATTCAGCTGCTGATCGGTGCTGCACTGCTCGTGGGCGGCGTGGCGTGGGGCGGCCACCGCTACGACAAAGTCAGCTCCAAGATGCTGGAGCGTGTGGCACGCTTCCAGGCGAACTAATAAGAGTCGAAGCTCCCGCACATCAGGAATAAAAGAGAAGGGTTCCGTGTTAGGTACTAAGCCTGGCACGGAACCCCCTTTTCTGTGCCGCACGAATTTCTAGCCCTGAACTTTCTAGCCCCGAACTTCTAGCGGAAAGAAGCTCACCGCAATACCTAAGAGTCTATGGCCCAGCTGTGGCCTGCCTCCATATTGACCGCCCGGGGGCTCAGTACCTCCCAACTGCTACTAAAATAGAGAAGGCGCCAATCACCCAACCGTGCAGCGGCACCCCTCACCCTATGTATCCCACCTCATCATCAAGGAGAAACATGAGCTCGATCGAAGGCATCGAAGACCCCTTTGGCCCCGGAACCGCAGGCGGTACCGCCCTGCTCGAACGCGAAGAAACCCAGCTTTCTGAGCCCGGTGACCACGAGCGCTTCTCCCACTACGTACGCAAGGAAAAGATCCTCGAATCGGCGCTGACCGGTGAACCCGTGCGCGCCCTCTGCGGCAAAATGTGGGTACCCGGCCGCGACCCGCAGAAGTTCCCTGTCTGCCCCCAGTGCAAGGAAATCTACGAAGGCCTAGCACCCGGCAACGACGGCGATAACGGCTCCGGCGAATAATACGCGCCAGGCGACACGCCTCAGACAATACGCCTGAATAAATACGAATAAATAACACGCCGCAGCAGCAAGACTCAACGGCCCAACACCGCTCATGAGACTTTGCTGACGAGCACCAAATTCTTGCACCACAGCCCGGCCCAACCCGCGGATGTGGTGCTAGAATTTAACCTCGCTGTGCCCGGACCGCCAGAGCGCTAAGAACACCAGAGCACCAGAAACACCAGAGTGCCCACCACCTCCATACGGGGGAGAAGCGCCCCTGTGCTGAGTCGGCGGGAGGAATCAGCAGATGCAGACGAGGAAGAAGGAGAGAATGAGCGCACCCGCAGAGGAACCCACCCTATTCGACAGTATGGTGAAGCCGAAGCTCTCCCCGGCATACCCCGACCGCGCCCCCTGGGGTACTTCCGTCAGCTTGCGTGCCTGGCAGGCAGAAGCCATGCAGAAGTACTTCGAAACCAACCCCCGCGACTTCATGGCAGTCGCAACCCCCGGCGCGGGTAAAACCACGTTTGCGCTGACCCTCGCCAAGGAACTATTCAACCGCGGCACGGTCCGCCAGCTCATCGTTGTGGCGCCGACCGACCACCTGAAAAAGCAGTGGGCAGACGCCGCCGCGAAGGTCGGTATTCCCATTGACCCGAACTTCAAGAACGCGGATGTGACCATCAGCCGCCACTACAAGGGTGTGGCGCTGACCTACGCGCAGGTGGCGAATAAGCCGCAGCTACACGCCCGCAACACCGAGGAAACGAAAACCCTCGTAATCTTCGACGAGATTCACCACGCCGGTGATTCGCTTTCCTGGGGTGACGGCCTGCGTGAAGCGTTCGATGATGCGACCCGCCGCGTGGCGCTGACTGGTACCCCGTTCCGTTCGGATACCTCCCCGATTCCGTTCGTCACCTACGAGGTCGACAATGACGGAATCCGCCGCTCCAAGGCGGACTACTCCTACGGTTACGGCCCCGCGCTGAAGGACCACGTGGTGCGCCCGGTCATCTTCATGGCGTACTCGGGCCAGATGCGTTGGCGTACCTCCGCCGGTGAGGAAATGGCGGCAAACCTCGGCGAAGGCTTCACCAAGGACATCACCTCCCAGGCGTGGCGAACCGCCCTCGACCCCAACGGCGAATGGATTCCGACCGTGCTCGCGGCGGCCGATAAGCGCCTGACCGAGGTGCGCCGCACCGTGCCCGATGCCGGTGCGCTTGTCATCGCTACCGACCATGCGGACGCCAAAGCCTACGCCGAACAGATTCAGAAAATCACCGGCGAATACCCCGCCGTGATCCTCTCTGACGACCGTGAAGCCTCCGCAAAAATTGATGAATTCCGTGAAGGCATGCAGCGCTGGATGGTTGCCGTGCGCATGGTGTCCGAAGGTGTGGACGTGCCCCGCCTCGCCGTGGGCGTGTACGCCACCAGCACCAGCACCCCGCTGTTCTTCGCCCAGGCTATCGGCCGTTTCGTGCGTGCCCGCAAGCGCGGCGAAACCGCCTCCGTGTTCCTGCCGTCCGTGCCGCAGCTGATGATGCTCGCCAACGACATGGAAGTGGAACGCGACCATGCCCTCGACCGCGGCGCACCCCAGGAAATCGACCCCATGGTTGAGGGCCTGGACGACCACCTGCTCGAAGAAGCAAACCGCGAGGAGCGCGCCTCCGAGCAGCTGGCACGTGGCAAGTTCGAGGCGCTCGGCTCCGAGGCGTCCTTCCACGGTGTGCTGTTCGACGGCGCCGAGTTCGCCTCCGGCAACCTTGCCGTGGGTAGTGAGGAGGAGCAGGACTTCCTGGGTATTCCGGGCCTGCTGGATGCCGAGCAGGTCGGTACGCTGTTGCGAGCGCATCAGCGTGAGCATGCGGCGCGCCGCCCGGCGACTGCGGCGCCTTCGGTGGTGGATCACCGCCAGTTGAAGGAGCTACGCAATAAGCTGGCGAAGAACGTGGCGGCGTGGTCGATTCGTTCGGGTCAGCCGCACGGTGTGATTCACAATGAGCTGCGTAAGATTTGTGGCGGCCCGGCGGTTGCGCAGGCTTCTGCTGAGCAGATTCAGGCGCGTATCGATAAGCTGTCGGACTGGTTCGTGGGCCGACGCTAGAACGTGGATAGAACGTAAAGAAAAGCCTCGCGGGTGTGTGCGCTCGCGGGGCTTTTGCATGCCCGTAATATTTGGTCGCATAAGCAGAGATGACCCTCAACTAGAGCCTTATACCTGTAGGGTAGGAGAGGAGGTAACATCCGGCGCCGAACACACGGTTCGGTGTAGACTCCTCCCCGCTCTTAGACACCGGCCAGAATGAATAAAAGGGCAGTGCTGAGTGCATGAGCGGTGCACATATAGAGAAACACCAGGTCACCGTTTCCCAACCACGCACACCTGAAGCACCACATTTTCCGCTTCACAGCTGAGGCGGCAGTGTAGCACCTGATGAGCCCCGCTTCCGGGGAAGCATCAGCCCGGCACAGCCTGCCGCCCCGCGCGGTAGGGGAGCGAGCACCTGAACTAACCACACCGAAGGACATTGATGTCTACTTACATTTCTCGCCGCAGGGTCGTTGCGGGTGCCGCGTGGGCAGCCCCCGTCATTGCCACCTCGGCTGCTGTTCCCGCGTTCGCTGCGTCCCTGGACTGCGTCTTTGCCGAAAGCCCCCACAAGTTCTTGAGGGGATATAGTGACTATCGTGTAGAAGAGGAATTCACCGTCCCCGCTAACGTGCATAGGATCCGCTTCGATATTTTTGGTGGTGGCGGAGTCAGCGACACCGGCCACGAAAGCGGCTCGGGTGCCCGCGCGATTGGAATCGTTGAGGTGAAGCCGGGCCAGACGGTTCGTGTCATTGCTGGTGGCGGCTCCGGTGACGCCCGCACTCCCCATCCGGATGGTCTTAAGACTGGCGGCCCGGCACGAGGCGGGCGTGGCTACGGCGACGGCGGCGACGCACCCCGATTCACCGTGCCTGCCGAAGTGGTGGCTGAAGTGACCAAACGTTACCCGGGCGCCCTCAACTGGAGGGAACTTAAAAAGGGACCCAAGGGCACCGTTGAGGTTTATGGACACCCCGGCGGCGGTGCCTCGGCACTGCTGATTGACGGCGAAGTCATCGCTGTCGCAGGCGGTGGCGGTGGCGGCGGCATCACGTACTCCTACACCTCAGCGCCTCATGCTAAGCATTTCCCCGCTGTTCTTGACGCGAGCGTGACGAAGAATTACCACCCGACCGATCCGCCCATCCGCAGCTTTGCGGGTAGCGGTTTGAGCACTCGCGGCGAGGATGCCACCACGGGAACCCAGTTCTACACCCACAGCCTGAACACTAAGGTATCTGTTGACGGCGGTAAGGGCGGAAACAACGGCGCAGGTGGCGCGGGCGCAGCTAAGCCCGAGGTGCCGACCGGTAGCCCCAACCACATCTTTAGCTACGACAGCCAGAATAACCAGGTGCTGTACAGCTCTTCGACCGCAGGTAACGCGGGCGGCTCCGGTTTTGAGGCCAAGGGTGGTAACGGCGCTGTTGCATATAGCTACCAGCTCGACAATAATGACCCGAAGAACCTTGAAGTGCTGACTCTGCCCGGCGGCGAGCGTATCGAATTCTCTGCTGAGGAGACTGCCGCTGAGTTCAACGGTTACCAGTTCGCAATGTCCGGAGGCGGTGGCGGCGGCTACGGCGGTGGTGGTTCGGGTGCTGCACTGGCGCTGTCTGCTATTACGACTATCCAGAAGTGGAATAACAACCCTGATGGTATTCGTCAGAGTGTGAGCTACCTGCAGTTCTCCGGTGCCGGTGGTGCGGGCGGTTCGTACCTGTCGCCGCGCGTTATTCAGGGCGAACTCTCTAACTCTATGAACTCGATGAGGGCTGGCATTAACGTCTATGACGGCGAGGCCAAGGTGTACCTCTGCGAGACTAAGGGTTAGTCTAACGCCCTCTGAAGGTTGAGGGGTAGAAGCCCGTGAGTGTGTATGCGCTCGCGGGCTTTTGCGTGCCCGGAAATGCTGGGTTGAGCGAGGCCATAGCGTGGTGAGTTGAGAATGTTTTTCGGTGTCTATACTCCAGAAAATGAATATTGCACTCAATGTACAAAGGTATAAATTATTTACCCCCTCAACCCTCATACAAGAAAACCTCATACCACACAGCGCACACCCCACCCGCCGCACCATCCTCACCGGCTGCGCAGGTGGCACCGTCATGGTGGAGGTCCGCTTTAAGTAAGCGGCTCAATCTGCTACATAACCGCAGAGGTTTCATGACCTCGGCTGGTTGCAGGCACGATAAGTTATGGGCATGCTAGAGGCGGGGAGCCTGGGATAGTACATCCCAGGCTCCCCGCCTCTGTGTATTCAACGTCTCTGTATCTTTAGTACCCGCCTGAAATGGCGAGTCATCGGCAGAGCTAGTGGAGGTTAGAGAACCTCAACCACCTCGACGCCCTCATCTTCAAGCTCGGCAACCACGTCGTCGAGCTTGTCCTCGTGCACGGGCGCGGTCAGGTCAACCAGAACGCGAGTCTCGTAGCCTGCATCGACCGCATCGCGAGCGGTTGCCGACACACAATAATCGGTGGCGATACCGACAACATCGACGAACTCGATACCGCGCTCATCCAGCCACTCCGACAGGGGAGTCTGCGGGCCGTCCTCGGACGCATCCGCACCGGGCTCGTGCTCGCCGGTTGCGACCTCATCCTCAGGGGCGAGAAGACCCTCAAAACCCGAGTAGGCTGCCTCGAAGCGGCCCTTACGGAAGTACGCCTCAATGTAGTCGGTGTCCAGGTTCTCGTGAATCTGCGAGCCTTCGCTCTTGGCGACGCAGTGCACCGGCCAGGAGTCAACGTAGTCGGGGGTGTCAGAGAAGTGCGAGCCCGGATCGATATGCCAGTCCTGGGTGGCAATAATCGCGTCGTAGCGGTGGTGGTTGTTCTCCACGTATTCGCTAATCAGCGCGGCAACGTCCGCACCGCGCTCGGTGGCGAGGGCGCCGCCGGCGCAGAAATCGTTCTGCACGTCAACAATAATCAGTGCCTTAGACATGTCTGTCCTTTACAAGTAGGAATGAGTTTTCACTCTGATTCGCCAGGTGAAAACAGTATCTCAGAAGGGTGGTTTAGATGAATTCGGTCGGAATGATCGGCTCACCCTCCGAGAGGCGGTGGGCAGCTTCAGGAAGCTCAGCCAGGGATGCTACGTGGCGGGCGGTTGCGCGGCGCACGCCTTCCTCGCCGGTGAAGCCGGGGAGCAGCTCGCCGTTGCGGACGAAGTCCACCATGAGCGGGCGGGTGTCCTCGAGCAGGCTCGGGTCCTCGTGGGTGCCCAGAACCTCGGCGGTCGCAATGCCCATGCCGTTGAGGCGGCGGGCCGCACGCTTGGCGCCACCGATGGACGCCTTGCCAGCCGACGCCTTAGCGACCGGCTGCATTTCACCGGCGGAGTTCTCACGCTCAACAACCTTGTACACCATGGAGGAGGTCGGCGCGCCGGAACCGGTGACCAGCTTGGTACCCACACCGTAGGAGTCCACGGGCGCTGCCGCCAGGGATGCGATGGCGTACTCGTCCAGGTCGCTAGTGACGGTGATCTTGGTGTGGGTGTTGCCGAGCGAGTCGAGCAGTTCACGCACACGTGCCGCGGTGGCGACCAGGTCGCCGGAGTCCAGGCGCACGCCGCCGAGCTCTTCGCCAGCGAGTTCCACGCCGAGGCGGACCGCCTCGTCCACGTTGTAGGTGTCGACGAGCAAGGTGGTGCGGGCGCCGAGGGAACGCAGCTGCGCCTCGAATGCTTCACGTTCGCTGTCGTGCAGCAGGGTGAAGGCGTGGGCGCTGGTGCCGATGGTGTGCAGGCCGTAGCGCAGGCCAGCCTCCAGGTTGGAGGTGCCCGCGAAGCCGGCAATCACGGCGGCGCGTGCGGCGGAGACGGCGGCGCGTTCGTGGGCGCGGCGCGAACCCATTTCGAGGCAGGGGCGGTTGCCAGCGGCTGCGCTCATGCGGGAGGCGGCGCTCGCCACGGCGGAGTCAAAGTTCAGGATGGACAGCAGGTAGGTTTCGAGGACGCATGCTTCGGCGAAGGTGCCTTCGACCTGCATGACGGGGGAGTGGGGGAAGAACGCTTCGCCTTCTGCGTAGCCGCGGATGTTGCCACTGAAGGTGAAGGATTCGAGGTAGGAGAGGGTTTCTTTGTTGACGATGTTGCGGGAGGAGAGGAAGGAGAGTTCTTCGTCGTTGAAGCGGAAGTTAGCGAGGCCTTCGAGGAATCGGCCGGTGCCTGCGAGGACGCCGTAGCGGCGGCCTGCGGGCAGGCGGCGGGTGAAGACTTCGAAGGTGCACTTACGGTTGGCTGCGCCGGAGGCGAGTGCCGCCTGGAGCATGGTCAGTTCGTAGTGGTCGGTGAGAAGGGAAGTAGTAGCCATGTGTTTATTGTAGTGGGGGATTAGGGTATTTTTCCTCTTGAGTCGGCGTGTCAATCACAACATAAAGTATTCTTGACTCTAAGTGCTGTAGTATGACAAATTACCAGCACTCTGTGCGGGAGCAACGCAGGACGAACACCGGGGTAGTGCAGGACGAACACCGCAGTAGCGCAGGACGAACACAGGGGCAACACATACCCGCCCGTATAATCAAAGGGAACCGGCCGCAAAGGAAACCAATGAACACTACCGCCGTGACCCTCTCCACCGGAACCCTCGAGGACACCGACCTCGACACCACCCTGGAGAACATCCTCGCCACAGACACCCCCTGGAAAGTCATCGTCTGGAACGACCCCGTCAACCTCATGACCTACGTGTCCTACGTCTTCCGCAGCCACTTTGGCTACTCCCGCGCCCGCGCAGAAGAGCTCATGCTACAGGTGCACAACAACGGCAAGGCAATCGTCTTCACCGGCTCGCGCGAAGACGCCGAAAAACACACCCAGGCAATGCACGCCTGGGGCCTGTTGGCAACCTTCGAGAAAGTAGAAAACTAATGGCGCGACCCTTCCGCCGCACCCCCGGAGGCTACACCGCCTCCTTCGAACCCGCCGAACGCGACCTGATCCGCGAACTCGCCGAAGACGTGCGCGCGCTACTACGCCCGGCAGATACCACCGCCGACGGCGGCACCGTCGACCCGTTGGAGGCGCTGGTCGGCATCACCGAAAACCCCACCATCCCCGCCGACAGTGCCGTAGCACGCCTGCTACCCGCCGCAAGCAGCGACGACGAGGCCGCCACCGAATACCGCCGCTACACCGAACGCGACCTGCGCGAAACCAAACGCGCGAACCTCGCCATGCTCGTCTTCGACATTGAATCCAGCGACCTGCGCCTGAACGAAGAACACGCCCGCGCCTGGGCTGCCGCGCTCGGTGATATTCGCCTGGTGCTCGCCGACCGCCTCTACATCGTGGACGAAGACACCGCAGAAGATATTGCGGCGTTCACCGATCCTTCCGAGATTGAGACCCAAGAAGAGTACATGGCTGTGGTGTACAACTTTGTCTCCTGGGTTCAGGACTCGCTCATGCTCGCCATGCTCGACGGGCTGGACGACGAAGAAGAGGAAAAGTCCGGCGGGGCAGATGGCGGGGAAAAAGAGCAAGAATAGAACGAATTTTTCAAATTCCCTTCAAACTATCGTCATATACAACCACATAATGGTGGTTCTCGACTCATATAACCGCTCAACGGACTAAAAGGGTAACCTTAGCGAGTTAGCATAGAACGTGGTACCCGACCGATAACGAAGTGTAGGTGACACATGAGTGACAGCATCGACGCAACAAATCCCTACCGTGCCCGCACCCCCTGGGGAAGCCCCGCGCCCGTAGGCCCCACCGCCGCGGCACCCATCGGCGTCTTCGACTCCGGCGTTGGCGGACTCACCGTGGCACGCGCCATCATGGACCAGCTGCCTCACGAACGCATCATCTACGTCGGCGACACCGCCCACGGCCCCTACGGTCCCCTCAAAATCGCAGAAGTACGCGCCAACGCGCTGCGCATCATGGATGAACTCGTCGACTCCGGCGTGAAAATGCTCGTCATCGCCTGCAACACCGCCTCCGCAGCGGTGCTCCGCGACGCCCGCGAACGCTACACCCGCCAGTACGGCATCCCCGTCATCGAGGTGATTCAGCCCGCCGCCCGCCGTGCGCTCGCCGCAACCCGTAACCGCAAGATCGGCGTGATTGCGACGGAGGCGACCGTCACCTCCCGCGCCTACGAGGACACTTTCGCGATTACCCCGAACCTTGAAGTGCACTCGGTGGCGTGCCCGCGCTTCGTGGAGTTCGTGGAGAAGGGCATTACCTCCGGCCCCGAGCTGCTGGAGACCGCCCGCGAGTACCTGCAGCCGCTCAAGGACGCCGGCGTGGACACCCTCGTGCTCGGCTGTACCCACTACCCGCTGCTGGCCGGCGTGATTTCCTACATTATGGGTGAGGACGTCACCCTGGTTTCCTCCGCGGATGAGACCGCGAAGGACGTGTACCGCGAACTGCTCAACCACGCCATTGAAAGCCCGGTCCCCGCGGAAAACCCGCACCACGAATTCCTCGCCACCGGCGAATCTGAGACGTTCTCGCAGCTGGCACGCCGCTTCCTCGGCCCCGAGGTCACCAACGTGCGCCACACCAGCTCCGTGGCGGAACGCTACCCGACCGGCTCGCTGGCGGCACTCACCCCCGAAATGCTTGCGGCACACCGCAGCATCACCCTCGACGAATCGGCAGATCCTGCAGAGGCAGCACACACTGTCGCGGGCACCGAATTTTCTGGCACCACCCCTAAGGACGACACCTCATGCGTCTAACCGTTATCGGTTGCACGGGCTCCTTTCCCGGCCCCGTCTCACCGGCTAGTTGCTACATGCTCACCGCCACGGACTTCGCGGGTCGAACCTGGCGCATCATCATGGACATGGGCAACGGCTCCCTCGGCATGCTCCAGCGCCATATCGACCTGAGCGATATCGACGCGATTCTGATTTCGCACCTGCACCCGGACCACTGCATCGATCTGTCCGGTCTGCACGTGGCGGTCAAGTGGGATCCGCGCGGCTGGCCTAAGGGTCGCATTCCGCTGTACGGTCCCGCCGCGATTAACGAGTACCTTTCGGCGACTCACGGCCTGGACCCGGATCCGGGCATGAGCACCGAGTTCGAGTACCACACCTGGACTGAGGGTGAGCCCGTCCAGATTGGTCCCTTCCGCGTGGAGCCGTTCCGTGTGGTTCACCCCTCGAAGGATCCGTACGCCTTGCGCATCACCTGCAACGACCGCGAGGGCCACACCGTGTTCTCGTACTCGGGCGATACCGACCTGTGCGAGGGGCTGGTCAAGGCTGCGCGCGGCGCTGACCTGTTCCTCTGCGAGGCAGCCTACCAGGAGGGTCGCGACGACGCCCTGCGCGGTATTCACCTGACCGGCAAGCGCGCCGGCGAAGCCGCCACGGAGGCGGGCGTGCGTAACCTGCTGCTAACCCACTTGCCCGTGTGGAACGACCCGGACATCGCCCGCGCGGAGGCGCGCAGTGCTTTCTCCGGCCCGGTCGGCATTGCCGAAATGGCGGCAAGCTACCGCATCTACCCGCGCCCGACGGAGGCTCACCCGGTCACGTCCACCCTGAACGTGGTGGAGGTGCTCGATCCGCCGCTGAACACCGCGATTGCGCTGCCCAAGCCCGAGCTGGACTAGGCCAAACCCGAGCTAAGCTAAAACGAGCTGGACTAGTGCAAACTGCGCTCAGCTCCGCCTGCCTTTCGACATAGAGTCAACAGACAGACACAGATTCCGCAGACAGATTCAAGGAGAACCCATGACTGCAACCCGCGAAGACGGCCGCGCCCTCAACGAGCTGCGCCCCATCACCATTACCCGCGGCTGGTCCCGCAACGCTGAGGGCTCCGCCCTCATCGAGTTCGGCAACACCCGCGTGCTGTGCACCGCATCCTTCACTGAGGGCGTGCCGCGCTGGCTCAAGGGCGAAGGTAAGGGCTGGGTGACCGCCGAGTACGCGATGCTGCCGCGCGCCACCAACACCCGTTCTTCTCGCGAGTCGCTCAAGGGCCGCGTGGGTGGCCGCACCCACGAGATTTCTCGCCTGATTGGTCGCTCCCTGCGTGCGGTCATCAACATGGATGAGCTGGGCGAGAACACCATCGTGCTCGACTGTGACGTTCTGCAGGCTGACGGCGGCACCCGCACCGCTTCTATTACCGGCGCGTACGTGGCGCTGGCTGATGCTATTTCTTGGGCGAAGGAGCAGAAGATTCTGCCCGCTAAGGCGAACCCGCTGATCGATTCGGTGTCCGCAATTTCGGTGGGCATTATTGACGGCACCCCCATGCTGGATCTGCCCTACACCGAGGACGTTCGCGCCGAGACCGACATGAACGTGGTCGTCACCGGCAGCGGCAAGTTCGTTGAGGTTCAGGGCACCGCCGAGGGCGCGCCTTTCGACCGCGACGAGCTCAACAGCCTGCTCGACCTGGCTCTGGAAGGCACCGCCGAGCTGGCTCAGATTCAGCGTGAAGCACTGGCACACTAACCCGTCCCAGTAACTAGTTCCGTCGACAAGGAGAAACTATGGCAGATGCAAAGATTGTTCTGGCAAGCCACAATAAGGGCAAGCTCAAGGAACTGCGCGAAATTCTGCGCGGACGCATTGACGGCCTGGACGTTGACACCCAGGTGGTTGACGCCTCCAGCGTGAACGCACCCGATGTTCCCGAGACCGGCGTGACCTTCGCTGAGAACTCCCTGCTGAAGGCTCGTGCTGTTGCCGAGGCAACCGGCCTGGTCGCTATTGCTGACGATTCCGGTCTGTCGGTGGATGTGCTCAACGGCGCTCCCGGTATTTTCTCGGCGCGCTGGGCGGGTAGCCACGGCGATGACACCGCGAACCTGAACCTGCTGCTGGCTCAGCTGAGCGATATTTCTGCCGAGCACCGCGGCGCGAAGTTCTGTTGCGCGGCCTCGGTTGCCTCCCCGAGCGGTTTTGAGGCGGTCGAGTACGGCGAGCTGCCCGGTGAGCTGCTGACCGCACCGGCGGGGGAGGGCGGCTTCGGTTACGACCCGATTCTGCGCCCCGTGGAGCTGAACGGTGAGAACGCCCTGTATGAGGGGCAGTACGCTGGCAAGTCTTGCGCTGAGATTCCCGCCGAGATTAAGAACTCGATTAGCCACCGTGCGCGTGCTTTTGAGGCGCTGATTCCTCAGATTGCGGCGGCGCTGGCCTCTTAAAATCGCTGTCTAAAACCGTCGCTGAGGCGCCAGAGCGTACTCGCTGTGCCGCTCTGCTGGGTGGAAACGCGGGGTTGGGTACGATTTTTTCGTGCATCCCCCTAAAATCCCCCACAGGGATACCAATTAAAGGCACAATAGGTAAAGAAGTTTTACCTCAAGGTTAGTGACACCAAAGAAACTCGTCTGCTGAAGGTACCTTCGGCAGACGAGTTTTGCTATTGAAGAGCCTTTCAGCGGGGCATCTGCTCGACGCTTGCTGTCACCGACCGCGGTAGAAAAACCTGCAGCGAAAGAGACACACCGATGCTCATCCTTCTTCTGCTGATGGCACTCGCCCTTGCCGCCGGATGCTGGGCGTACTCCTACGTGTGGCGCGGACTGAACCGCCGCGTCATTGCCGCCGTGAAGGTGGTCGATCCGATGATTACGCTCGGCCCGTACGTCATGGCGGCGTGGGTGGCGTTTATGGCTCTGATCGCCACGAATATCTGGGCGACCGGAACCCTGCACACTGTGCTGACTATTATTTTCTGCGTGGTTGCCGCAGGGTGTCTCGGCTGGGCTGGATTCTGGCTGCTCATGCACTGCCTGGGTGGGCAGACCCCGGGCAAACGCCCGATGTGGTGGCGCGAGGCGGTTGCCGCGAAGTTCGCCTGGCGTAACCTCTCGCGCATGCCCGCCTACCTGGGTGCTCGCACCAGCATCCTGCCGGTGGAGAACCCGCATCTGACCAAGCCGTATTCGGGGTCGTGGACTCGCCCGCTCGGTGCGACCATGCCCGGGTACAGCTCCAACGGCGAGTTTATTGAGGGTTTTGACGAGTTCGGTCGCAAGATGCCGCATATCTACCCTGTAGGCCCTGAACCGACCATTTTTGAGATGGCGCGCTGGGGTAAATCGGTCAGCTCCAATCAGCTGCTGACGACCTTCCTGCCGACCGCTCCGTTTGAGCGTCTGCGTCTGCCCGGCACCATGACGGGCCCCTTCACCTTTGCGGGGGAGGTGCCGCACGGTGCGGTGACGAAGTGGCCTCGCCGCAGCGGCGCCAACCGCGCCTTCGGCTCCTACGCTCGTCTGGGCGAAATCACCGAACGCAAGGTGGAGCTGCTGATCGACCACCGCATCATTGCGGCGCTGCAGACCACCCGCGAAAGCTACGAACGCCGACACAGCTGGATGCTCGCCTTCACCGATATCGCAGACGGCGACTTCACGATGGACGCCGACGAGAACGGCAACCTGCGCATCACCTTCGGCATGATTACTGAGGGTTACGAGACTCCGTGGGTCTTCACCAGCACCCTGAAAGACAGCCCGCGCCTGCGCCGCAAGGTACGCCACGCCATGAGGGAACGCCGCGTCCTCAAGCAGAGCAGTGGCGAGCTGATGGACTGGTACTTCGTGCCAAAGCTCAGCGAGTTCCCGCACGGCCCGGTCACGAATGAGCTTCCCGAAGAGTTCTACTTCAAGTCCAATATCATGGTCACGAACCGTCACGAGAGCTCCTCGCGCGCCTCGGGTGAGGCTCACTAGGGGAAGGAACGTGGGAGCAGAGCAGCGCATTAGCGGTGACTGTCTTAATCACTCTTTTCCCCAAGCCACGCTAGAATAGAGTTCCGAACGTTGAACGCTCTGCGGGGCACGACACGCGTCGTGCCCCGCTGTCGTTCTGCCCCCGTAGCACTTGAGCCGGACTCGCACTCCGCCCGGTGGCACGCGTTCACCACTGCAGACATATTCACCCGAAAGGATTCCCGTGGCGTCTTCGAACTACACCGCCCGTCACCTCTCCGTGCTGGAAGGTCTGGAAGCTGTACGCAAACGCCCGGGCATGTACATTGGCTCCACGGACTCTCGCGGCCTGATGCACTGCCTCTGGGAGATTATCGACAACTCGGTGGATGAGGCGCTCGCCGGTTTCGGCCAGTCCATTCAGGTCATTCTGTACCGTGACGGTTCGGTTGAGGTGCGCGATGATGGCCGCGGTATCCCCACCGACATTGAGCCGCGTACCGGCCTGTCCGGTGTGGAGGTCGTGTTCACTAAGCTACACGCCGGCGGTAAGTTTGGCGGCGGCTCCTATAACGCGTCCGGTGGTTTGCACGGCGTGGGCGCTTCCGTGGTGAACGCGCTGTCTTCCCGCCTGGACGTGCAGGTGGATCGTGGCTCGAAGACCTACCAGATGTCCTTCCGCCACGGCATTCCCGGCCACTTTGAGTCCGGCCGCACCCCCAAGCCCGAAGATCCGTTCACTCCCGCAACCGAGGGCACTGACGCCCTGCAGATTGTGGGTCGCGCTAAGCGCGGCGTGACCGGCACCCGTGTGCGCTATTGGGCTGACCCGCAGATTTTCACCCCCGACGCTAAGTTCAGCTATGAGGACTTAGCTGCTCGTGCGCGCCAGACCGCGTTCCTCATTCCGGGTCTGCGTATTTGTATCCGCGATGAGCGCCGACTGCCCGGCACCCCCGGCGAGTTGGAGCCCCACGAGGAAGTTTTCCAGTACGACGGCGGCATTAGCGAGTTCGTCGAGTTTCTGGCGCACGATGAGCGTATTACCGACACCTGGCGTTTTAGCGGCAGCGGCTCTTTCACCGAGACCGTGCCGGTGCTGGGTGAGGACGGCCGCTCGCAGCTGACCGATGTGGAGCGCGATTGTGAAGTGGACGTTGCGCTGCGCTGGGGCATTGGCTATGAGACGACGGTCCGCAGCTTCGTGAATATTATTGCCACCCCCAAGGGCGGTACTCACACGACCGGTTTTGAGCAGGGCCTGCTGCGCGTGATGCGCAAGCACCTTGCCGATAACGCCCGCAAGTACAAGGTGGGTAACGACAAGATTGAGAAGGACGACGTGCTCGCCGGCTTGACCGCCGTGCTGACCGTGCGTCTTGCCGAGCCGCAGTTTGAGGGGCAGACCAAGGAGATTCTGGGTACCCCGGCGGTTCGCCAGATTGTGTCGAAGGTCGTGGGTGATGCGCTGAAGGCTCGCCTGGAGTCGACTGCCCGTGCGGAGAAGGCTCAGGCGGCCGCTCTGTGCGAGAAGGTCGTCTCTGAGATGAAGACCCGCGTCTCGGCGCGCATCCATAAGGAAACTCAGCGCCGTAAGACCGCGCTGGAGTCTTCGTCCATGCCCACTAAGCTGGTGGACTGCCGTTCGACCAATGTTGAGCATTCTGAGCTGTTCATTGTGGAGGGTGACTCGGCGCTGGGTACTGCGCGTCTGGCGCGTTCTTCTTCGTATCAGGCTCTGCTGCCGATTCGCGGTAAGATCCTGAACACTCAGCGTGCTTCGGTGACTGATGTGCTTGCGAATGCTGAGTGTGCGGCGCTGATTCAGGTGATTGGTGCCGGTTCGGGCCGCACCTTTGACCTGGACTCTGCCCGCTACGGCAAGGTCATTATGATGACCGATGCGGACGTGGATGGCGCCCACATTCGTACCCTGCTGCTGACTCTGTTCTACCGTTACATGCGTCCGCTGATTGAGTCGGGTCGCGTGTACGCTGCGGTTCCGCCGCTGCATCGCGTGGAGGTGGTGCGCCGCGGCAAGCCGAACGAGATGGTGTACACCTACTCGGAGAAGCAGCTGCATGAGCTTCTGGATTCTTTGCAGGAGCAGGGTGTGTCCTATAAGGAACCCATTCAGCGGTATAAGGGTCTGGGTGAGATGGACGCTGACCAGCTGGCTGAGACCACGATGGATCCGCGTCATCGTATGTTGCGCCGTATTCGCATTGAGGATGCGGAGGCTGCCGAGCGTGCGTTCTCCCTGTTGATGGGTTCTGAGGTGGCTCCGCGTAAGGAGTTCATCATTGCGGGTGCTCATCAGCTGGATACTGAGAGCATCGATATGTAGCTTGCGGTACCTTGCGGGGGAGCGGTGCCTGGCGTGTCACATTCCATGATTTTTCTGTGATAATAGTCACACTATTTCTTGGAAATCTCAGTAAAATCGGTATAATTTAGGCAAATTTAAGCTTTGAGTGCTACTTGAACCACCTGTCATATTCCGGGAATCTGTCACCAAAATTTTGCAGAAATAATATAAAAATGCAAAGTTTTACCGCGGTTCCGAAACTACTTCGCAACCCCGCACAGCACCACAGCGTTTCGCCCCTCAATCCACCCGCACGCCGGGGGATAACGTTCAACGTACCTTTAGCGAAACGTCAAACAATAAACGTCCATACTATGCACAGCCTACTCACAGCTCCTCAGGAAAACCCTGTACCTTAGAAGCATGAGAGACAGTGTGTCAGTAACTCTCGTATGCCCTCCATCGATGGCGGGCTACCCGAAATCTGGCACAAACACACATTAAGTACACACATAGTAAGGACCTATCAATGGATCCCCTTGATTTTGGTAGGTGGCAGTTCGGTATTACCACCGTCTACCACTTCTTCATGGTTCCGCTGACTCTGGGTCTGGGCCTTGTTGTGACCTACCTGTACATTCGCTACGTTCGTACCAAGAAGGACGAATACAAGCGCATGACGAAGTTCTGGGGCAAGCTATACCTCATTAACTTCGCAATGGGTGTGGCCACCGGTCTGGTTCAGGAATTCCAGTTCGGCATGGCGTGGAGTGAATACTCCCGCTTCGTCGGCGACGTCTTCGGCGCTCCGCTGGCAATGGAAGGCCTCTTCGCCTTCTTCGTTGAGTCGACCTTCCTGGGTCTGTGGATCTTCGGTTGGGATCGCCTCAAGCCTGCTGTACACGCATTCTCGCTGTTCATGGCAGTCCTCGGCTCCTGGATTTCTGCATTCTTCATTCTGGTTGCAAACTCCTGGATGCAGCACCCCGTTGGTGCAGAAATGATTGACGGTCGTCCCCGTATGACCGACATCGGCGCTGTGCTGCTGAACCCCCTCGCATGGGTGACCTTCACTCACGTCATCACCTCCGCTATCCAGGTTGCCGGTGGCTTCCTGGTTGGTATCGCATGGTACAAGCTGTGGCGCCGCCGCAAGGACGGCATCGACAAGGTCGTTGACGGCAAGGTCGTTGTTGGTGAGTCCGACAAGGGCGCACGCGACAAGGCAGACTTCCAGGTCTGGTTCAAGTCCCTGCGCCTGGGCGCTGTTGTGGGCCTCCTCGCCTTCGCAGGTATCGGCGCGTCCGGTCACATTCAGGCGCAGATGATGATTCACGAGCAGCCCATGAAGATGGCTGCTGCAGAAGCTGCGTGCCACGACGGCACCTCCTTCTCCGTTCTGACCGTCGGTGAGCTCGGCGCTCAGAGCTGTGACAAGATCACCCCCGTCATCGAGGTTCCCGGCGTGCTGTCCTTCCTGGCACACGACAACTTCGACACCCCGGTGAAGGGCATCCAGACCCTGCTGCCCGAGTATGAAGCTAAGTTCGGCACCAACCTGCCCAACAACCCGCTCTACGGTGAGCGCGCAGGTCAGAAGATTGACTACCTGCCCTCCCTCGAGGTCTCCTACTGGGGCTTCCGCGGCATGATGGGCCTCGGCGGAATCGTTCTGCCCTTCTACCTCTACGCACTGTGGGTAACCCGTAAGAAGGGCGTAGGCACCGTCCCTGAGTCCAAGCTGCTCAAGAACGTTGCTGTCTGGTCTATCCTGGCTCCCTTCTTTGGCATCGCACTGGGCTGGATCTTCACCGAAATGGGCCGCCAGCCCTTCGTTGTGGCTCCGAACCTTCAGGGTGATCCCTCGATCCACCTGTTCACCGCAGCAGCTATCTCCCCGGGTGTTTCCGGTGAAGAAATCCTCTTCTCCCTGCTCACCCTGGGCCTGCTCTACGGTGTGCTGATGGTGGTTGAGGTTTACCTGCTCATTAAGTACGTCAAGGCCGGTGTTGTGGCAGCAATGCCCGAGCTGGTTCAATCGCACCACGAGGACGAGTCCAACGACAAGTCCAAGCGCGATGTGCTGGAGTTCGCCTACTAGGCGGGTAAGGATTGATTCACCATGAACTTTGATTTCAATATCTTTGCCGGTCAGCCTGGCCTGCCCACCCTCTGGTTTGTCGCCATTGGCGTCTTCCTCATCATGTACCTGATCCTCGACGGCTTCGACCTGGGCGTCGGTATGCTGATGGGTTCCAAGTTCACCAAGAACGAGAAGGAACGTCGTCTGCTGCTGAACATCATCGGCCCCGTCTGGGACGGTAACGAGGTGTGGATTGTGTCCGGCGGTGCTGCTATCTTCGCAGCATTCCCCATCTGGTACGCAGCCCTCTTCTCGGCTCTGTACATTCCTCTGACCCTCGCGCTGGTCTTCCTGATTCTGCGCGTGGTCGCAATTGAATACCGCGGTAAGAAGAACGACGAGAAGTGGATCCGTAACTGGAACATCGCTCTGTCTGTTTCTTCCTTCTTCATCGCGTTGCTCGTCGGTGCTCTGCTGGGCCTGACCTCCATGGGTCTGCCCATCAACGACAATGGTGACCGCGTCGGCGGCGCCTTCGCTTGGGTCTCCCTGCCGGTTCTGCTCGGCGGCCTGGGCTTCGTGGGCTTCGCTCTGGTTCAGGGTCTTGCCTTCATCGCTCTGAAGACCGATGGTGACATCCGTGACCGTGCCCGCAACACCCTGGTACGCTGGTCTCCCGTCCTGCTGCTGCCGATCGTTGCATGGGTTCTGACCCTGGACTTCACCACCGGTAACGGCGTCTCCTGGCTGTGCACCATCCTGGCTGTGGTTGCTGTTCTGATTGCTTGGATCTCCGCAAAGGGTGGCCGTGAGGGTCGCGCTTTCGCTGGTCTGTCCGTGTTTCTCGCATTCGGCGCGTTGGCAATCTTCACCGCAATGTACCCGAACGTTCTGCCCTCCACCCTGGACCCGGCATACTCGCTCACCATTGCGAACGCATCCAGCTCCGAGTACACCCTGGGCGTTATGACCTTCGTGACCTGCCTTGGTCTGCCGGTCGTCTTCGTCTACCAGGCTTGGACCTACTGGGTCTTCCGTAAGCGTCTGCACGTGGATCACATCCCCGACGCTCACGACGCTACCGAACTGGCTGAACTGCCGACCAAGTAGCATGTAGCTGATTGAAGGATCCCCCGAATTTCTCTTTTGAGAAGTTCGGGGGATTTTTCTATGCCCGCTGAGGACCAGGTACACAGAGGAGTAGGCGCACAGAGGACTATTCCTGCAGGGGACTATGACCGTAGCGGATGCAACTCTCGGCAGATGAGTAGGCGCGCAAAAATTTTTGGTGCACACCCCCCCCGAAATTCGGGCGCGACAGGGAGTAAAAGGTGTAATGTGGTGTACAACTCACTCTTATGAAAGGGGTTTAACGATGAAGTTCCTCAACCGCAGCTCCACTGCACCCGCCCCTCGCACTGGCATGAGCCGCCGCCTGCTCGCCACGGGCGCCCTGTTCTGTATCGGCATCATGCCCCTGAGTGCCTGCTCGCTCTTCAACCCGCCGCTGGAACGTGACGAAAGCGTCCACGCCATCTTTGACGCGGAACAGGACATCGTGAAGATGCCTCTGGACGATTACCTTTACTACGAGCGCACCAACTACGAGTACACCGCCTTTCAGATTGCCATGAAGCAGTGCTACGCCGAACACGGGCAGAACTACACCAGCCAGGCTCCCCACTCTGAGGGTGCGCCCCGCGGCGAGATGGGGCGAAAGTACGGTCCCTGGAACGTCGAGTACGC
>NZ_KV831928.1:102682-104092 GCF_001837265.1 Rothia sp. HMSC064F07 | reverse complement strand
AAGTACGGTTTTCAGAAGCGAGACCCCAACGCTGCCGCCCCCATCTCCTTCAACTCGGGGGAGAGTATGAGCCCCGAGGAGCGGCTCGACATCGAATGCTACCCCAAGGCCCGCGAGACCCTGGACGCCGCGGTGCCCGAAGGCAAGAGGCCCGAGAATGAAGGGCAGTCCACATACAGTCGTATCTCCACCGAGGCGGGCAATGCCGTTTACGGTAGCAAACTGCACCGCGAGCTCGAAGAGAAGTGGAAGCAGTGCGTCTCCGACCGCGGCCTCACCCCTCGCTCGGCAGGCTCCGTCGCCGAGGAAACCCCGCTGGCTGAGCAGCAGAGCAAGAACGGCGGTTTCAACGAACCCGCCTCCGAAGAGGAAATTCGCATCGCCACCATCCAGGCCGAATGTAACCAGCAGGTCGGCATGAGCAAGCAGCTCTACGACCTGGAGGCACAGTATCAGATGCCGCTCATCCGCAAGTACCAGTCGCAGCTTGAGCAGGAACGCCAAGCCGACCGCGACCGTGACGAGAAGTTCAAGCAGTACGTTCAGGAGCACCAGTAACCCGAGCGTCCACGACCGGTTTTGACGTCGGATTTTAAAACCGAATCTTGATACCGGGGAAAGACCGGTAATGGTGCGGGCCACCCGAGACACAGGCTCGGCGGGTAGCCCGCACCCGCGAGGATATTCCCGCAGCGGATGCAGCTCTCGGCAGACGAGTGGGCGCGCAAAAATTTTTGGTGCACACCCCCCCCGAAATTCGGGCGCGACAGGGAGTAAAAGGTGTAATGTGGTGTACAACTCACTCTTATGAAAGGTGTTCAACGATGAAGTCCCTCACCCGCCGCACCACCGCCCCTCGTACCGGCACGCGCCGCCGCCTGCTCGCCACGGGCGCCCTGCTCTGCATCGGCATCATGCCCCTGAGCGCCTGCTCGCTCTTCAACCCGCCGTTGGAACGCGACGAAAGCGTCCACGCCATCTTCGACGCGGAACAGGACATCGTAAAGATGCCCCTGGACGATTACGTCTACTACGAGGTGGGCACTCATTACGAATACACGGCCTATCAGATTGCCAAGAAGCAGTGCTACGCCGAACACGGGCAGAGCTACACCGACCCCGACCAAGCTCCCCAATCTGAAAGCGCGCCGCGTGGCGATTTGGGCCGAAAGTACGGTCCCTGGAACGTCGAGTACGCCAAGAAGTACGGTTTTCAGAAGCGAGACCCCAACGCCAAAGCTCCCATCTCCGTCACCCCAGGGGCAAGCCTCAGCCCCGAGGAGAGGCTCATCATCGAATGTGATGACAAGGTCCGCGAGACCCTGGACGCCGCGGTGCCCGAAGGTAAGAGGCCCGAGAATGATGTGCAGTCCACATCCAGTCGTATCTCCACCGAGGCGGGCAATGCCG
>NZ_KV831928.1:67865-102582 GCF_001837265.1 Rothia sp. HMSC064F07 | reverse complement strand
GAGAAGTGGAAGCAGTGCGTCTCCGACCGCGGTCTCACCCCCAATAAGGCAGGGTCGGTAGCCGAGGAATCCCCGCTGGCTGAGCAGCAGAGCAAGAACGGCGGTTTCAACGAACCCGCCTCCGAAGAGGAAATTCGCATCGCCACCATCCAGGCCGAATGTAACCAGCAGGTCGGCATGAGCAAGCAGCTCTACGACCTGGAGGCACAGTATCAGATGCCGCTCATCCGCAAGTACCAGTCGCAGCTTGAGCAGGACCGCAAGGCAGAACGTGAGCGTGACGAGAAGTTCAAGCAGTACGTTCTGGAGCACCAGTAAACCGGGGCACTAAAAGACAGCGCACCGAAAGACGGCGCTAAGAAATAGGCAGCGCAGAGAAATAGACAGCGCTGACACAGTTCAGAAAGACACCGCCATGACCACTCACACGAAAAACCAAAACAGCGGGCACCGCTTCAGCGAGCGCATCGCCCGACCCCGCGTGCTCCTGCTGCTGGCTATCCTCGCCATCGGTTCGCTCATGCTGTCCTTCTACCTGGGTACCCGCTACGCCGCCACGGGCCCCGACCCGGCCGTGCAGGCGAAAACCGTGATCCCGGTCTGGGCGAAGGTTGAAGAACGCACCGTCAGTGAGGGACTAGCCATTGCCGGAACCACCAAGGCGGGAGAGACCGCCCCGATTAGCGCGCGCACCAACGGTGAACCGGTGCTCGTCTACCAGAACCAGAAGCCCGGCAACGTGCTCAAGGCCGGTGACTTCATCGGCATTATTGGCGCCGACCCCGTCTTCGTGCTGGAAGGGCCGCTGCCGCTGTACCGCGACCTCAACCTGGGCGATAACGGCGACGACGTGCTCGCCTTCCAGAAGGCACTGAACTCCGCCGGGTACGCCACCGCTCAGAGCGGCACCGTCACCGAAGACACCCTCGACGCCGTCACGCGCCTGCACCGCGCGCACCTGACCGGCGTGCCCAGCGAAGGGGTCACCAGCATTGCCCGCAGCAACTACGCGATTCTGCCCGGCGGTAGCCACACCGTCACCGCCGTTGCGGCGGTCGGCCAGCTCATCAGCGACGGCAACCCCATCGCGAGTGTAGAAACCAGCGAACCCTACGTGGAATCCAGCGTTGAGCTCTCCGTTGCCAATAAGCTCAAGGCCGGCGACCGCGTTAGCCTGCGCACCTCCACCGGCAGCGTGGAGGGCACCATCACCAGCATTGGTGAGCTGCAGAACGACCCCTCCAAGGGGGCGGCAAAGAGCGTGCGATTCAGCGCCGACGACCCGAGCAAGCTCACTCCGGGGCAGAGCGCCTCCATCACCAGTAAGGGCAACACCTCAACCACCCTCGCCGTGCCGACTACCGCGGTACGCCAGGACTCCCAGGGCACCTACGTGCTGGTTGAAAAGGGCGGAAGCTCCACCTCGACCAGCAAGGACGCGCCCGCCACCGAACGAGTCAATGTTGAGGTTCTACGCACCGCCGGCGGATACGCCGCAATCAACGCGAACCTCAGCGCGGGACAGAAGGTGCTTGTCTCATGAGCCGCCGTAAGATAACCCCAGACACAAGCCCAGAACGTGCGCCTACAGTTGCGCCCAACGTAGCGTCCGCCGCTACACCTGCCGCCGGGCTCGGTACCGCGCCCGCTATTGAAATGCACGGCATTACCCGCATCTTCGAGGGGAGCGAACGAGCAGTCCTCGACCACCTCGACCTGGTGGTCGAACGCGGCGAATTCCTCGCCATTATTGGTCCGTCGGGCTCCGGTAAATCCACCCTGCTCAACGCCATTGGCCTGCTCGACACTCCCACCAGCGGAACCTACAGCCTCTTCGGCAAAAACACGGAAGGACTCAGCGACAGAGAACGCGACGAAATGCGCCGAGACCACCTCGGCTTCATCTTCCAATCCTCAAACATGCTGCTGGACGAAACCAGCACGACCAACGCCTCCATGGGTCTGCGTGTGCAGGGCGTACCCTACAGCGAGCGCCTGCAACGCACCGAAGAAACCCTAGAATTTCTGGGGTTGAGCGACCGCGCCAGCATCCGCACCCGCTACCTCTCCGGCGGTGAGAAGCAGCGCTGCGCCATTGCTCGTGCCCTCGCCACGCGTCCGCCGCTGATTCTTGCTGACGAGCCGACCGGCAACCTGGACAGCCACAATAGCGCCAAGGTCATTGAGATTCTTCAGCGCATTAACGCGACCGGCTGTACTGTGCTGGTGATTACCCACGACCCGGAGGTTGCCGCCGCCGCCCGCCGCGTGATCCGCATTGAGGATGGGCGGCTGCACGAGCAGAGCCGCGCCGACTTGGCTACGGTGCCGGTTGCCGAGGCTGTGCCGGCTGCAACGGACACCCCGGCAGAAGCCACGGTAGGTGCCCCGGTAGACGCCTCCGCCAGCCTCGCACCGGGGGAGAAGCCCGCTACGCATCGCCGCGGAAGCTTCCTCACCGACGACAGCATCGAGGCAATTTCCGCGCTCACCTCACGACCGCTACGCACCCTGCTACTGGGTCTGTCCTTCGCACTGGGCGTGGGCGGACTCATCAGCGCCTCCGGCATGAGCGAATCCGCCAGCTACCAGGTGAACCAGCGCCTGCTCGGATCCGAACAATCCACGCTCTACATCAGCGACAGGGACAATGACCAGAACATGCTCGGAACCTACCGGCAGGGCGAATCCGCGCAGAATGTTGCCGACCGCATTAGCGCGCTGGACTACGTGAAGAACACCGGATTCGTCAGCAGCGTGGCACCCGCCGACGTGCGAATCACCCGGTTCAGCCCCTACGAGGACGAACCCAAAACGGCGATTGGCCTCAGCTCCACCTCAAAGACCCGGCTCGAGCAAATCGGTGCCCGCATGAACCCCGAAACCCTGCGTGCGCTCGAACAGATGAACTCGACCCTCACCCAGCAGAACGTTGCTGACCGTGAACGCTCCGAGCAGCTCTCCGGCGCTATCGTCTCGGTCTCCGCTGCCCGCGCCCTCGGCATTCTCCCCGAAGATAAGGCGGCAGATAACGCCACAACCGAGCCCCGCCCCGGCGAGCTACCCGCCGTCGACTACGGCATTAAGCTCGGCGGACTGCCGCAGGTGGCACCCGGTGTGAGCATCTGGGTGGATGGTCAGCTGATGCCGGTCGTCGGCCTTTTCGACCCCGGCAATAGCGGCTACGAATTCAGGAATACGGTCATTGTCTCGCCGGGCACACTTCAGCGCACCGGACGCGGCCAGGTCACATACATTGCCGAAACCGAACGGGGCTACGGCAAAGCGGTCGCCAAGGCAATTCCGCTGACCCTCAAGCCCGCTGAACCCAGCCAGATCAACGTGGAAACCCCCTCCGACCTGCAGAGCCTACGCGCGTCTATCGCCTCGGATCTGGGCCTGTACGTGGGTGTGCTCTCCGGTATTCTGCTGGTGCTCGCCTCCCTCTCGGCGGCAACCGCAATGTATCTGTCCGTGCAATCGCGCACCGCAGAGATTGCGCTGCGCCGCGCCATCGGATCGAGTAAATGGCTGATTGCCCGCATCTTCCTCATGGAGGGCGTCATGCTCGGCGTGCTCGGCGGCTCCATCGGCGCCTGCTCCGGCATGATTGCGACGATTATTCTTTCGCTCGTGCAGGGCTGGCAGGCGGTTCTCTCGCCCGGATTCGTGGTGCTCGGCGTGGGCGTTGGCGCCCTTACCGGTCTGGTGTCTTCGGCGTACCCGGCGTGGGTGGCATCCCGCAAGAGCCCCGCTGATGCGATGCGCGGCTAGAACTAGCGCGGGGTGAGGGACAGCCAATTATCCGAAACTTGACTGGTCAAATAGGTATTGGATAGCCCAACCCTTAAACTGATGGGAGGTAAAAACAGCAGAAGACTAAGGACAACACGTGAGTCGAACGCACACACCGCGTCATGCTGACAAACATCAGAACACTGAGGCACCAGAGGTGACCGAGGGAAAGCGCAATGACCGCGCTGACCGCCGCCCACCTCTGGGCCCTGACGCCCGTAAAACCCTCAGCACGTTCGGTGTTATCACCGCCGTGCACACCCTCGCGACGGTGCTTTTCAGTGCCGCCTTGGCTGTGATTATTGCCCGCGCGGCACACGCCGGTTTCGCCGCTGTTGCCGCCGAGCACGCGCGCCTCAAAGAGACGAGCGCCCCGGACGTGTACCGCGCCTACATTGAGTTCTCGGGCTCCGCGCAGGCGCAGCTGGAGGCGCACGGCGGCTGGCTGCTCGGCCTCGGTGGTATCTTCGGTGACGCAGACACCATTACCCCCGGCCTGATTGCGGTCGCCGTGGCTGCCCTGCTCGTCCGCTCGGGTACCGACTACCTGCTGGCTGTGAGCGCGCAGCGTGCCGCCTCCGGAGCGAAGTCTCAGATTCGTTCCGCCCTGCTCAAGCGCGTGCTCGCCACCGGTGGCGCAGACACCCCCGAAGGTACCGGCGCGACCGCTGTGTTGCTGTCCCGTGGCCTGAACGCTCTGGATGACTACTACACCAAGACCCTGACCGCGTTCGTGTCCACCGCGATTGTGCCGTTCATCCTCTGGGTTGTTGTGGCGGCCCTGGACTGGATGAGCGCCATGGTGCTGGCATGCACCCTGCCGCTTATTCCGGTGTTCATGATCCTGATTGGTAAGAACACCCGCGACGAAACCGCAGAAGCTCAGGCTGAACTGCACCGCCTCTCCGACCATATTCTGGAGCTGGTGCGCGGCCTGCCCGTCATTATCGGTCTGGGCCGTGAACGTGCACAGACCCGCTCCATGAACGCTCTCGGTCAGCGTTACCGTGAACGTACCATGCAGACTTTGCGTAGCGCCTTCATGTCTTCGCTGGCGCTGGAGCTCATCACCACCATTTCGGTGGCGCTGATTGCTGTGCTGATTGGTGTGCGCCTGGTCAACGGCACCCTGGGCCTGGACACCGCAATTCTCGTACTGCTGCTGGCTCCCGAATGCTACCAGCCGCTGCGTGATGTGGGTGCCGCCTACCACCAGTCGGAGGACGGCGTTGCCGCCCTGCGTAGCGCCCAGAAGATTATTGATGCGCCTCTGCCCGCCGCCGCTGCGGACTCGAATGCGCAGGAATCGTCTGCACAGGATTCGGCAGTGCAGAAGGCTCAGCCTTCCACCATCACTGTTGAGGACCTGTCGGTGAGCTACCCGGCGCGTCCTGCCGTGCTGACTAACCTGTCCCTGAATCTGGACCGTCGCGTTGGCACCACCCAGACTGAAACCGCCCAGGGTGAGCGGGGTGCGGTTATCGGCGTGATGGGTGAATCCGGCTGCGGTAAGTCCACCCTGCTGAACGTGTTCTCCGGTGCCGTGCGCGAGGGTCTGGTGCCCACCGGCTCGGAGGAGCCCGTGCACCTGACCGGTAGCGTGACCGGTCTGGGAACCACCCTGGTTATTCCGCAGTCGCCGGTCTTCACCGCGCCGACCGTGCAGACCGAAATGGCTCTCTACGCACTCAGCGCTACCGAGGCTGAGCGTGAGCGTGCAGCCGCTCTGCTCGGTGAAGCGATGGACTCTAAGAAGCTGTCCGTCACCGATGCCGAGTCCGCGCTGCTGGTTGGCCCGCTGGCTCAGCTGGGCATGGAGAAGCTGACCGCCCTTGAACCCGGTGCCCTCAGTGCTGGTCAGGCGCGCCGCCTCGCCGTGGCACGCACCCTGGCTCGTGCCGAGGCTATCTACCGTGCCGGCGGTGAACAGACCGTGCTGACGGTCCTGGTGGATGAGCCGACCGCGCACCTGGACGCCTACTCGGCATACCTGGTGACCCGTGCCCTGCACCGCCTGGCGGAACTTGGCGCAACCGTGCTGATTGTGACCCACGAGCAGGAGCTCGCCGCTGGCTGCGATATCCTCGTTCGTGCCGTGCAGACCGCCCAGGGCTACACCTGGACTGCCGAGGCGAATACCGCCCGCGTTGCGGTTCCCGCGCAAGCCCCCGCGCACCTGCTCAAGGACAGGGAAGAGTACGAGGCTGAAAGCACCGCCCCGGCGGGCGCCTCCGTAGCTGCCGAGACCGAGGAAGCCGAGCCTGCCGGCCTGTTCGCAAGCCTGCGCACCCTGAAGGAACTGACCGGTATTGGTGTTCGCGCCGCAACCGGCCCGGTGATCATGGCTGCGATTACTTCCCTGATGGCTGCGGCACTGACCGCGCTGTCCGGCTGGCTGATTGTTCGCGCTGCCGAGGGCCCGGCAATGATGTACCTGATGGTCGCCATTGTGGGCGTGCGTTTCTTCGGCCTGGGTCGTGCCTGCGCCCGCTACGCTGAGCGTCTAATGACCCATTCGAAGGTTCTTGCCGCCGCAAATATTCTGCGTCTGCGCGCCTGGGTTGGCGCATGGCAGAGCGTGAGCAGCGTGCGTGCCCTGCTGCGTGGTGACGCGCTGCTCGAACGCCTCGTGGGCGGTATTGATGAGCTGCGTGACGGCGTGCCGCGCGTTATTATTCCGCCGGCTGCGCACCTGCTGGTCATGACCGCGGCGCTGATTACGACCGCGTGCATTCTGCCGCAGGCTCTGATTCCGGTCCTGCTTGCCGTGCTGGTCAGCACTTTTGTGGCTCCGTGGATTGTGCTCCGCGCCGACGCCCGTGCGGAGGCACTGGCTCGCCGCTCCACCGCGCAGATGCTGCGCCTGGGTACCGGCATGCTCTCGGCGGCTGAGGACCTGCGCGCTAACGGCGTGGCAACCACCGCTGAGAAGGCTAACGGCGCTCTGGACGCCGAGAACCTGTCCGCCCTGCAGAAGGGCTCGACCGCTCAGGGCGTGGGTCGTACCCTCGTGACTCTGAGCTGGTTCGGTGCAGCTCTGGCGAGCGCAGTCATTGCATACCCGCTGGCTGTTGATGGCACCGTGCGTGCCCCCGAAGCGGCGATTGTGGTACTGCTGTGCACCGGCATGCTGGAAAGCTCTCTGGGTCATGTTGAGGCGGTCCGCTCCTGGCCCGCGTTCAGCCGCCTGCTCGCGACGATTGCCCCGAGCGTGCGTGACGTATCCCTGGAGGGCGTTGTTGCAACCTCGACCCTGAAGCGTTCCGTGCCGACAGAGGCTGAGGTGGACACCCACGTTCTGCCGCGTCGTGTTGAGCGTCTGCGTGCCCGCGCGGAGGCCGAGATGGAGGAGCTGCTGGAGGCTGACCGTCAGCGTGCTCACCGCTTTGACCGCCCCGAATCTGCGGCTGGTTCTAAGAGCGATACCCCGCGCCCGCCGAAGCCCGGCGAGCCCACCTTGGTCAGCTGCGGTACCCCGCAGGAGCTTGGCGTGAAGGTCACCGACCCCGCCCTGAGCCTGCAGGACGCTGCCGCCCGCTGGCCCGGCATGGATCACCCGGTCTTCACCGACCTGAACATGAATGCTCGTGCGGGCTCCTGGACTGCGGTGACCGGCCCCTCCGGTTCCGGTAAGTCTACGGTGCTTGCAACCGTTCTGGGCTTCTTGCCGCTGGAATCCGGTCGCGTGCTGGCTTCCGGTGAGGTCCTGGAGGGTGAGCAGCTGCGTGGCTACGCGGCGTGGTGCCCGCAGGCGGCTCACATTTTCGAGTCGACCCTTGAGGGCAACCTGATGCTGGCTCGTGACCGTTCGGATCGCCCGAGCGAGGAAGAGCTGATTGAGGTTCTGCGCCGTGTGGGTCTGGGCGAGTGGTTTGACGCTCTGCCTCAGGGCCTGCGCACCCCGGTGGGTGCTGGCGGTTCCTTCCTTTCCGGTGGTCAGCGTCAGCGTCTGGCGGTGGCTCGTGCCCTGCTGGTGAACTCGCCGGTGCTGCTGCTGGATGAGCCGACCGCGCACCTGGACGCTGAGTCTGCCCGCGCGCTGATGGCTGACTTGGATGCGGCGACCCGCTCCAGCTCCGTGGCTACGGTTCTGGTGTCGCACCGTCCTGAGGATATTGCCCGCTGCGATGAGGTGGTTCGCCTCTAAACGCAGCTGAGCGTAGCCACCACGGGCGAGATTGAACGCAAGAAACTGCGAGGAATGCCCCGGTACTTCGTGAAAGTACCGGGGCATTTCTTTGTGCGCAGATAGTTCTGAGTGTTTATATCTCCGCGCGAATAGGTTCGGAGGAGGGAGCTAAACCCAGCCGAGTATCTGCGCGCTCAATCGCAGCAGCATGAGATGAGGGTCATAACGATAACGAGCACGTGGCGAATGAATCGTTCACCCAGGTGAATTGCGGTGCGGGCACCAACCCAGCTTCCCGCCATGTTGGCCCATCCCATGGCAATTCCGAGGAACCAGTGAATCGAGCCTAGCGGAATGAAATAGAGGAGCGCGCCGAGGTTGGTGGCGGTGTTGAGAACCTTGGCGGCTGCGGTTGCGTGGAGCATATCGTAGCCCATGGCTATCTGCAGGGCGACGAGCATCATCGCGCCGGTGCCAGCCCCGAGGATGCCGTCGTAGCCGCCCAGAATCAGACCCAGCGCAAAGCCGCGCACTAGGAACGATGAGGTTGCGAGCACGCGAGGCTGCCCGCGAGGTATGCGCGGTTGTAGCACTGAGAAGACGAGGATAGCGGCTAGAACCACCACAATGGCAGGGCGGAAAATATGTGCTGGCAGGATCGTGGCGCAGTACGCGCCGGCGGCGGAGGCGCAGAACGCCACGAACGCTACGGGGAGCAGGATTTTCCACGGGATTTTGAGCGAGCGAATATAGGTTGAGGCGCTCGTCAAAGTGCCCATGGAACTGGCAACTTTATTGGTGCTCAGGGCGGCGACGGGGGAGAATCCGGGCGCCATGAGTAGGGCGGGGAGCTGGATCATGCCGCCTCCGCCCACGACAGAGTCGATGCATCCCGCGCAGAAGGCGGCGAGCAGGAGCACGATAAATAACTCTGGTGTGACGGACAGTAAATCAAGCACGACAAATCCTCTAGGAATAATGCGTCAAAAAATGTGTGCTGTGTTACTTAAGGTACACCACATAAAAGCCGGGGGTGAAGACACACACAACGTGTCTTCACCCCCGGCTTCGTTAGCAACCTAAGGTCAAAAGGCCGTGAACGGCGCGCCTAGAAGAGCTTTTCACCCTCCGGGCTAACCGCCAGCGCAGCAGAAACAGCCGCATAGTTCGGGCCCACAATGCCGATGCTCTGAGTGAGCATCACACCGGAACCGTCACGGGCACCGTGCTCGGTCGGCAGGGAACGAGCCACACCGCCGGAGGACGCCGCCTTCGCCGGGCCCACGCCCACCCACGCCAGAGCCAGCTGGCTCTCACCGGTGAGGAATCGGTGCGCACGCACACCGCCGGTCGCGCGGCCCTTCTGCGGGTACTCGCTCAGCGCGGTGACCTTGGCGCTCGCCAGGCCATCCTTGCCGTTGGTGACGGTCACGACCTCCGCCGCGTCGCCGGGCGCGGTCACACCCAGGGCGATGAGGCGATCGCCGTCGGCAAGCTTGATGCCTGCGATACCGCCGCCGGTGCGTCCCTGCGGGCGGACCTTTGCCGCGTCGAAGGTCAGCAACTTCGCATCGCGAGTGACGAAGGTGAGCACCGCATCGTCGGTGGGGCAGGGGGCGGCGGCTACGATTTCGTCGCCGTCCTTGAGCTTCATGATGTCCCACTCGGTCTGGTTCAGCGGGTAATCCGGGTTGAGGCGCTTGATTACGCCTCCCGCAGTTGCTAGCGCCAGCACCGTGTTCAGCGGTACGAGGGCGACCAGCTTCTCACCCTTGGCGAGCTGAACCAGCTCGGCTGCCTTCACAGCAGACGTCATGGAGGGGGTGCCGCCGTTCTCGTCCAGCACCGCAATGTCCATGACGGACAGACGCACCATGCGTCCTGCGGAGGTCACGGCACCGATCTCGCCGCGCGCGGTGGTCGGCACAATCGAGGTGAACACGTCGTGCTTGAAACGCTTGCCGGGATCCACGAGCGCCTCGCGGATGGGCTTGCCGGGGGTACGTCCCATCATGCCGGATGCCGAAAGTAGCACCCAGCAGGGATCATCCGCGATTTCGAGGGCGAGGCCCAGGCTCTTCTTCGCCTTGGACTGCGCGGTGACTGCCTCAATGGCGACCTGCATGTCGTCCTTGGTTTTGAGCTGGGTGCGGCGGTCGGTGCCGTAGCGTTCGGCAACTTCGGCGAGCTCGTCGGAGACCAGTTCGCGCAGTGCCGCATCGGAGCCGAGGATACGCTGCAATTCCGCAATTTCCTGCTGCAGGGTGTCGCGTTCTGCCTCGAGTTCCAGGCGGGAGTACTTGGTGAGCTGGCGCAGGCGCAGCTCCAGGATATGGTTCGCCTGGGTGTCGGTCAGGTCGAAGACGGCCTTCAGCTTTTCGCGTGCCTGAGCGGTCTCGTCAGATTCACGAATGATCTGGATGACCTCGTCAATGTCGAGGATCGCCACGAGCAGGCCCTCCACCAGGTGCAGGCGGTCGGTGCGCTTGCCCAGGCGGAATTCGGTGCGGCGGCGGACCACGTTCAGGCGGTGGTCAATGTACACGCGCATCAGGTCGAGCAGGCCAAGGGTCTGCGGCTGACCGTCCACGAGCGCCACGTTATTGATACCGAAGGAGTCCTCAAGCGGAGTGTGCTTGTAGAGGGCGGCGAGCACCGCCTCCGGGTTAAAGCCGTTCTTGATTTCGATGACGAGGCGCAGACCGTTGGTGCGGTCGGTCAGGTCGACCACGTCGGAGATACCGGTGAGCTTCTTGGAGCTGACGCCGTCCTTGATCTTTTCGATGACCTTTTCGGGGCCGACCATGTACGGCAGTTCGGTCACAACGATGCCCTGCTTGCGGGGGCTGACCTGCTCGATGGAGACCTTCGCGCGGGTTTTGAAGGTGCCGCGGCCGGTTTCGTAGGCGTCACGGATGCCTCCCAGACCCACGATGGTGCCGCCGGTGGGCAGGTCGGGGCCGGGGATGAACTTCATGATGTCTTTGAGGCTCGCCTCGGGGTGGGCGATGAGGTGGCGGGTACCGGCGATGACCTCGCGCAGGTTGTGCGGCGCCATGTTGGTTGCCATACCGACCGCGATGCCGGTGGTGCCGTTGACGAGCAGGTTCGGGAACGCTGCGGGTAGCACGGAGGGCTGCATGAACTGGTTGTCGTAGTTCGGTACGAAGTCAACCACGTCTTCTTCGAGGTCGGCGGTGAGTGCCTGCGCGGCGGGTGCCATGCGTGCTTCGGTGTATCGGGCGGCTGCCGGACCGTCATCGAGGGAGCCGAAGTTACCGTGACCGTCAACGAGGGGCAGGCGCAGCGCGAAGGGCTGGGCGAGGCGCACCATCGCGTCGTAGATGGCGGCGTCGCCGTGCGGGTGGAGCTTACCCATGACCTCGCCGGTCACGCGGGCGCTCTTGACGTGGCCCTTGTCGGGGCGCAGACCCATCTGGTGCATCATGTAGAGGATGCGGCGCTGCACGGGCTTGAGGCCGTCGCGGGCGTCGGGGAGGGCGCGCGAATAAATCACCGAGTAGGAGTATTCCAGGAAGCTGGTTTCCATCTCGGCGGATACGTCGATGTCGACGATATTCTCTACCACATCCACCGGGTAGTCGCTGACGGCGGATTTGGATCGGCGAGCCATATATCTCCTCGTGTCGGTGTGTTTTCGCTCCTCTTATTTTAGCGGGTGGTAGCGGATGAGACGGGCTGGTTGGTCGGCGTCATCTGTGGGGTGCGCCAAGGCGGTTGCGGGGCAGTAACCGAAGCATACCGGGGGATTGCACACCGTCATATGAGCCTGTATTAGCGTGGTCAAGTAGCACAGCCCGGCTGGAACCCTCTAAGGTAGAGGGGAGTAATACCTAACCGCCTTCATCGTGTGCGCCGACCGACGTCGCCTCATGAGGGCACCGCACGAAAGAGGTACGATGTACGCCACCACCCCCGAACGCGAGCAACTGGTCGCAGATATTAAGCATGCCGGTTTCTACCCCGACCTCGTGCTGGAAGTGGTGGATGACGCGCTGGCGGGCATGAACCCGGACGCGCACTTCGTACAGCATGAAACCCACTTCTCCCGCGATGATTTTCACCGCCACATCACCGTGATGGTGCTCTGCGGTGAGCACGTCATCTTTGCGCACCTGGACGACCAGCACCTTGAAGGTGACGCGCAGGGCACCGTGGCGCATGTGAGCGTGGAGGCGGTGCACCTGAGCGCCCTGAACGCGGTCACCATCAGCTACGGTTTCAGCCAGCCGCAGGCGTACAACGCCGGTAGCACCGCCCCGACTGAGATTTCCTTCCAGATTGCTTGGACCGGTTCGCTGCACATGGAGCTGGCTCCTGCTGGCTGCCAGGATCCGCAGTGCAACGCCGACCACGGCTTCACCGGCGATGCGCGCCGCGAGGACATTGCGGTGCGTGTTTCTGCGACCGCTGACGGTCCTGAGTCGGTTCAGCGTGCGCAGCATTTTGCGCGTGCTCTGCACCGTGCCCGCATGTACGCAACCCGCCGATAAAAACCAGCGCCCCAACGGCGCTCGCTACACCCCTAAGACACCCGAGAGGAACTTATGACGGCCCCGTCCCGCACCGAACAGCCCACTCTGCACGATGTTCTGGGCGCGCCGTTGCCTCCCGCGCCCGCCTACGGTAGCAATAGCATCGCCGATGTGCTGGAGTCCGCCTCCTCTCTGGTGGCTCAGCGAAGCCTGGCGCGCCCCGCGCACGCGCTAGATTCCGACCCGGCGTTCCACGCTGTTGCCGACCCGCTGAACCTTGCCGGCCGCCTCGCGGAGCAGGATGTTGACCCGGTGTCGTTCCGTCACGCCTGCGTGATCATGGTGGACGGCCTGGGCGAGCAGCTGCTCAACAGCTACGGTGGCTACGCGCCCGCCCTGCGTAAGACCCTGAACCTGGGCCCGCTGGACGCCGCGTTCCCCACTACGACTGCCGCCTCCCTGACCTCGCTGGGTACCGGCACGGCACCCGGCGCGCACGGCATTGCCGGCTATGAGGTGCGCAACCCGGCAGGTAATGGGGGAGCGGGCTCGGTCATGAACCACCTGTCCGGCTGGGATCAGTCGGTGGACCCGCACGCCTGGCAGCCGCTGCCGACCGTGCTGGAACGCCACCATACGAACCGCCGCGTGCTCACCATTTCGCTGGGTAAGTACCGCGGTACCGGTCTGACGGAGGCGGCGCTGCGTGGCGGCGACTTCGTGGATGCTGTCGGCTATAACGCCCGCGTCACCTACGCCCTGGAGGCGCTCTCCAGCCGCACCCCCACCACCGTGTACCTGTACTGGGGCGAGATTGACGCGGCGGGCCACCGCTACGGCGTGGGTAGCGACGAATGGCTACAGCAGCTGGAGGAACTGAACTCGGCGCTGAAGCGTCTGGCGGAGCGCGCCCCGGCGTGGGCGGCACTCTTCGTGACCGCCGATCACGGCATGGTGAACGTGCCCGAGCACCAGCGCATCGACTACTCGGGCGTGGAGGAGCTGACCCGCAATATCGCCATGACCGCCGGTGAACCGCGCGCCGTGCACCTGTACCTGGAAGACACCTCGGAGGCGGCACGTACCGCCACCGCTCAGCGTTGGGCGCAGTACTGGGGCGAGCGCGCCTGGGTGATTGACTCTCGCGAGCTGATGCGCGCCGGCTACTTCGGCCCGGTCATCACGGATGCGGCGCGCGGCCGCATTGGCGACCTGATGGTGTGCGCTCGCGACGATTGGGCGCTGTACGATATGCGCCACTATCAGGAGCGTGCCCTGCACATGGTTGGTCAGCACGGTTCGCTGACGGACGCTGAGCGTCTGGTGCCGTTGCGCATGCTCAAGACTTTCTAAAGTACTAGTCTTCTAAAACGCTGGAGGATAAACGAAAACCGCTGGTTATTCGGGTGAATAACCAGCGGTTTTCGTATGTCTAGAGGCCCTTGACTAAAGCCCTCGTCTAGATGCCCTTAATCGGACGGGCGCGAGGGTGCTCGCTTACTTGCGGCCGCCGAAGATGATGTCGTCCCAGGCGGGAACGCTCACGCGCTGCTTCTTCGAGGAAGACTTGGGCTTCTCGGCCGCGGAGGCGGGCTCAGCCGGTACCTCAGCTGCGGGCTCAGGCTGTGCTTCAGCTGCGGGCGCCTCAGCAGCGGGTGCGTCCTCGACGGGTGCCGGCAGGGCGAAGGACTCGACCGGAACGGATTCAACGGGTGCTTCCGAATCCACAGCCAGCGGGTCGGTGGTTTCGAGGGTGGTTTCTGCGGTGGGCTCGGGTGCAGCAGGAGCCGCAGGTTCTACCGGCGCAGACACACCAGGTGCAACAGGTGCCGCGGGCGCAGCCGGTGCTACAGGCTCAGCGGACTCGCGGTGTACGAACACCTCGGGCTCTTCAACCTGCGCCGGGCGCACCGAGCGGGCGCGCTCCAAAAGCTCCTTGAGCTTACGCTCATCGGCGCTCTCAGAGGAAGTAAGGGGTGCCGGTGCGGGCTCGGGTGCCTTCGGCAGTCGGGCGGGAGGAACCTCCACGGGAGCCTTCTTTGCGGCGGCGGCAACAGCGTCCTCACTGTTGCCCATCAGGAAGTACGCCGCCTCATTCGACGCGTACAGGCCCTGGTTCGCCGGGTTGTACACCCAGCGTGCGGGGAAGACGACCTGCGCGGGCAGGTTCTGACGTACTGAATCCTTCAGCGCAATATCAACCTCAACGCGCCACTGGCCGTTCTCCTGCTGGCGGGTGGTCCAGTCCTGGGTTGCGTCCTCAAAACCGTAACGCTCGGAGACTTCCTCAATGCGGGCGCTCAGGGTCACGGGAATCTGTGCGGTACCCGAAGCGGAGCTGCGGCGACCAATCTTCACGCTCTGAGCGGCACGAATAATGTGGGCACGCTCAGCAACAATCGGCCACTCGTAGCGGCGCACGCGCTCCGGCTCCCAACCGGACTCTTCAGCGATTTCCTCAACGGAGGCACCCTGACGGAAACGGGTCTGAATATCGCGCGGACCGTAGGTGCCCTTAGCACCCAGACCGCGGGCGGGCTGAATACGGCGAGCCTTGGTGATGCTCGTGCGCAGGTTCGCGTCAATCGGCAGCAAGAAGCGGGTGCCGTCAGCAGACTCAAGCACCAGATTTTCGCCGTCATCGTGAACGCCAATCAGACGCAGTTCAAGCATGAGAACCTCCATAGGTGAACCGGACGCGTTCGTGAATGTGTTGCACGGAACGCAAACTACCTACCAGGGTACCGTGAAAGCGCGGTAAATCAGTAGCGGAGGCGGGATTTTCACCAAAAAAAGATGTACTTTTCGCACCGAAAAAGCTAGAATGTGACGCCTAAACAGTCCAAAGCCTACCCAGGATTAGACAAATAGGGTGCCAATGGTGAACAATACCTGGCATGCCGTCGGGGTTAATTACACACCAGCGGCACCTAGAGCACTCAATAAACCAGCGTGGCCTAGTCCAACACACAGCCACAGAACCAACGGAGCGTGAAAGTTTGGCAACTGATTACGATGCACCTCGCAAGCAGGACGAAGAGCAGAACGAAGAGTCCTACGAGGAGCTGAACGCCCGCCGTTCCGAGATGCAGTCCGGTGCGGTGGACGAAGACGAGAACAGCGCAGCAGAAAGCTTCGAGCTGCCCGGTGCTGACCTCTCCAACGAGGAGCTGAACGTTGTTGTTCTGCCCGCTCAGGACGACGAGTTCACCTGCGCATCCTGCTTCCTGGTGCGCCACCGCTCGCAGATTGCACGCGAAGAGGGCGGCCTGTCCTACTGCATCGAGTGCGAGGGCTAAAACTTTAGGGAAGGGCTAACACCCACCCGACATACACCTCATGACGGGGCGAGTGCCGAGTGCACCCGCCCCGTTGAGTATGTGAAAGCCGCGCACGCAAGAACAGCGCCGCGTCGCACCCAACACGGCACGCCGCCGCACGTGCTGAACGCGAACACGCAACGAAAACACCCCGCAGTAGAGTCTCAACACAGCGCGAGGTGATGGCACAGACACCCGCGAAAGGTTAGAGTATTGACCATGATGACCCCCGTAAACGTCCACATTAAGCTGCTCGACCCCGAGTTGCCCGCACCCGCCTACGCAAAGCCCGGCGACGCCGGCGCTGACCTGCGCTCCCGCATCGACTTCGAACTGGAACCGGGCGAACGCGCCCTCGTCCCCACCGGCGTGGCAATCGCCCTGCCCGAAGGCTACGTTGGTCTGGTGCACCCGCGCTCCGGCCTGGCAACCAAGAACGGTATCACCATTGTGAACGCACCCGGCACCGTTGATTCCGGCTACCGCGGCGAGCTGATGGTCACCCTGCTCAACACTGACAAGACCAAGTCCTTCCACGTGCAGCGCGGCGACCGCATCGCTCAGCTGGTCATTCAGAAGTACGAGCACGCAACCTTTACCATTGTGGACGAACTGGATCAGACCGAACGCGGCTCCAGCGGCTTCGGCTCCAGCGGAATCCACTAGTCTGCTCTCACCGCGATTGTCGCACGAGAGAAGAGAAGAAACCCCCGCACCCTGCGTGCGGTGAAAGTAGGAATACCATGTTCGGATTTGGTAAGAAGAAGCACGCCGAGGAGGCTGAAAAGGCCGCCATCGACAAGGCTGTCGCCGAAGAGATTGAGGAGACCAACGTCGAGGTTGAGGAGCTGAAGGAAGAGGAGAACTCTCCCGAGGTCATCAAGTACGACCGCGTCAACGGCCCGCACGACATTGAAGAAGTCACCGCCGAAGACCTCGAAGACTACGTCGACCTGGGTGCGCTGCGCATCAAGCTGCTCGACGGCATGAACCTGCGCCTCGAAACTGACGACGCAACCGGCGCGGTTATCGCCGCAACCATCACCCGCGACGGCGCGACCCTGCAGGTGCAGGCATTCGCCGCACCGCGCACCACCGGCATCTGGGACGACATCCGTCACGACCTGACCGAGTCCGTCGCCTCCCAGGGCGGCATCGTCGAAATCTACGCCGGCGTATTCGGCGCCGAGATGCTGACCCGCCTGCCCGCCGTCACCCCGGACGGTCAGCCCGGTGAGCGTATCGCCCGTTTCGTGGGTGTGGACGGCCCCCGCTGGTTCCTGCGCGGCGTCATCTCCGGCGCGGCTGTGCTCGGTGACGATAAGGCTGCCGCCTCCGTGGAGGAAGTCTTCCGCACTGTCGTGGTGGACCGTGGCGACGACCCGCGCCCGCCGCGCGAGCTGCTGCCCATGACTCTGCCCGCCGACCTGGTCGTTGCGGCTGAGGAAGAGCCCGCCGTGGAGGAAGAGACCGAGAACGAGCACAGCAAGCTGCGCCCGATGCCTCGCCGCGGCCCTGAGATTACCGAGATTGGCTAATGCCTGAGTTCTCGAACTACCCGAGTGCGCTCGCGGTTCCTGAGGAGCAGATTCTTGCTCCCGGGTACCCCGAGCGCTTTCGCGTACGCCTTGCCGGACGCGTGGAGCAGGTATGGCTGCCTGCGCTGCAGGATAAGCCGATGTACCGTGCCGAGCTGGTGGTGGCTAAGTCGAAGCCCCTGCAGTGGTCGAGTCCGCTGGCGCTGATTGGTATGCCGATTGTGGAGCCGCCCGGTGAGGATTTCGAGGAGGAATCCGAGGACCCCGAGAAGCAGCACCATCTGAACACGGCGTCTTTGGCGACCGTGGCGGTGCAGGAGCCTCACGAGGTGTCTTTCCCGCCGTATGCGCCGTTCAACCCGGGGGATAGGGTGCTGCTGAAGTGGCAGGGGCAGCAGATGGTGCCCGGCGTGCTTGCCGGTGCGTTGTTGCGCTGTTCCGGTGTGGTGTCGGTGAGAGCTCATCAGCCGGTGATTTATAACCCGCGCTATGAGATCGTGCCGCAATTCTTTGCTGAGAAGGGAAAACATGAGCGCTGAGCAGTCTTCGACCCAGCCCGATCCGAACGCTAACCCCGCAACTAACCCGGCTGCTGACCCGGCGCGGGAGGAAAATCAGCTGGCGCAGAGCCTGAGCGCCTCCATGGGTGCGAATATGCGCCGCACCGCCAACGGCGATGTGGATATTCTGCACGCTATCGGCGGCTGGCGCGGCCTGGTGGAATCCTCCCTGCCCGCTGTGGCGTTCCTGGTGTTGTTCACCGTGACGAAGGAACTGAACCTGTCCCTGATTGCGGCGCTGGCTGCGGCGGGCGTGTTCACGCTGATTCGTCTGGTGCAGGGCTCTAAGCTGGTGAGTGCGCTGACCGGTCTGGTGGGCGTGGCGATTTGTGCGTTTGCCGCGTACCGTACCGGTAATGCGAGCGACTACTTTGTGGTGGGCTTCTGGACGAACGGCGTGTACATCCTGGCGTATCTGCTGTCGATGCTGGTGCGTTGGCCGCTGATGGGTCTGATTTTCGCGGTCATTCGCGGTGAGGCGCTGAGCTGGCGCCAGAACCCGGTACGCCTGCGCCAGTACATGCTGGCCACCTGGATTATTACCGTGCTGATGCTGCTGCGCCTTGCCGTGCAGGTGCCCCTGTATTTTGCGGATAATGTGGAAGCGCTGGGCGCGACCCGCCTGATTATGGGTCTGCCGCTGTACGCTTTGGGCGTGTGGCTGGCGTGGCGTGTGTCGGCTCCCGAGGAGGCGCCGGTGAGCGAGGACCCCGAGGCGCTGGATGCTGAAGAAACTGAGGTGCCCGGAGATTCTGAAAGCTCCAAGAACCGCTAAATCACAGTCCGCGACTTCGTGAAATAGCTTCATAAAAGTAAGCGAAAGCCCTGGTACCCGTATGGGTGACCGGGGCTTTCGCCTCCTCAAAACTTATGTATAAACGCTATGCAAAAGCTTGCGCATAAACGCTTAGGCGAACAGTGCGCGAATCTGGTCCTCACCGGCAATGGTCGTGATGAAGAACAGCTCGTCGCCGCCCTCAATCGCCACGTCGGAACTGGGCGGGATTGGCGCGCCGTCACGCAGAATTGCGGTGAGCACCGTATCGGCGGGCCACTGCACGTGGTCCACGCGGTAACCGATGACGGGGTGGTCATCCGGCACGGTGTACTCGGCGAGGGTTGCGCCGCCAGCCTGCAGGGTCAGCAGGCGCACCACGTCGCCGACTTCCACGGCTTCCTCGACGAGGGCGGTCATCAGACGCGGGGTGGACACGGCAACGTCCACGCCCCAGGAGTCGTCAAAGAGCCACTCATTACGCGGGTTGTTCACGCGCGCCACGGTGCGCGGCACACCAAACTCACTGCGCACCAGCAGGGAGACCATCAGGTTTGCCTTGTCGTCACCGGTTGCGGCAACGACCACGTCCGCCTTGTTCGGGTGCACCTGGCGCAGCACGGACAGTTCGCAGGCGTCACCAATATGCCAGCGCACGCCGGGCAGATCGGCGCGCTTCTTGACTTCGGGCTTGGAGTCGATGATGGTCACGTCGTGGCCGTTCATCATGAGCTCTTTAGCGATGGAGGCGCCCACGGAGCCGGCACCAACAATGAGGACCTTCACTTACTTCTCACCTTTCGAGGAATCACGATGGCGGCCGATGAGCTCGAGGGGGTCGGGCAGCTCCGGGGGAGTGTCACCGAGGTGGAATTCATGCTCGATAACGGGGCCGTCGTTGTGCGCCTGCTCGGCGGGTTTCTTCGGGGCGTGGGGGTGCTTGCGGTGGCCCGAGGCGGGGGCGTAGTTCGCCTCCACTTCTTCGTCTTCAACGCGCGGCGGGCGGGAGAGAATACGGGTTACGTCCGCAACGTCGTCGGTGCGCATCATGACGTGCACGCTATCGCCCTGCTGGTAGGCGGAATCGGGGCGGGGGAGCATGCCCTCACCAAAGCGGGTGATGTAGGCGATGCGCACCCCGGCGGCACGTTCGATACTGGTCAGGGCGTGACCCGCCCAACCGTCGTCGAGCGGAATCTCGGTGAGCATGAGGCGGCCCGAGGGTTCACGGAAGTCGCCCTTGAGCGCCTGCTCGGGCAGCAGGCGGCGCAGCACCTGGTCGGTGGACCAACGCACCGAAGCGACCGTGGGAATCCCCATGCGCTGGAAGAATTCGGCGCGGTTCGGGTCGTACACACGCGCCACAACGTTCTTCACCTTGAACATTTCGCGTGCCACACGGGCGGCAATAATATTCGAGTTATCGCCCGAAGAGACGGCGGCAAAAGCGTACGCCTCGGTAATGCCGGCACGCTTGAGGGTGTCCTCATCAAAACCGACACCGGTCACCAGGCGGCCCTCAAAGCCTTTACGCAGCGGCTGGAAAGCACGTTCGTCCTGGTCAATGACGGCGACCGTATGCCCTGAAGCTTCCAGAGTGCGCGCCAGCATGACGCCCACGCGTCCGGCACCCATAATGACGAAGTGAGGCATACATCCCTCCGAGTGTTGATGTTTTACGGTGATAAAGCGTTACCGCCTACCTCTACCAGTGTAATGGGCGGGTGAGCCTCCACGCCGATGCTCCGTGATATTCCGCTCGCAATGCCCACTATTCGGCTGAATAAAATTGAGCTTTGAAGCCGCGACCGATAGCCTTAACAGCGTGAGGAATCGTTGGGATAGGATGCGCATCGCCCTGACCGGTCAGCCGGTCAGCACGCGAAATCTTTCGGCAGTCGCGCTGCCGAAGCGCTACGCCCTGCCTCTTTTCGGTGCCGACGGCATCTCTTCGGTCGCCTACGCAGCCGACCAGATGATCCTGACTCTTGCCGCCGCGGGTGCCTCTGCGCTCGCTTTTTCACCCTGGATTGGTTTGGGTGTGGCGATGGTCGGTCTGCTGGTGATTGGCACGTACCGGTACAACATCAACCAGATTGCTTCCGAGGGCGATATTCAGCTGGTGCACCGCAAACTGGGTGCGTTGCCCTCAATCGTGATGGGTGCATCCTCGCTGATGGACTATATGCTCACGGTGGCGGTGTCTATGTCTTCGGCGTCCTCATTTTTGGTGGCGCTGTACCCGCAGATTCAGGATTGGCGCACCCTCATTGCGGTGCTGCTCATTGTTGCCCTGACGCTGTTTGCGTTGCGTGGCGTGCAGTTGCTGGGAAAAATCGCATACTGGCCGCTGTATGTTTTCTTGGCGCTGTTGGGGGTCACCCTCATTGTGGGTTGGGTTCGTGCCGCCACGGGTACGCTGCCGCTGGCTGAATCGGCGACCTACGTGATTGCCCCTGAGCTGGAGACCCATTCGCTGGAGGGCCTGGCGCTGGTGCTACTTCTGGCGCGTTCGTTCTCTGCCGGCCTGGTGGCGTTCTCGGGTGTTTCCACGATCTCTAATTCGGTGAAGTATTTCCGCCGCCCGAAGAAATATAACGCGGCGGTCACCATGATGCTGATGGGCCTGATCACCTCGGTCCTGCTGGTGAGCCTGCTCGGTTTTGCGGCGGCAACCCGCGTGCACATGGTGCACGATACGACCCGTTTCTTGTTCATTGACGGGCACACACCGGGGGAGTATTTCCACCAGAAGCCGGCGCTGTACCAGGTGGCTTTGGCGATTTACCAGGGTGCACCGTTCTTCGCGCAGCTGCTGGTTTTTGCGACGGTGGGCGTGCTGATTATTGCCTCGCTGACGGCGTTTACGGGCTTCCCGGTGATTGCCTCGTCGCTTGCTGATTACCAGTACCTGCCGGTATTCTTCCGCAGCGTGGATTCACGCGGCCTGTACGCGAACGGTGTGCTGGCGCTGTCGGCATTCTCAATTTTCCTCACCTGTATTTTCGGTTCGGACGTGTACTCGCTGATTCAGCTGTACATTGTGGGCATGTGCCTGTCCATGATGCTGGTGCAGCTGGCGGTGGTGCGCTACCGCATGCGCCTGCTGCGTATTACCCTGGCGCAGATGCCGCGCCGCGCCCTGCTACGCGATATTGCGGTCTCTACGGTGGGTGTGGTCGTGACCACCGCGGTGCTGGTCACCATCGTGGTGACGAAGTTCGCCGCCGGCGCGTGGCTCTCCCTTGGAATGATTGCCCTGATGGTTGGAGGTATGGTTGTGACTCGCCGCCACTACGATGCGGTGGATGCCGCCCTGGACATCCCCCTGAACGCCGAATCCGTTGCGGATGTGGCGGCCCTGCCTTCGCGTGTGCACGCCATCGTGTACGTGGAGCGTGTGCGCCGCCCGGCGGTTCGTGCCCTCTCGTATGCGCGTGCCGGCCGCCCCTCCACGATTGAGGCGCTGACGGTCAACAACGACCGCGCCGCCCTGGACGTTGTGAAGAAACGCTGGTACGCCCTGGGTATTCCGGTGCCGCTGTCGGTGATTGATTCGCCGTACCGTGACACGGTGGAGGCTGTCGTCTCGTATATTCGCCGCCGCCGCAAGAAGTCGCCGCGCGATATTTTGGTGGTGTACCTGCCGGAGTTCGTGGTGGAGCATTGGTGGCAGCGTATTCTGCACCGCCGCACGGTGCGCCGCCTCAAGCAGGCGCTTCTGCACGAGCCTGGCGTCATGACGGCGACCGTGCCCTGGGCGATGCACGAGGACGAAGTGTATGATGAGATTTTTGATCAGCGTTTACAAAGCGAAGAATCAACGGTAGAAGCAGAAGGCCCAACGGAAGCTGTCGCCCCGAAGATTACTCGTTCAGCCGGTGGAGGCCGCGAGCTGATTCAGAGTAACCGCCACGCGGTGTACCGCGGTCGCCTGCACGAGGCGGACGCTGTGGCGCGCGAGAAGAAACGCCAGCCGTAATAATCGCCCAGCGCCCAGCATGATTGCCCAGCGCCCAGAAATATTTGCCTGGTGCCCAGCCCGGTCAATTGCCCCGTAACTTTGCTTTGAGCACCCCGCATAGCGCCTGGACTTTGCCCTTTGCAACCTATTTGGTGCCCCCTGCGGGGCGTCGGAATCGGAGCAAAAGCACAATCCGGTGTAAAATAGTTCACATTAAGTGATTCTTTAGGAGACAATGCTGTGACTCACCCTGCTACCACGCCTGCCGCCTCCAAAAAAGTAGACGGATACAGCGTCGGGCAGACCCTCACCGTCACCTGTGAGGCACCCGCACACGGCGGCGCCTTCGTAGCGCGCACCGAACAGGGCGTCATCTTCGTGCGTCACGGCATCGTCGGCGAACAGGCAGAAGTGCGCATCACCGCCATCGGTCCCAAGCGCCGCTTCTACTTCGCAGATGTTGTCTCCGTACCCGTACCTTCCCTGGCACGCCGCCCCCACCCCTGGATTCAGGCGGATGCGCTCGCAACCGACGAGGAACGCGCCGCAGCAACCGGTGTACCCGAACTACTCGGCGGCATGGAATACGGTCACATCAGCCTGGCTGAGCAGCGACGCTACAAGACCGATATCGTCCGCACCCAAATCAACCGATTGGGCGGTCTGCCCCTCGAATCGCCCCTGCTGACCAACCTCATCGTTGAAGAGCTGCCTCTGCGCGATAACAGCGAGGGCCTGTCCTGGCGTACCCGCGTGCGCTACAACGTGACTAAGGTCCGCACCCAGCCCGGTAACGAGCCCAGCGACGAGCCCGGCAACCAGAAGAACACCGACCAGAAGAACAGCGTCGGCAAGAAGAGCCCCGCCGTCACCTGGCGCGTCGGTATGCACCCCTACCGCGCCTCCCAGCCCGTACCGGTCGTAGACTTTCCCCTCGCCGCACTCGAACTGCGCAACCTAGAGCTTGAGAAACTGAACCTGCGCGGCGTACGCGAAGTCGAGGCAACCGTCTCCTCCCGCGGTAGGGTCCTCCTGCAGTTCATCGTTGACCCGCGCTTCTCCATCGAAGAGGTCGCCAAGGACATCGAACAGCAGGCAGCCGACGCCTGGGGACTGCTCGCCAAGCGCAAAATCTCGCTCTTCTTCACCCCGCAGTCCACCTCCAACGGCAAGCCCAAGCGCCGCCGCCCCGGCTCCTCCCACACCCCCTACCGCCGCGTACCCGAAGGCGACCAGCTGCTCGGCGCGGGCCTGCGCTCCGTCACCGAAGAAGTCACCTTCGGCTCCCGCCGATTCAGCTACCAGGTATCCGCCGGCGGCTTCTGGCAGATTCACCGCGCCGCCCCCTCCACCATGGTCGGAACCATGCTCACCATGCTCCGCCCGCAGGAAGGCGAATGCACCCTCGACCTGTACGCCGGCGCGGGCCTGTTCACCGCCGCGCTCGCGGACGCCGTGGGCGCAACCGGTACCGTGGTCAGTATTGAGGGCTCCCCGGTGACCCATAAGGATGCGCGCTCGAACTTCGCGCCGGATGGTTGCTCCCGCACCGAGAACTCTGCGGACACCCGCATTGAGGTGATTCGCGGCGACGTGGCACGCCATCTGGTGGATTTGAAGACCGCCCTTGAGTTTGGTGAAATCCCCGCTATTGATGCGGTGGTCCTTGACCCGTCCCGTGAGGGCGCGAACCGAACCACCCTGGAACGCCTGGATGCGCTGGACCCCAAGCGTATTCTGTACGTGGCGTGCGATCCGGCATCCCTGGGTCGTGACACCGGTATTTTGCGTGAGTTGGGTTGGGACATGGTGCAGCTTCGGGCGTTTGATATGTACCCGAATACGCATCACGTGGAGTCGGTGGCGCTTTTTGAGCGTGCCCCGGCGAAGCCTCGTCCGCGCCGCCGTCGCACCAAGTAGCGCGCAGCTAGTAGCCGTAACAAAGAAGCAAATAATCGCCGTGTTGGGCGGGTTGGGCTGTTCACCAGCCTGCCCACTAGGGGTTATTTCAGGCCGTTTTCGCTCAACCCGGTGCGTCTTGCTCTGCGGGCACATAAATCTGCTTTTTGGCACCGTAAACGGTAGAATCATTGAAGAACCAACGCACGGAATGAGCCGTGCCCCGACCTTGAGGAGTGTGGGTGTATGTCCGCTGAAAACGCATTGCCGCAGGAGGAGACCCCGAATAGCGCCGCCGGTGGCGCACCCACCGCCGACTACAGCATTGGCAATGGTGCCACTGCCAAGTTGCTCCCGGGTATTCAGTCCCCGGCGGACCTGCAGAACCTCAGCTACGAGCAACTGGAGGAGCTCTCTAAGGAAATCCGCCAGTTCATCGTGACGAACGTGTCGGCGACCGGCGGTCACCTGGGCCCGAACCTGGGCGTTGTGGAGCTGACCCTCGGCATTCACCGTGTCTTCGAATCTCCCAAGGACAATATTCTTTTCGACACCGGCCACCAGTCCTATGTGCATAAGCTGGTGACTGGTCGTCACGCATTTAAGACTCTGCGTCAGAAGGGTGGCCTGTCGGGCTACCCGGATCGTGGCGAGTCTGAGCACGACATTATTGCGTCTTCGCACGCCTCCAGCTCGATTTCGTGGGCTGACGGTATTTCTCGCGCGCACAAGCTCAACGGTGAAGATGACCGTTACACCGTGGTCCTCATTGGTGACGGTGCGCTGACCGGAGGCATGGCGTGGGAGGCGGTGAACAATATTGCTGCCGACCGCACCCGCAAGGTCGTGATTGTGGTCAACGATAACGGCCGCTCCTACGCGCCGACCATTGGCGGTTTCGCGAACCAGCTCTCTGAGCTGAAGCACGGTGTGCAGCAGCAGGTGGATCGCGTGCGCCTCGATCACCGCTACGACAGCGCTCTGGATGCAGTGCGCATCGGTCTGCAGCGTGGCGGCCCCGTCGGTCAGATGGTGTACCGCGGCCTGCACGGCATGAAGGCGGGCATTAAGGACGTCGTCGTACCCAAGGGTATTTTTGAAGACCTGGGTATGAAGTACGTGGGCCCCATTGACGGCCACGACCAGCAGGCTGTGGAGAACGCACTGACCGCGGCGAAGAACTACGCCGGCCCGGTGATTGTGCACGCCATTACCGAGAAGGGCCACGGCTACGCGCCCGCCCGCGCGAATGAGGACGACCAGTTCCACGCGGTGGGCCAGATTGACCCGCTGACCGGTGAGGATGTTTCGACCAGCACCTCCGAGTCGTGGACCGGTGTCTTTGGTCGCGAAATCGCAGATATTGCGGATGAGCAGGAGAACGTCGTCGGTATTACCGGCGCGATGCTGATTCCCGTGGGTCTGCGCGAATTCCAGAAGCGCCACCCCGAGCGCGTTATTGACGTGGGTATCGCTGAGCAGCACGCTGTGGCGATGAGTGCCGGCCTGGCGTACGGCGGCATGCACCCGGTGGTTGCCCTCTACGCTACCTTCCTGAACCGCGGCTTTGACCAGCTGCTCATGGATGTTGCCCTGCATAAGGCGGGCGTGACCGTGGTGCTGGACCGCTCCGGTATTACCGGCCCGGACGGTGCAAGCCACCACGGCATGTGGGATTTGGCGATGCTGCAGTTCATTCCGGGTCTGCACCTGGCGGCTCCGCGTGATGGTGCGACCCTGCGCGAAGAACTGCGTGAGGCTGTAGCTATCAACGACGCACCGACCGTGATTCGCTACCCGAAGGGCTCCGTGGGCGAGGACATTCCCGCCCTGGAGCGCCGCAGCGACGGTGTGGATGTGCTGGCACGCACCGGTGAACCCCACCCGGAAACCGGTCAGCGTGACGTGCTGTTCGTTGCTGTGGGCGCTATGGCTCGCGTGGCTCTGGAAGCGTCCAAGGTGCTTGCCGCCGAGGGTATCCAATCCACCGTGGTTGACCCGCGCTGGGTGATGCCGGTGCCGTCTTCAGTCATTGAGCTGGCTCGCGATCACCGCATTGTGGTGACCATTGAGGACGGCGTGCGTTCCGGTGGTGTGGGTTCGCGCATCCGCCAGGAAATGCGTGCGGCTGGCGTGGATACCGCGCTGAGCGAGCTGGGTCTTCCGGCGGAGTTCATTCCGCACGCTTCTCGCGAGCAGATTCTGGAAGAGGTCGGCCTGACCGCGGAAACCATTATCGCGGACCTGCGTGCGCAGCTGGCTGGCGATAAGGTGCCGTTCGCTCGTGAAGAGGGCCAGAAGCCGCGCCACACCCGCTAAACGGTCGTACCTGAGATGTGCTGCCTAAGCTTCTCTCAGTAGCGCGCCGCAATAGTAGGCATCAGTAGCGGGCACCATAAGACAGCACAAAGCCCCGCCCATCGATTGTGATGGGCGGGGCTTTGCTGTGCGCAGGTCTTGCTGTGTAGAGGTTTTGCCGTACGTAGGTTCTGAGCCGCCGGTTTAGGAATCCTTGGAGGTGTGGGTGACGAAAATTTTGCCGCCCTTCACCTGCACCGGGTAGCTGGTCAGCGCCTCCTCTGCGGGGCCGTGCACGACCGAGCCGTCAGCTACGGCGTACTCGGAGCCGTGGCAGGGGCACACGATGCGGTTGGAATCCTGCACCTGCACCTGGCAGCCCTGGTGGGTGCAGACGGTGCTGAACGCCTTGTACTCACCCGCGGACGGCTGGGAGACGATAACGGTCGTGGAGCCGTGAGTCAGGCGTGCCGCCTTGCCCACGCCCACTGCGGAGGCGGAACCCACCTCAACGGTGCCTTCGGGCGCGGTAACGTTGGAGTCACCTTCAGCGCAGGAGGCGAGCAGCGCACCGGATGCGACGGCACCGGTGATGAGGGTTGCGCGGCGGGAGAAGACGCGAGCAGAAGATTCAATCTCGGCGGTAGCTGCTGCGGCGTCGACGGCATTAGACTCGACTGCGGCAGATGCAGTAGCGCCAGATTCAGTAGCAGGGGAGGCGCATGCCTTCTGAGAGCGGCAGCATCCGTTGGGTGCGGGCATGGTGGTTCCTTTCGTGTACTCTCTCCACCCTATGCCGGTTGGGGACAAAAATCGAATGAGAGCAGGCTAAGCTTGGTTCACGTTTGCACACGAAACAAAATCCCATGGCAAACTACCGAGACATACTCCCGCGAGGCACACAAAGTGCCGGTCGGGCGGTCGCCTCAGCAACACACCCAACCGGCACGCACATCTATTCAACGTTAGAGAAATCTACCCCAGGTGACGGGCAAAAATCGGCGCAATCACAGGGGCAACCAGACCCGTCTGCCACGAACGCGCACCGTACTCAGCGAGCGCATCCCGCAGGGTCTGCTCGTCAAAACGAGCCGGCGGCTCCCAGCAGAGGCGGCGAACATAATCGGTCGTAATCAGGTTCTGCGCCGGAATGGTCAGCTCCTCCGAGAGCTCATCAATTGCCTGACGAACCTCGGTGAACAGCGCCAAGTTCTCGGGGCGCTTGGACTCCCACGCCTTCAACGGCGGCGGGGCAGTCGACGGCAAAGTGAACGGTACGGCGTTCTCACCGCGTGCCGCCGCGGCAATAGCACGCACCCAACGCGGGCCCTCACGACGCAAACCACGCGTCTGAAAACCAGGAATCGACATGATAGCGGGTACGTTACGCGGCATGGTGCGTGCCGCCTCCACAATCGCAGAGTCGGGCAGCAGACGCTTCGCGTCAACGTCCTTCTTACGCGCCAGCGAGTCACGCTCAAGCCACAGGTTACGCAGCGCCGTCAGCTGCTTGACCGAACGCAACATCGTGCGGCCCTTCGTCTTACGCCAACGCTCCGGCTGATCCGTCGGATCTTTCACCGGGGTCTTGCACAGGTACTCGAACTCCTCCAGGGCGTACTGCAGCTTACCCTGCTGGCGGAGCAAATCCTCCAACGCGTCACGCAAATCAATGAGCACGTCAACGTCCAGCAGCGCATAGTTCAGCCACGACTCCGGCAGGGGACGGCGCGACCAGTCTTCCTTCGAGTGCTTCTTCGCCAGCTTATAGCCGAGCAGCTCCTCAACGGTCGCACCCAGGTTCACGCGCTCCAGACCGGCAAGACGCGCACCAAGCTCCGTATCAAACAGACGGTTCGGGCGCATACCGAGCATGTCCAGGCTCGGGAAGTCCTGAATTGCGGCGTGAATAACCCACTCAGCATCCGCCAGAGCATCGTTAATAATGCGCAGATCCTTAAACGCCTCAGGGTCAATCAGGTACAGCTGATCTTCACGCTTAAGCTGCACCAAAAAAGCACGCGAACCGTAGCGGATGCCCTGGGCACGCTCAGTATCAACAGCCACCGGGCCGGACGCCGCCGCCAACTGCTCAGCGGCACGACGCAGACCGCTCTCAGTGGTGATGAGAGTCGGAATCGGTGCGGAAGGGGTCTCCAGAGGAACAACGTCCGGAACTTCGATACCGTTAAGGGTCAGCTGAGGGGTGCCTGCGGCATTCTGTTCAGCTGCGGTACTCATGCACTCAATCCTTTTCCTCTGCCTGGTTCGACGCGCCCATACGATGGGCCAAATGCCCGGGTAGGCGTACGCCCGAGCAAACATGAGCCCGGGCGGGGTGACGTGCCCGCGAAGGCACTACGCCATTCTACCCGCCCGAGCTTAAAGCCTCGAATTTAGAGAGACTCACAATAAGGGGTTCACCTGCGTGCCTGCTGGGGGGGGGTATCGCCGGGGTTTATTCGGCGGATTCCGCCTCGTCAACCGGAGTATCACCAGGCTGTGCTTTATCAGGCGCGGCTTCACCAGCCGGGGCCAGCGTCAGACACACCGAATTAATGCAATACCGCAAATCCGTGGGAGTCGGGTAGCCCTCACCCTCAAACACGTGACCCAGGTGCGAATCGCAGGCGGCGCAACGCACCTCCACACGGCGCATACCGAACGTCGTGTCCTCCAGGTAACGCACACGGTCCTCAGCCAGCGGCGCGAAAAACGACGGCCAACCACAATGCGAATCGAACTTCTGATTGGAACGGAACAGCTCCGTACCGCAGGCACGGCAAGAATACACACCCTCCGTGTGGGTGTTCCAGTACTCGCCCGTGAACGCGCGCTCGGTGCCGCCCTCACGCAGAACAGCGTACTCTTCAGGCTTGAGCACTTCACGCCAGTTCTTGGCGATAGCACCCACGCCGGGTAGCGAATTGCCCATCATGACTCCTTCAGTTTGCTCTCATGCCCAGGCTCCTACGGCATATGTAACGCCGCGGCCGGGCGGATTATTCCCGCTGAGCGCGGACTAAGCGCGGATGTCAGCGTACTTTCCGTTGGTGAGCTTCAGCAGGTCGTCGGGGGCGAGCTCGACGTCCAGTCCACGCTTGCCTCCGGACACCATGATGGTATCGAAGAGCTGGGCGCTTTCGTCCAGGAGGGTGGGGGAGGGGGTCTTCTGACCCAGCGGAGAAATACCGCCCACCACGTAGCCGGTGCGGCGTTCGGCGACCTTCGGGTCGCACATGGAGGCGTTCTTCCAGCCGAGGGCAGCGGCGGCAGCCTTAATGTTCAGCTTGCCAGAGACCGGCACGATTGCGACGGCGAAATCCTTCTCGTGCACAATCAGCAGGGTCTTGAACACCTGCTCCTCGGAAGCACCGAGGTTCTTCGCGGCTTCTTCCCCGAAGGAGGTGACGCCCTCAACGTGCTCGTATTCGCGCATCTGGAAGGGGGTGTTCGTCTCGGTCAGCAGTGCTACGGCGGCGGTTGCTGCGCCGCTCTTCTTACCTTTAGTTTTCTTAGCCATAGACACCATTTTACGGAAGTCACCATGCGCGGATACCTATGCGCTGATACCCATGCGCCGAGAAGCCACATGTGTTTCGAAAAGCCACAATAATGGTGGCTTCTCGAAACACATGTGGCTTCTCAATGGTTATGGGGTTATTTCAGTAACCCTTTTTCCTTCAGCTGCTCTTGAGAAAGCGAGCCAACGACAGTCCAAAATCCATCTGATTTGTCTACGTTCTGAGGTAGCCTTTAGGCTCCCTTTTTTTCTTAGTAAATACCGATGAGTAATTGCACGCCAAGACTAGTCAGGATGATAGCAATCCAGCAAAGGGCTCCAAGAAGAATGGATTTTCCACTGGATTTGATCATAGCAATGAGGTTGGTTTTGAGACCAATAGCACTCATAGCCATGATGATGAGGAATATGGAGAGTTGTTTGAGAGGTGAAAAGAAGCTAGTGCTGACACCGAAAGATGTGAGAAGAGTAGTTAGCAGAGAAGCTAGGATAAAGTAGAGAATGAAAACGGGGAAGATTTTTTTAAGCTTCACTCCTTGGTTGTCGCCTTGTTGACGGCTTTGCCAATAGGAGAGGAAGAGAACGATAGGGATAATAGCTAGAGTACGTGTCAGCTTGACAATAGTTGCAGGCTCAAGAGTGTTTGCATTGTAAAGACTATCCCAGGCACTAGCAGTAGCTGTCACAGAGGAAGTATCGTTGACCGCAGTACCCGCAAAGAGAGCAAAACCTTCGTTGGAAAGATGGAGCCAAGAACCTAGAGTTGGAAAGATAAGAGCTGCCAAGACATTGAAGAAAAAGATAACAGAAATGGCTTGGGCTACTTCTTTTTCCTTGGCGTGAATAACAGGAGCAGTCGCTGCAATGGCAGAACCGCCACAGATAGAAGATCCAACTCCAATCAAGGTAGCTAGCTTTGTATCAAGGTTAAAAAAGCGTTGGAAAAAGAAAGCAATAATTAAAGCGATAGAAATGGTCGAAATGATGACAGGAAGGGAAGATGTTCCAACTGCGAAAACTTGTGAGATACTGAGTCCAAACCCAAGCAAAATAACAGCATACTGAAGCAATTTTTTGGAGCTGTAAGTCAAACCGGCATCCAGTTGTGTATAGGAAGTGAGAAAGGGATGGAGAATCATTCCGATAAAAATGGCGAAAACAGGTGCTCCCACAACAGGCAGAAATCCTCCTAAAACCCAAGAGATGATAGAAATGATCAGACAGACTGACAGTCCTGCCCAATTTTTTGATAGAAATGACATAAAAACCTCCGAAAATAAATACTTCTTATTATAATCTTTTCTGTCAGAAAAGTAAATTAGAAAGTAGGAATACAGACCCAGCCCGGGGAGCGCACCACCTCAGCCTCCGCGCTGATAAAGGCGTTCGATATCCTTGAGGAACTTAATATCCTTCTCGTAGGTATCCAGCATATAGGGCCATACATACTGCATGTCACCGGTCTGAATACCGTAGTTACGGGCTCTGACCCAATCGGCCATCATCTCACGAAGACCAGCAAAGGTTTCAGGGTACTGTTGCGGCTTAGCCTTGGGGAGAGGGACGTTCTGAGCTATACCGTATTCATCAGCTTCACGGTATTCGCCGTCGGGTGCTTTCGAGCCGCCAGAATAGCCGCGGGTAATGACCGGGCTCGGAGTAGCGGAAGCAGAAGCGGCATCGGATGCCGCCGCGAAAGCCGATGCCGATTCGCTCGGTGTGGTGGAGGCAGTGGCTGCCGCCTCGTTATTTGCCTGCTGGCCGCATGCCGCAAGCAGGGCACCAAGACCCAGAAGGGTACCGCCGCTCAGCATTGCGCGGCGGGTCATAATAACGGAAGTCATGGAAGTGTATTCCTCATATCGGTGTGAAGTGTGAATAGGTGGCTGGCTAGAAACCGGAAGACTAACCAGCCGAAGGGAGGAACCCGATAGCTGAGAAGCCACATGTGTTTCGAAAAGCCACAAAAGAAGTGGCTTTTCAGCGAACATGTGGCTTCTCAACGTAAGACCCACGGCAGGAGAACGACCTTACATGTCAGGCCAGTCGCGGTGCAGCGAGTACTCCGTATCCCCGTCACCGTTATCGTTGAGGTGCCAGCGCTGGCCGGTACGGATATCGGCCTTGCGCAGACGCGGGTTCGGGTTATCCTTCTTACCCATCGTGGGGTCGTTCTTGCAGCCCCAACGAGTATCGTCTTCATCGCAGGTGCCGCCGACGCGGCCCACATCGACCCACCACACACGGATTAGCAGCGGGTCACTGGTTGCCTGTGGAGTCACCTTCATCATCTGCCAGGGTCCGCCATCCACGCGGAAGCGAGCCGTGTAGTGCACGGTCGCGTACGCGTGGAAGTTGCCGGAACGCTGGTAGGCGTAGCTGGTTTCCGTTTGTCGCGGACGTTCACGAGGGTAGGTGGCGACCGGTTTACCAGCGGTGTAGTGGGTTGCCTGGTCGCCGTTGCCGTACTCGATGACGTACGAGGAGGGCATGAGTTCAATTTCGACGTGTCCGGCGAGCATGTCTGCTTCAAGGCGGTAGGGGCCACCGTCATCAACATAGAAATTGACCTGGTCACCCTTGTAGACGTTGGGATCGCCTTCTGCTCGGCCAGTGCCTGCGGGGTTGTTGTAGGACTGGTGCAGGGTCGGCTTGCCCGGCTCTAGCGATTGGGCGGCCTCAATGATTTGCGCCATCATTTGTTCCCAGGTGGGGCCATCGTTTGCCTTGGATTTAGTGTCTTGAACAGCCTTGATGTCTGAGGGGATGCAGCTAGCGCTGCTGGGGTTGTGCATTCCCATTGCTGGGCGACCGCGGTCCATGAATCCTGCATCAGTTTCCGGGCTGAGGTTGGTGTGTTTATAGATACCGACTTTTCCTCCAGAGGTTACGCAGTAAAGGACGCCAGGGGTATTTTTGGAGGAGTAGACATCAAAACCACTGGGGTTGTGGCTCTTTTCCCATTCGTGGACTTGGGTTTTTGCTTTTTCCGCTGACTCTATTTCCTGGGTTTTACGTACAGTACCTCCGCCAGAAGAAACCTTGCCGTCAGAGCCTCTAGAAATATTAGAATTAGAATCAGGGCTGGATTTAATAAAAATAGTCTCACATACTTGTGCTGAATTTGGATTATTCGCGGCACATTCAGAGTATGAACTAAATTCCCCCTCAACCCCCCAAGTTGTAGCTAAATTTGAGAATATAAGAGCCGCAGAAATAATGGTAGCTTTAGTAATATTTTTCATGTTATCTACTAATTCTCGGCCTTTGTCGTAGATTCTACAAGCCAGCGGTCTCCGTTGTGGCGCAATTTAATATCCCACATATTGTTGTTATCTTCACTATTTTCATGATTTTCCCAGCTGCCGTCAGGCTCAACATACATAGCGTAAGTCCACTGGCGGTAGGCGCGCCAAATATAGGTCTCCCCGCCCTCAGACCATGGAGCACCATTGGCAATAAAATTATGGGTTCCAGCTACAACCCAGCCACCTCGTTGGTACAGGGAAGAAATCTTTTTATAGAAATCAATCTCTGATGTAAAGGATGGGCTCAAAAATTTAAGGGTTTCAGTGTAGTCTCCAGTCTGGATTGAATAATTTTCATGCAGAATCCATGCCCGGAGAGTCTTTTCCAGCCCGGAAATAGACTTCTCGCGGTAACCCTCTTCGGGCACAGGAGGCTTGGGTACATTCTGTGCAGGTCCCTGCCAGTCGGCCTTACGGTACTCCCCATCGGGTGCCTTCGAACCGCCGGAATAGCCTCGGACAGTAGACGGAGTGGCACTCGCAGAAGGCGATCCAGATGCCGCCGCAGACGCCGAAGCGGTTTCGCTCGGTGCGGCGGAGGCGGTAGCTGCCGCCTCGTTATTAGCCTGCTGACCGCAGGCTGCGAGCAGGGCACCAAGGCCCACAAGTGCGCCGCTACCCAACAGGGTACGGCGGTTGAAAATGGTCGAATCCATAGAAGAAGCGCTCCTATCATCGGTGACGGTGTGATATATGTGCATGTCAGGCCGTTATTCGCAGGTCAAGCTGACCACCGGAAGGGAAACAGCCCCGTAGCGCACCCAACAAACGCATCAATGCGTTATGGAACACTACAGTTACCACCCTACCGCATGTTTGCCGCCGTTTGTATTCTTTTGGGTGCTACAGCGACGAAACATCACCATACGAACACCTCAATGCTTTATGTATCAAATAAGTACCTGCACGCAAAGAATTTACACATAGTGGCGAGTGTTCCCCGGCAAAAGCATCCCCGCAACAGACCAGGGGAGAGGGCTGCGGACCAAAAGAATGAACAGCAAGCTAGGGGAGTAGTTAGAGGGGCAGAGTAATGGCCGATAGGTTTAGGGAATATCGATAGGCTATTGCCTCCTCCGCGGGTTTAAAACCCACGGCGAAGACACTAACCT
>NZ_KV831928.1:65724-67765 GCF_001837265.1 Rothia sp. HMSC064F07 | reverse complement strand
AAAACCCACGGCGAAGACACTAACCTATCGAACGCTGCGCCCACCCAAGAGCACCCGTCCAAGACAGACCCTGCCCAAAACACACTCCACCTCAGCCTCCTCACCCAAACGCCCAGGCCTTCGCAATCCCGCCCTCCGCGTTCCAGCTCAGAAGCCCCTCCCGCATATCCCACCCCCCCACTCCCTCCTCGTGCCCGTAATGTGGCGGGCAACTCATGCGGCTCACGCGGGGTGTTAGACAGTACTACACTTAAAGCGGAAGTCACATCGCCGTCACTGAAGAAAAGAGTTTTTGTGCCCACCACGACCGTACATTTGACCGACCGCATCCCTCGCGTTTCTGCTGATGAGTTGCTGGCGGGTTTCCGTCCCTCTGAGCGTTTTGGTGAAGTGTCTTTTGATAGCTACATTCCTGATCCGAATCAGCCGTCGCAGGCTGAGGCTGTGCAGAAGCTGAAGGATTTTGGCGACAAGATTAATGGTGGCGGTGCTGGTGCCGGTTTCTTTGGTCGCCTGTTTGGTGGCAAGAAGAAGGATTCGACGAAGGCTGGCCTGTACCTTGACGGCGGTTTTGGTGTGGGTAAGACTCACTTGTTGGCGTCGCTGTGGCATTATGTGGACGGCCCGAAGGCGTTCGGTACTTTTGTGGAGTACACGAACCTGGTGGGTGCGTTGACGTTCCGTAAAACGGTTGAGGCGTTGAGCAGCTATAAGCTGGTGTGTATTGACGAGTTTGAGCTGGATGATCCGGGTGATACTGTGCTCATGTCTCGTCTGATGCGTGAGCTGGCGGATGCTGGCGTGAAGCTTGTGGCGACCTCGAACACGCTGCCTGGTGCGCTGGGTGAGGGCCGTTTTGCGGCTGAGGATTTTAAGCGTGAGATTCAGGTGCTTGCTTCGCAATTTGAGGTGCACCGTGTGGATGGTGAGGATTTCCGTCACCGTGGCCTGCCTGCCGCACCGGAGCCTGTTGCTGATGATGCGTTTGAAGCGAAGGTTGAGGAAGTGTTCGGCGGCCAGACTGTTGGTGTTGATAACTTCGCTGACCTGGTGGAGCATCTTGCGAAGGTGCACCCGTCGCGTTACCGTCAGCTGATTGATGGCCTGGATGGTATTGCGTGGCGTGATGTTCACCCGATTACTGAGCAGTCGGTGGCGTTGCGTTTTGTGGTGTTGGCTGACCGCCTGTATGACAAGGACTTGCCGATTGTTTCTTCGGGTGTGCCTTTTGACAAGGTGTTTACTGAGGAGATGCTGGCTGGTGGTTATCAGAAGAAGTATTTCCGTGCGGTGTCTCGTTTGACTGCGTTGGCTCGTGAGGGCATGCTGGGTGAGGAGGCGGAGCGCTAGTTCCGCTGTTCGCCGGGGCCGAGCTTTGGCCGGCTCGGGTTTTGATGCGCTGTTCTTTCTAGTCCCGTGAGACTCGAAGCTCGCCCGGTTTGCATGGTTAGCTTGGTTAGTCTGGTTTACCTGAACCGCGCCAACCCCTCTCATACGTGAGGACCCTCGCCGGGTCGCTTAGGAAGCACCCGGCGGGGGTCTTTGTGTGAGCGAGAACCTGGTACGTGACGGGAACATGGCGTGTCGCTCGCATGGTTTCTTCCCTTGCCAGGGAGTTATGCGGGGGTAGATGTGGTTGGAGTGTATAATTTTGCGTGTAGCCTCCGCGAGGTTCTCGCGAAGCACCCGTTTCTGCCGCATGGTTGCGGGCTATTTTCGGGTAGCTATTTCCCTTCCTTTTCGGAGGGACTTTCATTGAGGGACTTTCCGCACCAGCGAAAGCAAAGAAGAACTAGCATTTCCCTTCCTTTTCGGAGGGACTTTCATTGAGGGTTATTTGAATCAGCCGGCGTATGCGCGCATGCGTCATTTCCCTTCCTTTTCGGAGGGACTTTCATTGAGGGGGAGAAAGAAATGCTGCTCCTCGAACCCGATAGCAAATTTCCCTTCCTTTTCGGAGGGACTTTCATTGAGGGACAGAAACCGACTTCTCACGGCTTGACATCAACCTAATTTCCCTTCCTTTTCGGAGGGACTTTCA
>NZ_KV831928.1:65387-65624 GCF_001837265.1 Rothia sp. HMSC064F07 | reverse complement strand
TTCCTTTTCGGAGGGACTTTCATTGAGGGGTGCTCCTCTTTGCATCTAAACAGGGGATGCAGGCAATTTCCCTTCCTTTTCGGAGGGACTTTCATTGAGGGATGGCAGTGCGGAGCGCACCCAGGCGAGCACCAAATTTCCCTTCCTTTTCGGAGGGACTTTCATTGAGGGCTTCTGCATGTGAACCGAGGCCGCAAGGAGCTGAACATTTCCCTTCCTTTTCGGAGGGACTTTCAT
>NZ_KV831928.1:65049-65287 GCF_001837265.1 Rothia sp. HMSC064F07 | reverse complement strand
TTCCTTTTCGGAGGGACTTTCATTGAGGGTTCTTTTCTTGTTCGTTATCCTTCTTCAGGAAGTGAATTTCCCTTCCTTTTCGGAGGGACTTTCATTGAGGGTGCCCAATAACTTCTACCAATGGCACCACAAAAGCGATTTCCCTTCCTTTTCGGAGGGACTTTCATTGAGGGGGCTGAGCTGACTGATAAAGGCGTGCATGTCGTCTAATTTCCCTTCCTTTTCGGAGGGACTTTCA
>NZ_KV831928.1:64707-64949 GCF_001837265.1 Rothia sp. HMSC064F07 | reverse complement strand
CCTTTTCGGAGGGACTTTCATTGAGGGGCCGCGCAAGTTTCGGCTATGACGGGTATCCCCGCGTCATTTCCCTTCCTTTTCGGAGGGACTTTCATTGAGGGCGAGCACGTCGCAAGGGCGTTAAGGGCGTGCTGGATAAATTTCCCTTCCTTTTCGGAGGGACTTTCATTGAGGGCGATGGAACCGCGACATCAAGGAAGAAGAAATCATCAAATTTCCCTTCCTTTTCGGAGGGACTTTCA
>NZ_KV831928.1:64221-64607 GCF_001837265.1 Rothia sp. HMSC064F07 | reverse complement strand
CCTTTTCGGAGGGACTTTCATTGAGGGGCACCCTCTGACGGTGTCTAGCAGGGTGTGAGCCTGCCATTTCCCTTCCTTTTCGGAGGGACTTTCATTGAGGGGGTCTTCAAAAGCGAAGCCACGGGCACGGCGTTTAGCATTTCCCTTCCTTTTCGGAGGGACTTTCATTGAGGGAAGGCGAGGCGTGACCGACTACCTCGTGTACACCACAATTTCCCTTCCTTTTCGGAGGGACTTTCATTGAGGGCAGAGGCTTGGTTTGCGGTCCACGCTGGTGGCGTTGGATTTCCCTTCCTTTTCGGAGGGACTTTCATTGAGGGTACTATGCCGCCGTATTTCAGGTATGGAGTAAACCTATTTCCCTTCCTTTTCGGAGGGACTTTCAT
>NZ_KV831928.1:63885-64121 GCF_001837265.1 Rothia sp. HMSC064F07 | reverse complement strand
TTCCTTTTCGGAGGGACTTTCATTGAGGGTTTGACATGCTGCGTGAGAAGGTATCGGGCTGGAATTTCCCTTCCTTTTCGGAGGGACTTTCATTGAGGGAAGTGGCACTCCAGTTCAGGATGCTCTGGCAAAGAATTTCCCTTCCTTTTCGGAGGGACTTTCATTGAGGGGGCGCTGTATAATCGCGCGTACTGGTTTTTTGCACCCATTTCCCTTCCTTTTCGGAGGGACTTTCA
>NZ_KV831928.1:63474-63785 GCF_001837265.1 Rothia sp. HMSC064F07 | reverse complement strand
TCCTTTTCGGAGGGACTTTCATTGAGGGAACCACAAGCGACAATACGCTAGACCGCGCGGCTAAATTTCCCTTCCTTTTCGGAGGGACTTTCATTGAGGGCGTGAGCCTCAGATGCTGCCGCTCCAGCCGGGACACATTTCCCTTCCTTTTCGGAGGGACTTTCATTGAGGGGTAGAACGCCATGCATTCAGCCTTATTCACGGTCGCCCATTTCCCTTCCTTTTCGGAGGGACTTTCATTGAGGGCCAGACCCGGCGCATGAGGAAACGGCGCAGCAGGCATTTCCCTTCCTTTTCGGAGGGACTTTCAT
>NZ_KV831928.1:62918-63374 GCF_001837265.1 Rothia sp. HMSC064F07 | reverse complement strand
TTCCTTTTCGGAGGGACTTTCATTGAGGGTTCGGGCGTTTCTTGGTTGGTCCGAGCGGGTCGCAATTTCCCTTCCTTTTCGGAGGGACTTTCATTGAGGGCCGCCGCACATCTGACGCGAACAACTGGCGCCGTGAATTTCCCTTCCTTTTCGGAGGGACTTTCATTGAGGGCAGGGTTCAGGGCGTTGATGGTCAGTGGTCTTCGAATTTCCCTTCCTTTTCGGAGGGACTTTCATTGAGGGCTGGCCCGCCCAGGGGTAATCATCCGTGCCGCTGGTATTTCCCTTCCTTTTCGGAGGGACTTTCATTGAGGGTCAGATTCGCCGAGCATGCCCTCACGAGCCAACGCAGATTTCCCTTCCTTCTGGGAAGGGCTTTCATTGAGGCGAAGACGCACGAGCCGCGTGCCCTACAGGTGCCGCGGATTTCCCTTCCTTCTGGGAAGGGCTTTCATT
>NZ_KV831928.1:58406-62818 GCF_001837265.1 Rothia sp. HMSC064F07 | reverse complement strand
CCCTTCCTTCTGGGAAGGGCTTTCATTGAGGCAAAACCCCCCACCTTGCGCTACAAAATCCCCCACCTTATTTCCCTTCCTTCTGGGAAGGGCTTTCATTGAGGCGGTACTCGCGCTCCTCGGTCTTCAACCTGCGCGCATTTCCCTGCCTTTTCGATGGGGCTTTCATTGAGGACAGTCGACGGCGGCGCGAACATAGGGCTGGTAGCGGATTTCCCTACAATTTTGGAGGAACCTTCATTGAGGCACACCGTCAGATGGTGCATATAAACGCGAACAACGATTTCCCTGCTTTTTCGTAGGGACCTTTCATTGAGGTGTCGATATCAACACCATCACCGGCGATTTGGCTATGAGATTTCCCCACCTTTGGGAGGGACTTTCATTGAGGCCGTCAGCAGCTCGAAAGGTTCAACCCCTCCTTGAAATTTCCCTTCCTTTTGGGAGGGACTTTCATTGAGGCCAGGACTGGCTCACCGCTAGGCAACAGCGACTAGCATTTCCCTTCTTTTGGGAAGGGCTTTCATTGAGGCGGTGGCGCGGGCATTGGCGAGGCTGGACATGTGAATTTCTCTTCCTTTTTGGAGGGGCTTTCATTAAGGCGCCGTTCCGAAGCACTGGTGCGTAAAATCCTGTCGGATTTCCTTTCCTATTTGGAAGGGCTTTCATTAAGGGGGTGTGATACACTCGGGCTGAAAGAAGCTCGCTTGCGATTTCCCATACTTTTCGTAGGGGCTTTCATTGAGGCGGCAGTGCGCATGAGATGAAAGCAACCGGGAAATAATTTCCCTTCCTTTTGGGAAGGGCTTTCATCGAGGCGCGGGGATTGGCGACGTGCCATCAACGGACGTGTTGAATTTCCCTTCCTTTTTGGAAGGGCTTTCATTGAGGCGAGACGGAAACCCGCCGCCTCGGAGAAGCTTTCAACAATTTCCCTTCCTTTATGGAGGGCTTTCATCGAGGCGGGCTTAGCCTCGGCACTCCCTCACGCCCTGGAATCATTTTCTTTCCTTTTTGGAGGGGCTTTCATTGAGGCCGTGACCAGGTTCAGTGGCAAATGTACTGCACCGGTGATTTCCCTTCCTATTTGGAGGGGCTTTCATTGAGGTCTCCTCTTCTTCTTTCGGCGGGCGAGTTCCCGCGAATTTCTCCGCTTTTCAGCGGAGACTTGCATTGAGGACTCATACGCTCAGTAAGCCAGGTGTATATTATGAGCTGTTCTCTCCTGTGGGGAGGGACTTTTATTGAGGCATGGAGGAGTATCATGAGGGTGTTCCTGCGGTGCAGGAATTTCCCTACGGTTTTGTAGGGACTTTCAATAAGGCAGATCAATATCCCCTCAAGATGACCGCAGGACTGCTTGTTCAGTACCTTGAGGTGTAGACTTTCATTGAGGCGCCGCCACTGCGGGACGTAATGATCCCGCCTGTGTGACCATTTCCCTTCCTTTTGGGAAGGGCTTTCATTGAGGGCACTCCAGCATCCTGTACACGTGTGGGGTGCGCGCATTTCCCTGCCTTTTCGTAGGGACTTTCATTGAGTCTGGCGCACCTTTATGGTGACCCCGTGGTGTATTGGCTTTTCCCTTCCTTTTTGGAAGGGCATTCATTGAGGCTGGTCTATGGAAGCTCGCCAGGCTGATGCTGCAGGTTACATTTCTCCGCCCTGGGCGGGGCCCTTTCATTGAGGCTTCAATATCGGCGCAGTGTATGAGAACCGTCCGCTCATTTCCCTACCTTTTCGTAGGGACATTCATTAAGGCATTGAGGTCAAGGCGAATAATGAAAGATTCTCAACTCAGCGATTTCCCTACAGTTTTGTAGGGACTTTCCCTAACCTATTCCTGCTCCGTTCGTGGACCCATCACAGTCCAGGAACGGAGCTTTTCCTTTTCGCCGCGCAGGAAGCAACCAGGCCAAAACACCGACCGCAAACCCCACCCGCCAGCTGCTACCCGCCTCCTCCACACCTCCAAGCAGAAAATTCAACACGCCGGAATAGCGTCATAAACTCGCTGATAAGCCAAAACATTCCGCCGCAGTGCTACCCTCAAAACCAAGCAGTCAAAGCTGACTGCCCACCATATTCGCTCACACCAAGGAGACACCGATGTCTACCCCTTACAGTGCAGGCGACGAACTTCCTATTTCACTCGTCATGCACACCGTGTACTGCCCCCGCCGCGCATGGATCGAATCCAATGGCGAAAAGACCGACACCTCACAAATGCAAGAAGGGCAATCCGCCCACAAACGAGTCGACGACCCCAAAACATCCCGCGGCACACAACAGCGCGCAGTCACCATCTCATCAAAACGCCTCGGACTCACCGGACGGTGCGATGCTATCGAACCGCAAGAAGATGGTTCTACCCGCATCATCGAATACAAAGCAACACCCGTACGCCGCAACGCATCCGTCACACCCGCCCACAGGGTGCAGCTCGCCCTTCAGAAAATCTGCCTCGAAGAAGCCGGCGAAACCGTCAGCGAATGCGCGGTGCACTTCACCAACCACAACAAAACCGTGCCCGTCGACATCTCAGATGAAGACATCCGCACCGCAGAAGAATACGTACACACCACCCGCGCACTCATCGACAACCCGACAGCACCGCAACCCCTCGAAGACTCACCCCGCTGCAGCTGGTGCTCCCACATCTCCGTGTGCCTACCCGACGAATCCCACGGAAAAGAAAACATTACACGTGTCGTCGCCAGCAACCCCGACAGCCAAGTAGCGCACCTCACCACGCAAGGATCAAGAGCGACCGTCCAGCAAGGGCGCCTCATTGTGCAACACCTCGGTGAAACAATCAGCAGCGTACCCCTCGAACGTGTGCACAGCCTCGTTGTCCACGGAAATATCGACGTTTCCTCCGCGCTTCTACGAGAACTCATGTGGCGCAACTGCACCATCATCTGGTGCTCCAGCACCGGCCGAGTCTACGGCTGGTCGCAACCCGGCACCGGACCGAATGGGCTGGCCCGTGTGCAACAGCATGTCCTCTCAGCGCAGGGGCACCTACCCATAGCGGCCGCCATGATTGCCAGTAAAATTGCAAACCAAGCGACCCTGCTGCGCCGCAACGGCCACGCCGCAGATGTATGCCGCACCATGCGAGACATTCAGAAGCACACGCCGCAGGCTACCTCAATCCCGGAGCTGCTCGGCATCGAAGGTGAAGCCGCCTCGCTCTACTTCGGTAGTTTCGCGACCATGCTCAAAGAAGACGTGCTCACCGAACTCGGCTGGACCTGGGCCGGGCGGCAGGGGAGAGGCGCCAACGACCCCATCAACATTCTGCTGAACTATGCCTACGGTATGCTCAGTTCAGAATGTATCCGAGCGACCCTCACCTGTGGGCTCGACCCTCACGCCGGGTTCCTGCACAGCAGCTCTCGCAATAAGCCGGCGCTCGCGCTTGACCTCATGGAAGAGTTCCGCGCCATCATCGCGGATTCTGTGGTGGTGTCTCTTATCAATAGGAAGCAGGTCAAAGCGGCGCACTTCACCGCGGTCGGTGGCAGCTACCGGCTCACACCCGAAGGGCGGAAGACCATCATCGCCGCGTTCGAGAAGCGAATGGCCACGGAGATTACCCACCCCACCTACGGGTACTCGGTGACGTGGCGCCGCGCTATTGAGGTGCAAGCCCGCATGCTCCTGGGCGTAATTAACGGAACCACCCGCGAGTACACGGGGGTGACCGTACGATAATGCGTGACGACGCCCGACGAACACTCATCGCTTATGACGTGCCCAGCGACCGGCGGCGCGCCAAGCTGGCCAAGCTCATTCTCAGTTATGGGGACCGTATTCAGTACAGCGTCTTTATTGTGGATGCGGCCCCTGCCAAGGTGCGACGCATCAAAGACGAGGTTCAGGAACTCATCAATCCGGACGAGGACTCAGTGCTCTTCTGCGACCTGGGGCTGCTGGCCCGTCTTGATGAGCCGACCTTCAGCTACATTGGCCGGGCGCGCGAGGTGACCGAATCGGATGCGCTCATTCTTTAGGCGCGTGCTGCTCATTCGCTAGCGACGCGCGGCAGGGGAGCGGAGGAATGACGAGTTCGATTGCGGACTGGTAGTAGAGGTGGGGATAATGACCTTTGGAGGCTTTGTCTGTCTCCGCGAGAACCTGGCACGTGACGTAATCCTGGCGTGTCGCTCGCGTGATGTTTTGGCTTGTCAATAGTGTTTGAATGCCTGAATGGCTGCTTGGGTATACTTTTTGCGTAGGCCTGCCGCGAGGTTCTCGCAAAGCACTCGTTTCTGCCGCATAATTGCGGGTCAGTTTCGGGTGGCTATTTCCCCGCCTTCGGGTGGGGACTTTCATTGAGGCCCGCCCCTTTTCTGTGCTCTGGCGTGGGAATTTTCATTTCCCCGCCTTCGGGTGGGGACTTTCAT
>NZ_KV831928.1:57851-58306 GCF_001837265.1 Rothia sp. HMSC064F07 | reverse complement strand
CCCGCCTTCGGGTGGGGACTTTCATTGAGGCGTGAACTGCACCGACTTTGCACTGTGGCGTTTGAAATTTCCCCGCCTTCGGGTGGGGACTTTCATTGAGGCGACACACAGGACTGCACGTCAATTCTTGGACTTCCGGATTTCCCCGCCTTCGGGTGGGGACTTTCATTGAGGCCCCGCTGATTTTCCCGGCGTTCGCGCTTGGTGTCGCATTTCCCCGCCTTCGGGTGGGGACTTTCATTGAGGCGCCGAGCTTCGGCCTTATTCTGACTAAACGAATTATTTCCCCGCCTTCGGGTGGGGACTTTCATTGAGGCTCCCGCCGTGTAGCTAGGGAAAAAGCCCTAGATGCGATTTCCCCGCCTTCGGGTGGGGACTTTCATTGAGGCCCGCCGGTGAGCCCATTCTGATATGATGGTCTCAATATTTCCCCGCCTTCGGGTGGGGACTTTCAT
>NZ_KV831928.1:57224-57751 GCF_001837265.1 Rothia sp. HMSC064F07 | reverse complement strand
CGCCTTCGGGTGGGGACTTTCATTGAGGCGCCAAGACTGCACGCACTCAAGACGTTCAAGCTTTGCAAATTTCCCCGCCTTCGGGTGGGGACTTTCATTGAGGCATTGGTTGGGGTCGAGAATGAGGGTTATCCGTTCTGATTTCCCCGCCTTCGGGTGGGGACTTTCATTGAGGCCCACGTCCACCGCCACACAAGCGTGCCGCCCGCCTATTTCCCCGCCTTCGGGTGGGGACTTTCATTGAGGCTGACAATGTGAGCAGCGAAAGCATTAAGAATTGCTATTTCCCCGCCTTCGGGTGGGGACTTTCATTGAGGCTGGTGCTGAAAGACTCCATGCTTTCCCAGAATTGGATTTCCCCGCCTTCGGGTGGGGACTTTCATTGAGGCTCTGCGTTGTCACCGTGTCCTGGGTGAGAGAGTAGGTATTTCCCCGCCTTCGGGTGGGGACTTTCATTGAGGCCAGAATGGGCTCAACGTTGGGAGGAGGCAAACCCAAATTTCCCCGCCTTCGGGTGGGGACTTTCA
>NZ_KV831928.1:56890-57124 GCF_001837265.1 Rothia sp. HMSC064F07 | reverse complement strand
CGCCTTCGGGTGGGGACTTTCATTGAGGCGCGCAACAGCCACACCAGGCACGATGATTACGGAATTTCCCCGCCTTCGGGTGGGGACTTTCATTGAGGCCTTTTGGACCTGGCGAAAACACCCATTGGCCGCAATTTCCCCGCCTTCGGGTGGGGACTTTCATTGAGGCGAAGCCGCCAAGCGAGGAGCTGCGGCCTGATGCGAAATTTCCCCGCCTTCGGGTGGGGACTTTCA
>NZ_KV831928.1:56553-56790 GCF_001837265.1 Rothia sp. HMSC064F07 | reverse complement strand
CCCGCCTTCGGGTGGGGACTTTCATTGAGGCTTGGGGGGCGGGGGTGGTCAGTGAGGGGGTTTGAGATTTCCCCGCCTTCGGGTGGGGACTTTCATTGAGGCGCACAGCTTGTTGAGCGTTTGGCGACGAATGTTCGATTTCCCCGCCTTCGGGTGGGGACTTTCATTGAGGCGCCGCGTACCCTCGCCACGTGGGAAAGGAGGCCGCATTTCCCCGCCTTCGGGTGGGGACTTTCA
>NZ_KV831928.1:55999-56453 GCF_001837265.1 Rothia sp. HMSC064F07 | reverse complement strand
CGCCTTCGGGTGGGGACTTTCATTGAGGCCGTGTGCCCAGGATTCGACAAAAAAACCGTACTTAATTTCCCCGCCTTCGGGTGGGGACTTTCATTGAGGCAGCCGAGTGGTCATCGACGCCTACCAGAACCCCCGCTATTTCCCCGCCTTCGGGTGGGGACTTTCATTGAGGTAGCGATACCTACCCCGGCGTGCCTATTGTCGAGGTTATTTCCCCGCCTTCGGGTGGGGACTTTCATTGAGGCGAAGATGAGGTACGCGCCCGCCTTTTAGAGCTGGGTATTTCCCCGCCTTCGGGTGGGGACTTTCATTGAGGCGGTGGTTTTGGCATATAGGGGGCGGGGGTGGTCGGTGATTTCCCCGCCTTCGGGTGGGGACTTTCATTGAGGCCTAATGGGCTTCATTACCGAAGACCTCAGCACCACATTTCCCCGCCTTCGGGTGGGGACTTTCA
>NZ_KV831928.1:55428-55899 GCF_001837265.1 Rothia sp. HMSC064F07 | reverse complement strand
CGCCTTCGGGTGGGGACTTTCATTGAGGCCGTCCGGCGATCCGTTCCAGCCGTCAGGGGACCACAAATTTCCCCGCCTTCGGGCGGGGACTTTCATTGAGGCGCCCTGGCGCGAAACGGCACAGTTCGTGCGAGAACACGGAGATTTCCCCGCCTTAGGGCGGGGACTTTCATTGAGGTACCTTAACGTTCGCGGCACTCCAGAGCTTGCGCATTATTTCCCTGCTTTCGGGGGCGGGGACTTTCCTTGAGGCGCGACCCAGGCAGTCCGCCCATACGACTGGAGCTCAGATTTCTCCGCCTTCGGATGACGATGCTGCGGTAGGCACAGATATTGCGTGATGTACACTTTGGATACGTAATCTGCGCGAGTCTCGTGCCGTAACAGTCTCTGCTACGCCGTAACATGCTAGTTTTAGCTAGCTATTTCTCCGCTTTCAGGTGGGGACTTTCATTGAGGCTACCCCAACCG
>NZ_KV831928.1:43970-55328 GCF_001837265.1 Rothia sp. HMSC064F07 | reverse complement strand
CCCCGTCTTCGGGTGGGGACTTTCATTGAGGCCAGCCGTAGAATTCGTCACGGTATGCTGTGGCTTCATTTCCCCTCCTTCGGGTGAGGGATCTTCAGTGCGATTCTGAGCATGAATCGCGAAATCTCGCGCGGGTTGCGTAGCCCCGGTTTAGAAACCAGATTGGTTTCTAAACCGGGGCTCTTCTCTTTAAATATGAAGATGGGGCTATATGTGACACCTACTGCGGATTTCTCAAGGCAGCTATCTGAGTCTGAAATGACCAAACTGGATGCGTGTAATCTGTAACAGCGCTATGGTGAGATTATGAGCGAAGGACAGAACCGATTGCGTCGCAGAGGAGGGGCAGGGATAATGAAGATATCTGATGATTTCTTGGGTATACGCTTATTGCCTAATCCTTGCGCCTGCTATGGTGTGAGCTTTCATTGAGGTACGTACTGTTAATTTAACTAGGGAAGTCATCGGAATATATTCTTCTGGGTTACAGAGAAACAAACTGAACCTAGAAGCTTTCTATGCTAGTTTCCTCCTTCTGCTGTTGGGGGAGACTCTATCGGTATATACGTAATGTTAATTTAACTTGGGTCCAGGGTGTTGCTTGAATATTATCTTAATGCTAATGTTGAGGTGTCAACCGGTTCAGAAGTCTCTGCAGAACCAAGCTGAAGTGACTCTAACCCCGACCTTGGAGGTGAAGGATAATGACTCCGCTTATGACATAAACAAAAAAGCCGCCCGCTACGCGAGGCGCAACGGGCGGCTTTTGTTCAATAAGCATTTACCGCATCAAGCGGTGGTTATGCCTGTTGCCGCAGGCATAACCTAATCAGTATACCGGCAGTACGGAGGAGCCTCCCAATCTGCCTGCATGCTGACCGCTTGTGTGGTCATATGCTTACCTTTCATACCCTGTGCTGTCACTACCCAAAACACGGACGTGACAGCACAGGGGAGAAGGAAAAGGCATACCGAATTAGCAGCGTGACGAAAACACGCGCACCATTCGGGAAAGCAAGGTAGCTTAAAGCTATACAAGTAAACGTGCACGTCCAACGCATCGAAGCAAACGTGCACCCAATATATAAGGAGACAACCATGTCCCAGAACATCATTACCCTCGACGACCTCATCGAAAACGTCGAACTCGGCGGCGGCTCCGTCATCACCTCCATCACCGAACTCGAACCCGCAGCAGGCCCCCACGCATCCGTGGCACCCGCCAAGTTCGTTGATGACAAGAAGTCCGTCTTTGCCTACGAAACCCGCTACATTGTGGAAGAGATTCAGAACCCGGAAGACTCCGAAGACGCCGAAAAGGTCGTCAAGGGCAAGTCTCAGAAGGTCGTCCTCATCGACAGCAAGCAGTCCGAACTCAACCGCGCAGAAGCCGCCATCGAACAGGGCCGCCAGTACGGTGACGAAGCAGCCGTCAAGATTCCCCGCGCCGTCGTCACCTACAAGACTGAAAATGGCCCCGTAGAATACAGCGACATGGAGCTCTCCCACCGCATCTTCGACGGCCACTTCCGTGCCGGTCGTGTCGACGGTAAGCCCATCACCGAAAACGACCAGTACCGCGCACTGCGCAACTGCACCCCCGCAGACATGAGCGCACTGCTCAACACCGCCCCTGCAGCGCTCCTCTTCGGCGCATGGGACTCCACCCGCAAGAGCAACCAGGTCCGCCTGCGCAGCGCCCTCGTCGGTGAAATCATCGGCGTCCTCGCAGACCAGGATCCTGGCGCTGAACACCGACAGGCACGCCGTGGCGGCGCCCGCGTCGACGCCGTCGCTGCTAGTGTGCAGCTTACCCCTAAGGACATGGAGTCCCTGGTTAATGACCAGGAAGCTGAACTGAGCCCGGTCAACGTTGGAGCTCGTCGCAACGAAATTAAGAAGGCCAAGGCCGATGCCCGTATCTCCGCTTCCCCCCTCGGCCTGGGTAGCATCCCGCCTGTACTCGAAGAAACCGGCGCCGTCGCATGCTGCCGTATCATCCGTTCCTGGGTTCTGAGCCTCGCCACCCTGCGCCAGTTGCGCTTCGGCACCGACGAAAAAAAGAACGTTGCTGCGCGTGCACTCCTTGCCGCACTCGGCCTCAACGCCATTGCCCGTGCGGAGCGTGAACTCTACATCCGTGCCAACTGCGACCTGATCGAATCCGCCGCACCCGTCGTTACCCTCGACCAGCGTTTCGGTGAGAAGAAGACCTTCGCACCCCTGACCGTTAAGCAGGCCGACCAGCTTCTCCTCGAAGCTATCGAGTACGCCAAGGAGGAAGGTGTGGCTGACTGGAACGGCCAGACTCTCAACGTCGAGGGCAACCCCAGCATCATCGCGAACGCCACCGCGGAGGACGCTGAATAATATGACGAACCTCGGAATTCTCGCGAGGTTCCCGCTCGGCGTATACCAGGGCCATAAGGCGGACGGAAGCCCCGACGCCTTCCCCGACCCTGCCCGCTTGCAGGCCGCGCTCCTCAGCGCGGCCGCGCAGGGACCTCACGCAATTATCGAAAACGGGCAGCTCGCCCCCTCGGAAGAATCTCTCAAAGCCCTCAAATGGCTTGAAGAGAACCCCCCGACCGGGCTACAGCTTCCCGACATGTGCCCCGTGTACCGCTCACCCAACAAGATGAGCCGATTCATGTACCGCGAGGTAGCGCGCTCCACCAAGGATGGGCGGCAGACCGAACGTCGCGCCGTATCCGACGGCTGGGCAGTATCCGACACCATCGGCTGGCAGTACGATAAGGTACCCGCAGACATCGCGGAAACCATCACCCAGCTCTGTGGCGAAGTACCCTCCCTCGGAGAAGCCAGCAGCTTCACCGCCCTCTACACCGGAGACGTGGAACCCACCCACACCATCGACACCAAGTCGGGTCCCTTCGAAGCAGGTGGCATGCCCGTCCGTGTGCCCGTACCCGGTCGAATCAACGCGCTCATGCGTGCTCATGCAGAAGCGTACCCCGTCAAGGTTCCCACCAAGGCAGGCGATAAGACCGCAGCGAGCGACACGATGCGCCCCTCATCGGTACCCACCGCAGGCCTCGGATCCATCAAGTACCAGCCTGTGGAGGCTGAAACTTCCACCAGCCCCTGGGAATACTTGTGGCTCCTCGAAGTAGATGGTGAAGAGTTGAAGCCCGAACAGTACGTCAAGGCAAGCTCCCTTCTGCACAAGGCACTCGTAGCTGCCGCAGGATTCGGCGCGCCCAGCCTCATCACCGGCAAGTACCCCAAGGACCACAAGCCGGCCAACAGCCTGGCGCTGCAGTACCTGCCTGCCCGCTACCTGCCCGACTATCTGCGTCGTGGGGTGAAGTCTCAGGGAGTCCTACTCGTCTTGGTCCCGGCAAGCGCCCCGACCGATGAAGCAGTAGAACTCGGTATCGCGCTCAGGAGTGTCGAAACCCTCTACGCTCAGGACTTCCCCCGACTGACCGTGAAGCTTCGTCAGAAGCGCCTGCCTGCGCAGGGGTTCTGGGATGCTCCCAAGACCGGGTACAAGCGCCTGTGGCGTACTCTCAGCGCGGCCGTTCCCGAATCGCGCGTTTTCAACCGCCCGAAGAAGACTGAGACGAAGGCCTGGACCTTCGCAGACGCCGCTCTGCTTTCCATGGCTTACGTGTGGCGTGACAGCTTCGAGGCGCCCGAAGCCGAAACCTCACGCGAACGAATTCGCAGCTTGAGGGATCAGGTCGAGGAAACGGCTGAAGCCAAGGTTCTGGAAGCTCACCGAGTCACCCAGAACCCCGCCGCCTACGCCTACAAGCTGCCCCGCACCCTGCCCGCAGAGCCGTGGCGCGGTGTCGTAGACCTCGGCAACCTGGCAACGGACACGACCATCGTAGCCATCGGCCAGTCCCGCCACATGGGCGGCGGCCTGCTGGTTCCGTTCGACGTGCCCACCGAAGAATACGACCGCCGCAAGAAGGAGGAAAAGCATGACTAGCCCCGCTACCGCGCTGCCCTCCATTAGTCGTGATGAGTTCGGTGAGTTCTTTGCCGCGCTTGACGCCGCGCTTGACGCCGCGCTTGATGCCGCACTTAACAGCGCACCTAACGAAGCACCCAAGGAAAAGCAAAAGCGCTACCCCTTCAGCTGGCAGGAAGAAGTGCTCGACCACATTTGCGAGCACGGCGTATGGCCGGAACGTATTAACGCGCCGACCGGCTCCGGCAAGTCCTCCGTGGTTGATATCCACCTCTTCGCGAATGCGCTCGCCGCGGTTGGCGCCGCACCGCGCGTTCCCCGTCGCCTCTGCGTGACCGTGGGACGCCGCGCGCTGGTCGACAGCCAGGCAACCCGCGCCGACAATATTCTCGGCTGCATGAAGAAGGCGCTCACTGACGGATCCGGTGAGCCCGATATTCTGCGTAGGGTTGCTGAAGCTCTCCAGAGCTTCCAGACCCGCAACGACGAGAAGGAGAGTAACCCCTTCGAGACTGGTCACATCCGTGGCGAACTCTCGAACCGCAACCTGCCGGTCACCGACATTTCGGCTTGCGCAATCATCGCCGCAACCCCGGATATGTACGGTTCGCGAGCGCTTTTCCGCGGCTACGGCAGCACCAAGGCTGCCCGCCCGCGTGAGACTGCCCTGCTGACCATGGACACCGTCATGGTGCTCGATGAGGCACACATGAACCGTCAGCTGTTGCACACCACTCAGCGTATTGCCGAGTTGCAGAAGCGCGAGGTCAACCTGGGTGTTCCCACCCTGCAGGTGGTCGAGACGACCGCTACCCCCTCCACTGAGGACAGCGATTCGACCACGCTGGGCGTGGACATTGAGGCTCTCGACAGCCCGAATGATGAAGAGCTGCGCAAGCGTGTCAACTCGCACAAGGAACTGGTGCTCCGCCCCATCGATAAGTGGGATGGCAAGCCCGGTAACCGTGCGGTCGTGGATGCCGCTGTGGACGCCATTAAGGATTTCCTTGCCCACCGTGAGGCGAGTGAAGACTCCAAGAAAGCCCATACTGTCGGTTGTATCGTCAACCACGTGCGGACGGCTATCTCTATCAAGGAGAAACTCGTTAAGGATAAGGTGCTTGGAAAGGAGGAAGAGGTTCAGCTTCTCGTAGGACGCATGCGCCCGTACGACCTGCAAAAGTTGCACCCCGACCTCTTCACTACCGAAGGCGATAAGTCCGTGAAGGTTGTTGTGGCCACCCAGACCCTCGAAGTCGGTATTGACGTTGACTTTGCTGACCTGGTGACCGAGCTAGCGCCGGCTTCCTCCTTGGCACAGCGCTTCGGCCGTGTTAACCGTCTGGGCCACCGTACGGATTCCAAGGTCGTCGTTATTAGGCCTGCCAGTGGTGACTCGGTAAAGAAGGACGCGCCTCCCTACAAGGCGGTCGACCTGAGCAATGCGTATGCATGGCTCGAAGCGCTCAACGATACTGAGAACCCGTCGGTGAACCCCGCCGCAATGGTGAAGAACCCGCCGGTGCAGTCCTCCCCGGAGCGTCTGCTCTACCAGCGCCCGGAATGGCCTGACCTGCTGGAATTCTCGCGTACCGACGAGAACCCCTACGACGAGCCGGACCTTGACCTGTGGCTGCACGACTCCCTGGATGCAGAAACCGCAATGGGCGGTGTTATTGTGCGCGATAACCTGCCGAGCAACACTTCTGCCGCAATGGAGATTCTCAAGACCAGCTACTTCGCACCGGTCGACGAGGAAACCTTCCCCACGAATCTGAAGATTCTCCAGGAGATTCTGGACCACCAGGATGAGCACGGCGTGAAGCCGCGTAAGTTCCTTTACCGTCAGGGTGAAGTCTCCCTGTGGCAGGATGCTGACCAGGGGGCAGAGAGCAGTCAGTCGTTGGCCCCCGGTGACGTTCTGATTCTTGATACGGGTAGTATCCCGTTCACGAACCAGGGTATTGCTGTGACTCAGCGTGAGCTGCCTTCTAAGAAAGACGAGCTGGAGGCTGTACCCTTCCCCAAGGGCATCAAGCTCTACGTGTACGAGAAGTGCGCGAATCGTGAGGAAGACTTCAGGGAATACCTGGGCCTCTCACCCGAAGAGGTAGCGGAACTGCTCGACAGCCAAGCTTCAGGCGGCCAGAAGAGGATTGCTTCTGAGCTTTCTACCGAGGCTGAGGACGGTCAGGAAGTTATCGCCTGGTACGCCGACGTGACCGACGACAAAAAGTCTGTTGAAGGTTCCGATATCGCTCAGGAGCTGGTGTTGGCTGGTCCCGTTCTTCTGGACGACCACCAGAACGATGTTGCTGAGCGTACCCGCCAGCTTGCCGAGAACCTCGGCCTGGCGCCGGAATTCTCGGAGGCCCTGGAACTGGCTGCAAAGTACCACGACGAGGGCAAACGTGACCTGCGCTTCCAGCAGATGCTGGGTGCAGACCTGCAGGCGGACGCGCTCGCAAAGAGTGGCCACCGTTCCGTGGCAGAGGCGTACCGCGCCCGTAGTCGTAGCGCCCTGCCGAGGGGCTGGCGTCACGAGCAGCTGTCTGCACTCATGGTTGCGGCCTCGCCCGAAAAGGTGGGGGAGCACCGCGACCTGGTATTGCGCATCATTGGCTGCAGTCACGGTCACGGCCGGTTCTCCTTCGCTCATGACGCAGGCTTCCTGCTTAAGGAAGGCTATCTGCCCGAAGGCACGGACTACGAAGCGCTCAAGGAACAGGCGACCCGACTCTTCAACGTCGGTTACTGGGACAACCTCATGGAGCAGACGAGCCGCACCTACGGCCCGTACGCTACCGCCTACCTTGAGGCCGTTGAACGCGCAGCAGACGCCCAGATTTCACGGGAGGGACACTAATGGCAACGCTGATTATTGCCGGTGACTACACCTCGGCATTGACCCATTTTGCCCTCTACGGGCTGTCCCTGATGGTCGAGCAGAAGCACCCCGGAACCGTCACTGTCGGTTGGTCTCAGGAAGGTCAGCCGCGTGCCCAGATGCATGCTGAAGGCGTGTCAGAAGAAGAAATTGCCGAGTGCGTGCACTCCTACGTTTCTTCTCTGGCCGCTGAAGACAGCTGGGTGAACGTCGACCAGTCCTACGGTGCGGGTAAGGAAGCTGCTGTTTTCTCCCCGTTCTCCCCGCGTATTCGAGGAATCGACGCGGAGAAGTACCCGGACGACTGGGCTTCTCACCAGAAGACCCGACAGGCTCATCTGGATGCGCTGATGGAACGTGACGACCTACTGTCTCTTCTCTGGATCTCCGGCCTGGGCGAACCTGCCTACTGGCGTTTTGAAACCAAGGCTCCTCGCCCCGACCACGGTGCATCCCGCTGGGAGATGAAGACTCGCAATAAGGGCCAGGAGTTCGTTAAGGACCGTCTGCGCCTGATGTGCGCGGACCTGGCCACCTGGGAACCTTCCGCGACGCTCAGCGGTATTACCGGGCAGACCCTGTACGACTCGCTGGATAATAAGCCGGAATCCCGAACCGGAACCGGTTTTACTGTCCCGCAGCCGACCGATACCGCGCTCGCCTTCTGTGCGCTGGTGGGTGTTGCGAATTTCCCGGTGATTCACCAGATCCACCGGATTGGCGTGACCCCCGGTGCGTACCCGTACAACGCTTTGCACCCGCGGCTCATGGTGCTTCCGGTATCCTCCGGAAGGGTTACGCCCGCCCGATTGCGAACCGTGCTGCGCAGCCACCCCTACCGTAGGGTGGTTGACGAACTCGGTAAGGCGATGGAACGCGGCTCTTTGAGCTCTGACATTTTCGTGTCCGAACTGGCAGACGAGAAGGCGATTCTTCGTGAGAAGGGCGTTCAGGCGTTTGTTGCTTTCCCCATCGCGAAGGTGGGTAGTGAATCGGCTCCTGAGCGTCAGGTTCTGAAGGGTAGCGCGATTCCGCTGGGCTAACCTAGCCGCTTATCGAAGCGGGCAAATATGCCCGCACAATGCAGGGGAGGGGCCCTCCGGTCGTATTGCCGGAGGGCCCCTCCCTCTATCTATTATGAGTGCCTACATATCGCTGGGTGGATATGCGGTAGCTGGTGCGCTAGGGAACCGCCCCTTACGCCACCGCCACGGTGCCCTTGGCTGCGGTGCCATTTCGGGTCCACAGCAGCAGTGCTGCCACGCTGTTGATGATGTAGAAGATGTACTTGCCGACGTTCGCGAAGTTGCCCTGAGTCAGCGCCTTCACGCACTGCACGGCGTTGTACAGGAGCCAAAACTGCCACTGCATCGTGAGCTTGAGCGCGTTCAGAATGTTTGCTGACAGGGACAGTCCAAACACTACGGTCGTGATCCAGAACAGGAACGAGGTCTTGCCGCCGTAACCGACATAGTTCGCAATCAGGGAGAACGCGAACGAACCGGCCACAATGCCGCCAATAATCAGCTGACCCTTCGCGCCGGTCGGCGGTTCCATTGCCTTGCCGCGTTCGGAGTTCTGCCACCTACGAATCGCGAAGGTGTACACGATGAACGTGACCGGGTAGGTGATGATTGCTGCCTTGTTGCCCAGAATGTAATCAATCGCGCCAGACAGTGCCGTGTTAATAATGCCGAGCACGTTGCCGATATTTGAGAGGCGGCCGGTCAGGCGGGTAGACATCATTGAAATACCCACGTTAATCACGGAAATCACGCCGAGGGGAATGAAGTTCGTGATCGGGCCCCAGTCGACGTATTTGGCGAGGTTGGTGCTCAGGTATCCTGAGGCGATTGCGATGGCGATAACCAGTGCTACGCCGAAAAGGTCGGCGTACTTGGACTTGGCGAAAAAGAGGAGAGCCTTCTCGTATGAGAATTCCTTGGCCTCCATGGGTAACTCCTTTGTTGAGGATATAGGAACAGTGATAGGGTACCAATAACTATAACTCTTTGAAAAGGGTTTGAATCGGCGTGTCACACATAAAACTTCAGAAACCCACATATTCCACATCTCGGAACACCGCGGCATTGGGTAATTCAAAATCACCCCATCAAGAACCCATACCAACTTCCGGCAAACCTTGCCAGATATCGCCCCTATTTCGTTGAACATCGAAAATGGGCGTAAAATCACCGCCGTTTCGTCTTCGCTTTAAAGGGGACCTTAAGGTACGCTAGATGACTGGGTCAGGGAACCGTGCCGGTCTCACTCACCGCGCATCCGCCCGACAGACACCCGCACCCCGTACACTGCGTCTCACTCACGCACACAGGGGAGGGAACCCAACGTATCGGCCTCACTCACCGTTTACGCGGCTGTCCGCGCGTCCTGCCACCCGTAACTCACTCAACTCAAACAAGAACTGAATAGGACAATCATGCCCTTGATTAACCATCGACTCTCACGACGATTCTTTGTAAAGGGTGCTTCCGCTGCCGCCGCTGCAGGCGCACTGACTCTGCAGGCACAGGCCGCTCAGGCTGACGAAGCTCCCGCAAACCTTGCCCCGGCAACCGAGGAAACTAAAGGCCCGCGCCTCGTTATTCAGCGTGCCACCATCACTGAAACCGGTATGACCGTGAACTACACTGCACACGGTCTACGCGAACTCCTCACCGAAGGCACCACCCTGACCGTACGCCACGGCTACGTTCGTAACGACTCTTTCGAAACTCTGCGCTCCTGGCCGCTCACCCCCGAATTTGACGGTGATGCTGACAGCTTCAGCGGTAGCGACCAGTTCCCCATCGAGCTGATGCAGGGTGAGGGTGTTGATCACGCCCTGCAGTTGGATATTTGCTCCGACCCGTGGGGTCAGGAGATTGCCCACCAGATTGCTGCGCGCATTCCCGTGGCTGAGACTAAGATCCTGAAGACTTCTTTCGAGGATGTTCCGGGTAGCCACCCGTTCGCTGAGGATATCCGCATGGCGAACCAGAAGAAGTGGCTGATGCCGAACCCGCAGACTGGTGCGTTTGAGCCGGACCGCCCTGTGACCCGTGAGGAGCTTATTGCTCTGCTGAACCACGCTGCTGGTCACGCTGGCGTGAGTGAAAACTCTAATGTTGCACCCTTTGCGGATGCGGCAGACCGCCCGACCGCGAACGCGCTGCACTGGGCTCGTGACCGCAAGATCACTGAGCCTCTCACTGGTGGCGATAAGATTGACCCGACCGCACCGGTTTCTCACGAGGAGCTGGCGGCTGTACTGTTCCAGTACAACGCGGAGGTTCAGCTGACCGAGATGAACGAGGCTGCTGGTTCTCGTTTCCGCGACGTGCTCGGTGCCGGTACTCTGCACCGTTACGTTGCGTGGGCTGGCGCGAACGACATCGTGCTGGATTCTTCGGGTGTGTTCAACCCGACCGCGCCGACTACTCGCGCGGAGCTGGCTCGTTTCATTCGCCGTTACAAGCTGCAGAACCTGCTGTTCACTGACTTCTCGTATGTCTCCTAATTTTTAGCTATCCCTGGCGTTGCGCGCTGGGTAGCGTGAAACCCCCGTCTTCTGGCTTTTGCTGGAGGCGGGGGTTTTGTTATGCCCCGTATTGCCGCACCTCGGGGAGTTTTAGTGACAGGCTGTGCCTGGCATATGAAATTTTGCGTTATATATGCCTAAAATCTTGCAAAATCCTGTGCGCTAAGTAAGTATTACCTAGAAGGTAAGTTAAAGGTTGCCTTACTTAATACTGTGTGAAGACTAGTTTCCTTCCTCGTGGGCCCATGAAACCCACACCAAAGAGCAGGAAAAACGCGGCGCCTCACCACCCATCGGTGGGGGAGAGACGCACCTTCACACACCACCCACGAAAAAGGACATACATATGAACCTCGCTTCAAGCAAGGCATTCAAGGGCCTCGCCGTTGGATCGCTGGCACTGGCAATTTCCGGCGTTGCCACCATCCCCGCATCGTTCGCGGCAGAATCCACCCCGGTAGCAAGCCAGAGCACTGACGCTCGCACCATCACCGATAAGGCGATGGCTAAGATTACTCAGGGCCTGCCCGGTCAGTTCCAGGTCGCATACTCCAAGAAGACCAACAAGATTTGGGTTGCGGGCACCGCTGACCGCGACAAGCACGTTTCTACTATCGCTCGTATTGACGCGAACTCCCTGAAGATTGAGGCAGTCGCCGAGCTGCCCATCGTCAAGAACGACAAGGGCTACCAGTACGACGCAGCTTACGGCATCACCGTTGACGATGTAGACGGTACCGTCTGGGTTACCAACACCACCGACAACTCCGTGTCCGTGTACGATCAGGCAACGATGCAGCAGGTCTGGACCACCGCGGGTATCGCAGAGACCGACCCGAACTGGATTGAGCACCCCCGCTCCGTTCTGGTTGACCACGAGTCCGGCAAGGCGTTCGTGACCGGCCGCTTCTTCGTATCCGCTATCGACCTGAAGACCAAGCAGGTTGAGAAGATCCAGCTCGAAGGCGCACCCGACGGCGGCACCCG
>NZ_KV831928.1:42579-43870 GCF_001837265.1 Rothia sp. HMSC064F07 | reverse complement strand
CCGACGGCGGCACCCGCTACATCAGCATGAACATCCTGGTTGATGGCGGTAAGCTGTACGTTCCCGAGCGTACCGGCGGCAAGATTTTCGTCATCGACACCAAGACCTTCAAGGTAGAGAGCAGCTTCGACACCAAGGGCAACGCTGAGGGTGAGGTTCGCCCCTCCGACGTGGCTATTGACCACTCGCAGAACGAAATTTACGTCTCCTCCCAGGGCGTGAAGGGCGCGAACTCCGGTGTATCCGTGTACGATGCGACCACCTACGAGTTCAAGAAGTTCATCCCCTTCGGCACCCAGGCGCTCTCGCTCGATAACGATGAGGCCAACGACCTGGTGTACGTGACCGACTTCGGCACCGGCAAGGTGGGCGTGATTGACGGCGGCGCAGCGGACAAGCTGATTGCCGAGGTTGCCATGAACGGCGGCAAGGCAAACGACCTGGTCGTACTGCCCAACGGCTCCGTTATCGCTGTGGACAAGCAGGCTGGCGCAACCGCAACCGTGCCCTACGTCCTCGACGGTACCACCGGTACCGTCAGTACCTCCAGCCAGGTCACCAGCAAGCCTTCTAAGGACAAGCAGGGCAACGAGGTTCCCGCCAAGACCTCCGAGATTCAGGCGAACTCCATCCTGAAGTTCAAGGTCACCGCAACCGCAGGTGACAACTCCGAGATCAAGCAGGTCACCCCCGAAACCCGCGAGTTCCAGGGCTACCCGGCAACCGCCACCAAGACCACCAAGGCAACCGACACCACCACCCCCTCCACCGAGGCACACCGCACCGTGGACGCAAACGGTAGCGTTGCGAACATCATTCAGGGTCTGCCCGGCCAGTTCCAGGTTGGCTACTCCAAGAAGAACCACAAGCTGTTCGTGCCCACCGTGGGTGCACGTGGCGGCCTCGCTTCCTCCCTGGCACGCGTGAATGCAGACACCCTGCAGACCGAGGCTTTCGCCGAGCTGCCTGTGAAGAAGAACGACAAGGGCCAGTACGGTTACACCTCCGCGTACGGCGTGACCGTTGATGACGTGGACGGCACCGTCTGGGTTACCAACACCACCGACAACTCCGTGGCAGTGTACGACCAGCAGACCCTCAAGCTCATCTGGACCAACGAGGGTGTGAAGAAGGACGACCCGAACTGGATTGAGCACCCCCGCTCCGTTCTGGTTGACCACGAGTCCGGTAAGGCGTTCGTGACCGGCCGCTTCTTCGTCTCCGCTATCGATCTGAAGACCAAGCAGGTTGAGAAGATTCAGCTCGAAGGCGCACCCGACGGCGGCACCCG
>NZ_KV831928.1:37695-42479 GCF_001837265.1 Rothia sp. HMSC064F07 | reverse complement strand
CCGACGGCGGCACCCGCTACATCAGCATGAACCTGTTCCTCGACGGCGGCAAGCTGTACGTGCCCGAGCGCACCGGCGGCAAGCTCTTCGTCGTGGACACCAAGACCTTCAAGGTTGAGAAGACCATCCAGACTCAGGGTGAGGATTCCACCGTTGAGGTTCGCCCCTCCGACGTTGCTGTGGACCACTCGCTGAATGAGATTTACGTTTCTTCTCAGGGTGTGAAGGGCGTCAACTCCGGTATCTCCGTGTACGACCTGACCACCGGCGAATTCAAGAAGTTCGTCAAGTTCGGCACTCAGGCGCTCGCTCTGGAGCACGATGAGGACCGCGACCTGGTGTACGTAACCGACTTCGGTACCGGCAAGGTGGCTGTCTTCGACGGCCGTGCTGACGAGGTCATCGGCGAGGTTGAGATGAACGGCGCAGCCGCGAACGACGTGACCCTGCTCAAGGACGGCTCCGTACTGGTTGTTGACAAGAAGGACCGCGACGAGAAGGTGACCCTGCCCTACGTGCTCAACGGCACCACCGGCGAAATCACCACCGCCAGCGAGTACACCACCCTGCCCACCAAGGATCGCCAGGGTAACGACGTTCCCGCATCGGTTCAGCAGCTGAAGGCTAACTCGATTCTGAAGTTCAAGGTTGGCGTGAAGGACACCGACGCGAGCGCAGCTCCGGTGGGTATCACCCCGACTTCGCTGGATTTCGCGGGTTACCCGACGGTGACCGGTGTGAAGGCTGAGGAATCGAAGCCGGCTGACCCGAAGGCTGAGGACAAGAAGGCTGAGGACAAGAAGGCTGAGGACAAGAAGGCAGAAGATAAGAAGTCTGAGGACGCTAAGTCCGAGGATAAGAAGTCTGACGCTAAGTCCGAGAACACCGCAGAGGCTAAGGACCAGACCTCCAAGGATCAGGCATCTCAGTCTGATTCGAAGTCTGACTCTAAGACCGGTGCACAGGACTCCAAGTCTGCTCCGGATGCTGTGAAGGCTGATAAGTCCGGTTCGGCTGTGAAGAACGGTGGCTCCTCTGCAGGTGGCTCCGATAATTTGGGCGGTGGCTCCTCGGTAGCTAAGAGCGACGCAGGTTCCTCGCAGGCTGGCTCTTCGCGTGGCGCTCTGGCGAACACCGGTGCTAATGCTGTGATGCCGCTGGTTGCTTTCGCTTCTGTGGCTCTGATTGCGGGTGCTGCTCTGGTGATGCGCCGCCGCAAGGCATAAGCGTAGCGTTTAGTTTTCGGGCGTAAATGCTCGATGTAACGCGTGAGAAGGCGGGTATTTTCTCTTTCGGATTCTTCGAATCTGGGGGAGGGGTACCCGCCTTTTGTGTGCCCGCTTGGGGTTATTCTGGGTAACTTATACAGTAAATATTTATATATGTGCACACGCTTGTAAAAATATAGGTTTTGAATGTCGAGAAAATGTGTAACCCGTGGTGAATATCGCAGATGCACCTCACCTAAACTTTTACATTAATGTGTAAATATAAAAGCATCACAATACCCCCTGGCAACCAGGGTTTTTGCCCGCAAGAGCAAGGAAAAACCCCGGAAACGCCTCAACCTTCACGTGATACTGAAGGCGAATTTGGGGGTCACGCATAAAAACACAAAACACACCCACGTCGCTGCTTGTATTTTCCTGGGAAAACACTGAGGATTAGAAGGTAGGTAAATTTATGCGTTACCTGCATTTCTGCTTTTCGTGCCGTCGAATATGTCACTGCATATTCACGGGTGTCTCGTTAGCATTCGCATGCGGCATGTGAGCACTTCCGTTACACATTTGAAGGACACACATTGAACCTCACTCCCTCCTCGGGTAAAGCATTGAAGGGGCTCGCTGTTGGCTCCCTTGCGCTCGCAATCTCCGGCGCAGCCATGATTCCTGCCTCCTTCGCAGCACCGAATACCGCACATCAGACCGCTTCCTCCAGCGCCTCGGTTCCTTCCACCGCATCGCTGAGCCGCGTTGTTGACACCTCCGCATCCGTTGCGCAGATTACCCAGGGTCTGCCCGGCCAGTACCAGGTTGCATACTCTAAGGCGACCAACAAGATTTGGATGGTCGGCGTGGGTGCCCGCGGCGACCTCGCCTCCACCATTGCTCGTGTCAACGCAGACACTCTTCAGATTGAAGAAGTGGCGGCGCTTCCCTTCGAGCTGGATAAGAACGGCGAATTTGGCTACATTTCCGCGTATGGCATCACTGTTGATGACGTGTCCGGTACCGTGTGGGTTACTAACACCACCGACAACTCCCTGTCTGTGTTCGACCAGAGCACCATGGAGCAGATTTGGACTAACCACGGTATCTCCGAGAGTGACCCGAACTGGATTGAGCACCCCCGCTCTGTGCTGGTGGATCACAACTCCGGTAAGGTGTTCGTGACCGGCCGCTACTATGTGTCCGCAATTGACATGAAGACCTTCGAGGTTACCAAGCTGCAGCTGGAAGGCGCCCCCAACGGTGGTACCCGCTACATTGGCATGAACATGACCATTGACGGCGACAAGCTGTATGTGCCCGAGCGCACCGGCGGCAAGGTCTTCGTAATCAACACTCATACGTTCAAGACCGAGCAGGTTATTCAGACCCGCGGCGAGAACTCCTCCGTTGAAGTCCGCCCCTCTGACGTCACTATTGACCACTCCGAGAACGAAATTTACGTCTCCTCGCAGGGCGTGGACGGCGTGAACTCCGGTATCTCTGTCTACGATTTGACCACCGGTGCGTTCAAGAAGTTCGTTAAGTTCGGCACCCAGGCGCTGTCCATGGAGAACGACGAGGACCGCGACCTGGTGTACGTGACCGATTTCGGTACCGGCAAGATCGCTATCTTTGACGCTAAGACCGACCGCGTGATCGGTGAGGTTGAGATGAACGGCGGTAAGGCTAACGATCTGACCGTCACCGAGGATGGCTCCGTCATTGCAGTGGACAAGCAGGATATCGCGAACACCACCGCGGCTGTGCCCTACGTGCTGAACTCGAAGACCGGCGACGGCACCATGACCGACACCTACACCTCCAAGGCGACCGTGGATCGTAACGGCAAGGCTGTTCCTTCCTCGCAGCAGAAGCTGGTTCCGAACTCCATCGTGAAGTTCTACGCTGAGGTTTCTGAGGGTGAGTTCACCTCCACCGCGACCATTAACCCCGCTAAGGTTCCCTTCCAGGGTTACCCGAAGCAGGCTACCGCAGTGCTGATTGACCCCACCCTGAACTTCGCTGAGGGCACCGTCGACATTACCCGCCCCTACACCTTCCACGTCTCCGGCTACGACTTTGAGAAGCCCCCGGCAGAAGGTATTCGCCTGTTCCTCGTCAAGGAAGGCGAATGGTCGATGGGTTACGACAAACTGACCGATAGCGAACTGGCAAACATTCAGAAGGTCTCCACTGTCGTTCCTGCGAGCGCGTTTGTCTACAACGCACGCACCGGCAAGTACTCCTTCGAGGCAACTCTGCGTGTTCCGGCGAACACCATGCAGTACAGCCAGGGCTACATGCTCGGTACCGTCACCGCTGGTTCTGATGTGGCTACCAACCGCAATTACGATTCGGCTGTTTCGCTGATTGTTAACGATGCGAAGGATGCCGGTAATGCAGATAATCGCGACGAGGCTGACGAGCCGGCATTCCCGACCAATGCTTCGGCATCGCCTTCCGCATCTGCTGCAGTAGAAAAGAAGCCGGCAGCTGAGCAGCCTAAGGGCGAACAGTCGAAGGGTGAGCAGTCGAAGGCTGAGGAAGCTAACGACCAACTGGGAACCACCGCGAAGACCGCGCCGCTGAAGAACTCTTCTTCGGTGAAGTCTGAGGGTCAGTCTAAGGGCTCCGGTTCGGATTCTCAGGTGAGCGCTTCGGCGACCAAGTCTGCGCCTCAGAGCAAGGGCTCGCTGGCTAAGACTGGTGCTCAGAATGTTCTGAGTCTGGCTGCTGTTGGTGCGTTTGTGCTGATTGCTGGTGCCGCTGTGATGGTGCTTCGCCGCCGTAAGGCATAGTTTCTTGCTCTAGTTTGAGCGGATGCGCCCCGTACACTGTGCGGGGCGCATTTTTGTGCCCTGATACTGTCGTGCTTGATTGAGCTGGAGGTAGGCGCGGCGGGTGCTTGAGGCAGCCTGCTTGAGGTAGTCGGGGGAGTGCCTGGTGCAGCTGGAAAAGAGTCTGTGCCGGGGGTCTTGCACTAAGTGTAAAATATGTGATTCAATTCACCACTTTTCGATTTGGTTGTTTCTGGGAACCTCTGTATAGTTATATGTGTTGCCAGGGAGACCTGGTAAAAGAGATGTAAATCTCATGGCCCCATCGTATAGCGGCCTAGTACTCCGCCCTCTCACGGCGGCAACACCGGTTCAAATCCGGTTGGGGTCACACTAGGAAATAAACCCTCAGTCTTCTGGCTGAGGGTTTCTTTGTTTATCGGGCAAAACTGAGCCCAGATTCTATGGTGCCGCCGTGAGCCTCTCACGGCGCCGCTCCTTACGTCGCGGCACTCCGGGGCATGATGGATTTCCTCGCGCGCTCGGCATCATGCCCCGCCACTTCTTGCGGCGTGGCATTCGGACGCATAATGAATTCCCTCGCGCGCTCGGCATTATGCGCCCTCATCACCGTACCCATCCGGTTGGGGTCACACTAGGAAAAAGCCTTGATTCTTCGGAATCAAGGCTTTTTTGTTTATATCTGTCTTTATTCAAGAAAGAATAAAAGCGAAAAGCCACATGTGTTTCGAAAAGCAACCATAATGGTGGCTTCTCGAAACACATGTGGCTT
>NZ_KV831928.1:22288-37595 GCF_001837265.1 Rothia sp. HMSC064F07 | reverse complement strand
TGGTGGCTTCTCGAAACACATGTGGCTTCTCAGCGGTATATGGGACCCGGAATCTACTGTGCCGATGCCTCAGCAGAAGCAGTGGTAGCCTCCGCAGAGGCAGAACCCTCAGCCGAAGCGCTCGGGCTCAGCGACGGAACCGGCGAAGCAGAAGCAGTACCCGGAGCGCGACGCACCATACGCCAAGTGCCGTCCTGGTAATGCGCCACAATCTGACCAGCCACCGGCTTACCGGGGTACTTGAACACCTCAGTCAGCGGCTGCACACGATCATTGGTCTTGCTGTACACGCCAGCACCCTCAGCGCCATCAATCACCATCTCGGTTGCCCAAGTGTAGTAGCCGGTGCGGGTATCCTTGGTCGGGCGGTCAGCAGTCAACGACAGAACCATCGGACGCTCCGAACCAATAACCCAGCCGGTCTCCGAAGCGTACATGCTCTGGAAGAACTCAGCCACAGTCGAGTAATCGCCGGTGTGGTCAATGTTCGTGAAGCGTGCACCGTCACCGGTCAGCAGCAGGTAGTTCAGGGTAGCCTGCCAGTACGCAATGAACGCGTGCAGACCCTCAACACTGTTCTCACGCAGCTTCGCCGGCTCCACGGGAATCGCGACGTTCACTGCCTTGTGCTCCTTGGTGCCGGGCTCAAAAGTGCCGGTGGAGGAGTAGTCGGCAAGAACGACCTCACCCTTCATGCTGGGGCCGGGTTCAATGGTGGTGGTTGCCTCCGCGGTGGGGGAGACGGATGCGGTAGCGCTCGCGGATGCCGAAGACTCGGGTGCGGATGCGCTCGCGGTTGCTGAAGATTCGGAGGACTTTGAGGAACATGCGGCAAGAAGCGCGGCAGTGCCCAGACCCAGTGCGGTCAGGGCGGTGCGGCGGGTATACATGGTAGACATGGGGCTCTTTCTGAGGTGAATAAAGTATGTGCCGGTATTGAACTAATTCCAGAATATCGCAGGGGAGCGGCCAGCCCAATGTTGTGTGCGCCTTCAACGCCGTAAAAGCGGCGGTAGATGACGAAAAACACGGGGCACAGAGATTTTCGCACGACTACGATATGGCCGGGGTTCTAAACGGGGGCGCCGGAGCTGCTCGCGCTTGAGTTGGGTGAGCTTGTTGTAGGTTTGGCTGGTTCATTCCGAACCGTCCAGGCGCCATCCTGATACTCCAAGATAAAGAAGAACTCATAATCACCGGGGCCGCTGCTCAATGAGGCCATGGTGAGTTCCCTGCCATCTGTGTAGTGAATCTTTGCTTCCTTGTTATATCGGCCAACACCCAGCCAGCGGTACTGTTGTTCGTCAACCTTCTGCGGAGCGTCCTCGGTCAGTTCTGCTGAGAACGGCGCATCAGTACCGTACACCCAGCCAGTGTTCTTCTCATAAAATTCGACGAAAGGTTCGGCCTTGTAGATATCGTTTCGGTTTATATCCACAGCCTTAAAGGGCTCAATGTCGCCGGTAATCATAAGGTAATTGAAAGAAGCCAACCAGTAGTTTATGGCGGCGTACATGCCCTCCGTCGTTTTGGCTTTCATCTCTGCAGGAGGGACAGGCTTGGGCGGATTCTCCGCCTTTTTCGAGCTGGTTGCGGGAATGTAGGTGCCGCGTGATTCGTAGCCGTTAAACTTCAGCTCGCCCTTGTAGGAGCGCTGTGTATCGGGCGTGCTCTGGTCGCTGAGCGGGCGAATATCGCTTGCGCAGGCGGTCAAGGAGGCGAGCGCTGCGGTGGCGGCGATGCCAAGGGCGGCGCGTCGGGTCACGAAGGTAGACATAAGGTACCCTTCAATAGATTATCGGTGTATCTATTTCAGGGTACCTTAGTGTATTTGGATATGTTTATGATTTCTTGGGTATCAAACCTGGGAAAAAACTACAAAAACTGCGTTAGCTAACGAAAAGTGCTGTTTGTTGGGCGTACGTGGTGTCGGTGTCTATGCCACTGCATCCTAAACGTTGAGGCCAGAATTGCTTCCGCCCGAGGAATCGGGGGTAGCTGTCGAAGAGCTTTTCGTCTCAATGGTGACCATCCACGTATTGTTCCGATAATTCAACACAAAAGTGACCTCATCATTAGCAGAGCTGCCGCTTGTATCTGCAATGTGAATATCCCTGTCCTCCGGTACGTAATGGAGAACGGCGGCCTTATGGTTACGGCCAATACCCTTCCAACGGTACTGCTCATCGTCAACCTTCTGTGGAGTCTCTTCGATCAGCTCAGCCAAGAGCGGCGTATCGGTGCCGTACATCCACCCCTCATCCTTCGCGTACAAGTCTACGTATATCTTCATCTTCTGTACGTAGATACCGTCTAGGTCCACGTCCTTGAACGGGGCAGCGTCGCCGGTAACCGTCAGATAGTTCAGGGCTGCGAGCCAGTAGCCCAGCGCCGCATACATGCCCGAGATCGTCTTCGACTTTATGTTCTCGGGAGGAACGGGCATGGGCGGGTTCTCCGCCTTCTTCGTGGTGCTTGCGGGGCGGTAGGTTCCGGTGGACTTGTAGCTATTGAATTTTAAGTCACCCTTGTAGGGGCGCATCGGGTCAACTACGCTCGGGTCCTCCAATGGGCGAATATCACTTGCGCAGGCAGTCAGGGAGGCGAGCGCGGCAGCGGTAGCAACGCCCAGGGCGGTGCGGCGAGTAACGAAAGTAGGCATGAGAACCCCTAAACGGTTTGTCAGTGTACTTTTAAGCGTACCCGAAGGAACTGACGCATGTTCAAAGTCCGCTCATGAACGCATAAGGGAACATCGCCACCGCACGTAGGTAAAGAGGAAGCCCCCGCATGCAATCTCAACTGCATACGGGAGCTTCCCTCACTTTTAGAACCAGCCGCTTAGAGGCGGGTTTTAGGCGCTAGCGCTGCTCTTCTCGGAAGAGGATGCATCAGCATCCTCATCACTGAGCATGTACCACGCACCGTCCTTGTAGTCCGTCGCGAAGTTGGTTGCCTCGCTCTTAGTGGATCCATCGACTAGGGGAGCGGGGTCCTGACCCTCAATGTGGATCTTCGCGTTGGGGTCATAGATGATGCGTCCGAGCCAATCGTAGCGGTTGGGTCCGCCCGCGACCTTCTTCGGGGCGTCGGTCAGAAGCTGAACGGTAACCGGCGCATCCGTGTCGTATACCCAGCCCCTGCCGGAAGAGTAGATGATAACAGCATTGCTGCCCTCGTTCGCATAGCGGCCTTCAGGGTCAGCCTTCTTAAGCGGCTCGTAATCGCCCGTCATAAACATGTAATTGAAGCTCGCCAGCCAGTAGCTGAGGAACTGGTACATGCCTTCAACGGTTGCCTCGTTCATCTTCTCCGGAACAACAGGCTTCGGCACGTTCTGTGCCTTCTTTTCAGCCGTGGCAGGAACGTACTCGCCGTTCTTCTCGTACTTGTCGAGCTTCACCGTGCCCTTGTACGACTTCTTGCCGGAATCAGCGGCAGACGCTGAAGCGGATGCGCTCGCAGATTCAGAAGCACTTGCCGAAGGTGAAGCCTCACCGGAAGGAGAAGAAGAGCTATCAGCCAGCGGGCGGATATCGCTAGCGCAGGCAGTCAGCGCTACAGCCGCACCGGCACCGGTAGCAGCCGCTAGTGCGGCACGTCGAGAAAGAAAAGTTGCCATGAAAAATCCTTAAGTAGTGCGTAGGGTCATGGGCCTAAGCCCTAAATCTTATGCGCCTGTAAGCGAGGTGAATCCCCGCCCCTAAGACGGACTCAGCAAAGATGCTCTAGGCATTCTTAGCGTTAGCCTCATCGGATGCTTTGGTGCTCGGGCTCGCAGAGCCTTGTCCATGTACCTTGGTGGGGTAAGTGAACCACTTGCCGTCCTGATACGACAATTTCAGGTCGGAAAGCTCAGGCTCCATGGAAGTGTTCTGGTACATAGGCCTGTTTCCCTTACCCTCAACATGCATCATCGCCTTAGAGTCCTTGGACAGCGTGATACGCCAGTAGTAGAGGGAGTCGCTACCCGATACCTTCTCAGGTTGCGGGGTCATCATCTCAGCCTGAAGCGCATGCTCCGAACCGTAAAACCACCCCTCATTGGACTCATAAAAAGTCACGTAATCATGGAAAGACTTCACATCCCTGCCGGAGGGGTCAGCCTGCTTCAACGGCTCATCGTCACCGGTGAGCACCAGATAGTTGACGCTGGCAAGCCAAAAACTAAAGGCAGAGTATGCGCCATCAATGGTTTTCTCATGCATATTCGCCGGAGGGAGGGGCTTGGGTACATTCTGCGCCTTGTGCGTCTCATCCGCGGGGACGTACTCACCCTTCTTCTCATAGTTATCGAACTTTACCGGCCCCAGATAAGACTTCTCAGAAGAACCATCCGCAGAGGATGAGCTAGCAGAAGCGGAGGGGCTAGCAGAGGCGCTAGAACTTGCTGAAGAGGAAGCCTCTCCAGAAGCAGACGGGGAGCTATCAGCCAACGGACGAATATCGCTGGAGCAGGCACTCAGCATCGTAATAGCGCCCGCACCGGCAGCTAGTAGGGCAGCACGCCGAGAAAGGAAAGTCGTCATCAGAAATCCTTAAGTGGTGAGTATCAGAAGGAGCGGAATTTAACTGTTATTGTCCAAGAGCATGCGCCACATGCCCTCTTTGTACTCCATGATGAACTTCGTCGTGCGAGGAATCGTCTTTTCCTCCTCAACGATAGTCGCATCAGGCTCACCCTCAATGTGGTACTTAGCGGCAGGATCATAAGCAACAGTCACAAGCCATTCATAACGGTCCTGCTTATTAGCAACCGGCTGAAGCTCATTCTCCGCAATCTCAATCTTGTACGGCTGATCCGAACCGTAAATCCAACCCAGACCCGACTCGTAGAGCTTAATCATGGTCCTAGAGTTCCTCAAAAAAGCCTTCGCAGGATCCGCCTTCATCAGCGGCTCAACATCGCCGGTCAGAATCAGATAATTCTGGGAAGCAAGCCAATAACCCATCAGAGCGTAAGCACCCTCGGGGCTGTTCTCCTTCATCTTCTCCGGGATAAGAGGCTTCGGCACGTTCTGCGCCGGCGCCTCCGCACTCGCCGGAATGTAGGTGCCGCTCCGCTCGTAGTTATTGAACTTAATCGGGCCCACGTATGAGCCGGGCGTGTGATCATCGGTAGGAGAAGGCGACGCAGAGGCGCTCGTAGAAGAGGAAGCCACGCCAGAAGTAGCGCCAGAAGCAGCATTAGAAGCCGAACCAGAGGAACCGCCGGAACCCTGCGACAGCGGACGAATATCAGTAGCGCACGCAGTCAGCGCTGCAAGAATACCGGTCGCACCCACGCCCAGGAGAGTACGTCGAGTGAAGAAGGTAGTCATCGGAAGCCCTTCGTTGGAATCAATACAGAACAGATAAAAACACCGTGCGCCAGAGCAGGCGTAGACGCCCTGTAAAGACCTATCAGTACGTCAATGTATACACCTTTAAGGTTACCCGAGAGCCACCAAATAGCCCCGTGACCACTTCGAATGTTCAGAAAATTAAGACCCCACACCCAGCGTTTTACCAGGTGCGGGGTCTTCCATCATGAGAAGTCAGCATGCGAGGGAACCTTCAGCAATACGGCAACTATGCGGCGCTAGACAACTCCCACTTGCCGTCCTTGTAATCCAGTCGGAACCTCGCCACCTTCTTCTTCGACTCATCAGCGCTCGTCGCCTTCTCCGGCTGACCATTGTAATGCCGCATCATCTTGGGATCCATATAGGAATAGCCCTCCCAAATAAAGCGAGTATTATTGCTACCCGGCACCTCACGGGGCGCATCCGTCAGCAGCTCAACAATATACGGAGTTTCCGTACCGTACACCCAACCCAAACCCGACGCATACAGCTTAATCGTGCTGGGATACTTCTCCCAGCCGTAACCATCATGGTAAACGATCTCAATCGGACCAGGGTTACCCGTCATCATGAGGTAATTCAAGCTCGCCAGCCAGAAACTCAAGAAAGCATACGCACCATCAACGCTGTGCTCCTTCATATTCGCCGGAGGAACAGGCTTCGGCATATTCTGCGCCATCTGCGTAGCGCTCGCCGGAACGTACTCACCGGTCTTCTCATAGCTATCAAACTTCATTGGACCCTTATAGGACTTACCCGAAGACGGAAGACCCGAGGCTACAGAAGCACTCGCAGGCGCCGAAGCAGAAGGAGACGCCGATGCGCCAGCAGACGCCGATGCAGACGCAGATTCGGAGGTGGTCGCCGCCTCCGACGGAGAAGCTGAGCCGGTGCTGCCAGCCAGTGGGCGAATATCGCTAGCGCACGCAGTCAACGCAGAAAGTGCACCCGCAACAGCAACACCCAGAGCGGTACGTCGAGTGAAGAAAGTAGTCATCGGAAGTCCTTCGTCGGATCCTTCACCCACAAAGCCGTCAGCACGAGGCTCAAACCTGCAGGTAAAGACCATATGTAGTACGTCAATGTATATACGTTAAGCGTACCCGAGGCACTCTCAGCCGACCCCGAACACCCGCAGGGTTTCCCCCTGAGTGTTCCCTGGGTTTTTGGCAAAAGAAACCCCCACCCACGGTGCATGACCGCAGGCGGGGGAGAAGCCTATCTTAAACCGTTAGGCCTGAACCGTTATGGTGGGGTCTAGACAGAAGAAGAGTTAGAAGAAGAACCGGAAGCCGCCGAAGAAGAGCCCTCATTGCCGGTAAGCATAAACCACTTACCGTCCTTGTACTCCACAGCAGCCTTCATCAGCTTGCCATTCGGGCTAGAAGACGTCTTAAAAGGTAGGTCAGACTTACCCTTACGATGAATCTTCGCATCTGCGCTGTAGTTCATGTAGCCCGGCCAGTAGTAACGGGTGCCGCTACCGGAAGGCTTCTGCGGTGCACTACTAATCAACTCCATAGTAACCGGGGTGTCCGTACCGTACATCCAGCCCAGATCACTCTCGTACATCAACGTAAATTCCTGCAGGCTCTTCGCATACACATCTGCAGGGTCAGCCTTCTTCATCGGCTCAGCATCACCGGTCATCAGCACATAGTTGAAGCTCGCCAGCCAGTAGCCAATGAACGCATACATGCCATCAATGTTCTGCTCGTTCATGTTCGCCGGAACGAGAGGTTTGGGCACATTCTGTGCCTTCTTCTCAGCCGTAGCAGGAACGTATTCGCCGTTCTTCTCGAAGTTATCGAACTTCACAAGGCCCTTATAGGACTTGTCAGAAGAGGAAGACGAAGCCGATGCCGAAGCGCTCGCGGATGCGCTTTCGGACGCACTCGCCGAGGCCTCACCGGAGGGGGAACTATCAGCCAGCGGACGGATATCGCTAGCGCACGCGGTCAATGCAGCCAGCATACCGGCGCCGGTTGCACCCAGCACCACGCGGCGGGACATGCCAACAGAGGTGGGGGAATGGCTCGTCATTATCAGCCTTTCAAAGGAAGTCAACAAAGGAAATTGAGTGAGTTGACAACCTCATCATACCGGTAAGCACACAGATACCCGGCAGTAGCCGTCATCGAGTGCCGATGACAAAGCAACCTAATACCGCTGCAAAGCAATCTAAATGCCGCAGCAAAGCATCACCGAGTTCCGGCATAAAGAAACCCCCGCCCACGGTGCATTACCGGGGGGGGGGAGAGAAGCCTATCTTAAGCCGTTAGACCTTACCCATAGGATAGGTGCTTAGACAGAAGAAGAACTCGAAGAAGAATCGGAAGCCGCCGAAGAAGAGCTCTCATCGCCGGTGAGCATAATCCACTTACCGTCCTTGTACTCCACACCAACCTTCGTCAGTTCCCGCGAGCTATCCTCCATAAAGGGTTCATCAGGGCCCTGACCTTCAGCGTGAATCTTCATGTCTGCGCTGTAACTCATGTATCCCAACCAGTCATAGCGAATTCGGCTACCGGAAATTTTCTGCGGTGAATCAGAAAGCAACTCAAGAGTAATAGGAGTATCCGCACCGTAGAGCCAGCCCGCATTATTTTCATAGGCAACCGTCAAATTCCGGTAATTCTCCAGTGCATCCGCAGATTCGACCTTCTGCAGCGGCTCAGAATCGCCGGTCATTAGCAGATAGTTGGAACTCGCCAACCAATAACCAACGAACGCGTAAATACCGTCAACGTTCTGCTCGTTCATGTTCGCCGGAACGAGGGGCTTGGGCACGTTCTGCGCCTTATGAGTGGCGGTCGCCGGAACGTACTCGCCGTTCTTCTCGAAGTTATCAAACTTCACGAGGCCCTTATAATGCTTGCCGGAAGAAGCAGAAGGCGAAGCGCTAGCTGAGGCACTAGCTGAAGCGCTCGCGGATGCACTAGCAGAACCGGAAGTAGAGTTAGACGCCGAGCCATCAGCCAGTGGGCGAATATCGCTAGCACAAGCGGTCAACGCGGCAAGTGCACCAGCGGCGGTCGCACCCAGCGCCACGCGGCGGCTCACACGGGTAGATATGGGGGAAGGGCTCGTCATTATCAGCCTTTCAAAAGAAGTCAACAAAGGAAATAGAGTGAGTTGACACCCATATCATACCGTAAACACGCATATAGATATCAAATGTTACTACTTGTATCCTTTTGCGAAGAAAGGTCTAAAAAGCTGCAATTAGCGCACTAGGAAGCCGAAGTGCTCGCAGAACCCGAGCTCTTACCAGCATCCTTATCCTTCTGGGTACTCATAAACCAAGCACCCTCCTTATACTCCACAACAATCCTCATCGCCTGACCCTGAGAATCTTCTGCCCTAGCCAGCGACTTATCGCGGTTATCACCCTCCGTCAGATGCCTCTTCGCATTCTGATCAACCAGGGAACGAGCACGCCAGAAATAACGAATACGGTCGCCCTCAACCTGCGTGGGAGTATCCGTCAACAGGTACACAGACATCGGCTCACTCGTATCGTAAATCCAGCCGCGACCCGTCTCATAGAGCTTAACCATCGGCTCAAGCTCCTTATAGTATTCGCTACTCGGATCCGTCTTCTTCAACGGCTCAATATCACCCGTCAACGCCAAATAATTAAAGCTAGAAATCCAATAGCCAATCAGCGCATAAATACCGTCAATGCTCAGCTCCTGCACCTTCTCCGGCATAATCGGTTTGGGCACATTCTGCGCCTTCTTCTCAGCCGTGGCAGGCACATACTCGCCGTTCTTCTCAAAGTTATCGAACGTGACCTTACCCTGATACGACTTATTCGCAGACGGCAACGTCGACGAAGCAGAGGGGCTCGCGCTCGCTGACTCAGAGGTGGCAGCATCAACCGGCGGATGCACCGTACGCGCACACGCAGACAACACAGCGGCAAGACCAACACCGCCCGCACCCAACACGGCGCGGCGGCTCAAGGCGACGGGCTTAGAAGAGGGGCTAGTCATCAGCAGTCTTTCGGTGAGGTCAACGGATGTGGGGAGTGAGTCGACACCCCCATCATACCGGGCGCACCTTATAGCAACCGTAAAGCACCGGCGAATAACAAATAGTCGGGCGCATATGAAGACACCCCATAGCTGCCACACAACAAAAGACAGCTACGGGGTGAACAACGTAATACGCCTCGGCTGAACCGGGCCCACCGGCTAGCAGAGTAGTTAACGGAGCAGATGCGCAAAATTACGGCGCGCGTGAGCCACCTTCGGGCTCACCACAAATGCACAATAACCCTGCGCCGGATTCAACGCGTAATAATTCTGGTGATAATCCTCAGCCTCATAGAACACACCCAGAGGCTTAATCTCCGTAACAATGGGGGAGGGGTACAGCTGCTGAGCACGCGCCACCGCACGCTCAAATGCCTCACGCTGCTGCTCATCCGCGTAGAAAAGCACCGAACGGTACTGCGAACCGGTATCCGCACCCTGACGATCCCAGCTAGTCGGGTCGTGGCTCGTGAAGAAAATATCCAGCACCGTATCCAGGTCAATGACCTGCGGGTCGAAGCTGAGCTTCAGCGCCTCCTGATGCCCGGTCGCACCCGAACACACCGAACGATAATCGGGGTCGGGAGTATCGCCGCCCGTGTAGCCGCAGACGCTCTCCTCAACCCCGCGGAACTGGCGGTACACCGCATCCAGGCACCAGAAACAGCCGCCGGCAAGAACAACATCAGTCATGATTCCTCCTTGAACTATAAAACCACACTACCTGAAGAACACCGCCGAGCCGCATAATATTCCTGAGCTGCCGCCGCGCCACCTGCCACAATAGAGGTATGACTGAAAAACTAGAAACCCCCACCCTCGCAGAAGTCGTCGACGCCTTCCACACGCTCTTCCCGCCGCAGCTCGCCGCCGGATGGGACGCATCCGGCCTCGTCGCCGGACGTGGCGCCGCTAAAGTGAGCACCGTCCTCTTCGCAGTAGACGCCCTCACCGCCACCGCTGAAGAAGCCGTAGCCGAAGGCGCGCAGCTACTCATCACCCACCACCCGTTACTGCTACGCGGCGCAAAGTTCATCCCCGACAGCGACTACAAGGGCAATGTACTGCACACCCTTATCGAAGGCGGATGCGGCCTGCTCGGCGCGCACACCAACGCCGATGCCGCCGTTGAAGGCGTGAACGAAGCACTCTGCGACGCTATCGGCCTGATTGACCGCGAACCGCTCACCGAAGCACAAACCCAGGTACTCGACGAACAGGAACACTCGGTAGGCACCGGCCGCCTCGGCACCCTGCCCGAAGAAATCACCCTCAAGGAGCTCGCAGAACGCCTCGCAGCGGCACTGCCCGCAACCGCCGGTGGCCTGCGCATCGCCGGACGCGCCGACCAGCCGATCCGCCGCGTCGCCCTCTGCGGTGGTGCCGGTGACTCCCTCTTCGACGCTGTGCGCGCCACTGACGCGCAGGTGTACATTACCGCCGACCTGCGCCACCACCCCGCCAGCGAATTCCGCGAAACCGCACGAGTTGACGGTAGCAACATCGCCCTGATTGATTGCTCCCATGCAGCTAGCGAATCCCTCTGGCTGCAGTCGGCGGCAAACCGCCTGCGCGCCCTGCTCGCTGAGCGCGGCTTCGCTATCGAAACGAAGCTGTCCGCACTGAACACCGACCCGTGGGACTTCACCGTCTCCACCGGCATGGCAACCGGTCAGGACGCGCACTCGGCAAGCACCGCCGCAGCCCCCGCGTGGGAACTCTAGGGCGAGAATTCTAGGGGCGAGAACTCTAGAAGAATCCGCGCGGATTCCCTCAGCGCGTAAGAGCCCGGGCACCCCGTCTGTTGTGACGAGGTACCCGGGCTAGAACCGGCCCGGCCTACTTAGTTACCTGGCCTACTTAGTTAGCAATGCGATACAGGCCGGTAGTGATAGGGTTCAGCACACGATGCCGGTAATAAAACAACATCCAGTCCAATTCAATGCGGGTCACAGCATGATTCGGTTCAAACATGCCGGTCTCGGGAGTAATAACATTCTGCTGGGTAGCCCACAGAATCTCACGGTAGAACGCGGAATCCGGCGTAACATCCGGGAAGGACGAAACACCCGATACTTCCGGTGAACCAGACGCACGGTAAATCATTGCGGCAACGGTTGCATTCGTGAGACCGTCCTCCGCGTGGAACTTTCCGTCAGGTCCGCCGAAAGTAACGCCCTTTTCACGAGCCCAAATGTAGGCGGCGTAGTTCGGATTGTCCGTCTTCACATCCGGCCACGGAGAGACTTCAGGAAGGTCCACCTTGGGGCTGCCCTTCATCTCATAAAGGGCGGAAGCCAGCTCACCGCGGGTGGCAGGCTGCTTCTGTTCCTCGTCGTTCAGCGATGTCGAAAAGTACATACGTTCCTCTACGGGTACGTAAGCATTCGTGAACCGCTGGACACCCTCAAACTTCAAATCCTGGTGCGCCAAAAGAACGCCGCGGTGCTCCGGGGCAAAACCCACCATCGGCGTGATGAGAGTCTTATCCGTCTTGCTGGGGTAACCGTAGTCGCTCCACGCCTCAATGACGTACTGCTTGGACGGATCCAGCGTGTTCGCGGGAATCTTGAGATTGACGAAAGCGAAGCCTCCCTCCAGGCCCGTCTCGTATTCATCATCACCGTGGACGTAACGCTTCATCTCGCTCATAACCAGGACGGGGGAACCCGTGCCCTTCTCGCGAATGACGTACATCATGCCCTCAACGCCGGGGATGTCAGTCCCTACGAAGCCCTGACCCTGAATCAGCAGCTCCTGATCCTTCGTGGTGTCCTTCAAAGCGTCGTATTTCAACTTAGGTGCGAAGGTGTCGAAGTGATAATCATTGGTGCTCAGACCGTGATGCGTCACAACGTTCTTGCGAGCCCAGATATCCTGAACGGTCGACTGCGGCTGGCCCTCGGGCTCGGCAAGGATGCCAACCTCGTAACGCACCTTGTCCAGAGTCATATCCGGGAAATACTCCGTGAGAGTGTAGTAACTCGGCAAAGTATTAGCCTCAACATTCAGAGGGGCGACAAAGGTGCCGTCATCGTCAATGGTGAAGTCCTTGCCCTCTTCAAACCGCAGAAGAGTGTCGGTAATCTGCAGAGCGTTATAGGGGACGTTCTCCTCGGGCGCGATGTAGATGACAACCTTGCCGTGCTGCTCCCGCCACTCCTTGGTGAAGCCGGTGCCCAGAACCGTAATTTTACTGTCCTCACCGGTGTACAGGCCGTCGCCCTCTTGCTTGAAGACGTCACGGCCGTCCTGGTAGTAGTAATCCTCATAGACAACGGTGAAAGACGGCTCATCCGCGACATCCTGAGTTGCAGGGGCGGGGGTATTGGCAGTCGGTGCGTTAGCAACGGGCGCGTTTGCGGTGGGCGCTGCGTCCTGGGCTAACGCCGGGGTCAGCGGCAGGACCATCACGCCCGCCAGTGCGAGTGCGCTACAATTCCGAGCCGCGCGGAGGAATGAAGACTTAGAGTTCGGAAGTGAGGACATAAGACATCCTTAGGGTCATTTCTCCGGGGCTGCGCGAGCTTACCGGCAGGTTGGGAATCGGCCGCAGAATCTGCGCACGCCCGATGAGAAAAGTGGTTGAAAATCCCCCTCGGTATCGGGGATATCCTCACCCTATCAAAGCGTTGAACGATTGTCAGGAAACACTCAAGGAATACTTTAAGGTTTCGAGAAATCTCACACGGCGGTAGCTGTTAAAAGCTGAACCCCGTGCTCCCGAACAGAAAACCATTCGGGAGCACGGGGAACCAGAGAGTTATCCGACGCGCCGCACGCGCCCTCAAGGTAAAACCCGAGGGGGATGCGGGCGGGCTAAACGACCTTACTTAGCGCGAGCCTGGAACGCCTCAATCAGAGTCTCCAACTCACCATGAGTCACCATGTACTGAGCATCGAAAGCGCCGTTAGCGTTCAGCACCACCTTGTTCTGCTGAGCCCACAGAATCTCACGGTAGAACGCCGAACCGGGAGCCACATCACTGTACGGGGAGTCGCCCTTAACCGCGGGCGAACCAGCCGCACGGTAGGTGAACGCCGCAACGGTAGCGTTCGAAATGCCTGCATCAGCATGGAACTTGCCGTCCGACCAGCCGAAGGTAATACCCTTCTGACGAGCCCACACGTACGCGGGGAAGTTCGGGTCGGTGGTCTTCACATCCGGCCAGGGAGAAGTCTCAGGCAGCTTCACCTCGGGGGTGCCCGCCTGAATGTACAGGGCAGCTGCGAGCTCACCGCGGGTAGCGAGGGTCTCCAGCTTCTCGTCGGAAGGATCAGGGCTCTGGTTATCGTTCTCATTGGGGTCCTGAGCGTTGGGCAGGTTAGCATCCCTATAACCGTTCGTGCCGTTCAGGTCCAGGTCCTGCCATGCGAGTAGGGTACCGCGGCCCTTGGTGGACCTGCCCACGACCGGTGCGATCAGCTTACCGTTATTGCCGTAACCGTCGTTAGCCCAGACCTCAATCACGTACTTCTTCGAAGCATTCAGAGTGTTTGCCGGAAGATTTACGGTACCGTTCAGGTTGCCATCACGGTACGCCGAAGACTGGGTGGGGTGGTCAAACTCGATAATGTCGCTGGTTGCCAGAACCGGGGTGTTCGAGCCCTTCTCACGAACCACGAGCTGAACGCCCCTAACGGAGTGAATATCGCCGTTAAACCCCTGGCCACCAACGTTCAGATCCTGTGATTTTGCGGGGTCAGTCACAGCGTTGTAACCCAGGCGCGGTGCGAACGGCGCCGGCTTCTCGCCCATAGTATTCAGCACCTGGGTGCTCACCACGTTCTTGCTGGTCCACAGATCCTGAGCGGTCAGCGGCTTCTGATCCTTCTGTTCAGCAACCACGCGAATTTCGTAGAGGACATCGTACTTGGTGCCGCCGGTCGGGTCGTGGAAGTTGTCATCATCGATGAAGTAGTAGGCAGCAAGCTTGTACGCCTCAACCTTCAGATCAGCCTCAAAAGTGCCGTCATCGGCAATGGTGAAGTCCTGACCCTCCACGAAGCGCAGCATCTTCGAAGTCGGAATCTCGTAGCCGGAGGGCGCGTAGTTCGCGGGAGCAATGTACAGCGCCACGGTGCCGTGCTGAGCGCGCCACTCCTTGGTGTAACCTGCGCCCTTCACATGAACGGTACCGCCCTCAGTCGTGACGAGGGAGGGGTTCACGCCGTCGTACTTGTAACCGTCAGGGATGGAAACCTCAAGGGTCGGGGTAGCCGCAGCGTCCTGGTCGGCTACCTGCGGGGTAGCGGCAGCAACAGCGGCATCAGCGGCAGGAGCTGCATTCTGAGCCAGTGCCGGGGCCAACGGCAGAACCATAGCACCAGCCAACGCCAGCGCGCTGCAACCTTGAGCGGCGCGGAGGAAAGAATATTTAGAATTCGGAAGCGAGGACATAAGACATCCTTAAAGTTGTTTCTCGCAGGGCTCTGCGGGCTCAACGGCGGGTAGGGAATTCGCCGTTGAATCTGCACGCGCCCTATGAGAAAAGTGGTTGAAAGCCCCGTCGGTTGCGGGGACATTTTCACCCTATCAAACCCTCAGGTAGATGTCAGAGAACACTCAAGGGAAGCTTGAAAGTTTTGAGGCGTTTCACAGGTTGATCAGCCGGTAAAAGCTGAACCCCGTGCACTCTGAGAAGAAGACTCTCAAGGTGCACGGGGTATTGAGGCTAGAGTCAGCCTGGCTTACTTAGCGCGGTTCTGGAAATTGAACAGCATCTGCTCCAGCTGACCACGATTCACTAGGTCCGTCGCATTAAAAGCGCCGAAATCCGGATTAATGACATACTGCTGCGTGGACCACAGAATCTCACGGTAGAAGGCGGAACTCGGATCAACATCCGTGAACGAAGAAACACCAGAAACAGCCGGGGAACCCGCTGCGCGGTAGGTGAATGCCGCAACCGTAGCGTTCGA
>NZ_KV831928.1:5953-22188 GCF_001837265.1 Rothia sp. HMSC064F07 | reverse complement strand
CAGCCGAAAGTAATACCCTTCTGACGAGCCCACACGTAGGCGGGGTAGTTCGGGTCGGTGGTCTTCACATCGGGCCAGGGGGAGGTCTTAGGGAGGTTCACCTTGGGGCTACCAGCCTGAGCGTACAGTGCAGCAGTCAACTCGCCGCGAGTAGCGCGCTGCTGCTGCTCCTGGTAGGTGAGCTTCGAAGTCAGGGTCTTGTATTCTCGCTTGGGCGCAGTAGCATCCGCGAAGTCCTGAACACCCTCAAACTTCAGATCCTGACGGCCCATAAGAACACCGCGGTGCTCCGGCGCCAAACCCACAATCGGGGTGATGAGGGGCCTGTCCTTCTTGGTGAGGTCGTAGTCGTAGTCGCTCCACGCCTCAATGACGTACTGCTTAGACGAATTCAGGGTGTTTGCGGGGATCTTGATGGTGCGGTAAAGAGTGCCTCCCTCCAGGCGGGTTACGCCATCGGGACTCTCATAGTAAGACTTCATATCGCTCATCGCCAGGACGGGCGTGCCGGTGCCCTTCTCACGAATCACGTACATGGCACCCTCGCGGCCAGGCAACTCCTCCCCAACGAAACCCTCACCCTGGACCAGTAGCTCCTGATCCTTCGTGGTGTCCTTCAGCGCATCGTACTTCAACTTAGGTGCCATGACCTCAGGATGGTAAGCGCGGGTGTACATCGGATTGTGGGCGATAACGTTCTTGCGAGCCCAAATATCCTCAATGCTCGACTGGGGCTGGCCCTTAGCCTCGGTCAAAATACCCGTCTCGTAACGCACCTCGTCCAGGGTGATACCCGGGAAATAATCGATGGGAGTGTAGAAACTCTCCAGAGCCTTGGCATTGATGGTCAGCTTTGCCTCAAAAGTGCCATCATCGGCAATGGTGAAGTCCTTACCCTCTTCAAAACGGAGCATTGACATGGAAGGCTCAGCGTTACCGGGGCGGTCCTTCGTAGCAGCAATGTAGAAGACAACGGTGCCGTGCTGCTCGCGCCACTGCTTGGTGAAACCGGTACCATTCAGAGTCACTGTGCCACTCTCGCCGGTGTACAGAATACCGTCATAATCAGCGGAGTACGTCGGCTGTGCCGCTGCGTCCTGAGCAGCCGGCTTGGGAGTTACAGCATTCGCCGCCGGTGCATTAGCCACAGGTGCCGCATCCTGGGCGAGTGCCGGAGTCATCGGCAGAACCATAGCGCCAGCCAGCACCAGTGCGCCGCAACCCTGCGCCGCACGGAGGAAAGAAGACTTAGAGTTCGGAAGCGAGGACATACATCATCCTTACGGGTCGTACCCATCGGGATAATACAGTTTCATAGGGCTTCTGGGGTGAGAAATCTCCGTCGAATCTGCGCCAACCCAATGAGAAAAGTGGTCGAATATCCCCATCGGTTTCGGGGACATTTTCACCCTATCAAAGGGTTGAACAGATGTCAGGAAACACTCAATGGGGACTTGAAGGTTCTGAGGGTTTTCACAGGTTGACCAGCCACTAAGAACTGAGAACCCAGCACGCTAAACTCAGCAAACTAAACCCCGAAAACAGAACCCCGCGCTCCCGAATAGAAAACCATTCGGGAACACGGGGTTACTCGTGCGACTAGTGTCGACAAGCAGAGCCAGTTTAGCGGGCCAGCTTATCGAGACTGGAAAGCAGTCAGAACAGTTTCCAGGTGGCCGCGAGTCAGCAACTGCTTAGGAATGAAATAGTGACCACCGTACACAGTAGGCAAATTCTGGCTCGCCCACAGAATCTCACGATAGAACGGAGCACCAGGCTTAACATCCACGTAGGGGGAATTACCCGTCACCGCAGGAGAACCCGCCGCACGGTAAGTAAACGCCGCAACGGTAGCGTTCGAAATACCAGCGTCCGCGTGGAACTTGCCGTCCGACCAGCCGTAGCTGATGCCCTTCTCACGAACCCAAATGTACGCAGCGTAGTTCGGGTCGTCAGTCTTCACATCCGGCCAGGGAGACGTCTCAGGCAGCTTCACCTCGGGCGCGCCAGCCTGAAGGTACAGAGCCACCGCCAGCTCGCCGCGGGTAGCGCGTTCCTTGCGCTGCTCATCGGTCAGACTAGGCTTCTTATCATCAGTGTTGGACGCATCAGAACCCTTAAAATTCAGGTCCTGAGAAGCCAGCAGAGTACCGCGGCTCTCGGGTGCCTTACCCACCACGGGAGCGACAAACTCGCCGTCCTCGTAACCGTTGTTACCCCACACCTCCACGACGTACTTCTTCGCCGGATCCAGAGTGTTCGCCGGGACCTTGACGCTACCGGACAGCTCACCGTTCACGAACTCAAAGGCTCGGTCGTGGTGGTTGTACTCAATAAGGTCACTGGTTGCCAGAACCGGGGTGTTCGAACCCTTCTCACGGATTACATACTGAACACCCTTGGGGGAAGCAATCTCACCGTAGAAGCCGGTACCCGAGAAGTAAATATCCTGATCCGCGGTGGTGTCGCCCAGAGCCTTGTACTCCACCTTGGGAGCAAACTTCTCAGGGCGGTACGCCTGAGTCTGCACCGCAATACGTTGCACCACGTTCTTACCAGCCCACAGGTCCTTAACCGTCAGCTGGGAGTCGCCCTGCTTCTCAGCAACCAGGTCAACCTCGTAACGCACCTCGTAACGCGGGATACCGGGGAAGTAGTTGCGAGGCTCGTAGTAGTTCAGCAGCGCGCCCGGCTTGACGGTCAGCTGAGCATCCAGGGTGCCATCCTCGGCAATGGTGAAGTCCTTGCCCTCCTCAAAACGGAGCGGCGTACCATCAGCGGGCAGAAGGCTACCATCGGGAACGCCCTGAGAAGCGGCAATATAAACTGCTACGTTGCCGTGCTTCTCACGCCATTCCTTCGTGAAACCCGAACCCTTCACGTGAACGGCGCCGCCCTCGGAGGTGTACAGCAGCTGAGCCTTGCCGTCGTACAGAACCTCGAACGTCGGGGTAGACTCCTGGGTGGCCTTAGCGCCCGGAACATCCGCAGCCTGCGAACCATCAGAACCATTGAAGTTCAGCGCCTGAGAAGCGAGCAGGGTGCCGCGGCCCTCGGGTGCCTTACCTACGACAGGGGTAATGAACTCGTCGCCCTCGTAGCCGTTGTTGCCCCACACCTCAACGGTGTACTGCTTCGCCGTATCCAGGGTGTTAGCGGGAATCTTAACGTTACCGTTGAGGAGTCCATGCTGGTACTGGGACGAATACTCGGGGTCGTTGTACTCGATAATGTCGCTGATAGCCAGGACGGGGGTGTTCGAGCCCTTCTCACGCACAACAATCTGAACACCCTTCGGGGAGTTAATATCACCCTTAAAACCCCAACCAGAGAAGTTCAGAACCTGATCGTTACCGGTATCCTTCAAAGCGTTGTAGCTCCAATGAGGAGCGAACTCATCAGAAGTAGCAACAGGATTCTCGCGGACGCGATGATCCGGCAGGGAACCAGCAACAGCCGCCGCAGGAGCATCCGCAACAACATTCTGAGCAATCGCAGGAGACATCGGCAGAACCATCGCGCCAGCCAACGCCAATGCACCGCAACCCCGTGCTGCACGGAAGAAGGACGAAGCCTTGAAATTCGGAAGAGCGGACATAATCATTCCTTATCGGTCGAACCCATCGCGCCGATGCAGTTTCTAAAAGGTGGTGAGGAATCTTTGTCGAATCTGCGCCAACCCAATGAGAAATGGTCGAATATCCCCGTCGATTCAGGGGACACTCTCACCCTAGCAAAGGGTTGAACAGATGTCAGGAACACTCAAGAGAGACTTGAAGGTTCTGAGGGTTTTCCCAGGTTGACCAGCCGCTAAGAACCCAGCATGCTGAACTTCGAAAAACAGAACCCCGTGCTCCCAAACAGAAAAACCATTCGGGAACACGGGGTTATTCAGATGGCTATCTTAGCGAACCTAGAAAGCCATCATCAGAACCTCCAGCTCACCGCGAGTCACCGTATGCTTGGGGTCAAACGTGCCGCTGGTGCTCAGCGCAACCTTGTTCTGACCAGCCCACACAATCTCACGGAAGAACGCAGAATCCGGGGTCAGATCAGTGTACGAGTGCCAGTCATGATCAAGGGTAGGGGAACCCGCCGCACGGTAGGTGAATGCCGCAACCGTAGCGTTCGAGATGCTTGCCTCCGCGTGGAACTTACCATCAGACCAGCCGAAAGTAATGCCCTTCTGACGAGCCCACACGTAGGCGGCGTAGTTCGGGTCGGTGGTCTTTACATCCGGCCAGGGGGAGACTACCGGGAGGTTCACCTTGGGGCTACCAGCCTGAGCGTACAGAGCCGCCGTCAGCTCGCCGCGGGTAGCGCGTTCCTTACGCTGCTCATCAGTCAGGCTGGGCTGCTTACCCTCATCAGCGTCAGACCCCTTGAAGTTCAGGTCCTGAGAAGCCAACAGCTCACTGCGACCCTCAGGTGCCTTGCCCACAACAGGGCCGGCATTCTCGCCGTTCTTGTAGCCGTTGTTAGTCCACACCTCCACCACGTACTTCTTTGCCGGATCCAGAGTATTCGCCGGAACCTTCACGACGCCGCGTACCTTGCCGTTCTTGAACTCAGAAATATGGTTAGGGTGGTTATACTCAAAAATGTCGCTCGTCGCCAGAACCGGGGTGTTTGAGCCCTTCTCACGAATCACATACTGAACACCCCTGGAGAAGTTAAACTTGCCGTAGAAGCCGGTACCCAAGAAGTAAATGTTCTGATCAGCGGTAGTATCACCCAGAGCCTTGTACTCCACCTTGGGAGCAAACGGGCTGGGTCGGAACGCCTGAGTGTACAGCGCACTATGAAACAGCACGTTCTTGCCAGCCCGCAGATCATCAAGGGTCAGCGGGGGCTGACCCTGTTTCTCGGTAAACATACCAATCTCATAATTCACCTCGTAACGCTTCTCGTAACTCGGAGCACCGGGGAAGGGGACGCGAGGCTCGTAGTAGTTCTGCAGCTCACCGGGCTTGACCCTCAACTGAGCATTCAGGGTGCCGTTTTCAGCAATGGTGAAGTCTTTACCCTCCTCAAAACGGAGCAACACATCCTTAGCAGGCAGGAAATCACCGTCGTCAGGAACACCCCGAGAAGTAGCAATGTAAAACACTACTTTGCCGTGCTTCTCACGCCACTCCTTGGTGTAGCCCCAACCCTTCATGTGGATGGTGCCGCCCTCAGCGGTGTACAGGTACCAATCATCGCCGTCGTACCGGTACCTGAACGTAACCTTCTGCGGGGTCTTACCCGGAATATCCGATGCTGTCGTGCCGTCAGCGCCTTCGAAATTCAGCTCCTGGGTAGCAAGCAGAGTGCCGCGGCCCTCAGGCGCCTGACCCACGACAGGGGTAATGAGCTTGCCATCTTCATAGCCGTTGTTACCCCACACCTCGATAACATAATCCTTTTCTTTATCCAGGGTGTTTGCCGGAATCTTCGCCGTACCGTGGATGTAGCCGCTCTGGTAAGCGAAAGGCAGCTTCTCGTGGTTATATTCAACGATGTCGCTAACCACCAGAACCGGAGAGTTCAAACCCACCTCTCGCACAACAACCTGAACACCCTTCGGGGAGTTAAAATCACCCTCAAAACCCCAACCCCAGAAGTCCAGAACCTGATCCTCATCAGTGTTCTTCAATGCGTTGTAGCTCAAGTGAGGATTGAACTCATCAGAAGTATCAGTGGGATTCTCACGGACGCGATCACCCGACTGAGAACCAGCCGCTGTAGGAATATCTGCAGTAGCATTCTGGGCAAGCGCCGGAGTCACCGGCAGAATAATCGCACCCGCCAGCGCCAGTGCACTGCAGCTGCGAGTTGCATACAGGAGTGAAGACTTAGAGTTCGGAAGAGCGGACATAAACATTCCTTATCGGTCATGTCCATTGCGCCGATGCAGGTTCTAAATAGGAATGAGAAATATCCGTCGAATCTGCGCCAACCCAATGAGAAGTGGTTGAGTGTCCCCATCGGTTCAGGAAACACTCTCACCCTAACAAACCTTCAAGTAGAAATTGGTACGTTACTCAAGAAAAACTTGAACCTTCCGAAATATTTCACTGCGTGCATGATGCTGCGCACAGGAAACCCAACCCCAGGCAACCCCGCGCACAGTCCTCAAAATACGAGCGGCCCCGCACCCCTCAAACGGGAGTACGGGGCCGCCAAATACACTAACCAAGCACTAAAACGAAGCGTGAAACGAGGAAGGGCGAAAACTAGGAAGTGCGGAAGTACAGGTACATCATCATCGCAACACGACCACGAGAGGTCTGAGCCGTCGGCTCAAAAGCATTACCCTCAGACACCGTCGACACGCCATGGCGAGACGCCCACACAATCTGACGGTAGAACGGAGTCGCAGACGAAACATCGCTAAACGGGGAAGTACCCGACATCTGAATCTTCTGCGCACCATCAGCACGGTACAACAAAGCCGCAGCAGAAGCATTCGACAAGCGCGCCTCCGCATGGAACTTACCATCAACCCAACCAGACGTAATACGCTCCTGACGCGCCCACAGGTACGCATCATAGTTCGGGTCAGATTCATCAACATCCGCATACGGCGAATGCTCCGGACGAGTCACCGCCGGCGAACCCGCCAGCTTATAGAACATGGTGATCAACTCGCCACGAGTCACCGGATCCTCAGCACCAAAATGGTCCTCAGAAACCGGCTCCATCGTCTGGGTACGAACAGCCCAACGGATACCCGCATAGTACGCAGAATCCTCAGGGGCATCAGCAAAAATAGTATTCGCATCCGGCGCGGTCACGGACGGATGCAGAATCTTCGGGCCCTGGGTCGAAGAACTCGACACCAGAGCAGAAGTAGAAATCGCCGAAGCGGTCGCCGGCGCAGCAGTATCCGCCGAAGAAAGACGCGCCTCCGACGGATCATAAAAAGAGAAAAGAGGTGAGAACGGCAGATACAAAACACCCGCCAGCGCCACAGCGCCAACAGCCAGCTCAATACGGCGGCGCTTACGCTTCTTCGACTCAGCCTGAGAAGAAGCCTCGGGGGTGCCCTCCGGTGCCAGCAGAGGTGCAGAAGAATTATGGGCAGTATCAGTCGACTGCTTAAAATCCTGGGACATAAATCCTCAATGTGGTTGATGTATCGGTGTGTGATGGGCTCCCTCTAGTTCTACGCACCCAGCCGGATAAGGGTGCGCACCAAGGGGGCGCAACAGTCCTAAGCATAAACCACAGCTTGAAAAATATTAATTTACACTCCACAGAACATTCTTAAAAAAGGGGAGTAGAGCACCCCAAAAATCCGCCCAATAGCGGGTACCGCATGAGGCGCGCCCCACATGCGGTACAGCCCACATTAGCGTGTTAGCCGGCAAAAATACCTCGAAAAACCGCGGAACAGCACCGGGCGACAGTCCCGCACGCGCCCCTACAGATACCTTGCAGGCACCTCATAAACGCCCTGCAGGAGACACAGAAAGCCGGGCCGGCGGGATAAAACCAACGTTTCATCGCCGCCAGCCCGGCATAATCTCTAGAACCTAGAAGCTAAACCCAGTGAACTAGCAAAACCCTAGCGGACCTTGTAGTTCATCAAGAAACCAGCCAGCTCACCACGGCTCACCAGCGCAGACGGGTGGTACTCAGAGCCCGGGAAAACCTGCAGCTTCTGCTGCTTAGCCCAAGTAATCTCACGGTAGAACGCAGAGCCGACCTTTACATCGGTGTACGGCGCCTCAGTCGCAGCAACCGACTTCTTACCATCAAAACGGTACAGGAACGCCGCAACAGTAGCGTTAGACACAGACGCATTCGCGTGGAACTTACCATCAGACCAGCCGAAAGTAATACCCTTCTGACGAGCCCAAATGTACGCAGCGTAGTTCGGGTCATCGGCCTTCACATCCGGGTACGGGCTAGTAGCCGGCAGATCAACCTTCGGGGAACCAGCCATACGGTACAGTGCAACAGTCAGCTCGCCGCGGGTCGCATCATCATTAACGCCGAACCAATCCTTCTCGCGAGAATCAATCAGCTTCTGATCAGCAGCCCACAGAACAGCCTTGTGGTTCGCGTGAGCAACCGGAACATCAGCGAAACGCTCACGAGCCTTCTTGTTCGCAGACTCACCGGTCAGGGTCAGGTAATCAGCCGCGATGCGCTCACGCTGACCATCGGCGTAGTTGATGGTTACAAAAATAGCGTAGTGGCTATCCTCATCCAGCTTGGTGCCGTCAACGTTAACGGTCGTCTCAAACGCGCCGGTCGCCACACGGTCAGCGTTCAGAGTGATGCTATCCAGAGCCTCACCGGTCGGGTTGCCGTCAGCCTCAGCAGCCGAGAACAGCACATTCACGGTAGCACCAGCGGGGACGTCGAAATCCTTACCCTTCACACGGATAGTGGTCGAAGAGCTCAGATCCACCTTGTCAGTGCTCAAAGAAACCGAAGGAGACTCCTTCTTAACGTTCTCACCGTTCACCGGAACAAACGCCTGAGTGCTCAGCGCCTGGCTGTTCGCCTCATCGTTATCTTCCGGAACGTTGAACTCGAAAGTCTGCACAACATAGGAGTTGCCGGACTTCAGGGTGCCCGCCGGGATGTCCAGAACAGTCGAGAAACGGCCGTTGGTGTAACCCATGTACTGACCAAAGAAAGCAGAGTAGGAGGTGAACTTAGCCTCCGACTGAGCCAGTGCGGGGCCGGTCGCCTTACCGGTCGCCGGATCAACCGCACGAACCGCAACAATCAGCGACTCGCTACCGTTGTACGAAATATTCTGGAAACCAGCACCGTTCACAGTGACCTTAGCGTTCTCAGAAGCATTCACCGACGAAGCGCTGTACGACAGGGTCGGGGAATCAACGGCGGGAACATCCGCAACCTTCAGTTCAGTACGAACCTCATCCGCAGGAATCCAGCCGTCTTCAGCGTCATCGCGGTAACCGAGCACAACATCGAAGGACGAGCCATTGGCCTCCAGATAGTTAGCGCCGATAGAAGCGGTCAGGTTCACGGTGCCGTCAGCCGCAAAAGCGGACGCGGGAACATCCTGAACATAGAAGGGGTAATCACGCGGGTGGTGCGGCGGGAAAGCGACGCTTTCACCCTTCGGAACAACGTACAGGCGGAACGACTTGCCTGCAACGAAGTCCTTGGAGAAACCGGAGCCGCTAACCGTCACGTTGCCGCCCTTGAGAATATCAAAAGTGCCGGAGGTAACCTGCAGACGCTGAGCACCCTGAGCCTCGCCCTGTTCAACAGCCTGGGTTGCTACCGGAGTAGCAGGTGCGGCAAACGCGGGGGAGAGAGGCAAGAGCATAGCGCCAGCCAGGGTGATGGCGCAGCTGCTCTTGGCCACATTTTTGGGTAGCGCAAAGCGCATGTGGTTGGGAAGTGAGGACATTGTTATCCAATCAGTTTTTATCGGTGTCACGCATCGAGTGTGGTGCGCATAAACACCGTAGCAAATAGTTAAGACGTGCTGGAACCTGAAAGGTCATCAGTGCGAAAAATGCCTGTGTGTTTTATCGCATGTCTTAAGGTGAAGTATAGCTTTAAAAAGTATGTGCATGACGTGGAAAATATGCCTAAATAGTGTGCTGATAAGCACAAACACTGGTCACTGTACAAAAAAGAAAGCGTAAAAAACCCACCGCATTCGAAAAATTCGCACCTATGCAACCTCTGCAGGTTGAGAATATTCACAATGCGGTGGGTAAGGCAACATAAAAGTCACCCACAATAAAAATGGCACATAAACAGAGCCATAAAGTCGCCTATTTGACGAAAGCCAACCAGAATGGCTAACACCACGGAGAGGCGCTACCTGAGACGACTGCCGCCGTGCTCCATACGGTACAGCATCGTAGCGAGTTCTGTGTGCCCAATAAACGACTGCCCATACGCCTCATAGGTAGACTGTTCGCTGATATAACCCCAAATGTGCTGATCAATCGCCCACTGGGACTCCTTATGGAACGAGTAATGCCAGCCGAGAACAGTATTCCACCCACGTTCAGAAGAACCACCCGGCAGGCTACTCTTCTTTGACGCCGAAGAAACAGGACGAGGTTTCGCCGCAGGAACCTTACCCTGCGCCCTCTGATATCTATACAGGAACGCCACCGCCGAAGAATCGTAAACCTTCGCATCCGGGTGGAAATTACCATCAATCCAACCGAACGTAATGCCCTTCTGTCGAGCCCAAATATATGCGGCGTAGTCCGGGTCGTTGGGCTGAACATCCGGATACGGGCTGGTTGCCGGAAGCTCAACCTTCGGGGAACCCGCCAGCATATAGAGAGCCACCGTCAGATCACGGCGCGTCAAATTCTCAGAAGAATAGGAATCTGACTTGGGAAGCTGCTGAGCCTTGTACCACCTCTTCGCAGCCTCACGCTCCTCAAACGCGTTCACCACCAAACCAAGGTCAGTAGAAACAACCTGCTGCACAGAATCCGCGGCACCACCCTGACCGGGAAGAACCTTCTCCACAACCAGCTTGTAACCGCCCTGATAATTCAGCGCCTCACCGGGAATAGTGAGCGTTGCCTCCGTGTAACCGCTCTGGATGCGGTCAGCCGCAATATCCTGCTCCAGCGCCTTCTGACCGGTCAGATTGCCAGAAGCATCCGTAGCCTGTAGCGAGAAGCGGTAATGGCCCTCAGTGAGCTTCGGCAGATTCACGGCACGCACCTGCAACGTGTTCTTCTCCCAATAGGGGCTCACTTGCGGTGAATCAGAACGATATTGGTCCATCTGCTGCGGCTCAACGCGCAGAACCGGGGCGGCATCCTTCACCTCGGTGTTCGAGTTGGGCGAGCGCACCGGAATAAACGGGGCAACATCCGTCAAAAGGCTACCGGGTACCTTCTCCTCATCCGGATTCGGGAAGAGGCCGCTGTAGACACCAATCATGTACGACTTACCCGGCTGCAAAGTGCCCGCAGGAATTGTCACATCAGCAGAGAAATAGTTGTTGAGGAAGCTCCAGCAATAGTATTCACCGCAATCCGTATAACGAACTGCATGCGTGAAAACGGGCTTGCCCACCATCAACCCCGTGGCGGGGTCAACCTCATACAGCATCAGATACGCCGGGGCACTCCCCGGCTCAACAAGCTGCTTAGAGAGAATATGGTAGCCCTCAATCGTCAGCTGCGTATCAACCCAGGGGTTATCGACCGCCGGCATGCTGTACACGTAAGTAGTATGATCCGGCTCAGGGTCCTGAGTCAGGCTGAGAGGAGTGCGGGCAGTAAGGCGGGGGTCCTCATACTCATCGGCGTTCGGCTCGCGCTCGCCCGCCGGGTAGTAGGTCAGCACCACGTCAAGGGCAGGCGAAGGGGTAGCCGGGATGGTCTGCTTCTTGACCTCAAAGGTGAAGGTGAGGCTCCCGTCCGGGTTGTCGTGGACGATACCGTCATCTCGAAGATGATCAACCTTGCCGCGGTGCAGAGGATATTGGGTTGCCTCGCCGGTACGGGACCACTCGTAACCGGTACCACGGTTCACGAGACCGAACTGGAAGAGCTTGTACTTCTTACGGAACTCGGGGGTCAACGGGGAAGTCGTCACGGACACCGTGCCACCCTGAGAAATATTGAGAGTGCCGGTGGTGACCTTCAAATCAATCTTGTTGGCATCGCTGGCGCTAGTGGTTGCGGCGCCTACCTGAACAGGGGCCGCTTGAGCAGTCTGTGCGGGTTTCGCCGGTGCCGCATCAGCATGCACAGCAGGGGTGACCGCCAGCGCCGGGGTCATGCCCAGCAACAGGGAGAGGCTGATTGCCTTCTTGCCCTGAGTCTTTAGAGTGCGGGCATTTTGGGCAGGGGCTTTTAAGGTGGGCGTCTTAGCACCCTGAGCTGTGGTTGGTCGGAAGAAAGAAGACACGGTTATCCCATCTAATGTTCTGCACTGTGCTTTCGGCACGGTGGCTTTCTGCACAGTGGTTTTTTGCGAGGTGATTGAAGCGAGTGAGGGAAAACGTTGAGTGGAAGGGGAGAAACGAACGGTGAAAAGGAACGAAAAGTTGAGTAGAAAAGGGGGTGCACAGTTCGTCTTAGCGAAAGTGCTGGCGGGCTGAAAAGCCGGGCGAATCAGCCCGAAAATTTCAGCCCGCCATCACCGATTGTAAAGCAACACAGCATCAGGCTGCGTGGCCGCAGGAGGCGACTCTCAAATAGCTACTTCAGGAATAACTATTTCAGGGCAACTACTTGAGGTGGCTGCCGCCGTGCGCCATGCGGTACAGCATGACCGAGAACTCCGAAGAGGAAACAGTATCCGAGCTGAAATTCTCACCGTGGCCTCGATAATATTCTGCGTATCCCCAGATAATCTGCTGGGTAGCCCACAGCGATTCCCTCCAGAACGCAGTGTCCATACGCTCATACTCGGGCCAGTGCACCCGCGAACGTGAATCCCGTGTGGGAGACTCCTCCGGTACATTACTGCTATCTGACGTATCGCTCTTCGGTACAGACGAAGACGGCAAACTGCTCGACTCCGGCGAAGACGCAGGGGTTAGCGCTCGTTGGTACCTGTACAGGAATGCCACCGTCGAGGCAATCGAAAGGTTCGCTTCCGGGTGGAACTTACCATCGACCCAACCGAACGTAATACCCTTCTGACGAGCCCACACAATCGCGGCATAGTTCGGATCGTCCGGGGTTACATCCGCGTAAGGACTGGTTGCAGGCAGCTCAACATGAGGTGCGCCCGCAAGACGGTACAGCGCCACCGTGACATCGCGGCGACTCAGCACAGCCTTATGCTCATCCAGAAGAGCCTGCTGCTTAACCCACTCAACAGCCGCTTCCCGCTCCGCAGTGTAGCTTACAAAGAGCTCAAGGCCCTCAGAAGTGACCTGCTCGACCGTGTCCGCGGCGCCATCCTTGCCGGGGGTTACCTTTTCCAGAACAACCCTGTAAGACCCCTCATAATTCAGCGCGCTACCGGGAATATTCAGCTTCTCATCCGTAGAACCATTCTGAAGGTGCTCAGCAGGAATGACCTGTTCCAGGGCCTTCTCGCCGGTTGGCTCGCCAGAATCATCCGTTGCCTGAACCGAGAAACGGTAATGACCATCGGTAAGCTTCGGAAGATTCGAGATACGCGCGGTGAGGGTATTCATCTCCTCGTACGGGCTGATGCGCTTATTCAGAATGTACAAGTCCGGACGCGCTACAGGCTGGTCAGGGTTAGGCTGCGTAGACCGCACGGGAAGGAACTCAGCGACACTGGTCAGTAGGCTACCGCTGTACTCCTCTTCGCCAGGACGAGGCAGATTAGAACCGTAGATGCCAATCATGTAGAGCCTGCCCGGCTTCAACGTACCCGCCGGAATTGTCATCTCCGTGCTGAAGTAACGATTATGGAATCCGCCGCAAAGTTGTCCGCACTCTGTCAGCGGAATGATGTCGGAGAAAACAGGGCGTCCCATAATCTTTCCGGTGGCCGGGTCAGCCTCGTAGAGGGTGAGGTATGCAACCGATTCATGACCGCCTACCGCATGAGGACTGAGGATATGATAACCCTCAACCGTCAGAGTCGTATCCTGCCACGGCTTGTCAATTGCCGAGAGACTGTAACGGTACGTCGGCTGAACCGGCTCAGGGTCACGCACTACCGGCAGAGAAGCTCGTGCTGTAAGACGGTGGTCTGTCGAGTCCCAACGCAAATCCGGCTCAGCTTCATCAGACGGGTAGAACGTCAACACGACATCGAAGAGCGTGCCCTCGGGGACGTCAAAGATTTGCTTGCGAACATCAAAGGTAAACGTAACGCTTCCATCAGGGTTTTCATGAACCTTCCCCTGATCTCGAAGGGTAGCGACTCTCTTACCGTACTGGGCTTCAGGTAGCTTACTGCCGTAGCTTGACCACTCGTAGTTCTTCCCTCGCTCCACAATGCCGAACTCGAAGAACGTGTACTTCTTGCGGAACTCAGCACTCAGCGGTGCAGTCGTCACAGAGACAGTACCGCCCTCAGAAATATTGAGGGTGCCCGAGGTGACACTCAAACGCACTTCATCAGATGCGGGAGGATTTATCGGGGTCGGAGGAGCAGCCAGCTGCACGGGCGCAGTGACCGTAAAAATGTGACTACCCTTCTCATAAAGAGAATCTGAGAAAGCTACCCTCAGCTCTGCCTCAGAACCAAGGTACACATTCTGCAACTCCTTGATGACTGCAGAGTCAATTTCAAGTTCTACGGTGCGGGTACCGTCAGGGTTACGGACAACAATAATGTCATGATCAAAGTAAGGAATGTCAGTAATTTTGACGATAGTCTTTCGAGCGGTTTTACTATAAATGTCGACGGACTTGACGTAATACCCCAAATCAACTTCCGGGGAAATGTTAGAAATAATAACTTTATATTTCCCTGCATGGTACGGGTCAACGGTCTGAGGAGACAGTGAAACCTTCGGAAGGGTATTGCGGTACGTATTGCTCTGGTAAGGCATTTTCGCGGGGTTCTTACCCACAGGAATGAAGGGGAAATCGCGCGATATAGCGTTAATGCCGAAAGGAGAAGAATCAACCCCGGAGGGATAAGATCCAACCACGCTCAGATAATACCCCTTACCAGGCTTTAAAAAACCGGCAGGAATCGTAATCTTACGCTGAAAATGACCGTTAGGAATTAGGTCATGAAAAACACGCTTCAAGTACGGAGAATCTGCAGGAACTAAATCCTCGAAATCTAAATAACGATGATAACTTTCAGGATTATTCGGGTTGATTTCCACAAGAGTAAAACTTAGCTTATTCATCCCGTCAAAACCCGAACCCGTCATATTGATTTCAATCGGTTTTCCGGAATTAATCTGCTCCTCAGAAATAGAATCCACATCATAGGTAATAGAAGGCAAAACAGACTGCGGGAAATTACTCGTCACGGCGAGTGCTGTGCGAATACGATCCTCAGTGCTCCACTGATAGGGGTGCGCGTCATCTAGCGGGCGGTAGGTCAAAATAACTTCGTACTCCATGCCCGCAGGGATGCCGTTGGAGGATACTTCCAAGTCGGCGCTGAAAGTCCCGTCTGCTGAAAGCCTCGGAACATCAAAGCGTGGCCCTTGGTACGCCGGTTCATGGTAAGGACCGACATAGGTCGAGGAACCCTTGGGCGCAATAATGAGGCTACGCAGCTCATGATGCGCCAAGAACTCGGGAGTGAAGCCGGTGCCCTCAACATGCACCGTGCCTCCAGTCTCAATTTTTAACGTGCCACTGGTGACACGCAAAGTCGGTAGCGAACTGGTCTGCTCGCCCTGAGCCGCAGGAATCTGCTGGTTTTCTGCCTGGCGCTGGTTCAAAGCTGCAGCGGGGGAGGCGGGGGTCGCCTGGGCCGGTTGCGCCTGCTGCTCAGGTGCCGCCTGGGTCGGTGTTGCGAGCGCCGCCGGAGTAATACCGGCAAGCGGGCTTAAACCCAGCAGCAACGACAGGCTGAGCGCGCGGGCGCTCGCCGGGTGGCGCGGGGCGTCTCGTGGTGTGAAGAATGAAGACATCATTATCCCATCTACAAAAAACTGTACGGTGAGTGAAGCGAATGAACAGGTGAAGCGTGAATAAGTGAAGTGAGCGAAAAAGTTGAGCGAATCAAGGGTCGGGAAACCGGGGCGCTGCTCATGGGAAGATTCCCATCGGGTAACGCTCCCGATTCCCCTCGCCGGTGCCTGTAAAGGATGCTAGGGACGGGACTGATCTAGCTGCTGAGCCTGCGGCACAACGACTCGAAGAACACAGCCCGCCAGCCCCCCTCACGCACCGAAACTAACCAAGACGACTGCCGCCGTGCGTCATACGGTACAGCATGACCGAGAACTCCGAAGAGGAAACAGTATCCGAGCTGAAATCCTCAGCGTAGCGGCGATCATAATCCTTATAACCCCAGATGAACTGCTGAGTAGCCCACAGCGACTCCCGCCAGAATGCAGTATCCGTACGCTCATAATCAGACCAATGCGAACGCGAAATCCGGACCGGAGAATCACCCGGCACGCTACTGTTCTTGGGCACAGACGAAGACGGCAAACTGCTCGACTCCAGCGCAGGAGCCGGAGCAATCATCCGCTGGTACCTGTACAGGAACGCCAACGTCGAACGCGCCGAAAGGTTCGCCTCCGGGTGGAACTTGCCGTCCGCCCAGCCGAACGTAATGCCCTTCTGACGAGCCCAAATGTACGCGGTGTAGTCCGGGTCGCTCGGTGCCACATCCGCGTAAGGACTGGTTGCAGGCAGCTC
>NZ_KV831928.1:0-5853 GCF_001837265.1 Rothia sp. HMSC064F07 | reverse complement strand
GTACAGCGCCACCGTGACATCGCGGCGACTCAAAACGGTCTTACTCTCGTCCAAAAGAGCCTGCTGCTTAACCCATTCAAGAGCGGCCTTCTGCTCCTCCGTAGTATTCGCCAAGAGGTCAAGATTCTCAGAAGCCACCGGCTCGACCGTATCTGCGGCACCGTTCTTGCCGGGGGTTACCTTCTCCACAAAAACCCTGTAAGACCCCTCATAATTCAGCGTGCTACCGGGGACGTTCAGCTTCTCCTCCGCGGCACCATCGTGGATGCGCTCAACGGGAATAACCTGTTCCAGGGCCTTCTCACCGGTCAGCTTGCCAAAATCATCCGTTGCCTGAACCGAGAAACGGTAATAGCCCTCGGTAAGTTTCGGAAGACCCGAGACACGGGCGGTGAGAGTATTCATCTCCTGATACGGGTTGATGCGCTTATACGGAATGTACAAATCCGGACGAGCTACAGGCTGGTCAGGGTTCGGCTGGTTATCGCTCGGCTGCCCCGACCGCACCGGAAGGAACTGCGCAACACTGGTCAGCAAGCTGCCGTTATAGTCCTCCTCGCCCGGGTGAGGAAGATTAGAACCGTAGATGCCAATCATGTAGAGCCTGCCCGGCTTCAACGTACCCGCCGGAATCGTCATCTTCGTGCCGAAATAGTTATTGCGGAAACCCGTACAGTGATGCAAGCAGTTGCCCGTCAACGGAACAACATGGGAGAAAACAGGGTGTCCCATAATCTTTCCCGTAGCCGGGTCTGCCTCATACAGAGTGACGTACGCCTGGCTGTCGTATCCACCTACGATATTCGGGGGAAGAATATGGTAGCCCTCAACCGTCAGAGTCGTATCCTGCCACGGCTTATCAATCGCCGAAATGCTGTAGCGGTACGTCGGCTGATCAGGCTCAGGGTCGCGCACCGTGGGCAAGGGAATTCGTGCCGTACTACGGGGATCATCATACGGAGAATAGGGGTCCGGCTCCGACTGATTGGACGGGTAGTAAGTCAGCACCACATCGAAGAGGGTACCCTCCGGAACCATCATCCACTGCTTCGGGATATCAAGAGTGAACGTGACGCTCCCATCAGGATTATCGTGGGCCTTACCCTCAGCACGGAGGCTGGCAACCTTGCTACCGTACTGCGCCTCAGGAAGGGGATCGCCGTAATGTGACTGAAGGTAATTCTTACCGCGCTCCACAATGCCGAACTCATAGAACGTGTACTTCGCACGGAACTCGGCACTCAGCGGTGCAGTCGTCACAGAGACAGTGCCGCCTTCAGAAATATTGAGGGTGCCCGAGGTGAGCTTCATGCCAACCGGGTTGTCAGGTTTCTTATCCTCCGCAGGGGTGGGAGGGGTCAACGGGGTAGGGGAATCCGCCAGCCGAACTGGTGCAGCAACCGTAAAATTATGGTTCTCTGAACCGTAGTAAGGATTATCTGAGAAATAGACCCTCAGCTCCGCTTCGGAACCCAAATACACGCCCTGTAGCTCTTTAATATCCTCCGCATTAATTTCAAGTTCTACGGTTTGAGTGCCGTCGGGGTTACGGACCACAATTTTGTCACGTTCATAGTAATGGTCACTATTAACGCTGAGGTTGGCAATAGTTTTTTGAGCGATTTTACTATAAACACTAATCGATCCAATATAGTATCCCAAATCAACTTCCGGGGAAATATTAGAAATAGTGACTTTATATTTCCCCTCATGGTACGGGTCAACCGTCTGAGGAGACAATGAAACCTTCGGAAGAGTATTGCGGTACGTATTGCTCTGGTAAGGCATTTTTATGGGGCTCTTGCCCACAGGAACGAAGGGGAAGGCACGCCTCATAGCAATCGGGCCTGAAGGAGAATCTCCCTGTACCGACAGGTAATAACCCTTGCCTGATTTCAAAAGACCGGCAGGAATCGTAATTTTATGCTGAAAATGACCGTTAGGAATTAAGCCATGAAAAACGCGCTTAAAGTACGGAGAATCTGAAGGGTCAAAAGACCCCAGCTCCTTGAGATATTTATGGGTAACATTTGCAGTCGGGTCGTATTCAACGAGAGTAAAACTTAGCTTATTCATCCCGTCAAAACCCGAACCCGTCATATTGATTTCAATCGGTTTTCCGGAATTAATCTGCTCCTCAGAAATAGAATTCACATCATAGGTAATAGAAGGCAGAACAGACTGTGGAAAATCATTTGTTACAGGGAGCACCGTACGAATACGGTCCTCAGTATTCCACTGATAGGGGTGTGCGTCATCTAGCGGGCGGTAGGTCAAAATAACTTCGTACTCCATGCCCGCAGGGATGCCGTTGGAGGATACTTCCAAGTCGGCGCTGAAAGTCCCGTCTGCGGCAGGCGTCGGAACGTCAAAACGCGGTCCCTGGTATGTTGGCTCTTGGTGAGGACCCACGTAGGTAGAGGAACCCTTAGGCGCAATAATGAGGCTATGTAGCTCATTGTGTGCCAAGAATTCGGGAGTGAAGCCGGTGCCCTCAACATGCACCGTGCCTCCAGCATAAATTCTTAGTGCTCCGCTAGTGACGCGCAGAGTCGGTAGCGAATTGGTCTGCTCGCCTTGAGCCGCAGGATTCTGCTGGTTGTCTGCTTGCTTCTGAACCAAAGCTGCGGCTGGGGAGGCGGGGGTCGCCTGTTCCGGGTCTGCCTGAGCGGGGGTTGCCTGTGCCGGCTGGTCCGGTGCTACCTGGGTCGGTGTTGCCAGAGCCGCCGGGGTGATACCGGCAAGCGGGCTCAAACCCAGCAACAGCGACAGGCTGAGCACTCGGGCGCTCGCCGGGTGGCGCGGAGACGTGGAACAGCGCCGGGCGCCTCGTGGTGTGAAGAATGAAGACATCATTATCCCATCTACAAAAAACTGTACGGTGAATGAAGCGAGTGAGTAGATGAAGCAAGTGAAAAAGTCGAGTGGATATAGTCTGAAAAGCCAAGGCTAGGGGAGAAGAAGCCCCGTAAAGCCTGGTATCAGGCAAGAGAAGTCGCTCGGGAGGGGGGAAAGAGGCTGCACCGGCGGGCTGAAAAGCCGAACTACGTCGAGCATCCCAGCCCACCGGTCACTCCTCACCACGATCGGGCGCTACCTGAGGTGGCTACCGCCGTGCTCCATGCGGTACAGCATCAACGCAAAATCACCAGAGGAAATGGAAGAATTATCAAAGCCCTCATAGGCGTATTCCCCGTCAACGCTGTAACCCCACATGCGGTAATCAACAGCCCACTGAGCCTCACGCCAGAAAGCGCTACCCTCACGAACCTTATGATGCCAGCCATCGGAACTCTGGGGCGCATCCTGGTTACCCGGCAGCGAAGAAGAGGTCGGTGCCTTCGGCGTGACCTGACCCATCGCCTTCTGGTACCTGTACAGGAAAGCCACCGTCGACGGGGTCGAAAGGGGCGCATCCGGGTGGAACTTGCCGTCCGCCCAACCGAAGGTAATACCCTTCTGACGAGCCCAAATGAACGCGGTGTAGTCCGGGTCGCTCGATGCCACATCCGCATACGGGCTAAAAGCAGGTAGCTCAACCTTCGGGGAACCAGCCAAACGGTACAGCGCCACCGTCACATCGCGGCGCGTCAGATTGCTATTCCAGGACATTGGCGAAGGACCAGGCAGAATCTCACGATCAGCAAACCAGCGTTCAGCAGCCTGCAACTCACCCTCACGCGTCAGCTTCAGAGGAATATCCTCGACAGCAAGCTGCTCCACCGACTCGCCGGCACCATCCTTACCGGGGGTGACCCTCTCCATAAACAGACGGTACGCACCCGAATAGCTCAGCTGCTGATCAATCGTCAGATTCAGCTCCACCCTGCCATCCTGGATGCGATCAGCCGGGATTGCCTGCTGGAACACCGTCTGACCGGTCAAGCGCCCCTGCTCATCAACGTGCTGCACGGAGAGGCGGTACGATCCTTCACCCGGTGCAGAGAGTCCGGTAGCGCGTGCCGTAAACGAGTTCGTCTTCGCGTACGGGCTCAAACTTACCGACCCAAGGTGCAGCGTGGGTCGTGCAGACTCCTGATCGGGGGAATGCACCGGCAGGAACTCCGCAACATCATTCAGCATAGAACCCGAAGAATCTTCCATGCCGGGGTAAGGCACCCCGCCACCGTACACGCCCATGAAGTACAGTTTGCCCGGCTTCAACGTACCCGCCGGAATCGTCATCTCCGTGTTGAGGTAGTTGTTACGGAACGTGCCGTAGTTATCCTGCTGGTTAGTGAACTCCAGCGTGTGCGTGAACACGGGCTGACCCACCATCTTGCCTGTTGCCGGGTCAGCCTCATACAAGGCGAGAACCGGCTGTTCACCATCCCCCGCGAAGTTATTAGCCTGCGAGAGGACGTGCCAACCCTCAACCCTCAGCGTCGTATCCTTCCACGGGTTATCAATCGCAGACCGGCTGAAACGGTAGGTCGCGCGGGTAGGCTGCGCATCCTGAACCACGTCAATATGGGCGCGGATGTAAATACGATATATCGGACTCAACAAATCCAGCTCATTTACATCCGAGGGGTAGTACGTCATGAACACGTCAAAGAGCTCGCCGTCCGCCGCCTCAACGTACTGCGGGGGAACCTCAAACGTGTAGGTGAGGCTACCGTCCGGGTTCTCACGCACCTGATGCTTCAAATCCTTGAGAAACCCGCCGTACTGGTCGAGAGGCGGATTATTATTACGCCAATCATGCACGTACACCGATCCACGTCGCACCAGAGCCAGCTCGTAGAAGGTGTACTTCTGACGGAATTCAGCGCTCAACGGGGAAGTCGTCACCGACACCGTGCCGCCCTGAGAAATATTGAGGGTTCCCGAATCGACTTTCAGCTGCACGTTTCCGGGGTTCACCGGGCGAACCGTATCAGCGGGAGGCGGCACCATCGGAAGCTGCGCGCTCACCGTGAACTTATGGCTACCGTACGAATACTCAGAGTTCGAGAACGTTACCTGAACTTCTGCCGTCGAGCCCACGTGAGAGGGGTAGAACCCGTCATCATCCTGAACCTTATATTCGATTTCTACCGTACGGGTGCCGTCAGGATTGCGGGTTACGATTTCGTCGCGCTTGTAGTGCTGGCCCGCCACATCGTTGACCGCGAAAGGCTTGGACTCACCGGAGGTAGCGTTATAAATCCGCACAGAGTCAATGTAGTACCCCAGGTCCACCTCGGGTGAAATATTAGAAATAGTCACCTTATAGACGCGGTCCTGACCGGGATCAAAATTCTGCGCATCAACAGATACCTTCGGTAGGGTATTCCTGAACGAATTATCCTGGTACGCCATACGCGCGGGGTTATTGCCCACAGGAACGAAGGGGAACTTACGCGACAGCTTATTCCACCCGTGGGTTTCTACACCAGAAACACCCAGGGAATACCCCTTACCGGACTTCAGGACTCCCGCGGGAATCGTGATCTTCTTCTGGAAATAGCCGTTAGGAATCAGGCCTTTGAAAATGCGCTGATTCTCTTCAGTATCCGGCGCCTGGAACTCGCCCAAAGAAGCCACGCTGTAGGTCCTAATTGTTCCCTGCTCAGACAGCGTGAAACTCAAGGAATTGACATCCTGAAAACCGGTACCCGTCAACGTCACCTCAATCGGCTGACCCGAAGCAATCTGCTCCTCAGAAATAGCCGAAACATCATAGGTGATGGAGGGAAGGACAGCCTTCGGGAGGTTGAACTCCACCGGCAGCGCCGTACGGACGCGATCCTCAGTGTTCCACGCATAGGGGTGTACATCATCTACGGGGCGGTAGGTCAGAATGACCTCGTACTCAAGGTTGGCCGGCAGGCTATTTGCCGGAACCGTCAGGTCGGCGCTGAAACTGCC
>NZ_KV831927.1:0-980 GCF_001837265.1 Rothia sp. HMSC064F07 | reverse complement strand
CACGCATCACGGTCGGATGCGCACGGGGCGTTGGTGTCCCTATTGTGGTGGGCTATTCGGCCCGGTGGTAGGAACTAGTTTTTACTTGGCGCCTGCAACCTCGGAGAGGTCACCAATCTTGGTGGGCTTGACCGGGGTCTTAGCGGTGCCGCTGAAGCCGTCGATGCGGCCGGGGGCCTTCGGGGTCTCGATGGTGGAGACGTCGGTCGCCTGTTCGAAGGTCTTGGTGTTCAGCACAGATGCGGTGCCGTCTGCCTTAACGACGGTGTAGAGGTTGTCCTTGGGGTTGGTCTTGATCCAGGAGCCGTCCTCGCTCACGACGATGGTTGTACCGTTGGAGTCCATGCTGGTCCACACACCGTTATTCTGGATGCTGACGATAGCGCCGTCCTTGGATTCGAATGCAGCGAGTTTATCGGTGTAGTAGACGGTGCCGTCGCTGGTCTGCGCCTTCTTCACACCGGCCTCGTTCTTGAGCTGCTCCAGGGCTTTCTTGCTGGCGGTGTAGCCTGCGGAGGCTGCCTGATCGGCGGATTCCTGGCCCTTCTTGAGCGCTTCGGTTGCTTCGCTGGGCAGACCGCTGGGGGTGCTGATGGTGCCCTGGGTGGTCTTGGTTTCTGCCTTGGTGGTTTCAGTTGCTGCGGAGGTGGTGCTCTTGCTGGTTGCTGCTGCGGAGGTGCTTGCGGGTGCCGAGGCAGTTGCGGAAGCAGTTGCAGAAGCGGACGCGCTTGCCGATGCGGAGGAATTGGAGTTGGTGCCGGAGTTACCGCCGCAGGCTACGAGGCCGAGGGCACCGGCAATGGTCAGGGACAGTACAGCAATTGACTTCTTCACTGAATTTCTCTTTTCTGTATGCGCCGCTCTGCGACGGCGCAGTGCGTGGTGTGGTTGACCTGTACTCCAGTGTGCCCGGAGTACGCCTCCATGCTAGCACCGTGACCTGAAAGCTCCCTGAGATGTTGCGGTGCTTCCCCCCCCCC
>NZ_KV831926.1:1333313-1365354 GCF_001837265.1 Rothia sp. HMSC064F07 | reverse complement strand
TCCTGCTTATCACCCTGCACGGGCGCGTTCTGTACTGGCGCGTTCTGTACGGGTGCGTTCTGGGTGGGGGTGTTTTGGGCGGGGGAGGCGGGCGCCGGCTGAGCCGCCACCGGCGTCAAAGCCAGCAACGGAGACAAACCCAAAACCAGGGAAGCACCCGCAACTTTTCGGCGCGTGCCACGAGCAGGCTTAAAGAAGGAGGACATCATTATCCAATCTGAATTTTCTGCATGAAAGAGGGCGAATGAGAAAAGAAGTTGAGAGGATAAATGAGTGACAGTCCACCGCACCAAACCCGCACGAATTCACATCGTAGAGGACCCGTAGCAGCGGCATACTGAAGTGCAATCTCAGCCTACCAACCCGCGTCTTAAACATTCAATGAAAACACGAGAAAAACATGCCGATGAGAGTTATAAGACAAAAAATTCAAAAATTACGCCCATGTTTTATACAAAGCCCAAACCCCCAAAAAGACCACACAATAGAGAGACAAAAATGGAAGCATCACCAGCGCTAAAAACGGCACCCAGCAGCGCCTGCACCAGCAGCGCCAGTACCAGAAAACGGGCACACAAAAAGGGGCGGCGAGAGAAAAACTCTCACCGCCCCTTCTATAGCCACTATCTTCAGATGCTGTTCTCAGAAGTCAACCCACGCTAAAATGTGTAGGGTCAACCACCCGGTTCACGGCACCTGCCAAATCCTAATCATCGATATAAGGGCTACTGGGGATGTCAATCATGTTCAGCATTGACAGGACACGAGCCAGCTCCTCGCGGGTAGCAATCTTGGTCGGACGGAAATCCTTGCTCTTATTGTAATAGCTCGTATCAATATTCACCGACGAGTGCAGCCACACCGACTCGGTGTAGAACGGGGAACTCGGCTTCATATCCTGCGGGGTGGCGGGACGGAACCGCGAAGGACGACGACCGGGGGTAAGCATAAAGTAACGGTAGAAGAACGCGGCCATCGTAGCGCGGCTAGCTACCGCCTCCGGGTGCATCTTACCGTCAGACCAGCCGGAAGTCAGACCGTTCTGATACGCCCAAATATACGCCGGGTAACGCTCATCCTTCGGGGACAAATCCGGGAAAGGAGAACGCGCAGGAAGCTTTACCTTCGGCGAGCGGGCGCCTCGGTAGATTGCATCCATCAGGTCGCCGCGGGTCACCGCACGCTTAGGGTAGAAGCAACGTTCCTTATCGAGCAGCAGAACCTTTGCCTTACATGACCTGTAGATATCGGGGGCGTACTCGCCATCCATATCAATGTCCACAATGAAAGGTGCCCACGCGAACTCCGTGTCAATCTTGGGGCGAACTTCAAGAGTGCGCAGAATGGTGTACTGCTCACGGCGCGGACGAAGAGACAGGCGAACACCAAAGTCTGCATTCGGGCCACCGGTGATCTCAGGATCAATGACGTGATGCCTAATGTAGACATCATTCTCGATGCGCTTCTTCGGCTCAAGAGAGAAGAAATAGAACTGGGTGAAGCCCTTCTCCTTGGTGTAGTAGCCAACCTCAATGTACGGGGTGTACAGACCGGTATCAAGCACAGCCTGCAAGCCGGTAATCTCATAGCTGAGGTTGAAGCCGCTAATATCAAACGACGCCTCGGTAATCTTGAACGTCAGCGGAGTAGTCTTAACGTCCAAGGTGGCAGCCTGAGCGCCCTGCTCACCGGCATGGTGTGCGCCCAAGGCGCCGGCGACTGTTAGCGCTGCCGCACCCTTAATGAGGGCGCGACGAGAGGAAAAAGTAGACATAACGTTGTCCCATCGATGTGTTTCTGAGTGGTTACTTCTACGCTAGCAAACCAATAACCATTGGGTAAGCCTCTAGTCGTTTGCTATACGTACGTGGCGTGACGTGTTTCCATGTGTGCTGAGTTGAGAATATGAGTGTTTGTGAGTGAAATACCCACCATCAATGGCGAGCCGTTTAATACTATAAACATTTTTACTCGCAAAAAGAAGGCGGATAGTTGGACACTAACCGCCTTCTCTGCTCATCAAAAGCTACCCCTAAAATGTGGGGAAATGTGGTTTTACAAGGGGTAATACAGATTTAAGCCACTAGAAAAATAGTTAAAAAATTTTCAATATGATGCAAAAAATAAGCGGAAACAAATAGTTGGGCAACCTACTGCTCATGCACCAGCAGCGTCAAAATACCCGCCTTACGCGCCGTCGGCAGGGTACACTCCACCGACCAATCCTCGCTGACCGCTTCCAAAAATTCGGCAATACCAGCCGTAGAGCCATCAATTGGACGAGCCGCCAAACCCGACTGAATCAGGTAGCGTGCAAACAGGCCGCGGTAATGCTTCGCCATGTGCGAGACGACCTTACGCGAACCATCAGCAGCCACACGCTCCACACGAACCGCCAGAGTCTGCGACGGGGGAGTCACCCACGACTTTGCGTAGGCGGCAGAACGGCAATCTAGAATCAGCTGGTCCCTCGCAGTCGCTTCCAGTGTGGTACCCAGCGCACCTTTCCAGAAGGAGGCGAGCGCACCCACCGATCCCAGCTTCACGCCCATCGAGAGGCGGTAGGCGGGGATTGCGTCTTCGGGGCGCAGAATACCCCACAGTGCCGAAGAAATCAGTAGCGACCAGTGCGCGGCATCGCGTTCGGCGGGGGAGAAGCTCGCATAATCCAGCGCCTCAAAGAGCACACCCGTGTAGGTGCGGATCGCGGGCTGTGCCGGTTCGGTCAGCAAGCGGGTATTGCGTTCCACCTCTGCTGCGAGGGATGCACCCACCTTGAGCTCCGCCAGAGCATCGGGGCCCGAACTGACTGCGGTCAGCTCCTCCAGGACGCTCTCACGCTCGGCAGTGAGCTCGGGGAACGAGAGGTCAGCGAAGCATACGGGCGCGTTGCCAGCCGGGGCGGGGGTCTTACCTTCAGACGGGGGAAGAAGAATCAGCATCTCTCCAGTGTACCCGCGAGACGCAGTGTAGCTACGAGGCGCAGTGTAGTTGCGAGGTTCCTGCATATGCCCGCGAGGCTGCTAGTGTGCCTCCTCGTACCCCCGTGTACCCGCGAAGCGAACCCGGGAAATAGCCACATCCAAGGGTGTGCGTATAATGGGTTGGGTGAAACGGGCCGTCTGGGCAATCGCGAGGCACACGTGCTTCGAGGAAAGTCCGGGCTCCACAGCACAGGATGGTGGATAACATCCACTCGGGGTAACCCGCAGGCCAGTGCCACAGAAAGTAAACCGCCGCGGTTCGCCGTGGTAAGGGTGAAAGGGTGGTGTAAGAGACCACCAGCGGGCGCGGTGACGTGCCCGGCTAGGTAAACCCCATTCGGAGCAAGGTCAAACAGAATACGCCATGGTAGGGTAGTGCGCCCGATCCCCGTCAGCTTCCTTTACGGAGGTGGGGTGCGTATTCGGGTAGGCTGCTTGAGACGTGCGGCAACGTACGTTCTAGATAGATGATTGCCTCAAAACGCCCCTTCGGGCGGCGTTTTAGACAGAACCCGGCTCATAGGATGACCCGTTTCACGCTACCGTTGGCTGATGGAAAATATCATCGGTCGATGGAAAACGAAGACCGCGAATGCACTCTCGAGCGCATTCGCGGTCTTCGTTTTAAGTTCTCGGGAGGTCGGTCCGACCTTCAAAAGAGCTCGTGATTAGTGGCCGAACGGATCCGGATCCACGCCGGGCATCCACGAGTTACCGTCGACGGTCCAGCCTTCCTTCTTCACGACCTTCTTCATTTTGCCGGTCCACTTCTTGTTCAGGCGGTTCACGTACAGCTTGCCGTCCAGGTGGTCGGTTTCGTGCTGCATGCAGCGTGCGAACCAGCCGGTCGCCTCAAAGTGGACGGGGTTGCCGTGCTCGTCAAGACCGTTCACGGTCACCCACTCGGCGCGCTTGAGGGGGAAGCCGTAACCGGGGAAGGACAGGCAGCCCTCTTCCTCCTCGTAGGGGTCCGGGTCAGCGGTAGAAATCTTGCCCAGGGTCAGTACCGGGTTGATGATGCAGCCGCGCGGGGGAACGCCGTCCTCATTCTCCATCTTGTAGGTGAAGATGCGCAGGCCCACACCGATCTGCGGTGCCGCCAGGCCCACACCGTTGGATGCGTCCATGGTTTCGTACATGTCAGCTACGAGTTCCTTGAGCTCATCATTAAACTCGGTGACGGGTGCCGCGGGGCGGTGCAGAACGGGGTTGCCGTGAATAACGATGGGGCGAATAGCCACGGAATTATCCTTTGCTTGTGTTGAATGGGAACTGTTGAACTGGAACTTGCCGGGTACACCGTGCGCGGGTGAACCGGATTGAGGGTAAGCGAAAGGGCCGTTACGGATAACCATAACGACCCTTTCCATCGGGGTGATCGACGGGGGTTGAACCCGCGACCTCCTGGACCACAACCAGGCGCTCTGCCAACTGAGCTACGACCACCATGTGCTTCGCTTGGTTTCCCTTGCGATATGCAACGGATACTACTGTACAGGAGATTCAGAAACCTGCCAAGTTGAAAAGCCGTGATGCTCGTTACATGCTGTGCTTACGCCTTGGATGCCTCAGTCGCCTCAGAAGCGGACGACTCAGCCTCACGCTCAGCCGCCTCGCGTGCGGCACGCTCCGCCTCCACCTCACGCGCAATCTGCGCCGAAGCAATCGCATCCGGGCCCTGCGGCACAAAAATGGCGCGGCGGTAATACTTCAACTCATCAATCGAGTCCTTGATATCGCCCAGTGCACGGTGGTTACCGGTCTTCGCCGGGGCACTGTGACGAGCCGCCGGGTACCAGCGCGCCGCCAGCTCCTTAATGGTCGACACATCAATCACACGGTAGTGAAGGTGTGCCATGACCTCGGGCATGTAGCGCTCCAAGAAGCGCTTATCCATGCCCACCGAGTTGCCGCCCAGCTGCGCCTTGCCCGCCACCGGAACATACTTCTTGATGTAACGAAGCACCTGCTCCTGCGCGTAATCCATCGACACACCGTGCTCAATATCGGGCAGCAGACCCGACGCCTCATGCATCGAACGCACAAAGTCATTCATGTTCTCCAGCGCACCGGCAGGAGACTCATCACCGGGCTTGATGACGAACTCAACGCCAGAACCCAGAATGTTCAAATCGGCATCCGTGACCAGAACGCCCACCTCGACGAGAGCGTCGTTCTCCACGTCCAGGCCGGTCATCTCGCAGTCAATCCATACAATACGTTCACTAGAAATACTCACCCTCCCACTCTACCCCTAAACGCCGCCGACCGGACTCCCACGATGTCATAAAAACACACAGGTAGGGGAGTCGATGCGTGTCCACAAGCGCTTTCGTAACAGTGATTCTCACAAGTGCGTCCAAGGGCTCCGGTATGATAAAAACCAGAACGACGATGCAGACAGAAAGGGAGTTATGCGCGCACCAAAGGAGCTAGCACACCGGCTCACCACCCCCGGCGCACACGACGCACCTCTCTCACCCAAACTCTTGGACTACGTCAATAACCACCGTCTGCGCACGGTGATTATCGGCACCATCGGCTCCATCATGGTCACCCTCGGCTCCTACGCCGTCGGCTGGCTCGCCGACAGCTCCAGCTTCTGGCGCTACGACATTATTCGAGCCATCCGATTCGAAGCCACATGGGTCATCACCGGCATCATCATGCTCGCCCTCGGCGCTATGATCATGTGCCGCGAATGGCTGCGAATCTACCAGAAAATGGGCGACTGGAACGAACCCAACGCCATGCGGTGGATGATTGCCGTCACCGCCAGTTGGTCCCTGCCGCAGATTTTCGCGTTCACCATCTACAGCCGCGACATGTTCTCCTACTACGGTCAGGGCATGGTCATGGCGCACGGCCTCAACCCGTACAAGCATGGCGTTTCCGAAATCTCGAACTTCATGCAGAACGGTGCGGACCCCATGTGGGCGGAATCCCCGCCCCCGTACGGACCGGTCTCCCTCAAGTTTGAAGAGTGGATTGTGCGCCTGGCGGGGGAGAACATCGACCTCTCCCTCTTCTACTTCCGCCTGCTCTCTGTGCTCGCGGTCATCGGCATCCTCTTCTACGTGGCAAAACTCGCCAAGGCACACGGCTTCAACCAGGTCCGCGCCCTCTGGCAGATCGGCCCGAACCCGCTGTTCATCGCATCGTTCATTGCCAGCGGCCACAACGACTCGCTCATGACCATGTTCATGCTCGGCGGCCTCTACTACGCCAAGCGCTACCGTGACACCTGGTGGGGCGGCCCGCTCGGCGTGACCTTCGTAGCCCTCGGCGTTGCCGTCAAGCCGCTCGCTCTCGTGGTGCTGCCCTTCGTGGGTCTGCTCTGGGCTGGTAAGAACGCCTCCTGGCCGCGCAAGTTCATCTTCTGGGCATTCTCCGGCGTGCTGCTGCTCGCCGAAATGGCGCTCATGGGCTGGGTGACCGGACTGGAATTCGGCTGGATTAAGGCACTGTCCACCACCGGTGGCCAGTACATCTGGTACACCCCCTTCGGCCTAGTCATCGGCGCCGCATCCCTGTTCGTTCAGGGAGACGCCTTCGAGGTCATCCGCAAGCTCATCGAGACCGTCGGCAAGGGCATCGGCATGCTCGGCGCAGTAGCCATGGCATTCGTTGGACGCGACCGCAACATCGTGCGCCACGCCGGCCTCGCAATCCTGTTCATGCTCCTGTGCAGCCCCATGATTCAGCCCTGGTACCTGCTCTGGGCAATCCCGATGCTCGCCGCAACCGGCCTGCGCTCGCACTTCCAGCTCATGTGGTACTTCATCACCACGCTGTTCTTCATGGCGTATGGTGTGAGCGACCAGCTGAACGTCTCGCCCTACCTGCGCGATTTCAACCAGGACATGGGCCGACTCATCGCGACCGTCATCTGCTTGGGATACATCATCTACCTGGTCGCCCTCGACCTGGCAACCCGCCGCCTGGTGTACGTGAGCCTGCACCCCACGCAGATTCGCCGCACCACTATCCGCCTGTGGTGGCAGCTGTTCCCCGGCGCATCAAGCCGCCGTGCACGCCGCCGCGAGGTGAAGAAGGCAGAACGGGAAGCCGCCAAGGTAGGCTCCTAGCGCGAACTCATAGTTCGCCAGCCTGGCTGGGTAGCTCAGTGGAACAGCCCCCCGCGTGAGATGTGCTGTGCATGAGAAGCATAAATTCTCATGTACCCTAGAGGAAGGCCTCAGTAGCTCAGAGGATAGAGCAGGAGCCTTCTAATCTCTTGGTCGGGGGTTCGATTCCCTCCTGGGGCGCCACATGTAAAAACCGCCCCGCACCCTAAACTCAGGGTGCGGGGCGGTTTTCTTTATGCTTTTTGCGTGCGTGCCGGGAAGCTACTTCTTGGTCGGGGCTACTTCTTAGTGGGGTTCGTGTCCTTGCAAGAGTTGAGGACGCGCTCCATAACCTTCTTCTCATCCGCGGTGACCCACAGCATGTACTTCGCCTTCACGTGCACCTGGCGTGCCACGTAGGTGCAGCGGTAGGCGGTGTTGCTCGGCAGCCAGTCGGCGGCGTCCGCATCGGACTTCTGCTGGTTTGCCGGGCCGTCTGCAGCGAGCAGGTTCTCCGGGTCGTTCGCCAGCTGACGGCGCTGCTCTGCGGTCAAATCCTGCGCGCCGGTCTGCCATGCGTTCGACAGAGCCACCACGTGGTCAATCTGCACAGCCGAGGAGGTCTTCTTGCCGCGCTTGAACTCGATGGTCTTGCCGGTGTACGGGTCATCCAGAGTACCGCTGATGACGGTGCATGCGTGGGTCCTGACCTTGAAACGAACATTGGTCAGGTCGCGGCGCAGAATGTCGTCGCGAGTGTTGCACTTGTTGCCGTCAACGTCATCCCAGGCGGGTCCGAACTGATCACGAGAGTAGCCGGCCTTCGACGCGCGTTCCTTCACCTGCAGGGACGCCAGCTCGCTCTTCGCGGTTGCCAGATCCGGTGCGAGCGCGGTCGCGGGATCAACCGCCTTATACGGGTTCTTGACCTCGGCGAGGGTTTCAGTCTGAACGTTGGTCTCTTCATCATCGGTGGCGGAGGTCGTCGTATCCGAACCGAGCAGCCCGTCCACACCGTTCTTGCTCACGTAGACCAGACCAATAATCAGCACGATCACGGCAAACACCGCGAGCAGACCGTAAATAAGGCGCTTCTTCTGCGGGTCCATCGAATCGGGCAGCTTGGGCAGGTTGCGCTGCAGCTGCTGAAGTTCCTGCAGGGAGGGCAGGTTGTTGTTCGCGGGCTTTTTGCTCACGGGTTCTCCAAGGCGGGTAGACGGGATGCGGCTGAGTGCACCGCATCATCAAGGATAGAGTGCGCGGGATAGAAATAGTGAACTTGAGGGCAAAAATAGCCGCCCCGACGCTGAGATACCTATCACGATGCCGGATGGGGCGTAGTCGTCATATTTCTGCAGGGAATGCGTTGCCCGCGGGCGATTATTGAAAAAACAGGGTGAAAAGTTCAAAAACTCTATCCACAGGCGGTACCCAAAACCGCAAAACGCGAAGTTATCCACAGCAGCGGTAACCGCCGGGTGCAGGGATAGCTCAGCCCTGGCAAGGTGAAGGAACCCACCCACTAGTTTCTAAGGAGAAACCATGAGCGACACCATCCTGATCCGCGGATTCACCGCCTCCGACCCGGCACTGAGCACCCTGCCCAACGGGGTGCCCGTCGTGAACTTTCGCCTCGCCAGCACCCCGCGCTGGCAGGACGCCACCGGTACCTGGAAAGAAGGCACCACCAACTGGTACACCGTGAAAGCCTACCGCCGTCTCGCCCAGAACATTGCCACCTCCATTGAGAAGGGGCATCCGCTGGTCGTGAGCGGCCGCCAGCGCATTAGCCGCTGGAACCGCGAAGACGGAACGCAGGGTACTACCGTAGAGGTGGATGCCTTCGGCATCGGTCACGACCTGAACTACGGTACGAGCACCTTCGCCCGCACCGTGGAGAAGCGCACGGTCAACGAAGGCTCCCTGCAGGGCGCACCTCAGCTGGGTATGCCGGGTGCGCCGCAGCAGTACGCGCCGCCGCAGGAAGCACCTCAGTACGCACCCCAGCAGAACCCGGAGGTGCCGGGCATGACCGCTCAGGGTTCTCCTGCACAGAACGGGGGAGCACAGGGTGGCGTATCCCAGAGTGACGAACCCCCCTTCTAAAAGTGCTCCCCGGATGCTTGCATAAACGCGGGCGCATTGGGATAATGGAGCATTGTGTTGACATCGGGCACGCCCCTGCCGCAGGGGGAAGAGCGACCAACGATGTCAACCTTCGGGCACCAATCCTGTCCGAAGCATCAAGTTTTCTGTCCCGCAGTGGGGCAGAACAATCTGAGTCTATTTGACCTGCGGCAGATGACTCTGGAGATCTACAACTATGCAGACTCTTGACTTCCTCGACAAGAAGTCCCTCCGTGACGACGTCCCCGCATTCGGCCCCGGTGACACCCTGAACGTTCACGTTAAGATCGTTGAAGGTAAGAACCACCGTATCCAGGTCTTCAAGGGCTTCGTCGTTGGCCGCCAGGGTGCAGGCGTTCGCGAGACCTTCACCGTCCGCAAGGTTTCCTTCGGCGTTGGTGTTGAGCGTACCTTCCCCGTTCACTCTCCCTCCATCGAGAAGATCGAGGTTGTGACCCGCGGTGACGTCCGTCGTGCAAAGCTGTACTACATGCGCGACCGCCACGGTAAGGCTGCTCGTATCCGCGAGAAGCGCGAGTTCTAATCTTTATAGATACAGAATTCTGTTGCAAACCGCTCCCCAACCGCATTCCGCGGGAGAGGAGCGGTTTTTGCATATTCTGAGACCCCGCTTTCTGAGAACCTTGCCGCTCTCAGAAAATAAAAGCCCAAGAGCGCAAACACTCTCGATACAATAGCTAGGTACCGTTTCACTCGAGCTAGGTATCTCTCAAACGAAAGGCTCACTCCAGCATGGCAGACGACAAGAACACTGCGAACACCAGCCCCTTCCCTGAGGGATACCAGCCTCAAAGCCGCCGCGAGCGCCGCGAAATGGAAGAATACTTCGCGCGCCTCGCCGCAGAAAAGGCGGCAGATGAGAAGGCTGCTGCTGAGCAGAGTGCCGCAGAGAATGCAGGCGCTGAGAAGGCGGCCCCCTGGGCGGCATCCACGGGCGCTGCTGAGGCGACCGAAAACGATACCAAGAGCGTCCGCGAGGTGGTAGCTAGCGCCGAGGCGAGCGCCGCCTCCGCAGGTGTAACCGCAAGCAGCGCCGCCGCGACTTCTTCCTCCGCGAAGGATGTGAAGAAGAGCGCCGCAGAAAAGAGCGCTGCAGCGAAGAATACCGAGCGCGAAGAAACCACCGATGAGGAGAGCGCCGTAGACGTGGAAACCACCAAGGACTTCTCCGAAATGACCCCCAAGGAACGCCGCAAGGCAAAGCGCGCCGAACAGGCGGAGCTGACCTACTCCCAGGCGCAGGAAGAAGGCCGCCTCGGCGAATGGCTCTGGGTACAGGCACGTGAGGGCGGCACCGTCATCCTCTACGCGCTGGTCATCGCATTCCTGGTCAAGACCTTCCTGCTGCGCGGCTTCTACATTCCCTCCGGCTCCATGGAGCAGACCCTGCAGGTCAACGACCGCGTGTTCATTAACGTGGCGGGCTCCTACTTTAGCGAGCCCAAGCGCGGCGACGTCATCGTCTTCAAGGATTCTCAGGGCTGGATTCCCTCCACCCAGAAGACCAGCAGCCCGCTCAAGGACGCCCTGTCCTTCGCGGGTATTCTGCCGGATACCTCCTCGAACTTCCTGGTCAAGCGCGTTATCGGTACCCCCGGTGACGTGGTCGAAAGCGACGGCAACGGCAAGATCAAGGTCAACGGCGTAGAAATCACCGAACCGTACCTGTACCCCGGCAACCCGCCCTCGGAGATGCCCTTCAAGGTGACCGTGCCCGCCGGCAAGTACTTCGTGATGGGCGACCACCGCAGCAACTCCGCCGACTCCCGCTACCACATTAGCGACGGCACCGCGTTCATCTCCAAGGACGACGTGCAGGGTAACGTGTTCGTGGTGGCGTGGCCGCTGAACCACTTCGGTCTGCTGCAGGATCAGAGCTCGGTGTTCTCCTCGATTCCTGAGCCGACCTCCACCCCGAGCGAATAAGCGAGCGTGGGAATGATGGTGAGTGCCCAGAAGAGCGCAACGAAACCCACTCAAGCTAAGCCCGCGAAGACAACCCCGCCCGCCGCCGACCTTGAGTACGAGCAGCAGCTCTTCGCCTCCGGTGCCCGCACAGTTGCCGGAATCGACGAGGTAGGCCGCGGCTCCATGGCGGGCCCGGTCACTGTGGGCGTCGCAATCCTCACCCCGGACGCCACCCTCGAGGTGGGCGGGCTGATCGACTCCAAGGCGCTCTCACCGGCACGCCGCGAATCCATGGTTCCCGAAATCCGCCAGTGGTGCGCCGTGGCGGTCGGGCACGTGGAACCGGCAGATATTGACCGGCTCGGCATGACCCTCTCGTTGAGGCTTGCCGCCCAGCGTGCGCTCGCCGAGCTGGCGCGCCGCGGATACCGTGCCGACGCCGCCCTGCTGGACGGCAAGCACGACTGGTTCACCCCTCCGCAGGAAGACCTGTTCAGCGCGCTGGCACCGGACCCGGCGCAGGCACACTACAACGCACTGCTCGCCCAGGCGTGGGAAGGCGCAGGTGAGGGTGGTGCAGATGAGCCCGCGCAGATGCCGGTGACCATGGTCATTAAGGGTGACTACAAGTGCGCCTCCATCGCCGCCGCATCGGTGGTTGCGAAGGTGGAACGTGACGAACTGATGGTTCAGCTGGATACCCGCTACCCGGGGTACGGCTGGGCAAAGAACAAGGGCTACGGATCTGCCGCTCACCGCGAGGCGATTAGCGTGCAGGGCCCCAGCCCGCAGCATCGACTCTCATGGTCGCTTCCGGCGACCGCCGAGCAGATTGAGGCCGCTGTGGCACAGCGCGGCTAGGGCGTGTGGTATTCCTGAAAACCGCGCCTCGGAAAGCCGCGAAAGCCTAACGTGCCACCGCTGAATCAGTACTACAAAAGTCCAGGAAAGGAAGAGTAGTGAGCGCAGAAGACCTCGAAAACTACGAGACCGACGCCCAAATGGCACTCTACCGCGAATACAAAGACGTCATGTCGCTCTTTAGCTACGCGGTAGAAACCGACCGACGCTTCTACCTGGCAAACCAGGTAGACGTCACCCCGCACGTGCAGGACGGCACCCTCTACTTTGAGGTGAGCATGAGCGACGTGTGGGTGTGGGATGTATTCCGCTCCAACCGCTTTGTGAAGAAGGTGCACGCCTACTCGGTGCGTGACGTGAACGTGGAGGAGCGTCTGCCCAACCAGGAGTTCACCGTGCCGGAAATGCCTGACTTTAACGCCTAGCTCACGCCTGATTGACCGCCTTGCCGGGGGTAAGCGCGCGGCTGCCGAGCTGCCGGGAGGCAGAGCTGGGTGTTGAAACCGCGTGATGAAGCTGCGTTATGAAACCGCGTGTTGAAACCGCGCGAATATGACGCGTCGAATCGGCACCCGAGCGGCGTTTTTGAAAAATATGCCCCAAAATTTCAAATAAATGGCTGTGGATAACCTCTAATTCCTTCTAGGAGCCGAGGTTATCCACAGTTTTTCGTTAACCGCCTTCGGGCACGCGCGCGGCGGGCACAGTAGAAGCACTACCGCTATCTACCGGGGGAGAGACCCATGACAACAGCCCGAATAACAGCCCGCGCCACAACCCGAAGCGCACCCAACAGACCCCTGACTCCGCGAACCCAGCTCCAGCGAACCCTGCCCCGCGCTCACAGCGTCGGCAAGTGGGGCGAGGAACTGACCGCCCGCATCCTGGAAGCGAACGGCTACCGCATCCTGGAGAGGAATTGGCGACCGCCCGCCGGGCTGGAACACGAACAGATTCGTGGCGAGCTCGACCTAATCGCCATTGACCCCGAGGATGAACTGGTTTTCGTTGAGGTCAAGACCCGCAGCAGCGAAGACTTCGGGCACCCGTTCGCGTCTATTGACCGCGATAAGGCGCGCCGCACGCGCTCGCTGGCGATTATCTGGTGCAGGCTGCGTGAGAACCTGGATTTTCCGCGCTTTCGCATTGACGCAATTGGGGTGACCGGAACCTGCGAAACCTTCACCTTCGAGCATTTGAAGGCGGTGGCGTAATGGGATTCGCACGCACCTATTCCGTGGCGCTGGTTGGCCTGCGCGGGCATATTGTTGACGTCGAGGCTGACATTTCGCAGGGCCTGCCCGGCTTCGTGCTGCTGGGTCTGCCCGATACCGCCCTCAACGAGTCGAAAGAGCGTGTGCGCTCCGCGGCGAAGAACACCGGCATCACCCTCACTCAGCACCGGCTCACCGTGAACCTGACCCCGGCGACCCTGCCCAAACGCGGCTCGGCGTTCGACCTAGCCATTGTGGTTGCGGCGCTGCAGGCGGAGAAGAAACTGCACCCCAGCGGCGATAGCGTCTTCCTGGGCGAGCTGGGACTGGACGGAACGCTACGCCCCGTGCCGGGCATCCTGCCCGCGGTCAAGGCAGCCGTGGATGCCGGACACCACCGCGTGATTGTGCCCGCCGAAAACGCTGAGGAGGCGGCGCTCATCCCCGGTGCGCAAGTGAGCGGTTTCCGCTGCCTAGCGGAGGTTTTTGCCGCACTCGGCGCTGAGAGCCAGAAGCTGACCTACCCGCCCGCCCCGCAGACGGAGGCGAGCGCACCGGTGGCGAAACCGGCTGAAATTCCCTCGGATATGAGCGATGTCGCCGGTCAGTCGCAGGGTCGTTTCGCCCTGGAAATTGCCGCTGCAGGTGGTCACCATATGCTGCTGACAGGCCCGCCCGGTTCGGGTAAAACCATGCTGGCGGAGCGTCTGCCGAGCATCCTGCCGACCCTCGATAACGATGCCGCGATGGAGGTGACCGCGATTCGTTCCCTCTGCTCGGCGGGGGAGCACCTGAGCGAGCTGGTGCGTCAGCCGCCGTTTGAGGCGCCGCATCATAGCGCCTCCGCGCCGGCGATTCTGGGAGGCGGCAGCGGCATTCCCCACCCGGGCTGCGTGTCTAAAGCGCACCGCGGCGTGCTCTTTCTGGACGAGGCGCCGGAGTTCAAACGCACGGTGCTCGATTCGCTCCGTCAGCCTCTGGAATCGGGGACCGTGACCCTGGACCGTTCGAGCGCGTCGGCGACGTATCCGGCGCGTTTTCAGCTGATTCTGGCGGCGAACCCGTGCCCCTGCGGCATGAACGTGGGCACCGGTACGGAGTGCACGTGTGCTCCGCGTGAGCGTCGCGCCTATTTTGGGCGTCTGTCCGGCCCGCTGGTGGACCGCATTGACGTGAATGTGACGGTTCCGAAGGTGTCTTCCACGGAGCTTGCGGGCGGTCAGGTGAATGAGAGTTCGGCGCAGATTCGTGAGCGCGTCATGGCGGCTCGGCAGGCTCAGAAGGAGCGCCTGGAACCGTACGGGTTGAAGACGAATGCGGAGATGAACGGCAAGATTCTGCGCGGCCCGTTGCGTCTAGATGCGAAGCTCACCGGCGAGCTGAACGCCGCTGTGGACCGCGGAACACTGACGGCGCGCGGCTACGACCGGGTGCTGCGTATCGCTTGGACTCTTGCCGATTTGGAGGGCGCCGCCTACCCGAGCCGGGAGCACCTGGATGTGGCGCTTTTTCTGCGGCAGCAAGGGCAATTGAAATAATGCACCAGCTGAAATAGGGACAGCTGACATAGCGTGCCGGTTTATAGAAGGCATCACCCACGAGAGGAGAAGAAGGTCATGAGTGAGAAGAAGCTCAGAAAACGAGCTGAAGAGGCCGAACTGAAAGAAAATGGGCTGAGAGAAACAGCACCGGAAGAGCGTGCGCCTGAAGAGCGCGCGACGGAAGATTTTGTGCAGGGGGAACTGCAGATCCGTCTACCCGGTCGCACCCTGGATGCGCACGCCCTGGTGCGTGAGAGGGTGGCGCATATCCTATCGCTGGGGAACGAACCCTCACCGAGTCCCTATAACGCGGCGCGGTTGCCGGGGTTCCTCGCCTCCTGCCTGAACCCGGTGTACTTAGATGACCCTGTGTACTTGGAAGAGATGCGCCTGGAAGAGATGAACCAGCAGGAGCATCAGGGTGAGCACCCCGAACCTGCGGCGGGCACAGCCTCCAGCGGTTCTGACCCAGCACCCCTGCTCAATCCAGCACCCCTGTTCAACCCCGCCCTCAGCGCGGAGGAGCTTGAGGCGGCGTGCCGCGAGTACATCCGCTGCTGCACCGCCCAGCTGATGCGCTACGCCGAACCCGCCGATGAGCTCGTGGTCGAATCCCTCACCACCCTGGGAGCGCCGCTGACCCTGCACTACCTGCTGACCGGGCATATCCCGGATGAGCACACGTGGGAGCACGGCGAACCGGATACGCAGCTCAGCGAATTTCTGCACTCGGTGGGCGCACCCGCGGAAGGGGAGTCCGCCCTGTTCTGTAGCGCGAATGGCTACTACATGCCGGGTGAGCATCAGATGAGCCGCGATAAGTTCGGCAAGGCGCTCGCGACCCGCCGCCTGCGCTGGAACCGCCGCATGGAACGCACCCTGAACGCGGAGGCGCACATGGCGGCAACCTGCGGGGCGTGGTTGGTCACTCCCGCCGATCCGCTGTGGCCGCCGCAGCTGAACGATTTGGGGCCTGCTCGACCGTACGGGCTGTGGTGTCGAGGCGATTCGCGGCACCTGCTGGATGTGGCCTCTGCCCCGAGCGTGGCGCTGGTCGGTTCGCGTGACCCGAGCATCTACGGCACAGAGGCGACGACCCACCTCGCCGCCGAGCTGGCGCGCCGCGGGTACACGGTGATTTCTGGCGGTGCGATGGGCATTGATATTGCGGCGCATCGGGCGGCGCTGACCCAGCAGGGTAGTGACCTGCCGACCATCGCCTTCATGGCGGGTGGGCTGGACCGGCTGTACCCGGCGCAGAACTCGGATGCGCTGAACATGATTGTTGACCGCGGGCTCATCATGAGCGAGGTGAGCGTGGGTAACACCCCGACGCGTTGGCGTTTTCTGGAGCGTAACCGCCTGATTGCGGCGTTGGCGCGGCACACCATTGTGGTGGAGGCGCGCTGGCGTTCCGGTGCCCTGAATACGGCTCGTCACGCGATGGAGATTGGGCGTACCCTCTGGGCGGTTCCGGGGCAGATTAATTCGCCGAACTCGGTGGGCACGAACCGCCTGTTGCGCGATGGACTAGCGCAAACACTCACCGAGGCCGCGGACATCCTCGAGTACGATGCCGCCGCAGGGTTCGAGCTGGGCACCGAGCACGAGAGCGAATGGGATCAGGTTGCTTCCTCCAGCGCGCTGGATGAGCTGACCGAACGACAGGGTAGGGTGTGGGACGATTTGAGCCCGCGCTCCTACCGCGGCGTGGACGAGATTGCCGCAGCTCTCGGGTTGAACGCTCGCGACGTGATGGCTGACCTGTTCCACCTGGGTCGCTGCGGTCTGGCGGAGAGCAGTGGAACGAGCTGGAGAAAGGTCCGCCCGGATGCCGCGGCGTAGAAGAGCCCCTGCTGCGCACCTCGCTGAAAACCCCGGCTGAACGCCCGTAGTGAACATCCCGGCAGTAGCGGGAGGTGCCGGCCGGTCATGACGGGACGGCAGGTCATGACGAGGCGGCACGTGGAGAGCATGGAACCTCTCTACAATTGGGGTAGGCTTGCGCGTACTGGCGCGGAGCCTACCCCTGCCGCCGCGCTATCAGTAGACGCGCGAAGAAAATGTCGAAAGACCGAAACCCGAAAGGAGGGACGCATGACCCCCGCCCGCCAGCCCGAAAACCGAGCTGAAAACCAGGCATCCAACCGGAGTGAGAACCGGGAGGAATACCGGGACGAGGCTCCCTCCACGACTCTGCCGGTGACCTACACCCGCACGCTTGCGCCGGAGCAAGTAGAGAGCTCTGCTCTGCCTGAATCGGCGCTGGGCGTTTCCGGCGAGGTGTTCCGCCCCGTCCTGGACCGTTTCGAGCGTTTTCTGCGCTATGAGAAGCACCGTTCCGAAGAGACGATCCGCTCGTATATCTCCGATTTGGAGGGCTTCTTCGGTTATATGGCGCGCCGCGGTGTGAGGCACCTGGACAGTATTGATGCGTCCCTGATTCGTGAGTGGTTGGGTTCGTTGCATCTGCGGCAGGCGGCTCGTTCTACGGTGGCGCGCCGCGGTTCGACCCTGCGCACGTTCTTCACCTGGGCTCAGGAGGAGGAGCTGGTGCACGCCAACCCCACGCGCGGTATGCGCACCCCCAAGCGGGAGAATCACCTGCCGCCGGTGCTGAGCCGTGAACAGATGAACCAGCTGCTGACTACCCTGCAGGAGCGTCGGGCGCAAGATCCTCGGGATGCGCGCCTGCTGCGCCTGGAAGCTGTGGTTGAGGTGCTGTACGCCTCGGGCATGCGTATTTCTGAGCTGACCGGCCTGGATTTGCAGAGCGTGGACCGGGCAAATAAGACGGTGCGCGTGCTGGGTAAGGGCAATAAGGAACGCGTGGTGCCGTTGGGTACCCCGGCGCTTAAGGCGTTGAATCGTTGGGTGTCCTATGGTCGTCCGCAGTGGATTCCGGAAGGGTCCCAGGGCGTGACGGCGCTGTTTATTGGCCCTCGGGGCGGGCGTGCGAATGCCCGTCAGATTCGTGAGGACCTGACCCGCCTGCTGCGCACGGTGGAGAATACTCAGGCGTCGGGTGCGCACGTTTTGCGTCATTCGGCGGCGACTCACCTGGTGGACGGCGGCGCCGATATTCGTTCGGTGCAGGAGCTGCTGGGGCATTCATCGTTGGCGACCACGCAGATTTACACGCACGTGTCGATGAAGCGTCTGGCGGAGACGTACGCGCGGGCGCATCCGCGAGCATAGGGTGGCAACCCGAAAGTTAGCTGTCTCTCTATTTGAACCTTGCCCGTTCGGGTTGTACGAATGGACGAGTTCAATCTAAGCTATACACTGTTCAACGTCTGCCTAAATATCCCGCGCAGCCCAAAGTTTCTGCACAGTGATGTTTATACAGGGCGGCTGAACAAGGTAGCATAGGTAACAGACTAACCGTGGTCTCCGTCTCTATAATGGCACCGCGTACGAGTACTAAAAACCAGAAAGGTCGCACCGCATGCGCGCACTCGTTTGCCCCGGACAGGGCTCCCAGAAGAAGGGCTTCCTGAGCCCCTGGCTCGAGATTGAAGGTGTGCGTGAGCACCTGGAACGACTCTCCGAAGCGGCAGGCATTGACCTGATTCACTACGGCACCGAAGCCGAAGAAGAAACCATCAAGGACACCGCAATCGCCCAGCCCCTCATCGTGGCTGCAGGCATCGTCACCGGCCGCCTCGCCCTGCGCGAACTCGACGGTGAAGAGCTCATCTTCGCGGGCCACTCCGTCGGCGAAATCACCGCAGCAGCCCTCGCGGGCGTACTCAGTGACGAAGACGCAATGCGTTTCGTGCGCGTGCGCGCCAACGGCATGGCGGAAGCGGCAGCCGCCTCCCCGACCGGCATGGCAGCAGTACTCGGCGGCGTTGAAGAAAACGTCCGCGAAGCCATCGACGCAGCAGGCCTCGTCGCAGCAAACTCCAACGGCGGCGGCCAGATCGTAGCCGCAGGCCCCATCCCCGCCATCGAAGCATTTGCCGCGAACCCGCCCGCACGCGCTCGCGTCATCCCCCTGAAGGTTGCTGGCGCATTCCACACCGAGGCAATGGCACCCGCCGTGCCCGCACTGGAAGAGTTTGCCGCATCCCTGCAGGTCTCCGACCCGACCTCCGCACTGCTGACCAACCGCGACGGTTCCGCCGTGGCATCCGGTGAAGAGTTCGTCAAGACCCTCGTCTCCCAGGTCACCAGCCCCGTCCGCTGGGACCTGTGCATGGCAACCCTGCTTGAGCGTGAGGTCGCCGGCATTATCGAGGTCGCCCCTGCGGGCACCCTGGTCGGCCTGGCAAAGCGTGCGATGCGCGGCGTGCCCGGCACCTCCATCAACACTCCCGAGGACCTCGCCTCTCTGAAGGGCTAAACACCGGGGGAGAGCACCCCGCCCTCCCCGCACAGGGAACCCTTCACACTAGACATGCACTTTAGACCTGCGAGGCACACACCGCCTTGCAAGCATCAGCACTAAGGATTGAATACGTGACTACCCTCAAGCAGTACGAAATCAACCGCTACTCCCGCATCCTCGGTTACGGCGCAGCCCGCGGTGAGGTCATCGTCCCCAACGACGACATCGTTGAGGCAATCGACTCCTCCGACGAGTGGATCAAGCAGCGCACCGGCATCGCAACCCGCCACCGCGCCAGCGAAAACCAGTCGGTAACCGACCTCGCTATCGGTGCCGCCAAGGACGCCCTCGAAGCATCCGGTGTAACCGGTGAGGACATTGAGGCGGTCATCATCTCGACCATCTCGCACCCCTACGCAACCCCCTCCCTGGCAACCCTGGTCGCCGACGCAATCGGCTCCAAGTGCCCCGCATACGACATCTCCGCAGCGTGTGCAGGTTTCTGCTACGGCATCGCCCAGGCAGACGCCCTCGTCCGCGCCGGCACCGCAAAACACGTGCTGGTCATCGGCGTTGAGAAGCTCTCCGACTTCATCGACAACACCGAACGCACCATCTCCTTCCTGCTCGGCGACGGCGCAGGCGCAGCAGTCGTAGGCGTCTCCGACGAACCCGGCATTGCCCCGACCGTATGGGGTTCGGACGGCTCCCGCTGGGGCACCGTCGGCATGACCCACTCCCTGCTGGACATCCGCAACCGCGACTTCGTCGCAAACCCCGTCGAAGAAGGCGAAAAGATCTGGCCCACCCTGCGTCAGGACGGCCCCTCCGTCTTCCGCTGGGCAGTATGGGAAATGGCGAAGGTCGCCAAGCAGGCACTCGAAACCGCCGGTATCACCCCCGACGAGCTCGGCGCGCTCATCCCGCACCAGGCAAACGCCCGCATCATTGACCAGATGGTCAAGACCCTCAAACTTCCCGACACGGTGGCAGTGGCACGCGACATCGTCGATGCCGGTAACACCTCCGCCGCATCGGTCCCCCTCGCCGCGCACCGCCTGCTCAAGGAGAACCCGGAACTCTCCGGCAAGTTCGCCCTGCAGATTGGTTTCGGTGCCGGCCTGGCATTCGCAGCTCAGGTAGTCGTCCTTCCCTAAGGAAAACCCCGGAGCCCGATGCTCCCCGCCCCTCACGACCGGCACAGCGCCGGTGCGCGAGAAAGAAAAGAAAGCGGGAAAGCATCTCCATAAACTCCGAGTTGACGCATGCGTACACCACGCAGACACGATAAACTCGGTAATGCACGCGTACCCCCATCCGGCGGGTGCGATGACCATCGAAAAAACAAAGGAGCCCCTGAATGGCTAACAAGGAAGAGATCCTCGCAGGTCTGGCAGAGATCGTTAACGAAGAGACCGGCGTTGAGGTTGAGGACGTTCAGCTGGACAAGTCCTTCACCGAGGACCTGGACATCGACTCCATCTCGATGATGACCATCGTCGTGAACGCTGAGGAGAAGTTCGAGGTGACCATCCCGGACGAAGAGGTCCAGAACCTCAAGACCGTTGGCGACGCAGTCGAGTTCATCGCGAACGCTGCCTAAGCTATAACCAATAACGAGGCGGCGCGGGCTCTCACCGGCCCGCGCCGCATCGCTATTCACTCAGCTTTCAATCCAACATACCCCCGGGAACACACAGGGTGCGATGACTGCACTCTCCACGGCGTGAAAACGCCCACTGTAAACCCCGGGTCCAACAGGTTTTTATCCACACACCACCGGATAAACCACCAAATCGACCACCGAAGAGAAAGTGCCACAATGTCTCGAAAAGTGCTGGTGACCGGCCTCGGCGCGACCACCCCCATTGGCGGCGACGTCCCCACCACCTGGGAAAACGCAACCAAGGGCGTATCTGGTGTATCCACCCTCGACCACCCCTGGGTCAAGGAATACGACCTGCCCGTATACATTGCAGGCCAGCTCGCCGTGCCCGCCCTCGAATCCGGCCGCCTCACCAAGGTAGAAGCAAAGCGCCTGGATCCCTCGGGCCAGCTCGCCCTCATCGCCGCACGCGAAGCATGGGAAGACGCAGGGTTCTCCGGCCCCGACGCCGACTCCGCAGAAGAAGTCGACCCCGAACGCACCGGCGTAGCCTTCGGCACCGGCATCGGTGGCGTGTGGACCCTCCTCGACGCATGGGACACCCTCCGCGAAAAGGGCCCCCGCCGCGTCCTCCCCATGACCGTTCCCATGCTCATGCCCAACGGCAACGCAGCAGCCGTCTCCATGAACCTCAAGGCACGCGCCGCAGCACAGACCGTCGTCTCCGCATGCGCATCCTCCACCGAAGCCATGCAGCTCGGTGCTGAAATGATCCGCAGCGGCAAGGCAGACGTCGTCATCGTCGGCGGCGCCGAAGCGGCAATCCACCCGCTTCCCATGGCAGCATTCGCCAAGATGCAGGCACTCTCCTCCCGCAACGACGAACCCGAAAAAGCATCCCGCCCCTACGACGTCGACCGCGACGGCTTCGTCATGGGTGAAGGCGCAGCAGCGCTCATCCTCGAATCCGAAGAGCACGCCAAGGCACGCGGCGCACGCGTCTACGCGGAACTGGCAGGCACCGGCGTATCCGCCGACTCCTACCACATCACCGCACCGGACCCCGCAGCACTCGGCGCAACCCGCGCACTGCGCGAAGCCCTCGAAGACGGCAACATCGACCCGAAGACCGTCGTGCACATCAACGCGCACGCCACCAGCACCCCCGCCGGTGACCTGCCCGAAGCAACCGCAATGCACGAAACCTTCGGCGAGCACACCAAGAACATTGCCGTCTCCGCAACCAAGTCCATGACCGGCCACCTGCTCGGCGGCGCGGGCGCACTCGAAGCCGTACTCACCGTACTGGCACTGCACCACCGCACCGCACCCTGCACCATCAACCTGGACAACAAGGACCCCCAGATTGACCTGGATGTGGTGACCGAGGCACGCGAGCTGCCCGCCGGCGAGATCGTGGCACTGTCGAACTCCTTCGGTTTCGGCGGTCACAACGCGGTTGTAGCATTCCGTTCCGTAGAGGACTAAAAACTCTTCGGCAGCCTTATAGGTAAGGGCACGTCGGACAATGTTAGCGGGGGAGTGCCCCCTCTGCGGCGCTGGGGCGCCTTGAGGACGGAGCCCCCGCTACGCATTCCCGACGCACCCTCACCGGTTTTGATACGTACAGGGTCGCCTGCGATAGACATCTATCGTAGGCGACCCTGTTTGCGTATGAAGTTTTACCCGTGGGTTAGTTGTTTGGAGAGGTTGTACCGGTTCATGCTCGCGGGGGAGTGCCCCCTCTTCGGCGCCTGGGGGCGCCTTGAGGACGGAGCCCCCGCTTCGCGTGTCCGGTACGCCCTCTAGGTCGCCTACCCCTCGGGTTGGTTGAGATAGGGATTGGTAGGCGGTTAGCTTCTCGGGTCAGCTTGCCTCAGTCTGGGGTATATGAGGCTGGTCTGGGGCTGAGTTTCGTGTGCAGCTCACCTGAGTTTGGGGTGGGCAGGGTTTCACAGGTTAAAAACGGGTGGCGTATTCGCTCCGGCACTGCGAATACGCCACCCAAACACACCACACTCCACAAGACAATGCAGAGCGCGCGGGATCAACCATCCCGCAAGGTTCCCGTAACCTCCATCGCGCACCACGGTAGGCGACGACAGAAGAACGGGAGCTTATGACCGTTTGACACACACAACGCCCCCTCGTACAGATATACAAAGGCGCACGCCATGCGATCTTCCGGAAGTTTATTCGGAAGAGCTCCCACGCCGGTTCCGTTGAGAAAACAATTCGGTGTGGTTGCCTCCCGATGGTGAAGCACATCAACATCGTGTGCCGCAATACTGCGCAATCCAGTACGCGCAGATGTTGCGTGAAAACCATCCTCAGGAATGCAGTCCGCGGGCCAGTTTTCCAGCTTCAAATGGCAGAAGCTTAAGGGTTTGATGTGAGTGCTCGGATGGTCCGAATCATGTTGCTCTCAACGGAACCGGTTTATCGGTGATGGGAGCTCCTGTAGATAAGAATAACCTTAAATCACCCCTGGAGTAAACCTTAAACCAATAATTTAACCTTATTGTTATAATTCCTTGTCATAAAGGTATTGACGAGTGTTCAATATGCTCTGAGTAACCCCCTGGAGGCCCTCATAACTCTTTGGTCTGTTTGGCGCTCTCCACCGTTATGAAACCGTGATAAATCATTCCCGAAAATTGAAGAATCGGGTCCAAAACGGTCCCGCAAGTGGCTGCCGCAGGGGCTTGTTGAGAGGGGCTTGAAGACGCACCGAGAGTACAGTCATAAAACGTCATCTTGTCACGGAAGTTATCCCAGAGAAAACAAATTAAACCCCCGGCGTGCGCTGTGGCATAATCAGTATCGACATCGTGCTCCGGGGTCGGTGAAATTCCGAACCGGCGGTCACAGCCCGCGAACCGCTCTCGCAAGCAGGTAAAAATCGTACGAATCTTCGCATCCGCACAGGATGCCAAGACTCCGCTAGAGAAGCCCGCCCGCAAGAGAGGCCGAACCGGTGAAAATCCGGTGCCGACAGTACAGTCTGGATGGAAGGTAGCACGAGCAGAAAAAGGCAGGAGCGCACTCCACCGCACCTCCCGAAAACCGGGATAACGTGCAGGGTGCACCAAAGCAGTTACTTGAGAAAACTGTTGCTAGAAAAACTGTTGCTCGAGAGCGCAGCGGTTTTCTGCGAGACGGCTTTTTGTGAGACAGGGGAGAGGCATCTTTCGTAGGTGCCGGTACGTTATTCCCCTCGACCGCAGCCGGCTGGTGTCAGCTGCGGTTTTCAGCTACGGTTGGCTGAATCGCCGCTCCCGCCTCACCACGGATACCGGGCACCCCATAAGATGCCCGCAGTAGCCGCCCTTTTCTGTTCCTCTCCCCGGAGCCGCCGCAGATGCGCACACAGCGCATCCGACACACGGTCCAACTCAGAGAGGAAAGAAACAATGGACATCTTGCGGTGGCTCTTCGACGCACAAATTCACGTGGGGGACCAGTCCCTCCTCGTGCGCGAAGTTCTCGGAAACGCATTCGGCCTAGCATCGGCGCTCGGCGGCATGCGACGCAAAGTATGGGCGTGGCCCGTCGGCATTCTCGGCAACCTGCTGCTCCTCACCGTCTTCCTGGGCGCCCTCGTCGGCAGCCCGCGCCCCGTCACCATGCTCGGCCAGGCAGGCCGCCAAATCATGTTCATTGCCGTGTCCATCTGGGGTTGGCACCGTTGGCGCGCCACCCGCGCCGCCGGTGGTGACGCCTCCGAAGGTGCCGCGGTGATCCCCAAGTGGGCTACCAACACCGAACGCGCAGGCCTGATTGTCGCCATGGTCGCGGGCACCCTGCTGCTCACCCCCATCTTCCGCGCCCTCGGCTCCTACGAACCGGTCTGGTCCGACGCCTGGATCTTCACCGGCTCGCTACTCGCCACCTACGGCATGGCGCGCGGCTGGGTTGAATTCTGGCTCATCTGGGTTGCCGTCGACCTGGTCGGCGTGCCGCTGCTGTGGAGCGCAGGCTACTACGCGACCTCCTTCATGTACGTGTTCTACGGATGCTTCACCCTGGTCGGCTTCTTCGTCTGGTGGCGCACCCGCAACCTGGAGGCGCAGAAGACCCAGGTGCAGACCCAGTTCCCCGACGTGACCGTTGAGGTAACCGACGTGAAGAAGGGTCGTGCATAAATGCCGCAGAACCCCTCGCTGCAGGTGCTGGCGAGCGCACACCTGCCCGCAACTGTTGCCCCGAGCGTATCTTCGCCGCGCAACGATGTGGACTACTCCGCCGCGGAGTACGGTCACCTCGCCGGTCTGCCCGCCGCACGCACCCTCCAGCTGCCCGACCCCGAGCAGGAGCTCAGCCACGCAGAGGCCATGACCCTGGCACTGCAGGCGGCACGCCAGGGTATCCGCGGCGCAAACCCGCTCGTCGGCGCCGTCATCACTGACGATCACGGGCACCTGCTGCACGTGGGCTACCACCGAGGCGCAGGCACCCCGCACGCCGAAGCCGACGCCCTCGCCGCCGCCCGAGCCGCGGGAACCGACCTCACCGGTGCCCGCATGTACGTGAGTCTGGAGCCCTGCAACCACACCGGACGCACCGGCCCCTGCTCCCACGCCGTCGCCGAGGCGGGCATTAGCGAACTCTACTACGCCTACAGCGACGACACCGAAAACGCCGCCGGAGGCGCCGCCTACCTGCGCTCGCAGGGCGTCACCGTGCACGCCATGGAGGAGTTCGCGAACGCATCCTACCTGCTGAACGAGCGCTGGTTCATTGCCGCCGCTGAACGCCGCCCCTTCATTACCGCAAAGAGCGCCTCCACCCTGGACGGGTTCATTGCGGCAGCTGATGGCACGAGCAAGTGGATTACCGGCCCCGCCGCGCGCATTGACGGGCACCTAATCCGTCACCGCGCCGACGCCGTCATGATCGGCACCCGAACCACCCTCATGGACGACCCCACCCTGGACGCGCGCGACGCCAACGGGGAACGCTTCGAGAAGCAGCCGCTGCGCGTGGTCATGGGCAAAACCGAGATTACCGAGAACTACCGCGTGCGCGGTCTCAACCCGCCCGAAGGTGTGGAGGCGGATCCGCAGAACTTCCTGCAGGTCTTCACCCACGACCCGCGTGAACTGCTCGATGAGCTGTACGCCCGCGGGGTGCGGCACCTCATGATTGAGGGCGGCCCCGGCATGGTCGGCCTCTTCGCCGGTGAAGACCTCATCGACGAGATGGTCTGGTACCGCGCCCCCATGATCATGGGGCAGGGCAAGAGCGCCGTGTACCGTCTGCTCGTGGACACCCTCGCGCAGGCACCGCGCCTGCAACTGGACGATCTGGGCATGTTCCCGGCGGTGCGCGTGCTCGGTAATGACACCGCAACGCACCTGGTGCCGGCACCTCGCGGAACGGCGCAGGAACCGGGTGAGCGGCGTACCCTGCCGAAGCTGGACGCCTGCCACGCGCCCGAACCGAGATTAGATTAGCCGCGGCTGGACTAGTCGTGGCTGGACTAGCCTCCGCTTGGGCTAGTCTCCCTTCGGCTGAGCGCGGGCGGGGGAGTAGTACCTCAAGGACCCCCGCCGGCGCCCGGCTAATTCATGCCGGCTGGTTCGCATACTGGCACAAAAGCTCCCCGTCACGGGGAATATTCGAAAAATACGTATAGTTATACCGACGAACAAACCATCGCCGCCCGTCGCCCTCAACGACGACGCCCCGGCGGACACGGCGAGAAAAGGAAAGCACACATGTTTACCGGAATCATTGGCGCCCTCGGCACCGTAGAATCCATCACCCCCATCGAAGGTAGCGACTCAGCCTACCTGACCCTCAACGCCGGTGACATCGTCGCCGACCTCGAACACGGCGGATCCCTCGCCGTCAACGGTGTATGCCTCACCGCTATCGACCTCGACCAGCTGCAGCCCGGCCAGTTCCGCGCCTACGCGATGGGTGAGACTCTGCGCCGCACCAACCTCGGCAACCTGAACCCCGGCGACACCGTCAACCTGGAACGCTGCCTGCCCGCCGGTGGCCGCCTCGACGGTCACGTCGTGCAGGGCCACGTGGATGCGGTGGGCACCCTCGCATCCGTCACCGCGCACGAGGCGTGGAGCACCCTGCGCTTCAACCTGCCCACCGAACTTGCACCCCTGCTCGCTGAGAAGGGCTCCATCGCTGTTTCTGGCGTGTCCCTGACCGTCACCGCCGTTTCTGAGCCCGGCGAAAGCCCCGCATGGTTCGAGGTCGGCCTGATCCCCGAAACCCTGAAGGCAACCAACCTCGGTGCCCTCAAGGTTGGCGACAGCGTGAACCTTGAGACCGATGCGCTCGCTAAGTACGTGCAGCGTCTGACCGCGTTCGCAGGCGTGCCTCAGGCTGACTCTGCGCACTCCGGTGAGCAGGTTGCGCCGCGTCGCGCCGACGCCGCAAGCGTCCTCGACAGCGTGCAGACCGCAGTGGACGCTATCGCTGCAGGTCGCGCCGTGGTCGTCGTTGACGACGAAGACCGCGAAAACGAAGGCGACATCATCTTCGCCGCCGAGCACGCAACCCCCGAGCTGATGGGCTTCATGATTCGCTACACCTCCGGCGTGGTCTGCGCACCCCTGAGCAACAAGCGTGCCGATGAGATGAACCTGCCGCCCATGGTCACCAACAACGAAGACCCCAAGGGCACCGCATACACCGTCTCCTGCGATGCGGCATCCGGCGTGAGCACCGGCATTTCCGCGGCAGATCGCGCACGCACCGTGCAGATCCTCGCGGACGCTTCCTCCACCCCGGCTGATATCACCCGCCCGGGCCACATCTTCCCGTTGCGCGCCGTTGACGGCGGCGTGGCGGAGCGCCCCGGCCACACCGAAGCCGCAGTGGAACTCTCCCGCGCGGCGGGCCTGTCCGGCGTGGGTGTTATCGCCGAGGTCGTGCACGACGACGGCTCCATGATGCGTTTCGACGCCCTACGCGCCTTCGCCACCGAGCACAACCTGCCCATGATTTCTATCGAAGACCTCATCAAGTACGTAGCTAAGGCGTAGGAGAACGCATGAGCGAAACCCCTAACACCCAGGCAACGCCAGGTACTCCCGCAGCTGTCACCTTGGCAGAGCCGGGCACCCTGGTCGAGCCGGTTGAGGCGCAGGCTGAAGAGCTCAGCGCCGAATCCCTGCGCATCGCCTCCCAGCTCGCTGAAGGCTACCGAGTCAGCCCCCTCGACATGGTGCCCAACCCCAGCCCGCTGCTGGTCGAAAGCACCGAAGAGGTCGCCGTACCCACCCCGCAGGGCCTGTTCGGATTGCGCGCCTGGCGATTCGCGGACGGCGCCGAACACATCAGCGCCCGAGCCCTCGACCGTGACGGCACCCCCGTACCCGCCGAGGACGGGGGAGTGCCCGCGGTACGCATCCACTCCGAATGCGCCACCGGCGACATTTTCGGTTCCTTCCGATGCGATTGCGGCCCCCAGCTGGAGAACGGCCTGCGCATCATTGGCCGCACCGGCGGGTACCTCATCTACGTGCGCAACCACGAAGGACGCGGCATCGGCCTGGTCAATAAGCTCCGCGCCTACGCGCTGCAGGATGCCGGGCTCGACACCCTCGACGCGAACCTGGCGCTCGGCCTGGATGGCGACATGCGCGACTACTCGCAGGCGGCACTGATCCTGCAGGAACTCGGTGTGAACGAGCTGAGGCTCGTGACCAATAACCCCGCCAAGCAGGAGGCGCTCGAAAGCCTCGGCCTGCAGGTCACCGAACTTATCCCGGACGAAATTCCCGCCCGAGTTGAGAACGCACACTACCTGCAGACCAAGCGTGAGCGCATGCGCCACGTGCTCAAAAGCGCGTAGCGGCACCCCTGCAAACCCCTAATTTTTCAAAACCCCAAAACCCACAAGGAGAACACAATGAGCGGCGTAGGCGCAGCAGACACCACCCTCAACCCCGAAGACTACAAGGGCTTCAAGCTCGCAATCGTAGCGGCAAGCTGGCACACCCAGGTCATGGATGGCCTCATCGACGGCGCGCAGCGTGCAGCACGCGACGCAGGCATCGAGCCGACCCTCGTGCGCGTTCCCGGCACCTTCGAGCTGCCCGTCGCAGCAACCCGTCTCGCTGAGAAGTTCGACGCAATCGTCGCGCTCGGCGTGGTCATCCGCGGCGGCACCCCCCACTTCGACTACGTCTGCCAGGGCGCAACCAACGGCCTGACCGACGTGTCCGTGCTGACCGGCCGCCCCATCGGCTTCGGCGTGCTCACCTGCGACAACGAGCAGCAGGCACTCGACCGTGCAGGCCTGGAAGGCTCCAACGAAGACAAGGGCTACGAGGCGACCGCAGCGGCACTGCAGACCGCAGCAACCCTCAAGCAGTTCAGCAACTAACACGGCTGAACGGTACGCGGCTCAGTTCCACGAAGAGAACTATTGGATCTTCACCGTGGAACTGGGTCGCAGCACCGGTTAAACTGAAACAACCCGCGCACCGGGCTTACCGGGCTTTATCAGGCATTATCGGGCGTCTACGGATCTGGCATGTATGCGCCAGAGAGATACACACCGGCATATATGTCCCGGTACCCCCATATACCGGTAATACCCCATGCACCGGTAAAAACCCCGCGCGGCAGCTAAGGGACACAGCGCACTGACGCGCTCCCAACCCAACACCAAGGAGTACAGCAATGCAGGATTTGGGCACCATCACCCCCAGCCTCGAAGAATTCCGCGCCCGCGCAGCCGGCACCCGCGTCATTCCCGTACACATCAAAATCCTCGCCGACTCACTCACCCCCATCGGCATCTACCGATCCCTCGTACTCCAAAACGACCAGGGCGAACCCGTCGAAGCAGCCCACGGCACCTTCCTGCTCGAATCCGCCAAAATCTCCGCAGAAGGCGAATCCGCAGCCTGGGACCGCTACTCCTTCATCGGCGCATCCTCCCGCTCCACCCTCACCACCGTTGACGGCGCAGTCCACTGGCAGGGCCGCACCCCCGCCGGCGCACCCGTCGACGGCGACCCCGTAGAGGCCATCGCAAAGACCCTGCAGATGCTCTACACCGAACCCGACCCGACCCTGCCGCCGCTCACCTCCGGCTTGGTTGGTTACCTCGGCTGGGACGTCGTACGCCACTGGGAGCACCTGCCCTTCCCGCCCGCCGACGACGTGAACCTGCCCGAATTCGCGCTCAACATGGTCTCCGACATGGCAATTCACGACAACAAGGACGGCACCGTCCTGCTCGTCGCCAACGCCATCAACTTCAACGGCACCAGCGAAAACGTTGACGGCGCCTACGAGGATGCCATCGCGCGCCTGCACAGCATGCTCCGCCGCCTGCAGCGCGGCGCCGCCGCAACCACCTCCACTCTCTCCGGCGTGGCAGACGTTGACCGTAAGGTCCGCGAAGACGTCACCCTCACCTGGAGCGAACAGGGCTTCAAGGACGCCATCGACCGCTCCAAGAAGAACATCATCGACGGCGACGTCTTCCAGATCGTGCTCTCACGCCGATTCGAAGCCGAAACCAACGCCAAGGCACTCGACGTGTACCGTGTACTGCGCCAGTCCAACCCCTCGCCGTACATGTACCTCTTCAACTTCGAAGACAGCAACGGCACCCCCTTCCACATTGTCGGCTCCTCCCCGGAGGCACTCGTCACCCTCAAGGACGGCATCGCCAGCACCCACCCCATCGCCGGTTCCCGCCCGCGCGGCGCAACCCGCGAAGAAGACCTCGCACTCGCCGAGGAACTGCTCGCCGACGAAAAGGAACGCTCCGAACACCTCATGCTCGTCGACCTGGCACGCAACGACCTCTCACGCATCGCCAAGCCCGGCACCGTGTCCGTTGACCAGTTCATGATCATTGAGCGATTCAGCCACATCATGCACATTTCCTCCGCCGTCAGCGCCGAACTCGACCCGCAGTTCAGCGCCTACGACGTGCTGCGCGTCGCCTTCCCGGCGGGCACCCTCTCCGGCGCGCCCAAGCCGCGCGCCATGCAGCTCATCGACGAATACGAACCGACCCGCCGCGGCGTCTACGGCGGCGTATGCGGCTACTTCGACTTCGCCGGCAACATGGACATGGCAATCGCCATCCGCACCGCCGTCCTCAAGGAAGGCACCGCCTACGTGCAGGCAGGTGCGGGCCTCGTCATGGACTCCAACCCGGACTCCGAAACCCTCGAAACCGTCAACAAGTCCGCCGCCCCGCTACGCGCCGTGCTGACCGCCTCCGGCCTGGCACCCCTGGACGCAGACGCAGCCGTCAACGCCACCAAGTAACCCAAGGAGACACCATGAGCACCGTTCTCGACGAGATCATCGTCGGCGTCCGCGAAGACCTCGCCGCCCGCGTACAGCAGGTTCCCCTCGAAGAAATGAAGAAGCGCGCCCTCGCAGCCGCACCCGCCCGCGACGCGCTCGCCTCCCTACGCGGTGAAGTACCCGGCGGCGGCAACGGCACGACCGCACGCATCATTTCCGAGGTGAAGCGCTCTTCACCCTCCAAGGGTGCGCTCGGAGAAATCCCGGACCCTGCCGCGCTCGCCGCACGCTACGAGGCAGGTGGCGCCGCAGCGATCTCCGTGCTCACCGAACAGCGCCGCTTCAACGGCTCCCTCGCCGACCTCGACGCAGTCCGCGCCGCCGTGAACATCCCCGTGCTGCGTAAGGACTTCACCGTCGACGAATACCAGATCTGGGAGGCACGCGCACACGGCGCCGACCTGGTTCTGCTGATTGTGGCGGCCCTCGACGAGCAGACCCTCCGCGAGTTCCTCGAACTCACCGAATCGCTCGGCATGAACGCCCTCGTCGAAACCCACACCCCCGAAGAAATCGAGGTCGCCCAGCGCATCGGCGCGAAAATCGTGGGCATCAACGTGCGCAACCTCAAGACCCTCGAAGTCAACAACGAACACTACGCATCCCTCGCAGCGCACCTGCCCAACTCGGTTATTAAGGTTGCTGAGTCCGGTGTCTCCAGCATCGAGGACGTACGTGCCTACGCTGGTGCGGGCGCCGATGCGGTCCTCATCGGTGAAGCACTGGTACGCTCCGGCGACCCCGAAGGTACCGTGCGCGAATTCTCCAAGGTGCCGGTGACCCGCTAGCCTGTGGGTTAGTTGTTTGAGATGGCGTACCGGACAACGCTCGCGGGGGAGTGCCCCCTCTTCGGCGCCTTAACCTTCAAAGAACCCAGCCGCTTTGAGGATGGAGCCCCGTCGCGTGTCCGGTACGCCCTCTAGGTCGCCTATCCCTCGGGTTGGTTGAGATAGATGCTTCTTGGTACGTGGTTACCTTCTCGGGTTAGCTTGCCTGACTCTAGGGTTCCAGGTTGTTGGCTTGCCCTGCCAGCTCGCCTCTCGTACACGTAAAGCCGGTGCCCGGTTC
>NZ_KV831926.1:1164131-1333213 GCF_001837265.1 Rothia sp. HMSC064F07 | reverse complement strand
TCGTACACGTAAAGCCGGTGCCCGGTTCCTGCCACACAGCAGGAACCGGGCACCGGCTTTACGCATCTTTTCGTCATAATTCGTCGGAGTAGCGCGTTCACATTGAGGCTCAGGTAGTTCACTGATAGGCTACCCATGGATATTTCATCAAACTGCACCACTCATATTGGTCGAATAGTACACGTTGCATCTAATGGATACGAACCAATAGACACAGCACCGGAATATCTATCATGCGTCCACACTACACTCGCAAGAATACTTATGGCTCAATCCCCAGGAAAACCTGTGTCCTTCATCGAACGCGACCTCTAATCTGGCTCCTCCACCGGTCCCGTGCCTGCTCTCGAAGCGCAGCGCCCCTCCACAAAAACTAAGATGCGTAATACCGAACCCGCCGCCAACCCCCAGAAGCTGGCCGCATGGCGCACCTGGGTCCCCCTCATCATCTGGGCACTAGCCTGCGCAACCCACCTCGGTACCTTCGCCTACTCGCTCGCCGAAGACCAGCGGAACCCCCCTCAGCCACGAAAACAAAAACCACAACGGCTTCCTCTCCTACCTGAACATATGGGACGCCGGCTGGTACCAGGGCATCTACAAAGAGTGGTACCCCACCGAACTGCCCCTGCGCGCCGACGGGTCCGTATCCTTCAACTCCTGGGCGTTCATGCCCCTCCACTCAATGATCAGCGGTAAAGTCGCTGACATTTTCGGCATCGAATACCGCCTCGCCGCGGTCGGAGTCAGCCTCGCCGCAGGCCTCGCCCTGGCAGTCGTACTCTACCGCCTCTTTGTGGGCTCCCTGAACTGGCGTGCCCGAGACGTCTTCGACACCCGCGCACTCGTTGGCGACGAATCCCGAAACCGCATCGCCCTGTGGGCGCTCGCCGTGTACGCGTTCAGCCCGGCAAGCCCCATCTTCGTCACCGGTTACGCCGAGGCTCTTTCCACTCTGCTCCTTGCCTTGAGTGTTTGGTGCGTGGTGCGTGGCCGCTACATTCTGTTACTGCCCGTGGCACTTCTGGCGGCGCTGTCTCGCTCGCTGGGTGTCCCACTGGGTGCGTTCGTTGGCCTCTGGTGGTTCTGGTGCACCGTTTCTGACTATCTTGCCCGCCGCTCCGATGAACCCTCACAGTCTGTACTATCGGATGCGTGGGCTGCGTTCCGCGGACGCTTCGCCCAGCTCTTGGGCGCACTGCTCGTCTGCGGTTTCGCCTTCGTGCACCCCCTGCACGCGGCTCTGCGCAACGGACGTATGGATGCGTACCTCGCCACCGAACTCGGCTGGAGCTTCCGCAAGGTTGAAGACGGCCACCAGTACTTCGCCCAGTGGGTCCACCAGTTCAACCTCTACTACGTTGGCTCCGTACCCGCCATCATCATGTGGGCGGGCCTGGTGCTTCTCATCCTGAGCTTCTACTGGTGGATGTCGCAGAAGTTCACCCGCACCCCGCCCTGTGGCTGTGGACCGCCTGCTACGCCGGCTACCTGTTCATCTTCTGGCTCCCGACGTCATCCACCGTACGTATTCTGCTGCCGCTGTTCCCTCTGTCGCTGCTGGTCGCCGCCTACCTGCCGAAGAGCCGCGTGTACCGCCTCCTGCTGGTGCTTATCGGTTTGCTCGGCTCCGCCCTGTGGATGCGCCTGCTCTGGGGCGGCCCGGACGTCATCGGTCCCTTCTGGTTGCTGCCCTAAAAGTGGGTTAGCTTGTTCTGCTGGCTTGCCTCTCGCACACATAAAGCCGGTGCCTGTTCCCTCGCAGGTACCGGCTTTTCTGCAGTCTTTTAACAAGCCACCAGGTGCCCTGTGATATAAATCTATGGGTAGATTACAGGTGGAGAGTTTGTTATACGTGTCTGGTGGGTTAATAGCTGATAATCTATGGAGGACATTTCACTAAAATGCACTGCATATCCGGCTGTATAGTGCATGCTGTCCGTCGTGGCGGAGAGCTGAAATGGTTGAGATGCCGATTATCACTCACACTGACACATTGAGAATACTTATGACTAAACATCTTGGATGGATTGCTCCGTCCTCCGTCTTTTCTAAGCTCTTTTCTGGTTTTCTGACTGGTCCTGTGCCTGTTCTTGATGACCGGGGTGCTAAGTCTTCTGGAGCTGACACTTCTTCTGAGCAAAGGTTGTTACCTGCTCGCCGTACGTGGGTTTCTGCACTGCTGATTTGGGCAGCTGCCTGTGTTTTTCATCTTGCCATTTTTCTTGTTGCACATGAGCAACACAAAAATAACCACCTCGTTGGTGCAAGCCGGCGCGGTGATCTCCTCGGGTTCCTGAGTAAATGGGATGCCGACCTCTACGAGCGTATTTATACCAATTGGTATCCTCAGTATTTGCCCATGCGTCCAGATGGCACGGTGGACAACAATACCTGGGCCTTCATGCCATTACAGCCCCTCATTGCTGGTGGTATTGCCGATACGTTCGGTATCGGATACCGTGTAGCAGCGCTTGCTTTGACCATCGTGGCAGGTTTTACCCTGGCTTATGTTCTGCACCGCCTTTTCATCGGCTGCCTCAACTGGCGTGACCGCGGCATCTTCGACACCCGCGCCCTCGTAGGGGACGAGTCCCGCAACCGCCTCGCACTATGGGCCGTCGCAGTGTACGCCTTCAGCATGGCCAGCCCCGTCTTCATCACCGGCTACGCGGAAGCACTATCCGTCCTACTGATTGCACTGAGCGTATGGTGCGTACTCCGCGGCCGATACCTCATGCTGCTCCCAGTAGCGCTCCTCGCCGCACTATCCCGCCCGGTCGGCGTACCCCTCGGTGCCTTTGTTGGTCTGTGGTGGCTGTGGTGTACGGTGAACGACTACCGTCGCCGTCGTATCGAGGATGCATCGCACTCTGCATTGTCAGATGCGTGGGGCTCCTTCCGGGGCAGGTTCGGGCAGCTTATAAGCGCGTTGTTCGTCTGTTTCTTCGCGTTCGTACACCCTCTACATGCTGCTCTGCGAACAGGGCGTATGGACGCATATTTTGCGACGGAGCTGGGATGGAGTAACCGCAAACCCGGCGAAGGCCACCAGTTCTTCATTCAGTGGATTCTGCGCATCTACTACTACCTTGGTGGTGTGCTTCCCAAGATTGTTGTTGCAATAATCGTTATTATGGCAGTGGTGGGTTTCTATTACTGGATTTCCCGTAAGTTTAGTCGTTCCCTAATCCACCCCGCTCTGTGGCTGTGGACCGGATGCTACATGGGGTATCTTTTTATCTTCTGGCTCCCGATTTCCTCTACCATCCGCATCCTGCTGCCGCTGTTTCCGCTGGCACTGCTGGTATCGGCATACCTGCCGAAGAGCCGCTGGTACCGTCCCGTGCTGGTTGCATTAGGCATGGCGCTGTCTATTCCCTGGATTTTGATTCTCTGGGGTGATCAGATAATGGCTGGCATCATTGTACTCGTTCCCTAAATCTCATATAGATTAAAAGCCGGTGCCCGGTTCCTGCCACGCAACAGGAACCGGGCACCGGCTTTTTACTTATTAGAGAGCTTTTAGCGGCCCGTATAGTCCGCGTCCGCAATATCCTTCGGCCAGCGCGCCTTCCGGAACGGCGCCCACGTGAACGCCGCCGCCACCAACAACAAACCACTCATAATGAACGCCGGAACAAAGCCCCACGCATCCGCAATCATGCCAGCCACCAGCGGACCCAAAATCATACCGAAATCGCTACACATCTGATACACCGCCAACACCTGGCCACCACTGCGACGAGTACCAATCACATCAGACACCGCAGCCTGAATCGACGGACCCATAAACGCCGCACCAATACCCAGACACGCCGTCAACGACACAAACACCCACGCCACCGGCGCGAAACCCATAAACGTCACCGCAGAACCCGCCAACAGCAGACCCGAAAACGCCATCACACGGCGACCAAAACGATCCGAAAAACGACCCGAGAACGTCTGCGTCAACGCATTACCAAACGAGTTCGTCGCCATCGCCAACGAAGCCAACAGGGTACCCGCCACCGAATTCGACATATCGCCGCCAGTCGCCAAATACGCCGCCGCCAACGGAATAATCGACGACTGCACACCAAACACCGACCAGCCAATCGCCCAGTTCGAAACCAGCGCAGAACGGTAATTCGAGAACTTCAACGCGTCACGAACCGTCATCGCCGGCAGGTCGCTCTTACCCGCAGCACCGCCGGATGCAGCAGGCTTAGCCGCTTTGCCGGATGCGCCAGCCTGAGTGTCAGCAGGGGAGGGAGCCGCCGAAGGCAACACCCCAGTACCCTTACCCTCAGCCAGTGTCGCCGCCTCCATAATCGCGTCACGCTCCGCCTCCAGCGCAGCCTGCGACGGCATCAAAAACCACACAATCAGACCCGCCGCCAGCAGCGAAAAACCATACACAATAAACGGTGCACGCATACCAAAAGGCGCCAGCGCGCTCGCAATCACCGGGCCCAGCAGGTTACCCAACAGGAACGCTGTCGCATAATAGCCCGAAATACGGCCACGCATATGCGCCGGGGACAAGCGCACCAACAGACCCATCGCAGAGACCGTGAACATGACCGAGCCGATACCCGCCACCGCACGCGAACCCAGCAGCACCCAATAATCCCAGGCAAACGCAATCATAAACGACGTCACCGACACAATCAGCATGCCAATCGTGTACACCGGACGCTCACCCCACCGGGTAATCATCTGACCCGCCGACGGCGCAAAAATCAGGCGCGTAATCGCCAACGCAGAAACCACCATCGTCGCCATCGTGACCGTCGCATTAAAGTTCTGCGCATAGTTCGGCAGCACCGGCGCCACCAAACCAAAACCCACCGCAATCATGAACGACGCAGCAATCAGAACCTTCAAACCGGTCGGCACACGGTTCGGATCAATCGTGCGCGGGTCAAAAACAGGCGGTGTTTTGGCAGGGTTCCTCATGCTCATCCTTGAAATCGTGCGGTGCCGTGCGGCAGCCGCAGGCCCCACCCGCAACTGCCAACCATGTGCTCGGCTAAAAAACTTAACAGTGTCCAGTCTACTCCGCCGACAGCCGGGCATGCGCGTCACCTCGACCAGCCAAACCACCCAAACCGGTAAGCTAGTAGTGTGAATGAAACGATGATGATAATCTGCGCAATCGTGCTGGGTGTACTGGTTATCGCCGGTGTACTTTTCGCCGTTCTGCGCCGACCCAAGAAGACCGCGAACCTGCAGTCTTTGCGCCAGGAGGCGGCTAAGGCCTCCGGCGGTTCGGCGGAAGAACCCGAAAGCTCGGCACCTTGCGCTATTGAACTTGATATGCCCGACCCGTCCGCGGGTCGTCTGGTGCGCCTGCGTGCCCGCCTGGCTCGTTCGAACAACATGCTCGGCAAGGGCTTGCTGGCTCTGCTCTCCCGCGACCGCATCGACCAGGACGTCTGGGATGAGGTTGAGGAGACCCTGCTGCTTGCCGACCTGGGTTCCGAGCCGACTACCCGCCTGGTGGAGGCGCTGCAGCAGCGCGTGCGCGTTGAAGGTACGAGCAACCCTGCCGCCGTGAAGAAGATGCTCCGTGAGGAGCTCGTGAAGATTGTTCGCCCCGACATGGACCGTGAACTGAAGACCGCCGGTAGCGACGGCAACCCCGGCGTGGTGCTGGTTGTTGGCGTGAACGGCGTCGGTAAGACCACCACGGTCGGTAAGATCGCCCGCGTGATGGTCGCTGACGGTCAGACCCTGCTCCTGGGCGCCGCGGACACGTTCCGTGCGGCCGCGTCCGAGCAGCTGACCACCTGGGGTGACCGCGTGGGAGTGAAGACCGTGCGTTCCGAGAAGGAAGGCGCCGACCCCGCATCCGTCGCGTTTGATGCCGTGAAGGCTGGCAAGGAGCAGGGCGTCGACACCGTGCTCGTGGACACCGCAGGTCGCCTGCAGAACAAGTCCGGTCTGATGGATCAGCTCGGCAAGATCAAGCGCGTTATCGAGAAGGAAGCGCCGGTCACCGAGGTTCTGCTCGTCATTGACGCGACCACCGGCCAGAACGGTATGGTTCAGGCGAAGGTCTTCGGCGATATCGTGGACGTCACCGGTATCGTGCTGACCAAGCTCGACGGCACCGCAAAGGGCGGTATCGTGGTCGCTATCCAGGAGGAGCTCGGCGTTCCCGTCAAGCTCATCGGCCTGGGTGAAGGCCCGGACGACCTGGCACCGTTCGACCCGGAAGCATTCGTGGACGCGCTACTGGACTAGCATCCTCATATTCCGCCGAGAAGCCACATGTGTTGTGAACACATGTGGCTTCTCGCGGTTAATGGGCGGGTAATGACGACGGGCAGTACATGATTCGAGGCTCTGGGATATTCTGAAATTAGAAGATGCGCCGACCCTTCAAACGGTCCCGAGCATCGCACACCATACAACCCAATTCACCCCGAACCTCAGCGAAGGAGCCACCATGGCAACCACCCTCCCCGGAACCCTCCCCAACGCTAACTACCAGCCCACCTACCGCTCCAACAGCGCCTGCGACGACCTCGCCACGCTCGTTGCGCCGTACAGCCTTTCGCGCGCCCAGCTCGCTGAGGCTACCGGCATTGCCGACGAGGCTACCGTGAGCAGCTGGGTTGCGCAGTGTTGCCCCGACCTCGCTACGGATGCGCCCGCGCCCCTCGAACCCGTGCTGCGCTACCTGGACGAAACCTACCTTCCTGACCCCGCAAACTGGCCCGGCGACAGCCCCTACGACGAGTTTGTCCTCGAGAACATTGCCGCACACATGCTCGCCCGCGTTGTTGCTGACACCTTCGGTGCTGACCGTTCGGGCAACTACCGTGAGCTTCTCGCGCTCATTGCGACCCTCGTGCTGATTGCCCGCTACTGGGATGCCCCCGAAGATGCTTTCCTGACCCTGCTCAACACCGAGCCCACCGCGGAAGCGGAAGAGTACCTGCAGGAGGCTATCGCGAACGCCCCCGAGTCCCTGCACCCCCTCCTGACCGAGCTTCTGCTACCCGCCCTGCGTGAGGCGCGCGGCACCTTCACCGCCGACGAAGCGCAGCTGCTCACCGGCTACGCGCTCGCCGCCGGATACTACGCGGGTGAGCACCCCTACGAGACCCTGAACAGCATCCACGTTGCGTTCGCCGCGGATGACCGCACCCTGCCCGATGCTGAGCTGATGAGCCGTGTTGAGGACGTCCTCAAGACTAACTTTTCCGCTGCTCGTGCGGAATCCGGCGCTGCTGACAAGAACCAGGAGCCGCACCAGTTCACCCTGCCCGGCAACCAGGAAGGCTACGAAACCGCCGCGCACCTGATCGCAGCCCTGCCCCAGGCGCACGACGTTATCGCTTTCAGCACCCCTGAGGGTGATGACGCGGAGGCGCCCGCCGCCGACTGCCGCGCCGCCTTCACCCTATACCTGTGCTACCTGATGCTCGGTGATGACGAGTCCTTGGAGGAGCGCGCCGCTGAGCTGTACCGCACCAGCCGTGAGAACTAGCTAGACGCTGAAAAGCCACATGTGTTTCGAAAAGCCACGTTATTAGTGGCTTCTCGAAACACATGTGGCTTCTCGGGGTTAATGGTGGTGGGTGTGGTGGGATTATTCTCAACGGTGACTGTGCACGGCGAATTTACACAGCTACGGGCTGTTCCGCGCGAATCGCGCTGTAGGTCGCGTCGCTGACGGTCACGCCGTACTGATTGGAGGTGAGGCGCAGGATCTCCTCGACGGTGTAGATGCGGAATACGCCGCCTCCGGTTGCCTTAGCGTATTCACGCAACAGCTGACGGTTCGCGAGCTGGTGTACGGGTTCGCCGCCCGATGCGGCGCGTACCTGCTGACCGTTGCGTAGCCAGGTGTCGCGCACACCACCGGTGACGAAGACGCAGTCGGTGCCCTTCACGCGGGTGGTGGCTTCGGTAACGCACTGGTTCCAGAGCGCGAAGTCGGCGTCAAAGCTGGCATTAGCGAGCAGCGGGTGTCCCTGCTCGAGCGCTTCACGGCACTGCTGTTCGTGGCGTTCGGGGCTGGGTGCTGCGCCTACGTGTCCGGTGAAGATGCGGTTCAGTCGCGGCAGGATCGTGTCATCTTCGCGGCGTGCCATGTTGATGGATCCGGTGTCGGTGGTGGGTTCGAGGATCCGCATAATCTGTGCGATGGAGTGGTCCAGCTGGTGCGTGACGGAACGCAGCGCACTCCAGGGGGAGTTGCGTTCTTCGGGCAGGGTTTCTTTGAAGGATGCGAGCGCTGAGCGGACGCGTTCTGCGGCGGCGGGCACGGGGGATGCGCCGTCGAGTGCTGCCCAGAATTCTTTGAGTGCCTGGTGGGGGAGGAAGGCGTGTCCGCGTAGCTGTGAGTAGGCGCGGAGGATTTCGTTGCTAATGTGGGTTGGGTAGTTGTAGAGGCTTGCAAGCGCGGTGGAGTCGAAGGCGATGAGAATTCCGGGGTGAATGGAAGTCAGCGGGGCGCGATCGAGTTCCTTGTACTCGACGAAGTCTGAGTACAGGGTGCGTGCTTGACGGGTGATTGACATGAATCCCCTCCGGGTATCGAGTATGGTCGGTCAAATGCGAGTGCCGGAGAAGTCGAGGAGAATAATCCATTCCAGTGTATCGGCCTTCTTTGGCAGGTGATGGAGTTTCGGTATAAATATTTTGTTTATTACGTTTGTATCTAACCCGATGACGCGTTATTGCATGTCAGAGTCATTTTCGGGTCTATGTTTTAGGTGTGAATTTCGCCGCGTGACCTCTGCGTTGTGCGGGTTTTTCTTTGTGGTCATGAGCAGTATAGAACAAAAACATGCATTAAGATGCAAAATCTGCGTGGTGGCTCAAAAATGACGAAAGAAAACTCCTCCCACCTGCACATAGGGCGCATATAACACGCGGGGGACAAGGCGAGAAAGTAGATGAACATTTATTTCCTCCTGTAGACTTTAAAGTGACTGAAATTTGATAAAGGAGAAGAGTAATGTCAGAGCTGACCACTCAGGATCAGGCAGAGGAGCAGGGTCCCGCTCGCACCGTCGTCGTGGCAGAAGATGAGGCATTGATTCGCCTCGACATCGTCGAAATTCTGAAGGACCAGGGTTTCGATGTTGTTGCAGAAACTGATAACGGCAAGACCGCCGTCGAGCTAGCGCAGAAGCACCGCCCCGACCTCGTCCTCATGGATGTGAAGATGCCGATTATGGACGGCATCACCGCAGCTGAAGAAATCGCAAAGGAGCAGATCGCTCCCGTCGTTCTGCTGACCGCATTCAGCCAGAAGGAACTCGTTGATCGTGCCGTTGAGGCAGGCGCTATGGCGTACGTCGTCAAGCCGTTCTCCCCGAACGACCTGGTCCCCGCCATTGAGGTGGCAATCAGCCGCTACGAGCAGATTCGCGCACTCGAGAAGGAAGTCGGCACCATCCGTGACCAGTTCGAGACCCGCAAGCTCGTTGACCGCGCAAAGTCGCTGCTCATCACCAAGATGAACCTGACCGAGCCGGAAGCATTCCGCTGGATTCAGAAGACCTCCATGGACCGTCGCCTGTCCATGCGTGAAGTTTCCGACACCATCATCAAGCAGCTCTCCTAAATACGAGACGTACACAGTACAGATCGGTACAGGTACGAATGCACGCTACGGCGAAGACTAGGAATCGCCGCTGAGCACACACGGCTGGTGCATTGATGAACCAGCGCCTTATTCATGACACACAAACGCCCCACCCCTCACGATGAAGCTGAGGGACGGGGCGTTCGTGTTTAACGGTTCGCGGGTGTGCGCCGCGAATCGGGTGCCTAACGCGGGCGGGAACCCGGCGCTACACGGAACTTAACGCAGGTAGCGGTTCAAATCGTCTTCGTCATTGTTCGGGCCGCTGATGGGGCGATCCGTGGGGGAGCCAGCCCAGAGCATGCCGCCGGTACCGAGCATCACGCCCAGCCACCAGAAGCTGCCGGGGTTGTTGATGGCGGTCACCAGGCACACCAGCATCACGCCGATTGCGATGGGCAGGACAATGCGCTTGGCGCGCACAATCTTCGGGTAACGCTTGAAATAGGGGGTGCGCTCGCGGGCCATGGTGCTCCTTCTGGTCGTACCTTCTGGTGGGGTGTGGGCGGGGTGCCGTGTACCCCGTGCTTCTACGATTTTAGGCTACTTGCTGAAGTTGTAGGACGTTAGGCGGTGGGGCGGGGAATCAGCATATTGGTGATGCGTGCGGTGCAGGTGGTGCGGCCGCGCTCATCCACAATGTCGATGGTGTGGATGCACAGGGTGCGTCCGAGCTTGACGGCGGTGCAGGTTGCGGTGACCACGCCGGAGACTGCCGGGCGCACGTGGGTTGCGTTGATGTCCACGCCGACTGCTACGAGGGTTTCGCCGCCGTGCACACCCGCGGAGAGCGAGCCGAGGGTCTCGGCGAGAACCACGTTGGCACCGCCGTGCAGCAGACCGATGGGCTGGGTGTTACCGGCGACGGGCATGGTCGCAACGGTGCGTTCTGCGGTGAGTTCCTGGAACTTAATGCCCATGGCGGGGATGAGCTCGCCCAGACCGCGGGGGAAGTAGGGGTGCAGGTGCTCGGGGATGCCGCTTTCGGTCAGCTGCGCCTTGATTTCTTCTGCGGTGAGGGTGGTGGGCGCTGCCGCGCGGACGGGTGCGTGCTGTGTGTTGTTTTCAGTCATGACTTCCAGTGTACTCCTTGGTTTTTGTTGCTTTGGGTGGGATAGCTTTTCGCGAGTGCTTCCGGGTACGAATCAGCCCCGCCTCCTACAGGGGGAAGCGGGGCTGAAAAACGCTATGTAAGCGGATGAGGAATTAGGCGGAAATAGCTTCTGCCTTTTCGATGTCCTCGTCGCGGATTTCCTTATCGGGGTTCGCTCCGATTGCCTTGGAGATACGCTCGGTCAGGGCTGCGATGGTCGCGTCACCGGTCACGTTGGTTGCGGTGCCGAAGGAGTCCTGAGCCAGGTACAGGGCAATCATCAGGGCAATCATGGAGGCATCGAAACCAAGCATGGACTGCAGCAGACCGATTGCGGTCATCACGCCACCGCCGGGAACGCCGGGAGCGGCAACCATCATCACGCCGAGCACCAGAATCATGGGGATCAGGCTACCGAAGTCGGGGTGCTGGCCGGTCATGAACAGCACTGCCACCGAGCAGGAGGTAATGGTAATCATGGAGCCGGAGAGGTGAATGGTCGCGCACAGCGGAATCGCGAAGTCCACCACGCGGGGGGAGATGCCAGCTTTCTTCGCCGAACGCACGGTCACTGGGATGGTCGCAGCCGAAGACTGGGTACCGATCGCGGTGAAGTATGCCGGGAGCATGGTCTTGAGCATCTGGATGGGGTTGCGGCGAGAAATCGCGCCAGCCACCGAGTACTGCAGCGCCAGGGTGACCCAGTGCAGAATAATCACCATGACGAACACAAGACCGAAGACGGAGAGAATCTTCGCCACCTGACCGGCGAGGGTCATGTTCGCGAACACGCCCACAATGTGCACCGGCAGCAGGGGGATAATCACGTAGCCGAGCATCTTCTCAACGATGACCTGGAAGTCCTCGAAGAGGTTCAGCATCGCACGGGTCTTTAGAGCGGTAATGCCCAGGCCCAGGATGAAGGAGAGAATCAGTGCGCTCAGCACGCCCATAATCGGGGTCAGCTCGAAGGAGATGTAGCCCTTGGACAGTGCGTTCTCGGGGTTATCGAAGGAAGCGAGCTGCTGACCCTTCAGGATGATGGGGTAGAGCAGCAGTGCGCAGGTCAGTGCCAGGAAGCCAGCAAGGATGCTGGAGATGTACGCCAGACCCACGGTGATGCCGAGCATCTTGCCCGCACCCTGCGCGAGGGAACCAATGCCGGGCACGATGAAACCGATAATAATCAGCGGAATCGCGAAGCTCAGGAAGGCACTGAATACGGTAGAGAAGGAGACGAAGAGCTGCACAATAAAGTCGGTGGCGATGGATGCGCCGGTTGCGTCATTGATGCCGCTAATCATTCCGGGGGTCAGCATGCCGATGAGCACACCCGATGCAATCGCGATGATAATCCACGCGAGAAGGGGAAGTTTTTTGAGTGCCTTCATAGTTTCCTAAATGAGGGTTCGTTGTGTGTTAAGCGCGGGAGGTGCCCTCACGGTCCGGTGGATCCTGCCGGTGAATTCTGGGTAGAGTTCTGCCTATGAATACACGGGGTGTGGGGGCTCCTACGCTGGAGGCGATAATAAGGTTATATATTATCTGGAAACCGTATTATTATCCACCTTACATAGTGGCTTGGGGCACATTTTTTGGGGGAAAACTCACCAAACGCACCCCACCGGCACCTACATATGAGGTAAAACTCTTTCCACACACCCCGTTATTCCGCTATATGGCACAGCACCGGCACCCAACACGGCGCGGGCGCCTCCCCACAGTCCTAACCGGCAGCCACCACAAAACCCGCAGCCACGAAGCCAACCACCAAGAAAACTCAGACTCGATACACTAGAGGAGTGACTACAGAGAACAAAACCCTCCTGCTCATTGACGGACACTCCCTCGCCCTACGCTCCTTCTTCGGCATCTACACCATGGCCGAAAGGACCGGACAGCACATCTTCGTGCGCAGCGACGGCCAGCACACCGAAGCTGTCCACGCCTTCCTCTCCACCCTGCTGAGCATCATCAAAGACAACCAGCCCAGCCACATCGCCGTAGCCTTCGACCTGCCCGGCGGCACCTTCCGCACCGCCGAATACGGCGAATACAAGGGCGGCCGCAACGCCATCCCCGAAGCCTTCGACGGCCAGATCGACCTCATCAAAAAGATGCTCGGCGCGCTCAACATCCCCGCGCTCACCTACGAAAACTACGAAGCCGACGACATCGTTGCAACCCTCACCCGCCGCGGCACCGAAGCCGGCTACAAGGTTCTCATCCTCTCCGGCGACCGCGACATCTTCCAGCTCGTCACCGACGACGTCACCCTGCTCTACCCGGTCACCACCGGCCCCTCCAAGGGTATTCAGCGCATGGACCCCGCCGCCGTCGAAAAGAAAACCAAAGTACCCCCGCACATGTACCCCGACCTCGCCGCCCTCACCGGCGAGCAGGCGGACAACCTGCCCGGCGTACCCGGCGTAGGCCCCGGCTTCGCCGCCAAATGGCTCAGCGAATACGGCTCCCTCGACGCCGTCATCGAAAACAGCGACAAGATCGGCGGCAAGAAGGGCGAAGCACTACGCGAAAATATCGACAACGTCGTGCGCAACCGCCGACTCAACCAGCTCGTCAACGACCTCGACCTGAACGTCACCCTCGAAGACACCGCATTCACCCCCGACCTGGATGCACTCAACACCTTCTTCGACGAAGTAGAGTTCCGCACCATCCGCAAGCGCGCCGCCGACACCCTCGGCCCCATCGTGCGCGCAGCCGGATCCGCTGGCTCTGCAGTTTCCACCGCAGAAGCAGGGGAGGAGGGCGTCACCAAGAAGGCACCCACCGGCCCCGTCTACGCACCCATTGCCACCAGCGCACCCACCAAAAACGCAGACGCAGTAGCATTCCGCGCCTTCTGCGCCGCCGCAGCCGAAGAAAACTACGGCACCGACGAACAGGGCGCGCCCATCGCCGTACCCGAACGCCTCGAAGGCGCCGTGACCCTCTACCCGGTCACCAACCTGCCCGTAGCGCGCCCCGCCATCGGCGACGCACCCGCCGTCAAGGTCACCAAAACCAAGATCCGCGCCGCCGAAGAAAACCCCGAACTGCTCGGCGTGCTCCTCACCAGCAAGAGCACCAGCCTCTGGGTCGACACCCGCAGCATCGACCCGGAACTCGACGCCGCCCTCGCCGCCTGGCTCTCCGACGAAGCAGCCCGCAAAATCGTCATGGACCTCAAGGTTCAGCGCAAACTCCTGCGCGCCTACGGCTACGAACTCGCCGGCGCCGTCGAAGACCCCGCCCTGTCCTCCTACATGTGCGGCTTCATCCCCACCGCAACCCGCAAACTCTTCTCCGAACGCATGGAAGACCTCGCCGAACGCTACCTCTGGATCCCCAAGGACCCCTACGCGCAGCTCGTCTTCCAGCCCGAAGAAGATGAGGCAGAACCCTCCCTCTTCAGCCTGCCTGGCGAAGCCGAACCCGTCGACAACCTGCGCTACTTCACCCAAATCAGCCGCATCATCCACGAACTCGCGCGCCTGCTGCACTACGAAATGGAAGAACACGGCCAGCTCAAAGTCTACGAAGAAATCGAACTGCCGCTACTTTACGTCCTCGCAGACATGGAGCAGGCAGGCATCGCCGTCTCCGACGCGCTCCTTGCCGAACTGCACGACACCTTCTCCGCACGCGCTAACCAGGCGCAGGACGCCGCACGCACCATCATCGGCGACACCGTCCAAACCGACGACGGCGAAGAACCCCTCAACCTCGCCTCCGTCAAACAGCTGCAGACCGTGCTCTTCGACAAGCTCGCCCTGCCGCACACCCGCAAAATCAAGTCCGGCTACTCCACCGACGCCGAATCCGTCACCGAACTGCTCGCCAAAATCTCCCCGGAGTCCGACGGTGCCGCATTCCTCGGTGCGCTCGCCGCCTACCGCGACAACATCAAACTCGTACAGACCGTCGAAGGCCTGCAGAAAGCAGCCGCCGACGACGGACGCGTGCACACCACCTTCCAGCAGGGTGCCGCCTCCACCGGTCGACTCTCCTCGACCGCGCCGAACCTGCAGAACATCCCGATCCGCACCGAAGAAGGCCGCCGCATCCGTGGCGCCTTCATCGTCGCGCCCGCACCCGTCGACGGTGTGGAGTACGAGGGTCTGCTCACCGCCGACTACTCGCAGATCGAAATGCGCATCATGGTGCACCTCGCCGCCGACGAGAAGCTCATCGCAGCCTACGAAGCGGGGGAGGACCTGCACCGTTACGTCGGTTCCGAAGTCTTCGGCGTCGCCCCCGAAGAAGTCACCCCCGAGCAGCGCTCCAAGGTCAAGGCAATGTCCTACGGCCTGGCATACGGCCTGTCCCGATTCGGCCTCGCCAAGCAGCTGAACATCAGCTCCGACGAAGCAGGCGAATTGCGCACCAACTACTTCAAGCGCTTCGGACGCGTGGGACGATTCCTGCGCGGCGTACTCAAGCAGGCACACCAGGACGGCTACACCGAAACCATTTTCGGCCGCCGCCGCGTGCTGCCCGACCTGGACTCGCCCAACCGTGTACGCCGTGAAGCCGCCGAACGCGCCGCCCTCAACGCCCCCATTCAGGGCACCGCCGCGGACATCATCAAGATCGCCATGATCAACATTCACCGCCGCCTGCGCGAAGAGGGCCTGAAGACCCGCATGCTGCTGCAGGTGCACGACGAAATCATCCTCGAAGTCGCCACCGGTGAGCGTGAAGCCGCCGAACGCGTGCTGGTCGAGGAGATGAGCGGTGCCGCCTCCCTGCGTGTTCCTCTGGATGTGCAGGTCGGCTGGGGTAAGTCTTGGCAGGAGGCGGGCCACTAGGCTCACTACCTTGTATTGATTTCCGCACGGAAAGGCAGTTATCGTCCTCGTTCCTACAGGCAGGGGTGGGTGGGTACGCTATACCCTTCCTCCGCTCCTGCAGGGGAACCCACCCTCTCGGGCGCTCCGCCCTCTCCTTGCTTCGCCGCGGAGAGCACCCGAGAGGGTACCCTGATGTCGCTTCCGGAGGGTATAGCTACCCCTCGTTCCAGCCTGGTGCGAGCATGAGGAGGGGCGGTGTCGTCCGTAGTGACATCAGGGTGCCCGAAGCGAAGCGAGGGCGGGTGCCCCTGTAGGAACGAGGACGAGCACAGCCCCTCGCATCCCAGCGTTACTAAAACCGCAAATAAGTACGGGAATCCCGGGCGCGTAACCATTGACGACACGCCCGGGATTCCCGTACACTATTAATCGCGTGTACCAACGTACGGGTTTTCTATGCTCTTTTTCTCCTTAAGAAAACGGGGAGAAAACGGGCACAGACCGCTCGCACACCCTGCTGAGAGCATCTGCTTCCGGTGGGCGGTACACATTGTAAGTATCCGTCAGCTCGACGTTTCCTCACCCCGTTCAAAGGCGTTAGCGGTCCTATACCGTGCGCGCCGGGGTGAAAAAGTGAGCCGGCCGGCGCCTCCACCAGGGGGCGTTGAGCGGTGAACCGGCAGCGTCGACCTATTAGAAATCCAATTGGAGCCCTCACTACATGAGCACCAACATCCCTCAGGTCGCAATCAACGACATCGGCGACGAGCAGGCATTCCTCGAGGCTGTCGAGCAGACCATTAAGGTCTTCAACGACGGCGATCTCGTCTCCGGCCAGGTCGTTAAGATCGACCACGATGAGGTTCTGCTCGACATCGGTTACAAGACCGAAGGCGTCATCCCCTCCCGCGAGCTGTCCATCAAGCACGACATCGACCCCTCTGAGGTTGTCGAGCTCGGCTCCGAGGTTGAGGCACTCGTCCTCACCAAGGAGGACAAGGAAGGTCGCCTGATCCTCTCCAAGAAGCGCGCACAGTACGAGCGTGCATGGGGCGACATCGAGAAGGTCAAGGAAAACGACGGCGTCGTTACCGGTACCGTTATCGAGGTTGTCAAGGGTGGCCTTATCCTCGACATCGGTCTGCGTGGCTTCCTGCCCGCATCCCTCGTTGAGATGCGCCGCGTCCGCGACCTCGCACCTTACATCGGTCAGCAGATCGAAGCTAAGATCATCGAGCTGGACAAGAACCGCAACAACGTTGTTCTGTCCCGCCGTGCATACCTGGAAGAGACTCAGTCCGCTGTTCGCTCCTCCTTCCTCAACGAGCTGGAGAAGGGTCAGGTCCGCGAGGGCGTTGTCTCCTCCATCGTCAACTTCGGTGCATTCGTGGACCTGGGTGGCGTGGACGGTCTGGTTCACGTTTCCGAGCTGTCCTGGAAGCACATCGACCACCCCTCCGAGGTTGTCGAGGTTGGCCAGCCCGTTACCGTCGAGGTTCTCGAGGTGGACCTGGACCGCGAGCGCGTGTCCCTGTCCCTCAAGGCAACCCAGGAAGATCCGTGGCAGGCATTTGCTCGCACCCACGCTCTGGGTCAGATTGTTCCCGGCAAGGTCACCAAGCTCGTTCCCTTCGGTGCATTCGTGCGCGTTGAGGACGGCATCGAGGGCCTCGTCCACATCTCCGAGCTGGCAACCCGCCACGTTGACCTGGCTGAGCAGGTCGTCTCCGTTGGTGAAGAGGTCTTCGTTAAGATCATCGACATCGACATGGACCGCCGCCGCATCTCCCTGTCCCTCAAGCAGGCAAACGAGGGCGTTGACCCCAACGCTACCGAGTTTGACCCCGCTCTGTACGGCATGGCTGCAGAGTACGACGAGGCTGGCAACTACAAGTACCCCGAGGGCTTCGACCCCGAGGCTAACGAGTGGCTGGAAGGCTTCGACGCACAGCGCGAGGCTTGGGAAGCACAGTACGCAGAGGCACAGGCTCGCTTCGAGGCTCACAAGGTTCAGGTTGCTAAGGCTCTCGAGGCTGACGCAGAGGCTGCAGCAGCAGCTCCCGTAGCAGCTGAGCCCGCACCGACCTCTTACTCCTCCGAGGAGCCCGCTTCCGCAGGTACCCTCGCATCGGATGAGGCACTGGCTGAGCTCCGCAAGAAGCTGACCGGCAACTAATCTGCCGCTCAGATGAGCACTCATCAGGCGTAATAGCCGATAGGTAGCCCCCGCGTGGGGTGCCTTAGAGCAGAGGAACCCCCTCATCTCCCGTTTGGGAGGTGAGGGGGTTCTTTGCGTTATTGGGGGGCGTTGGGGGCCGGGGTACGTGCCCGGTGTTGATGTGCTCTGTATTGCTGTGCCCCGTGTTGCTGGGGAGGATTTTAGGCGGCGATCATCTGGTCCCAGACGGTGCGCACCTGCTCGGCGGTCTCCTCCAGCGAGCCGCCATTATCAATGATCCAGGTTGCGACCGCCTCACGCTGCTCGTCGGTTGCCTGCGCGGCGATGCGGGCGCGCGCATCCTCCTCACTCATGCCGCGCGAGGACACGAGGCGTTGCAGGCGAGTTGCCAGGGGAGTGCGCACCACGACCACGCCCTCAAAGGCGGACGGGTCGCCGCTCTCCACGAGTAGCGGAATGTCCTCCAGCACCACGCTGCTGAACCCGGGCTCGGACTGCGCCTGCTCCACCAGCTGCGCGGCGCGCTCACGAATAGCGGGGTGCACAATCGCGTTCAGGCGCAGGCGCGCCTGCTCATCATTGAACACGATACGCGCCAGGGCGGGGCGGTTGAGGCGGCCGTCCTCATCGAGCAGATGCTCGCCGAACTCCGCGACCGTGCGGGCGAGCACCGCCTCGCCGGGCTCCATGAGGGAGCGGGAGATAGCGTCCGCATCCACCAGGAATGCGCCCTGCTCAACGAAGAGGGAGGCGATGGTGCTCTTGCCGCTGCCGATACCGCCGGTGAGGGCGTAACGGCGCAGGGCGGTAGAAGCGGGGGAAGAAGGCTGGGACATGGACGGTGCTCCTGACGGGCTGTGCCACAATAGATAGGTACTGATTAGAGGAGGACACATGCAGGAAGAAACTCGCGCCAACCGATACCTTGTGCCGCGCGGCGATGAGCCCTATGAGAGCCTCCTCGAAATTAAGCGTAGCGAATTTATTGGTCACATCAAGCGCGTGAGCACCGTTGAGGAGGCGCGCGCCTACATTGAGTCGGTGCGCAAGACCTACCACGATGCCCGCCACGTGTGTTCGGCGTTCATTATTGGTGCTGACCGCGATATTCAACGTTCCTCCGATGACGGTGAGCCCGCCGGTACTGCGGGTGTGCCGATGATGCAGGCGCTGCTGGCGCGTCAGACCCGTGAGGACGGCACCACCGACCTGTCGGATGTGGTTGCCGTGGTCGTGCGCTATTTTGGTGGCATTAAGCTTGGTGCGGGCGGTCTGGTGCGTGCCTACACTGATTCGGTGGTGCAGACCCTGGATGGTGCGCTATTTGATTCGCGTGAGCGTCTGCGAGTGGGTCAGGTGCCCAGTTCGCATGCTGATGCTGGCCGCCTGGAGAACGAGATCCGTGCAGCCGGTCTGAATGTGCTGGGTACCGAGTACGGTGCGGAGGGTGCCACGATTTCCCTGGGTGTGTTTGACCGCCCGGAGGAGCTGGCGCGTGCCGAGGAGCTGGTGGTGAGCTTGAGTTCCGGTGCGGCGAGTGTGACCTGGGGGGATACGCAGTGGGTGGATTTGCCGGTCTAGGTTACCGGCCTCTAGATTGCCGATCCCTAGATTCCCGGTCTTAGATTTCTGGTTCTAAATTTCTAGTCCCAAATTTCCTGGCTAGAGCGCCCGTTTAAAGTCTTCAAAACTCAAAAGGTAGTCCAACCTTAGTTAATAGTTACTCTAGCCCTAGTAATTGCCTGCTAAAGCTGATAGCCTAAAAAGCGTTGCGGAACGCACACGCCCCTCCACGGCACGGGCAACGGGTTCGTCACCAGCGGTAACCCAGCCCGGCGCCTCCACGAGAGAATGCGTGCGCCCGCACTGACGGGTAGGGCTCAACGCTGACATCTCAGCGCTGAGAACTGGGTACTATCTCAGCGCTGAGGTCCTGATGCTGACGTCTTGAAGCTATAGCTTAGTTGCTCAAGGAACGAGACACAGCTGCATGCCGGTACTATACGATCCGGCAGGCGGTCGAGTGTGTGCACGAACCATCTGCCGGTAGGCGCTGAGCCCCGCCCGTCACCTTACGAAGAATCAGCTAACGAACGCTCTGAAGAGCGCAAGGTCGTGAAAACGTGACGCAGTCGGGAACCTACTATCAACAAGTAGACGAACAAGCAGGCAAAAACTCATCAGAGCAGTCCGCGGGCAGCCGTGGCACCACCGCAACCCTCAACCGCCAGGGAGCGCGCCTCCCCAAGATTGGCACTGTCGAGCAGCTTGAACCCGCCACCGTCGCCCAGCTACTCAACGCCTACCGCCAGCAGAACCTCGGCACCCTGCTGGGCGTGCTCACGCAGCGTCCGGCGGAGTTTGCCCGTCAGCTCGGCAGGCTCTGCCGCGTCTTCCCCGAACACGTTCACGCTATCGCCCAGGCGTTCGGCGCCGTGGGACGCGCCCTGCCCATTGACGAGCTGGTGCGCCTGCACAACCGCTACTCCAACGCCGCCCGCGGAGTTGGCGAACACCTCAGCCTGGACAACTCCGGTGTGGCGCACCTGGTTCAGAGCCCAGCACTGAGCCGTGAAGGTGCGGGTCACCTGCTCATGGCGGTTGAACTCTGCCTTGCCGGCAGGATGCGCGGGCTCACCATCGCCATGCCCTCCACCGAGGCGTTCACCCCGGCTGATCAGGCGCCGAGCCTCGGCTCCTGCAACCCCGCCCTGGACGGTGCCCTCAACGCTTTCGAACCGGCAGGCTGGGAGCCGTTCTCCCTGGACGGCAGCGAAGTGCTGCTCGCGACCGGTGTACGCGATGTGCCCGACGGCTACGAGCTGTCCCTCTGGCTGCTCGACGACGACTATCAGTGCCGCGCCCGCATTGAGCGCGGCGCCCCGCAGGTGTGCGTGGCAAGCTTCTACGATGAAGAAGTCATCACCCGCACCGTGGAAGAAACCGGGGCGGGTGAAGCTGGCCTGGTCGAAAACTACCGTGTGGAGGAGTACGCGGAACTGGACTTCCTCAACGCCATGGACCGGCAGGTACGCTACGTGGCGGTCACCGCCGCGGTGGGGGAGCCGCTGCTGTCTGTGCTGAACGAGAAGAGCGCGGTGCCGAATAGTATTCCCGACCCTGCCGCTTTTGCGAACGGTGTGGGCACCTCCCGGTTCGCGGGGAGTGCCCGCCCGGATATCCGCACCGCCGCCGTGGTCGGTAAGGGCCTACGTACCATCAATCACCGAGGCATGCTGCCGGTGTTGGGCGTGCCGAACCGCACCGTGTGCGCGGTGATTGACCTGTATAAGCAGCGCATCTGCGTGCCGGGTGTGGGTATTCCTCGCGGGCTGAGCGTGGAGGATGAAGAGCGCACCATGCAGCTGATTTTGAGCGCCCTGAACGGGTACCTGCCGCTGACGAACCGGGCGCTGATGAGCCTCGCCGGAGCGACCGTGGAGGTGCGCTAACACTGCGGTCAACTAGCGCTGCCGTCAACTATCACTGTGGCGCCCCACGGCTACAAACCAATAAAATACCGCCCGGAACCTTGCTGTGAGCACGGTTCCGGGCGGTACGTGTTTAACGAACTAGCCGGTCACCAGGTGAGCCGCCATCACGTTAGTTAGCCGCCGGGCCCTGACCATTGATGATGCGCTGCGCCTCATCCTCGGTCAGCTGGTAGCCGTAGAAGGTCGAGTAGAACTCGCGGGTTTCCTTCACCAGGTCAACGTCGGAGAACTTCTCGGGATGGAACAGCTTCGCCGCCCACAGAATCTGCAGAGCCTGCTCAGCGGAGTAGCGGTCCCAGTTGAAGGTGCCGACCGGGTTCTTAATAATTTTGCCGTTCTTCACCGCCGGAACGTCAGCCCACGCGGCGTCAGCCTTAATCGCGTCCACGCCCTTCTGCGCATCAGCGCCACCAATGATGATGTACTCCGGCTGCGAGGCAATAATCTGCTCCAGGGAAATGTTCTTCAGATTCTCCACGCCGTCCAGGGAGTTCTTCGCACCCGAAAGCTTCATCCACTCGCCAATCAGGGAGTTCGAGCCGTCCACCTTCGTCAGGTCGGAACCGCCCGCAATGTGCAGCACCTTCGGGGACTCGGTGACGTCCTTGAGGCGCTCCTTGATGAGGTTCTCGTTCTTCTCCAGGTACGCCAGGTACTTCTCGGCACGCTCAATCGCCTCATCGGTGCCAATGACCTCGGCGGTCAGCTCAACGGTGCGCTTCAGATCCGCGAAGTTCTGGAACTCCACGTGCACCGCCGGGATACCCGCCTCAGATGCCTTCGCAATCTGCTCCTTCGAGGAGGCGAGTAGCACCTCCGGCTTATCGGCAAGCAGCTGCTCCATGTTCACGTCGGTGCCCTTCACCGGCGCGTCAACCTTCTCAATACCGGGGTACACCTGCTTGAACCATGCCAGGGACTTCACGGTAGAGGTGGTGGACACCAGCTTCTCAGCGCCGCCGAGCAGCAGAACCACCTGGTTGTTTGCGTGCCACAGGTCAGCGATGCGCTCCGGGGTGGTGGGTACGGTGACCTCCTTGCCGTCAATGTCCTTAATGACCTTGGTGCCGTCACCGTTATCCTTCACGAAGAAGCTGGTGTGCTTCTTCGAGCTCTGAGAGGAGGCGGAAGCGGACACCGAGCTCGAGGCGGAACCCGATGCAGAGGAGGAGGCGGTGTTCGCGGCACCGCAACCGGTCAGCGCAGCCAGCAGCAGGGAAGTGGTCAGGGCAATGCCGGTGTGGAACTTCGTAATCTTCATGATGTGTCTTTCTGTGTCGATAGGGTGGGTGAATAACCCGGCGGCGGCCTGGGTGGGGCAGGCGTGCTAGGGACACGCCTCCCACAAGACAAAGGGCACCTCTACCGTATCTCTTGTGTGCCACCCAAACCACCGCCGGAAATCTAAACGCTGCGGAGCCTCAGCTATCGAGGCTCGTCATGTGTACGCTGGAACGGCCCAGCTCGGGGGAGTAGGTCACCGTCAGGCCGGTATTGAAGGTGCGTGAGAGAACCTCGCTCGTGAGCACCTTGGAGGCGCGGCCCGTCAAAAGCTGAGCCGGCGCATCTGCAGGTACCTGCGGCGTTGCGTTTGGCACGGTATCGGGCATATCGTGTGCGCTAAGCAGAGCGACGGTCGCATCCAGCATGAGGGCGTGATCCGGGTTGTGGGTCGTGAAGATGACCCCGTACCCGGCGTCGCGCAGCTGCCGAATCTTCCGCAGAACCTTCGCCTGATTCGCCACATCAAGGGCGCTCGTCGGCTCGTCCAGAACGATGAGCGGGGCGTCTTGCACCAGGGTTCGGGCAATACCCACCTGCTGACGCTGACCGCCGGACAGCTCATCCAATGGGGAGTGCGCCAGGTCGAGCAGACCCAGCTCCTCCATCACGGTGTGCACCTGCTCACGGTCACGGCGCGAGGGCGAAGAGAACAACCCAATATAGGGTGCGCGACCCATCAGCAGGTACTCGGTCACGGTGTAGGAGATGCCGCGACCCTCCATCTGCGGAAGATAGGCGATGCGGCGGGCACGCTCAGTCGCGGTCAAAGAATCCAGCGGCTCACCGCCCAGGTGAATGCTGCCCTCGGTGAGCGAATGCAAACCGATCAGGCAGTTCAACAGGGTGGACTTACCCACACCGTTGCGACCCAGAATGGCGAGGACCTCACCGCGTCGCACCTGCAGGTTCACGTTGCGGAAAATCCAGCGGCTGGAGCGGTGCCCTGAACGGTGCAGACCAGCGCGGTGATCCGTGCGGCGGCGCTTGATGTGCCCGCCCCGGTGGCCGTAACGGAAGCCCGCACCGTCCAGGTGTAGCAGAACCTCGGCGCTCGCATCCGTGCGGTGCTGAGCATCGGGAATGGAAGACGACATTACTTCACCCGAACCTTTCCAAACAGCAGTAGCGCCACGTACAGGGGTGTGCCAATGAAGCCGGTCAGTACGCTCAAAGGCACCTCCGCACTGGTGAGGCTACGTGCCAGGGTATCGACGAACATCATGAACGAAGCACCCATCAGAATGGATAGCGGCATGAGCTTGGTCGTGTCGCTACCGACCAGCAGGCGGCACAGGTGCGGAATGACCAGGCCAACCCAAGAAATCGGGCCGCCAATACACACGCTGGTCGCGGTGACCAGGGTTGCCAGCAGAATGGTGATACCGCGGGTGCGGGTCAGGTTAATGCCGAGGGTGCGCGCTTCATCGTCACCGAGCGAGAGGATATTGATGCGCCAACGCATCGCCAAGAGCAACAGAATGCAGGGCACCGCCACCAGCGCAAACTGCGTGAGTGCTTCCGCGCGTACGTCCTGCAGGGAGCCCATCTGCCAGAACACAATCTGCGCCAGCTGAGTTTCAGGGTTCGCAATGAACTTCAACGCACCCAGCGCGGCGGTGCCAAAGCCACCCACAATCACGCCGGAGAGCACCAGCATGAGCGTGGACTGATTCTTCAGCAGGCGCGGGATGCTCACGGTCAGCAGCACGGCGGCAAGACCACCAGCCAGGGCAGAACCCTGAATGGCGATGCTCGTGCCCACACCCAGCAGAATGGCGGAGGCGGCACCCACCGACGCACCCTGCGAAACACCCAGCAGGTACGGGGAGACCAACGGGTTACGGAAGACCGCCTGGAAGGTGGCACCCGCAATGGCGAGGGCTGCACCGATGAGCCCGGCGGCGAGCAGACGCGGAATACGCACGGTCAGCAACATGTTTTCGGCGGGCTTGTAGACTTTCAGGTCCATGCCGAACCAGTTCTTACCGAGAATGCGGAAGAGCTCATCCAATTCGAGCGGATACCTGCCGGTGATGAGCGAGAGGTAGGTGACGCCCAGCAGAATGGTGAGGGCGATGAGCAGAATCAGCGGGTACGAGGACGCGAAGAGGGTGCTGCGATGCTCGGCCTTGGCAGCTAAGGTGGCAACCGGCGCGCCGGTGGGGTTCGCCTCCGGGTTCGCTTCTGTGGATTCGTTCGGAGTTGCCTGTGAAGCTGTCTCCGTGGTCGTGCTCATGGAGTCCTTCCGTGCGCTCTTGTGGTCCCGTTCTGTCTGCGTGTATGCGCTCTAAACATATGTGAGCCACATCAAGGAGGCAAAGGGGGTGAGCGCGGAGCGCCCGTCATAAGTCTTTATGTTTTCTCCCTTATCTTTTGTTGCTCGGCGTGCCTGCGCCGCGATGCGTTCGGGGGAATGGGAACACCCGTAAGTACGGCGTTATTGTGCGGGAATTGCGCGGGAGAACGCTCCTGTTCGATTCCTGCCCTGTGGCGCAGATGAACCAGTCGAATACCCCTTATCTTTTGCGTCCTTTCTTTTATGAACTTGGGCACTTTCATGGTGATGGCTTGTTACCTGTCGTGTCTGGACTATTGCGCCAGCAGAAAAGGGCAACCAATCCTGAGGCGCATTGGGCGGCTTTCCCCTAGGATGGATACATGAGTTACGCACCCGAAATTAACCGCATCGTCGCCCCCTTTGAAGTGGTCAGCCCCTTCCAGCCTGCCGGTGATCAGCCAAAGGCTATCGCCGAGCTCACCGAGCGCGTGCAGAACGGTGAGAAGGACATTGTGCTGATGGGCGCTACCGGTACCGGTAAGTCCGCGACCGCAGCCTGGCTGATTGAGGCGGTGCAGCGTCCGACTCTGGTGCTCGTGCAGAATAAGACTCTGGCGGCGCAGCTGGCGAATGAGCTGCGCGAACTGCTGCCGAATAATGCGGTGGAGTATTTCGTCTCCTACTACGACTACTACCAGCCTGAGGCGTACGTGCCGCAGACCGATACGTTCATTGAGAAGGACTCCTCCATCAATGAGGAGGTGGAGCGTCTGCGCCACTCGGCGACGAACTCCCTGCTGACTCGCCGCGACGTGGTGGTGGTTGCGACCGTGTCCTGCATTTACGGTCTGGGCACGCCCGAGGAGTACATTGAGCAGATGGTGACTCTGCGTCGCGGTGAGGAGATTGACCGCGACGAGCTGCTGCGCCAGTTCGTGGCGATGCAGTACGCGCGTAATGACATGGACTTTCACCGCGGCACGTTCCGCGTGCGCGGCGATACCGTCGAAATCATCCCCATGTACGAGGAGAACGCGATCCGCGTTGAGTTCTTCGGTGATGAGATTGAGGCGATTTACACCCTGCACCCGCTGACCGGCGAGGTGATTCGCGAGGAAGAAGAAATGTATGTCTTCCCCGCAAGCCACTACGTTGCCGGCCCGGAGCGCATGGCGAAGGCTATTACCTCCATTGAGGATGAGCTGCGCGAGCGCCTGCAGACCCTCGAGTCCCAGGGCAAGTTGCTGGAGGCGCAGCGTCTGCGTATGCGCACCACCTACGACCTGGAAATGATGGAGCAGATGGGCTTCTGCAATGGCATTGAGAACTACTCGCGCCATATTGATGGTCGTGCCCCCGGCAGCGCCCCGAACTGTCTGCTGGATTATTTCCCGGATGACTTCCTGCTGATTATTGATGAGTCGCACGTGACGGTCCCGCAGGTTGGCGCCATGTATGAGGGTGATATGTCCCGTAAGCGCACCCTGGTTGAGCACGGTTTCCGCCTGCCGTCGGCGATGGATAACCGCCCGCTGAAGTGGGAGGAGTTCCTGGAGCGTATTGGCCAGACGATTTACCTTTCGGCGACCCCCGGTAAGTATGAGCTGTCGCAGGCTGATGGTTACGTGGAGCAGATCATTCGACCCACCGGCCTGATTGACCCGGAGATCGTGGTTAAGCCGACCAAGGGTCAGATTGATGATTTGCTCGAAGAGATTCGCGTGCGCGTTGAGCGTGATGAGCGTGTGCTGGTCACGACCCTCACTAAGCGCATGGCGGAGGATCTGACCGAGTACCTGTTGCAGCACGGCGTGAAGGTGCAGTACCTGCACTCTGACGTGGATACCCTGCGCCGTGTGGAGCTTCTGCGTGAGCTGCGCCTGGGCACCTTCGATGTGCTGGTTGGTATTAACCTGCTGCGTGAGGGCCTGGACCTGCCCGAAGTGTCACTGGTTGCGATTCTGGATGCCGATAAGGAAGGCTTCCTGCGTTCGACCACTTCGCTGATTCAGACGATTGGTCGTGCGGCGCGTAACGTGTCCGGCCAGGTGCACATGTACGCCGATAAGATTACGGATTCTATGCGCGTGGCGATTGATGAGACGAACCGCCGCCGCGAGATTCAGCAGGCGTACAACCGTGCGCACGGCATTGACCCGCAGCCGCTGCGTAAGAAGATTGCCGATATTACGGATGTTCTCGCCCGCGAGGAAGAGGATACCCGCGAGCTTCTGCAGCAGCGTAAGAGCGGTAAGAAGGGCGCCCGCACGGTGAGCGCGGGTGCGAAGACCGGTTCTGCGACCTCGTCGAAGATTGCCACGAGCACCCCGGAGTCGGAGGAGCTTCTCGCCCGTGCGGAGGCGCGCGTTCGTGCCGACGGCCTGGCGGCGGCACCCGCCGAGGACCTGCTGGATTTGATTGAGCAGATGAACGAGCAGATGCGCGTGGCGGCGGAGAACCTGCAATTTGAGTTGGCGGCGCGTCTGCGTGATGAGCTTGCCGATTTGAAGAAGGAGCTGCGTCTGATGAAGGAGGCGGGTCACGCCTAAACCCGGCGTTCTAAGCCCAGCGTTTAGGGGCCGACGTGGGTTTTTCGCCATGAGGTAACTCATTGTTCATGAAGTTCTACTGAGTGCAGATACATGCTGTAAACTATCAAGGTGTTTTACGTGTCAAATAAAACCTTGATGCTTCCGAACGATAAAGAAAAATCTGTGACCATTTCGAATAACTCTTCAGATGCACACACCACGGGAGCTCGTTCCGTTACCCGCCGCAACCTCACCCGCGGCGCGCTTTGGGCTGTGCCCGCTATTGCCGCCTCCACGGCGGTACCCGCATTCGCTGCTTCGGCTGATGATTGCAAGACGGTACACGGCCCGGACTTCACCCAGGTCGGCGGCTGGATGATTACCAACCCCGCCAGTGGCGCCCTGCAGTCGCGCACCAAGAACAAGCCCGTGACTGCGCCGGAGACCGGTCAGGCGTGGTGGTCCATGGAGAATGCAACCTCACCGAACCCCGCAACGATTCGTCTCATGTCCGTGTACGAGGCGACTCACGGCCCCGAGGGCGACCTCAACCTGAACTGCGGTGAGTTCGTGATGACCTACAACGTCTCCGCCCTGGAGGCGACGACCGGCACCACGCACCTGCACCCGTCCATGGACATTTACCTCTTCTCGCCCGAGGGTAAAATCATTGACCGCCAGATCTTCACCACTGACCCGACCGGCAAGGCAACCGTCATGACCCGCAACGGCAAGACTCAGACCGTTCAGGGCCAGGTCATTCCGTTTGCGTCGAGCGTGAATGATAAGGCGACCGGCATCTCCGCGCGTTTTGCGTTGCGTGGCAATACGCTCATGGAAGGCATGTACCAGTTCGAGGTGGTTATTACCGTCCCGACGATTCAGGAGAACGGCACGGTGGATACGAACAAGCAGGTCAACGCGATTGCTTTCACCCCGCCGACCTTCAACACGGTCTCCTAAATTCAACCTGGTCTCCTAACTGAATGAAATATAGAAGTAGCCCTCCCCGTAATAGTTCACGGGGAGGGCTACTTTTATGTGGGCTTGCGGCGCGTGCTGGTCTGCGCGGTGTCAATCTGCGCGTGCTGGTCTGCAATGCGCCGCGTTCTATACTGTGTCTTTTTTACGCTGTGCCTTTTATACGTCGCCGTTCTCTAGTGCGGCGGCGTCGTAGCGCTCGCGGGCTTCGAGTACCGCCTGCATATTGTCCTGCGCCCAGTGGCGCAGGGCGGTCATCGGCTCAATGAGGGTCGTACCGAGCGCGGTCAGTTCGTAGTCCACGCGCGGCGGAATGGATGCGGTGACCCGGCGTTCCACCAGGCCGTCGCGTTCCATGGAACGCAGGGTCTGGGTCAGGACCTTGGGGGAGACGCCCTGAATCATTGCTTTGAGTTCGCCGAAGCGGGCGACGGGCTGCTCGGAGAGCGCCGCAACAATGAGCGGGGTCCACCGGTCGGTGAGGTGGCGCATCACGGTGCGGGAGGGGCAGGCGCTGGCGAGAATATTGGCGGGCAGGTCGTCCTGCGGGGTGCGGGCGGCTTCTATGGTTTCTCGTGTGGGGGAGGTGAGCGTGGTGGTCATAGCTGCTGTCTTTTCAATCTGCTGAGGGGCTGTTTTATGGGGGTGGTGAGGGGTGCGAAAAATATTTTTAAATATTTTCCACACACCCCTAATAGTTACCTTGAGGTACCCGATTTCTAATAGATACTATAAAACCATCACGCGGAACACCGCAAGAAAAACTACAGAAGACCTACCCGAAAGGAACCCCTCATGAACATCGCAATCATCGGCGCAACCGGCATGGTCGGCGCACGCGCCGCAGCAGAAGCAATCTCCCGCGGCCACCGGGTCGACGCCTACACCCGCTCCGGCAATGCACCCGAAGGCGCTACCGCCCACAGCATCGACCTTGCAGACACCGCAGCACTGGTCGACATCGTCAACACCCACGACGTCACCATTGTTGCCGTCCCTGGCGGTCGCGGCACCTCCGCGCAGCCGATTATCGACGCACACCGTGCACTGATCGCGGCGGCACCTACCGGTCGCCTGCTGGTCGTTGGTGGCGCTGGCTCCCTCGAGGACGGCAACGGCAACCGCTTCGTTGATGGCGAAGGCTTCCCGGAAGATTACAAGCCCGAGGCGAAGGCATTCGCCCAGATTCTCGACGAGTACCGAGCATCCGAGGGTCTGAACTGGACCATGCTCTCCCCGGCGTTCGAAATCGCACCGGGTGAGCGTACCGGCAAGTACAACACCGCACTGGACACCCCCGCAGGCGAGTTCGTTAGCGCCGAGGACTTTGCGGTCGCCCTGATTGATGAGGCAGAAGAGCCCAAGCACGCGGGCCGCCGCTTCACCGTTGCCAACTAGACAGTGCCAACTAAAGACTGCGCTCATTGGACACTGCATCAGCTGATTATTGCAGCGCATTTAACTCCAGCTCTAGTTCATCCTGCTGGAATCATTCATAACTACTAATAGAAAACTACAGTACAGAAAGAAGACATATGTCTAAGGCTCTTATCGTCTACGGTCACCCCACTCCCGAACTCTCGACCGCTAACGCTGAAACTCTCCGGGTTGTCACTGAGACCCTGGGAGAAAACGTAGAGGTGCGCGAACTCGCATCCCACCGCGTCAACGGTTCATTTGATATTGCCGCAGAACAGCAGGCTCTCATGGAAGCGGACGTTATCGTTTTGCAGTTCCCCGTCTTCTGGTACTCGGTTCCCGCTTTGCTTAAGCAGTGGCTGGATGATGTTTTCACCTACGGATTTGCCTACGGGAGCGACGGCGATAAGCTTGCGGGTAAGACTCTCGTAGTTGCAGCAAGTGCCGGTGCAAACGCAGAAATCTATGCAGAGAAGCTGCCGAACAACTTCCCTGAAATCTTCAACCCCTTGGAGAATACCGCTGCGTTTTCACGCATGAAGTGGGCGGAACCCGTGTACGTTTACAGCGCATTGAGCATGCCGGGCACCGAAGATATTGCTCGTTCTGCAGGTGTTGACCTGGGCCAGCAGCTTGTAGCACGTTTGCGTGAATTGAATATCTAAACCTATACCGCTGTTTTTAAACCGTGGAGGCTCTTCACTTGGGGAGAGGTTCGGAGTGGCAACTTCGAGCCCCTCTTCGCGCGCGTGTGGAGGTGTGCGTACTGTGCGGACACGACCTTTGGAGCCCTAAAGCGCCCTATAAATACCGGTGAATCCTTACCCTTCAAGCCGCCTAATAAACCGCCAAAAATATAAAAACTTCACTGGACCTTCATGGAATCATGAACCCTAAGGTATAATCGTTCACCGAGCAAGGGAGTATCCCACCAATCGACTCATCGTCAGCACGTTAGCCGAAGGCGCCTAACCGGTGAATCGAGCCGACCTCCATTCAGGTCGGCGGGAGAGACTTGTGGTCCTGTACGCACACCACAAGAAAGGCTCCCCATGGAAGTTACCGGGTTGCAATGGTTGGTTACTATTCTCATCATCGCGGGTCTGTTGGCCTTCGACTTCGTGTTCCACGTTCGTAAGGCGCACGAACCCTCCGTCAAGGAAGCGGCCATCTGGTCGAGTATTTACATCGGCATCGCGATGCTGTTCGGTCTGTATATTTTCGTGACGAACGGCCCATCCGCCGCCACCGAATTCTATGCAGGCTACATCACCGAAGAAGCTCTCTCGGTCGATAACCTTTTCGTCTTCATGATCATTATGGGCACCTTCCGTGTCGCCCGTGAGAATCAGCAGAAGGTCCTGCTCTTCGGTATCGTCTTCGCGATCCTGGCGCGCGGTACCTTCATCTTCGCCGGTGCAGCAATCATTAACTCCTTCGCCTGGGTGTTCTACATCTTCGGCCTGGTCCTGCTCATGACCGCAGGTAACCTGCTCAAGGACGAAATCACTGAAGGCGACGGTGACGACGAAGCCGACAACATCATGGTCCGCCTCGCCAAGAAGTACCTGAAGACCAGCGACCACTTCGACGGCGACAAGCTCTTCACCATCGAAAACGGCAAGCGCGTCATGACCCCCATGATGCTCGTCATGGTCGCTATCGCCGGTTCCGACCTGCTCTTCGCACTCGACTCGATCCCCGCGATCTTCGGCCTCACCCAGTCCGTCTACATCGTGTTCACTGCGACCGCGTTCTCCCTCATGGGTCTGCGCCAGCTGTACTTCCTCATTGACGGCCTGCTGGACCGCCTCGTCTACCTCTCCTACGGCCTGGCGACCATCCTCGCGTTCATTGGTGTGAAGCTCATCCTGCACGCAATGCACGAGAACAACCTGCCGTTCATCAACCACGGCGAGCCCGTGCACGTGGTCGAAATCAGCACCGAAATGTCGCTGATGGTCATCGTGGGCGTCCTGATCATTACCGTGCTTGCCTCGCTGCTCAGCCCCAAGGGCCGCGCACTGCAGACCATTCAGCGTGTTCAGGCGCTCTCCGAGAAGTACCTGGCACTGCCCGAGGATGCACCCGCCGCCGAGCGTGCGGACATCACCGCCCGCTGGCAGCAGGAAACCGAGAAGCTCAAGACTATTCCGCAGAAGCTGCGTGACGAGCTGATCGAGAAGGAAGACGAATACCACGCCCTCGTGATGCGTGCCCGCACCGCACAGGATGCGCACGCTTCCTCCTCGAAGTAGTAGTTTGAGCTACTGAGTATGCGGCCTCACCAGGCTAAGCGCTAACACTAAAGCCCCTCACACCGGATCAACCGGGGTGAGGGGCTTTAGCTATATCAGAGATATTTCAGAAGAATTACTGGTTGTGAACCTCAGCCAGCATGTTCTTCAGGTGACCCAGAATGGTCAGCGAGTCAGAACCGAAACCGTCGTGGTGGTGGGTCTTCGAGGTCCACACCTGAGTGTTACCGACCCAGCGAGCGGTCTCCATGGAGTGCTCAAAGTCCACGTACACGTCCGGGTTGTACGCCGCAGCCACCACGGGAACCTCGTTCTTGTGCAGCTGTGCGTGGTCGTACAGGCGACCCCAGTCCTTCTTCTCAGCCAGCAGGTTTGCAACCTCAGCCAGCGGACGCAGCGAGGGATCCTCCTCGTAGTACCAGGGGAAGATGTGCTCGCCGGTGAAGAGCAGACGGTCCGCATCCGGTGCGAACTCGGGGCGGGAAGCCGCCACGCGAGCAGCAGACCAGTTGGTCGGCGCGGGGGAGGGGGACAGCTCGTAGCCGGGGATGCCGGGCAGAACGCCGTCAGCGGGGCCGTCAGCGTAGATGGTCTCGTGCATCAGGGCGTACAGCGGGTTCGCCTGGAAGGTCACCTCGGCACCCATAGCGGTTAGGAACTGATCGGAGAGGTGGTCGTTACCCTCAGCGAAAGCGGTCTCCAGGAAGTAGTGCAGACCGCGCTCACGCCAGCGGCCACCCAGGAAGTGGCCAGCCATCTGGAAGCGGTGATCGGTCAGGCGCTCACCGGTAGGCAGGTACTCCTTGTGGGTGCGCAGGTGCTCAGCGATACGGGTAGCGAGCTCAGCATCCTCGGGGAACCAGCTGTAGTATTCCTCAACACGTTCCTTCATGCGGTCGAAGGTGTGCTGGTAGACGTTGTCCACGGAGGTACGAATCGGCGCCAGGCCCGCGGTGATGCGGCAGTCACGCAGCGACTGCGGTGCGAACGACAGGTAGGACAGGGTCAGGAAGCCACCGAAGGACTGACCAATGGTGGACCAGCGCTTGTCGGCACGGTCAGCCAGCAGCACCTCGCGGACAGCCTCCGCGTCAGCGATGATGGAGTCCGCACGGAACAGCTCAGTGTACTCAGCCTGAACCTGCGCGTCACCCACAGCGGTGATGGTGCGAGCAGACAGCGGGGAAGACATACCGGTACCGCGCTGATCCAGAAGAACCACGCGGTGAGTCTTCGCCAGCTCAGCAATCCAGCCGCCAATGGAGCCGGTCTTCGGCGAACCGAAACCAGGGCCACCCTGCAGGTACACAATGTAAGGACGCTTATCAGCCGAAACGGTCAGAGTCTCGTTGGTGCTCACAACCTCGCGGGCGAACACGGTGATGGTCTGGTCCGCGAAACGGGAGGAGAGAGCGGCATCCTTGCCCTTGGAGAAAATCAGACCGTGGGTCAGGGGAACCTGGAACCAGTGGTCGGTAATCTCGTAGCCGTCGTGCTTGACGACCGAACCCTTGCGGTACTCAACCTTGGGAAGCGAAGAAACGGTCAACGGTGAACCTTCTTTCATTCAAATAGATAGATACTCTGTATTCTAGCCCACTATGGGCAACATCTGGGCAGAGCCTCGGGCGGAGTCTCTTTCGGAGCCTCAATCGGAGTCTTAGAACTCGCCCACGCTCAGAATCTTCAGCACCGGGTACCCCGCCTCATCGGAGGCCGCCAGATCAACCTCGGCACGAATACCGAAGTCAAAGTTATCTTCGGGGTCAGCGAAGCTCTGCTGAACCTTCCACACGCCCGGGTGAGCGGCGGTGTCCTCATCCATGCTGACCAGGCGAGGCGAGCGCGCGTCGGCGTCCGTGTAGATGTCGTCGTAGGTGTCGAAGTAGTCGTCCATGGCGTCCGCCCAGCGGTCGGCATCCCAGCCGCACCACTTGTCCAGGGCGCCCAGGGCGCGGTCACGCTCGTCAGCGAAGAGCTCCACACGGCGGAAGAGGGCGTTGCGCACCATCACGCGGAAGGCACGCAGGTTCTTCGTCACGGCGGGAGGCTCTTCCTCCTCGATGGAGGCGTGCTCGGCTGCAATGGTCGCGGTATCTTCGCCGGCAGCCAGCTTCTCCCATTCGTCCACCAGAGAGGAGTCGGTCTGGCGTACCAGCTCGCCGAGCCACTCGATAATGTCGTCGAGCTCGTCGGTCACGGCAGAATCGGGGATGGTGTGGCGCAGCGCCTTGTATGCGTCAGAGAGGTAACGCAGGAGCACGCCCTCGGCACGTTCGAGCGAGTAGTACTGCACGAAGTCGTTGAAGCCCATCGCGCGTTCGTACATGTCACGCACGATTGACTTGGGGCGCGGCTCAAAACGTGCCACCCACGGCGCGGACTGCTTGTAGGTCGTGTACGCCTGATCGATGAGCTCCGCCAGGGGCTGCGGGTAGGTGACCTTGTCCAGCTCGTTCATGCGTTCGGTGTAGTCCACACCGTCCGCCTTCAGCTGTGCCGACAGTTCGTTCTTCGCCTTGCGTTCCTGTGCGTACAGCACCTGGTTCGGCGAATCCAGGGTCGCCTCGATGAGGGAGAGCGCGTCCAGCGCGTAGCTGGGGGATTCGGGGTCGAGCAGTTCCAGCGCGGCGACCGCAAAAGCGGACAGCGGCTGGTTCAGGGCAAAGTTATCCTGTAGATCCTCGGTCAGGCGCAGGTAGGAGCCGTGCTCGTCCGGGGTGTTGGTTCGCTCAATCACGCCGCCGGTCAGCAGCTCCTTGTAGATGCCGATTGCCTTGCGCAGCAGCTCGCGGCGGCGCGCGGGGCTCTCGTGGTTCTCCTGAATGATGCGGTACGCGGCAATGACCGGGTTCTCCGGGCGGTGCATCAGGTTCAGCAGCATCGAATGGGTGATGTCGAAGGAGGAGGTCAGCGGCTCCGGGGCTGCTTCTACCAGCTGCTCGAAGGTCTTCTCGGACCAGCCAACGAAGCCTTCCGGCGCCTTCTTACGCTTGGAGGACAGCGACTGGTTAATGCGCTTGGTGTCGTCACCGAACTTCGCCTGAGCCTTAGCCAGCAGGCGAGCGTTCTCAATATCGTGCTCGGGTGCCTGAACCACCACGGTACCGGCGGTATCAAAACCGGCGCGGCCAGCGCGTCCAGCAATCTGGTGGAACTCGCGGGCGCGCAGACGACGGCTACGGGCGCCGTCGAACTTCGACAGCGCCGTAATCAGCACGGTACGAATCGGCACGTTAATGCCCACGCCCAGGGTGTCGGTGCCGCAGATGACCTTGAGCAGACCCTCCTGAGCCAGTTGCTCCACGAGGCGGCGGTACTTGGGCAGCATACCCGCGTGGTGAATACCGATACCGGCACGCACCAGCTTGTTCAGCGCCTTACCGAAGCCCGGGCCGAAACGGAACTTCGCGATGAGCTCTGAGATGCGTTCCTTATCTTCCTTGGAAGCAATAGCCACCGACAGCAGCGCGTTCGCCTGCTCCAGCGCCGCCTTCTGCGAGAAGTGCACAATGTAGACCGGAGTTTGCTTGGTCTGCACGAGCTCCTGCACCGTCTCCTGAACCGGGGTGGTGGAGTAGTAGAAATGCAGCGGAATGGGACGCTCAGAATGCGCCACCAGGTCACTCTCACGACCGGTCAGCGCCGTCATCTCCTCCTGGAAGCGAGTCGTATCGCCCAGGGTCGCGCTCATCAGCAGGAACTGCGCCTGCGGAAGCTCCAGCAGGGGAAGCTGCCACGCCCAGCCGCGCTGCGGGTCGGAGTAGAAGTGGAACTCGTCCATAATGACCTGGCACAGGTCCGCATCCTTACCCTCGCGCAGGGCAATATTGGCGAGAATTTCCGCGGTGCAGCAGATAATGGGCGCCTCCGTATTAATGGCGGAGTCGCCGGTAATCATGCCCACGTTTTCGGCACCAAAAATATTAATCAGGTCAAAGAACTTCTCAGACACCAGCGCCTTAATGGGGGCGGTGTAGTAGGAGCGCTGACCGGTCGCCAGGCCCGTAAAATGCGCGGCAACAGCCACAGTGGACTTACCGGAACCGGTCGGGGTTGCCAGCACCACGTTATGTCCGGCGGCAATGCTCAGAACGGCCTCGTCCTGGGCGGGGTACAGGGTCATGCCGCGGGTCGAAATCCACTCGGTGAAGGATTCATAGATTTCTTCGGCGGTGAGGGGGTTGCCCTTAAAATCGCGTCGATTGTAGTCGCCGGGATTCTCACCCAGCGTGGGAGAAAGAAAATTCAAAATACTCATGAGAATTCCAGTCTATCGGGAATAACGCGGACGCGGGGGCGTTATCGTTACGAGGGAACAAACGGGTACTCGCGGAGTGTTTGCGGGGGTGTTCGCTGCATCTTTGCAGGGTGGTTCGCGGTTCCTTCGCGGGGCGTTTATAGGGCGTTCGGGAGGCGCGGTGCCGCGCTAACGTGGGAATTCCCCAAATTCGTGTAGTGTAGAACAAAGCACTAAAAGTGCAGTGGTGCAAAAACCTGGTGCTCAGAAGGTCGAAAACGTAGGCCTCCATGCCGCATAGATTACCGCGTAGATGCAGAATCCGCCGATTGATGTCGGTGCATATTGAGCGGCTGATGCACGCCCCAAAATACGTTGCATAAATGACGACACGCCCATCTATGACGCAAATAGTGTTGCGTGCCACATTGATAAAGGAATAGGGTAAGAGAAAGGAGAGACGTTGAATGACTGAATACAACGCTGACAAGGCACAAGAAAACGCTGCGCGTGAAGAAGCTATGCATGAAGAATACATGCATAACAAAACCACGCAGGAAAAAGCCGCGCAGAAAAAACCTGCACAGGAAATAACCAGCAGTGAACTGCGCAAGGCTGAAGAAGAAGCCCTCAAAAAGCGCCTCGCCCTGCGCGTCACCGCGCCCGGACACAAATACCCCTGGCACCGCTGGGCAATCCCCATCGTGGGTGAAACCACCGCAGGCATCGGCGCAATCCTGATCCCCGTCATGGTGGGCCAATTCATTAACCAGCACATCGCCGGAAAAGCCCCCGACGCCTGGCCCATGTTCTGGGTGGTCGTCGCAGCCATCACCTTCATCGTGATCAACGAGTTCTTCGGCTGGGGCACCTCCATGACCCTCAGCGCAGAACTCGGCCGCGACTGGCGCGTCTACATCAACCGACTCATGGGACGCACCCGCACAACCGTTGATGCGGGTGAAGCAGTCACCGTCATGAACAAAGACGTACGCCGCATCACGGCCGTCTACTTCTCACTGCCGCTATTCGTCAATGCCATGATTATCGCGACCCTCGGTGCCGTGCAGCTCTGGCTCATCAACCCCGTCACCGCGATTGTCACCCTCATCGGTACGCTCATCGTGGTCGGCGTGATTGCCTGGTACTCGTCCTTCCTCGAATCCAAGATTGGCGAATACCGTGAGAAGGATGGCGAAGCCTCCTCACGCGCCTCCGACATCGCCACCGGCCTGCGCACCATCGCCGGCCTCGGTGCCGAAGAACAGATGCGTGAGCGCTACCACCGCGGCACTGACGAAGTCTTCGACAGCTACATGCGCTATGAAAAGACGCACCGCTGGATGTTCCTCATCCGCGCGCTGCTCGGCGGTGCCGTGACCCTGCTCGGCGTCGGCTTCGCCCTCACCGGCCATGTCGAAAATGGCCGCTGGGTCTCCGACACCCCCGCCGCGTCCCTGGTGACCGTTGCCTCCATTATTGCGATGATGGGTGGCCCCATCTGGATTACCCAGAACTTTCTGACGGAATGGCGTTACGCCAAAATTGCGCTCGCCAAGGTCGCCCGCCTCGAAGGTCACGCGGGCGTGCGCCAGGGCGTGCTGAAGAGCCCGCGCACCGACGAAGAAATGGCGCAGTTGGCACGCGCCGAACAGGCAGTCGAGGCGAGCACCTTCGAGGTGCCCGTACCCGTCGCCCCCGCCGGTGCTAGCAACCCGCGCATCGTGTACGTCAACCCGCGCGACTACAACCTCACCGCGCAAGACTACGCCGAGGCGCTTGCCCGCACCCTGCGACGCGGGGGAGAGGACCTCAAGGACGCTACCGGCCGCCGCGTGCTGCTGAGCGAACCGAACCCCATGATTTTCGCGGGAACCCTGCAGGAGCACCTGCGCCTGGGCACCGTGCCGAACCCCGACGAGGAGCTGGCACAGGCAAAGGACCAGGAGCTGCTGAAGATTACCGACTCCCGCGAAATCGCCTACCGACTGGGCGGACGCAACCCCGAAGACTACTTCGCCGCCCGCATCACCAGCGAAGGCGCGAACCTCTCCGGTGGTCAGCGTCAGCGTCTGGCACTCGCCCGTGCGCTCGCACAGGACGCGCAGGTGCTCATCCTGACCGAGCCGCTGAACTCCGTGGACGAACCCAGCCAGCGCTACATCTACGATGCGATGGAAACCCAGATCGGTAGCGACCGCCTGCCCGTCGGCTACCCCGGCCTGCTACAGGATTTGGAGCAGGTCTACGTTATCTCCACGACCGCGGAGACGACCCGCCGCATGGAACGTGACGGCTACCCGGAAACCGCTCAGTCTGAAACTGCTCAGACCGAAACCACTCAGAATCAGGAGGTGAACTAGCATGGCAAAGCAGCTCCCCATCGAAACCCCCGCCTACGTGGCACGCCGCATGTGGAACTACCTCGCAGCGCATAAGGGGCGAGCCCTCTACACCTTCGTCATCTACATGGTCAGCACCCTCATGGGTGCGGTGGTGCCTCTGCAGATTGGTGCCACCGTGGACGACGTGGTGACGGGCAAGTTCTCCAGCTACCCGTGGCAGCCGATTCTGATTATCCTGGCGGCGTTCATCGTGCAGGCGATAACCCTCATGGTCTCCTCGTACAGTGCGGCCCGATTGGGTGCGCTCGTCACCCGTGACGCCAACCAGGACACCCTCGACGGCACCCTCGACCTGGATGCACGCACCGTGGAAGAAGCCGGCAGCGGCGACCTGCTCACCCGCGTGACCGACGACCTGTCCTCGGCCGCAAACGCTGTCAGCACAGACCTTCTCGGTGCAATCTACGTGGTCCTGTACTTCCTGGTTTCCACGATCTCTCTGGCGTTTGTGAGCCCCGCAATGGGTCTGATTATGCTGCCCATGATTGCTGGTCTTGCCCTCATCATGTCGAAGATGCTACCGCTCATGGCGGCACGCAACCAGACCACCCAGGAGCGCGTGAGCGACCTCAACAGTGTGCTGACCGAGAACATTCGCGGCACCTCCACGATTCGTGAGCTGGGTGTTCACACCGCCCGCGAAGACGCCTTCGCCGGTGAGAACAAGCGCCAGTTCGCCGCGCAGCTGGGCATGGTGCGCATCCGCCAGCTGTACTTCACCGTGGACGCCATCAACGCCTGGATCCCCACGGTTCTGTGTATGCTCTGGGGTGCCGCCTGCGTGGCTCTCGGCTGGGCAAGCTGGGGCGCCGTGGCGACCGCCTCGGTCATGGTTTTTAGCCTGCGAACCCTCGCTGATATGCTGAACAATCACGTCAGTAACCTGCGCATCATGCTTGTGAACATGGGCCGCGTGTTCGGCGTGGTCTCCTTGGCGAAGAAGCAGCGTGAGGAGCGTGCACAGCACCGCGCCGAAGCGTTCGCTGCCGTTTCTGATGAAGCCGTGAAGAACCCGGAGTACGCCATTGACTGCTCCCACGTCTCTTACGGCTACTCGCCCGATGCCCTCGTTCTGGAAGACATCAACCTGAAGATTCGCCGCGGTGAGGCGCTCGCCCTGGTGGGCCGTTCCGGTTCGGGTAAGACCACCCTGGCTCGTCTGATTGGTGGTTCGCTGACCGCCCTGGACGGCACCATTAACGTGATGGGGCACCCGGTCGGTCACGGCGACTTCCCGACCGATGCCGCCGCCGATGGCCGCCCGCGCCTGCTGGTCTGCACCCAGGAAGCACACGTCTTCTTCGGTACTCTCGCCGATAACTTTACGGTGGTCGTACCGGATGCAACCGTCGAGCAGATGGGCGAGGCACTGGACGCTATCGGTGCCCGCTGGTGGCGCGACCTGCCGCAGGGCATGGACACCATCGTCAGCGGCGCGGATTCGCCTCTGACTCGTGACCAGATTCAGCAGCTAGCACTGGCACGTATTGTGCTTGCTGACCCGCACGCCGTGATTCTGGACGAATCCACCACCCAGCTGGAGCTCGCGGACGCAACCGAGTCCCTGAGGGCCGTGCTGGCGAACCGTGCGGTGCTGATTATTTCACACGATGCGCGTATCGCCTCGCTGGCTGACCGTGCGGTCCTGCTACACGAGGGCAGGATCATTGCGGAGGGCTCACCGGCAGAGATTTTCGCCCTGACCTAAGCTCTGACCTAAGCCCGGAGGATATGCCCGGCGATATGTCCAGCTGATAGTGCCCGGCACTGCGTGAAGCGGTGCCGGGCACTACTTGTTTAACGGGTGGTTTCCGCACAAGGGTGCGCTGAAATCGGCGGCGGGGAGCCCTTGCCGTAACGCAAGACTCAAACGAAAATTTCGGAGAGATTCACTTGTCACCCGTAAAACTTTCAGTTACTAAGAACCATTGTGATAACCTGGCAGAGCGATATGGGGTGCCTTGAGACGCCCGCGACCCGCTAACCCGCCCAACTGACCGCCCAACGAAGGGCTACGGCACAGCGAAGAGCTACGGCACAGTGGACGCACGAAACAGCGTAAGAACACTCAAGGCTGAGAGAATCACCCATTGAACCTGCTCTAGTTCGAACTAGCGAAGGGATTATCGATGATGGCAGAGCAGCCTACCGCGCCCGCGTGCGCACCCACCACCAACCATGTACCCGACGCGAGCACCCCCGGAGCATCCCGGGCACCGCAGACAGCTCAGATACCTCAGGCAGCTCGAGTGCCGAGGGTTCTTTCCATTGCTGGAACCGACCCCTCCGGCGGTGCGGGTATTCAGGCGGACCTCAAGTCCATTGCCGCATCCGGCGGTTACGGCATGTGCGTGACCACCTCACTGGTTGCCCAGAACACATGCGGGGTTCGTGAAGTATTCACCCCGCCCCTGGAATTTTTGACCGCGCAACTTTCCGCCGTTTTTGATGATGTCACGGTTGACGCCGTGAAAATCGGCATGCTCGGCGACGCAGACACGATCCGCACGGTTCGTACCTGGCTGAGTGAGCATCCCGTGCCCGTGGTCGTGCTCGACCCGGTCATGATTGCTTCCAGTGGTGACCGCCTGCTGCAGGCAGAAGCGGAGCAGGCGTTGCGCGACCTCGTGCCGCTCGTGAATGTGATTACCCCGAACATTCCGGAGCTCGCCGTGCTCTGTCAGAAGGAGCCCGCCCAGACTTTCGATGAGGCGCACGAGCAGGCGGCGAACCTTGCGGCGGCGACCGGAACCACCGTGATTGTGAAGGGCGGCCACCTGTGCGGTCAGGACGCCGGTAACACCGCGGTCTTCCCGGACGGCACCTGCGCGCACGTGCGCACCCCGCGTCTGGACAGCCGCAATACGCACGGCACCGGATGCTCCCTATCCTCTTCGCTGGCAACCCGCCTGGGCGTGGAGCTGCTGCAGCACACCGAAGCCGCAGAATCTTCTGCGGGCGAGAAGAACACTCTGACCAGCGACGATACCCACCGCGCCCTGCAGTGGAGCACCCGCTGGCTCCACGAGTCCATTGCCGCAGGTGCCGGTTTGCAGGTCGGTTCCGGTGAGGGTCACGGCCCGGTGGATCACGCCGCCCGTGCCCGCCGTCTGGAGGCTGCAGCCTCCGCCTACCCGTGGCATCACCTGCTCGCCACTACCGACTCTGAGGGCAACGCTCTTGATGGCACCAGCCCGGAGCGACTGCTGCCGGTCAGCCCCGTATCCGCCGGTGAAGCCGTCGTAAAGCCCGCCGGCCCCTGGACCGCCGCGCTCTGGGCTGCGGGAGGCGAAACCTGGCGCCAGATTCTGGACTTGCCCTTCGTGCGTGCCCTCGGCGACGGCACCCTCGACGAGGACCTGTTCTCCTTCTACCTGGACCAGGACGCCCTCTACCTGCGCGACTATTCGCGTGCGCTCGCGACCCTTTCGGCGCGTGCCGACACCGCTGAGGCGCAGGTGCACTGGGCGGCTGGCGCGCATGAGGCGATTGCCGCCGAATCGCAGCTGCACGAGGGCTGGTTGGCGAACCGCGCACGCCTGGGTGGGCCTTCGCCCATCACCATGGGGTACACGAATTTCCTGCGTGCCTCCGCAGCTGGTGAGGATTATGTGGTCGGCGCTGCCGCGATTCTGCCCTGCTACTGGCTGTACGAAGAGGTGGGCGCTGTGCTCTCCTCGCAGAACCACGCGGACCACCCGTACGCGGAGTGGTTGAGCCTGTACGGTGGCGAAGAGTTCGCCGCGGAGGTGGAGCGTAGTCTCGCGGAGGTGGAGCGTGCGTTTGAGGCGGCTTCACCGGCTCAGCGTGTCCGCGCGGCGCGGGCGTACCTGTCGGCGTGCGTGTATGAGCGTGAGTTCTTCGACCAGGCTCACCGGGCACTGCGGTAGTTCGTCGGGCGCTGCGCTAGAGGCTCGCGCGGGGTTTGGGACGCCGGTGCTTTAGGTGCCGATTTTGGGGCTGAATACCGCCCCGGCATGGCGTGAGATGGGTGATTGATGCTTCACTCAACCTGCCGCCGGTTCGGGTGCCTTGCCGGTTATGCTTAAGGCGTCGGTGAAAACCGTTAGCGGCAGGATTCCGGCCCTCACCCAACTGGCTGATGTACCTGCCGCGCCCGCACCTCTACGGCGTGTAACCGACCAGTTTGGCCCGTCGCAACCACCTCATCCAACCCCCGCGGCGGGCCAAACGCCTTCCTTCCCAGTTTTCGGGGCTTCGTTTGAAAGCGTGTGGCGTGTAAATCCCGCATAGAAATATCCCGTGCAGATACTCTCATCTGCACGGGATATTTTGCTGTTCTGTTTTCTGCTCTGCCCTCGTCTATAGCCGCAGATTGGGTGAATCTTATGCGCCCTGGTTCTCACGAACCTCTTTCTTTTCCGCCTGGTAGCCGAAGCAGAACGCAGCGCCCGCGATCAGCGCCGCCAACCAGATGGAAAATACGCCAAACCATCGGGTGACAAGCGCCATGAGAATCACGCCAGCTATGAAAGAGGCGACTACGAGAGAGTAATCAATGGCTTTGAGCAGAGCCGTACGGCGCTGTGCCTTCGCCTCATTTTTTGTGTCTCCGTCGGGGGTTTTCCGCGTGAGGTACAGCGAACCGGCGGTGTACCAGGCACTGAGCATTTTGCGCCAGTTGCCGCTGGTCATGAAGAGCGAAAAGGGGTTTTCGCCAATGCGTGTATCCGCGAGGGCGTGAATCATCAGACCGACGGTGAACGCCAGCGCGCCCACCTGAAAGCTATTGCTCAGAGTTCTATCCATGAAGGGTACCGCGAAGCAGACCAGAAGGAACGGCAGGAGTGTGCCGATGCGCCAGTGTCTCATCCGGGCACGTTGACCGAGTAGATCATGAATGAAATGCCCTGCCAGATACCCGAAGCTGAAAAGAATAACGGAGAGCCAGCGCAGGTGCACCACATGCGGTGCGTCACGGTGCAGATCGGCGATGAGCAGAATAAAGTTACCGGTCTGCGTGGCAACGAGCGCTTCATAGTGGATGTGCGAGAAGACGTCCACTGCGCCGCCCAGGGAGGCGAGGAGCAGAGCCATGACGCGCCCGTAGCGTCGAGGTGCTGGGATGCGGTGTAGCATCTCGCGGAGGTGGTGTAGCATGCGCCTTCTCTCACGGTGGGTGGGTCTGTGCGTAGCAGTAATGCCGCTGGTTCCATGCTACGGCATAAGTCAGCAGGGTACCGGAGAGGATAAGCACCCCGCCGGGTAACCCCTGTTAAAGCGAAGGCCCCGAGCAGGTGTCTGCTCGGGGCCTGCATACTATTCGGTTTTTAGCTCGGGGAGAGTAGCTTACTTGCTCTCGCCCTTGAGTGCACCCACGAGCGGACCAATCACGTCCATGGGCAGCGGGAAGACCACGGTCGAGTTCTGGTCGGCACCCAGCTCCAGCAGGGTCTGCAGGTAACGCAGCTGCAGGGAAGCGGGGGACTGGCTCAGAATGTCGGATGCTTCCTTCAGCTCGCTGGAAGCCTCCAGCTCACCGCGTGCCGAAATGATCTTTGCGCGGCGCTCACGCTCAGCCTCAGCCTCGCGAGCCATGGCGCGCTGCATAGCCTCGGGAATCTCAACGTCCTTGATTTCGACGAGCTCCACCTGAATACCCCACGGCTCGGTGCGGGAACCGATGATGGAACGCAGGTCCTCGTTCAGGTCCTCGCGGTGTGCGAGCAGGGTGTCCAAGTCAACGCGGCCGAGCAGGGAACGCAGGGTGGTCTGCGCGATCTGGCTGGTGGCAATCGGGTAGTTCTCAACCTCAAGCACCGCGTTCTTGGCGTTGGTCACGCGGAAGAGGACCACGGCGTTCACGCGGGCGGGAACGTTGTCCTTGGTGATGACTTCCTGCGGGGGAATGGTCAGGGTGATAACACGCATATCAACGCGCTGCAGGGAGTCAACGAGGGGGAAGACGACGTTCAGGCCGGGCTTCAGCTCCGAACGCAGGTGGCCGAAGCGGAAAGAGATGCCACGCTCGTATTCGGGGATGACGCGGAACATACGAATCAGAATAAAAAGAACAATGACGGCAACTGGGATGAGGATAGTTGCCAAAGTGACGGGATCCATGGTTTTCCTTCACAAATATTGGGGGAGGACGGTATGTGTGCCCACCTGCCCGCGCCTCGTACGGTGCAGGTAGTAGGGGGTGCCCGGTACCGGGCTGTGTGTGGGGGAGTTTTGGGAGGGGAATTTTCCGTCCCGGCGTACCTCGCGGCGGTCGGTGCTTTAGCGGCACCCCGCATGGAAAACTCAAAAGAGGAATAAAAGAGAATTCCACACGGGGTGGCCGCCGAAGCTAACAGACGGGACCAATCGACCGGTCAGCCGCCGGAACGGAAAAACTTGTGCAGCGCTACTTCTTCGCCATCTGCTCTGCCAGTTTTTCGGCAGCCTCAACCTCAGCCAGGTTCTGCTCCTGCAGGACCTCATTCGTGGTCTTGTGCAGTCGCTTAACCGAGGTGCCGGTACCGCTCCATGCGGGGCGGTCCGGGTCGAGGGCAGAGGTACGAACCGGCAGGGTTGCATCCGCAATCATCTGCTTGCGGGTCTGCTCGGTACGGCGCTTACGCTCATTCGACACGCCACCCCACTTCGCCGCGAAACGGTCCATCTTCACGTTCACCGATTCGTCAGCGGTGGATGCGTGAATATGCTTCGGATCGTTCTCGAAGTTCGCGGGGGAACGCATGAGCTTCACAGCCAGCGGGTAGGTCAGCGACAGGCAGACCACCGCGGCGGCACCCTCCACCAGAAGCTCCAGCGGGGAGTGCCAGACGATGGCGGCACCAATCAGGATGACCACACCCAGCAGCGACACGGCAACCGCGAGCCCGCGGTGGAAACGACCCGACTCGGAGTAGGGCCATTCATCCACTTCGCGGGTGAGCTCGCGACCGTTCGCCGAGACGGTGCAGCTGTCCTTAATCGGGCAGGTGTTGCACACGCTGGGCTTGGCGCGGTAACGCATCACTCGGTTGTCCGAGTCGAATGCGGTCGCCCACAGCCACTGGTCTTCGGGGCAGAGCCACGCGTCGCTCTCTTGGTGGTAGGTGAACCCGAAGGTTCGCGCCGCCACCATGCGCTGGCTGGTGCGCTTGGCGAGAATATCGAAGCCCCAACCCACGGCGACCAGGCCGAGCGCGTACACGCAGGCCAGCCACACGAGGAAAGAAACTCCAGCAATCTGCTCAGGCATGGTTAGCCTCGACGATCGCTACGGTAGGGGCTGGTCTGCTCGGGCAGCTCCTCGGCAGCCTTAGCGCCGGCGAACTCTGCGATGCGAGCGTCCTCAACCACCTCGTACAGCGGCGGTTCGGGCAGCTCCAGGACGGTTTCCTTAGCGTTCTTGGAGAAGATCTCCTTGATACCCAGCAGCGCCAGCTTAATCAGCGGGATAATGCCGACCAGGAAGATGACGTCACCGGGCATACGCATCCAACCCATCACGGCGGAAGCACCGTCGTGAATGAACGCGAAGGAACGAGCCTCGTAGTAGCCTTCACCCACGGACTTGTACAGCTGAGCAATACCCAGCGGCAGCAGCGAGATGAAGGACATCCACAGCAGACCAATGTTCAGGGTCCAGAAGGAGAACTTCAGACCCTTCTCAGGCCACTTGTCCTCAGGGATCAGGTAGCGCAGACCAAACACCGCGAACGCGATTGCGAGCATACCGTACACACCCATCATGGATGCGTGTGCGTGGTTTGCGGTCAGCGCGGTACCAATCTCGAAGTAGGACACGATCGGCAGGTTAATCAGGAAGCCGAACACACCTGCGCCGAGGAAGTTCCAGAAGCCCACAGCAATCAGGAACATAACAGCCCAACGGTGCGGGAAAGGCTTGGTGCGGTTGGAGTACTGGCGAGCACCCAGCTGCATGAAGCCCCACGCCTCAACGGTCAGGAAGGTCAGCGGGATAACCTCAGCAGCCGAGAAGAACGCACCGAATGCCATCTGCTCGGAGGGGGTACCGACGAAGTAGGTGTGGTGCAGAGTACCGATCACACCACCGGCGGAGTAGAGCACGGCGTCCATCATGATGATGGAGATCGCGATGCGCTCGCGGACCACACCGAGCAGCACGAAGATGTACGCCACCATGACGGTGGTGAACAGTTCGAGGAAGTCCTCCACCCAGAGGTGAACCACCCAGAATCGCCAGAATTCGGCGACGGTCACGTGAGTACGCTGACCTGCGAGCAGGCCGACTGCGTAGAACATGGGGATGGCGAGGCCGGAGAAGAGGAACAGCCACGGCAGGGAGGTCTTCTTCGAGCCCTTCAGGCGAGCGGAGAGGGTACGCCAGACGATGACAATCCAGATGAACATACCCGCGGTGAGCAGAATCTGGAAGAATCGCGGCAGGTCCAGGAACTCCCACTGCTGCGAGAAGAAGCCGGTGAATTCCTTGGGGATGAGGCCCTTCTGAGAGAACCATTCGTTCAGCAGCGAGCCGAGGACCACGAAGACCACGGCGCCGATGAGAACATAGGTGAGCAGACCCTGCTTCTTGGGTTCGCGGCGGGTAATCAGCGGGGCGATGAAGATACCGCCCGCCAGGAACGCGCCTGCGGTCCAGAAGAGGGAGAGCTGAAGGTGCCAGGTTCGGGATACCGTGTAGGGCAGCAACTGGCCCATGTCGATACCGAAGAATCCGGTGAGTTCTTCACGGTAGTGCTCGGTGAGCGCACCCACCAGAGCCTGCAGCAGGAACAGCACCAGAATCGTTGCGAAGAGCAGGCAGGCTGCCTTCTGCGAGGGGGTCAGGCGAACTTCGTCGGGCTGACGGAAGTCGAGGACGGGTGCCTCTTCCGCGTGCCAGCCGATAGCGCGGGACCAGCGGCCGTAGATGGCGAACATCAGACCGGTACCACCGATGAGGGCAATCAGGGAGAGTGCCGACCAGACCATCAAATCCGCGGTGGGCTTGTTGTCCACGTTGGGTTCGGAGGGCCAGTTGTTGGTGTAGGAGTAGGGCTGGTCGGGGCGGTCTGCCGCCGATGCCCATGCGGTCCAGCCGAAGAATGCGACGATGTCGTGCAGTTCTTCGTCGTTCTTAATGGCGTTGGGGAACAGGCCCTGCGAGGTGTCACCCTTCATGAGGGTTTCGCGGTAGTGCTTGAGCATGAGCTGGTAGCCCTTGGTCTCACCAGCGGACCAGGTGATGGTCTTAGTCTGCTCGTCGTACTTGTTCTCCTTGCGCCACTCGTTCTTGACGAGTTCGCGGGGGTCCTGCTTGCCCTGTTCACGGTACTCCTTGACGGCAGCATCGGTGGTCAGGCGCAGGTATTCTGCAGTGTAGTCGGGGCCGAGGTAGGCACCGTGGCCGAGGACGGATCCGTACTGCTGCAGGCCGCGTCCCTGGAACAGTTCCTGACCGTGCAGGATCTGTTCTTGGGTTGCGATAGTTTTGCCGTCGTTGCCGACGATTTTATCGGGGAGCGGCATGGAGAGTGCGTAGGTGCGCATTGCAAGGACTGCCATGATGGTGAAGCCCAGGAGCATCACAAACGCAACAGCCTGTACCCAGCCTTTTCCGGCATAGGCACCGACCGTGTCTGAGCGGCGGGCAATCTTTGCTGCCTGCGCACGCGAGACGGGTTTTGTAGCCATAGTGTATGTCTCCAGTGTGCGTGGAATTTGTAGGTGGAGTGGTCCCGACGCACATCCGCTGGAGGGGCGGCTCACTATGTTCAGGGTGAATCGTCCTTGAGGGAGGTGCGACAGCCCACCCTGCTCTCATTTTTGCATATTAAATGCGCATTTACGAAACTTTGCTGACGTAGCGTCATAATGTGACACGGCTATTTGGCGGGGAAATCAGTAATCATCAGGCGGAAAACCTGAAATATTACGTTGAGGTTGAACCCTTAGCTTCCGTGCCACTTCCCCGCCTGTAACGGGGGAGGAGGCGCCGGGGTGGAAGCTGTGCAGACTCCCTCAATCGGGGCTTTTGCTTAGGCTCCTACTCGAGCTCCTACCGGGGCACTCGCAGGAACCTGGGCGGGAGGCGCATCCCAGCATGTGGAAGGGGAGCGCGGCACCCCTCACGTGCCTACACTCGGGTGTGGAATAATAAAACCCGACGCTACTAAACACAGTACAAATTTTTTGCGGCACAGGTTACCGCAGTACAGATTTTGTGCTCTTTGGCGGCGTATATTCAGAAGGGGCCACTCACCCCGCATCCACGGCGGGTCGCCGCCACAGCCCGCAATCTATCGGCACCTCAGGAGAGTTCACGTGCTTCTCTACAAATCCACCCAGAAAGCAATCACCGGAATCCTGCGCACCGTCTTCCGCGCCCGCGTGACCGGACTCGAAAACTTCCCCGCCAACGGCCCGGTGATTGTCGCCTCCAACCACCTGTCCTTCCTGGACTCCATCATTATTTCTGCCATGATGCCGCGCCGCGTGGCGTTCCTCGCCAAGGCTGAGTACGTGAACACCCCCGGCCCGCGCGGCAAGATGATGAAGGCATTCTTTGAGGCCGTCGACATCATTCCCGTGAACCGCTCCGACCGTTCCGAGTCGCTCAAGGCGCTCGACATTGCCCTGGAGAAGCTGCAGGAGGGTAAGGTCTTTGGCATTTACCCCGAGGGCACCCGCTCCCGCGACGGCTACCTGTACCGCGGCAAGATTGGTGTGGCGTGGCTGGCGCACATGACCGGCGCGCCCGTGGTGCCGGTCGGTCTGATTGGCACCGACCGCCTGCAGAAGCCCGGATCGAACATGATTTACCCGCGCCGCTTCACGATTCGTGTGGGTAAGCCGCTCTACTTTGAGAAGATCGGCGAGAAGATGACCGGCAAGCAGCGCCGCGTCACCACCGACACGATCATGAATGAGATTGCTCAGCTGTCCGGTCAGGCGCGAAAGCACGAGTACAACGTTTCGCCCTCAGCCGCACGTGACGCAGGCTAGGGCACACGCCGCCTATACCGCGTAGACTTAAACCGCGCATTCACGCACCAACCCCCGCGCATTGGGGAGATGGGTGTAGGATGCGCGGTTTGTCGTATGCGCGAGCCTGAGATGCCCTCCGGCAGCCCAGCAGCGGCCCACACCGACCCCGGCACCCCAGCAGAAAGCCCAGTAGAGCGAGGAGAAAGTACCCATGGCAGAGCCTTCCAGCTACCGCCCCGCCCCCGGCGAAATCCCCACCGACCCGGGCGTTTACCGTTTTCGCGATGCTGACGGCCGCGTCATCTACGTGGGTAAGGCGAAGAACCTGCGCAACCGCCTCAACAGCTATTTTGCGTCGCCGCAGACGCTGAGCCCGAAGACCTACGCAATGGTGCATACGGCGGCGAGCGTGGAGTGGACCGTGGTGGCGAGCGAAATGGAGTCGCTGCAGCTCGAATACACCTGGATTAAGGAGTTTTCGCCGCGCTTCAACATTGCGTTCCGCGACGATAAGTCGTACCCGTACCTGGCGATTACCGTCAATGACGTGTACCCGCGCGCCATGGTGACCCGCGGCGAGCGCCGTAAGGGCGTGCGCTATTTTGGCCCGTATTCGCAGGCGTGGGCGATTCGTGAAACCCTGGATGCGCTGCTGCGTGTGTTCCCGGTGCGCACCTGCACGAACGGCGTGTTCAACCGCGCGAAGAATAGCGGCCGCCCGTGCCTGCTCGGTTATATCGATAAGTGCGCGGCGCCGTGCGTGGGCAAGATTAGCGCCGAGGAGCACCGCGAGTTGGCGCGCGGGCTGACCCGGTTTATGGGTGGTGGCGCTGAGAAGCATATCGCCCAGCTGACCGCGGAAATGAAAGCCGCCGCAGCTGATATGGACTTTGAGCGCGCCGCGATTCTTCGCGACGATATTGCCGCACTGACTAAGGCGTTTGAGCGTAACGCCGTGGTGCTTGGCGCGACCGTGGATGCCGACCTGTTCGCCTACGCTGAGGACGATCTGGAGGCATCCGTTCAGGTGTTCTTCGTGCGCGGCGGCAGGATCCGCGGCCAGCGCGGCTGGATCGTGGAGAAGGTCAACGACAGCACCGATGCGCAGCTCATTGAGCAGCTGATCGCGCAGGTGTACAGCGATATTGCGGCGAGCCTCGCCTCCCAGAAGGACGCCGAGAAGAGCCTGAACAGCTACGATATTCCGCGTTCCGTGCTCGTGCCGGTGGAGCCCGAGAATAAGGAGCAGCTGGCGTCCTGGCTGGCGGAGGTGCGCGGCGGGCCCGTGGAGATTAGCGTTCCGCAGCGCGGCGACAAGGCAGAACTTATGAAGACGGTTGCCGAGAATGCGCGCCAGTCGCTGACCCTGCACAAGAGCCGCCGTGCCGGTGATTTGACCACCCGCAGCGCCTCCCTCGTGGAGCTGCAGGAGGCGCTGGAACTGCCCGACCCGCTGCTGCGCATCGAGTGCTACGACATTTCGCATGTGCAGGGCACGAACGTGGTCGCGTCCATGGTCGTCTTTGAGGACGGCATGCCCGCGAAGAACGCCTACCGCACCTACAGCATTACCGGTGACGCCGCGCGTGACGATACCGCCAGCATGTACGACGTCATTACGCGCCGCTTCAAGAGGCACCTGGCGCAGCAGGCGGAACGCGAAGCTGCGCCCGTGCACTCCGGCGAGATTGACGCCTCCACGCCCGAGCCTGCGAAGTTCGCCTACCCGCCGAACCTAGTGCTCGTGGACGGCGGCCCGCCTCAGGTGGCTGCCGCATCCGCCGCGCTGAGCGACCTGGGCATCACGGACGTGTACGTTGCCGGCATCGCTAAGCGCCTGGAGGAGCTGTGGCTACCGGACGACGACTACCCGGTCGTGCTGCCGCGCACCTCGCAGGCGCTGTACCTGGTGCAGCGCCTCCGCGATGAGGCGCACCGTTTCGCTATCACCTTCCACCGTTCCAAGCGCGGTAAGGCGATGGTCGCCTCCGCCCTGGATGAGGTGCCCGGTCTGGGCGAGGTGAAGCGTGCCGCGCTGATTAAGCATTTCGGGTCGGTGGCTCAGATTAAGCAGGCGAGTGCCGAGGAGCTGACGGTGGTGCCGGGTATTGGTCCGGCGTTGGCTCAGAAGATTCTGGCGGCGCTTGCCTAAATGCCTGCTGGCGCTGACCTAATCCTCTGGCTGGCGCTGGATGAAGGCCCGCCCGGGGTGTGAACGCAGCACCCCGCCTCGTAATGGCGCTTAACAAACGTGTCATAATTGAAGGAAACCGTCATCATTACGAGCGCGCTATCTTCGCGCGCCCTCAACCAGTAGAGTGGAAACCGTGAGTAATAACCATCTGCGCCTATTCACCAGCGAGTCGGTGACTGAAGGCCACCCCGATAAGATTTGTGACCAGATTTCTGACGCCATCCTCGACGGCATCATCGCCCAGGATCCCGCAGCGAACGTTGCTGTGGAGACCATGGTAACCACCGGGCAGGTGCACGTTGCGGGTGAGGTGACCACCTCTAGCTACGTCGAAATCCCCTCCATCGTGCGCGAGACCATTCTGGGTATCGGCTACGATTCCTCTACCCGCGGCTTCGACGGCGAGTTCTGCGGCGTGTCTGTCTCCATTGGCGAGCAGTCCCCGGACATCAACGCCGGCGTGTACGAGTCCCTCGAGGTTCGTCAGGGTATTGCTGCTGACGAGTACGACCGCCAGGGTGCGGGCGACCAGGGCATCATGTTCGGTTACGCATCCAACGAGACGAACGTGCTGATGCCCGCCCCGATTTGGCTGGCACACCGCCTCTCTGAGCGTCTGACCAAGGTCCGTAAGGACGGCCTGCTGACTGAGCTGCGCCCCGACGGCAAGACTCAGGTGACCCTCGGCTACGATTCGAACAACGTGCCTGTCTCCGTGGACACCGTCGTTGTTTCGAGCCAGCACACCGCAAGCTACGACCTGGCTGACCTGCGTGCAGACATTGAGAAGCACGTTATCGCACCGGTTCTGGGTAGCGTCGAGCTGGATTCCTCCAACGCTAAGTTCATTGTGAACCCCGCTGGCCGCTTCGTTCAGGGTGGCCCCGTGGGTGACGCGGGCCTGACCGGCCGCAAGATTATTGTGGACACCTACGGCGGTTCGGCTCGTCACGGTGGTGGCGCGTTCTCCGGTAAGGACCCGTCGAAGGTGGACCGTTCCGCAGCGTACGCAATGCGTTGGGTTGCGAAGAACATTGTGGGTGCCGGTCTTGCCGACCGCGCCGAGGTTCAGGTTGCGTACGCTATCGGCCAGGCAGCGCCGGTCGGTCTGTACGTTGAAACCTTCGGCACCGAGAAGGTCGACCCGATCAAGATTGAGAAGGCTGTGCATGAGGTCTTCGACCTGCGCCCGCTGGCAATCATTAACGAACTGGATCTGCGCCGCCCGATTTACAAGAAGACCGCAGCTCACGGCCACTTCGGTCGTACCGAGCCGGAATTCACCTGGGAGCGCCTGAACCGCGTGGATGCACTGCGTTCGGCAGTGTCCTCCTCCTAATATCTGTCAGGGTAGGAGCACGCTGATTCGGGTGACTCAGAGCAGTTCTGAATCGAACTCTTCGGCACCGTTGGGTGCTCAGCAGGAATCCCTGCAACAGCTTGACCTGTTGCAGGGATTTCCTGCTCTTCGTGATGCCCTGATTCCGGCTACCCCGGAGCCGGTGAACGTTGCCGCCGAGCTGGAGGCGAGCGGTGTGCCGAACCCTGTGGCGCGTGTGCGCGTGGATAGCACCCTGCCGCAGGTGGACCGCACGTTTGATTACCGCGTGCCCGCCGAGCTGAGTGAGGATGCGGTGCCCGGCGCCCGCGTGCGCGTGCTGTTCAACGGTCACGAGATGACCGGCTACATTGAGGAGCGCGCCGCCACAACCGATTGGACGCGCACTTCGCTACTGCCGCTCAAGTCGGTGCTGTCGCGTGTGCCCTCTGTTGCGCCCGAAATTTTTGCGCTTGCCGAGGCGCTTGCCGACCGTTACGCCTCCACGGTGGCGAACGTGCTGCGCCTTGCGGTGCCGCCGCGCATTGCCGCGCTGGATAAGAAGTACGCGCCTCTTCTGCCGGGTTACGAGTCGGCGTATTTGGGTGATTCTGCCCTGGTAAGCACTTCCGATGCTCCCGAGAGCGCGGATCCGGAGCATGCGGCTTCCGAGCATGTGGCTTCCGAGAGCGCGGAATCTGAGCCTGCCGCCGTCTCCGCTACCTCCAACGCTACCGACCCGTACGCGTGGCTTGCCACCCCCGGCGCGCCCGCACCCTTCGTGCTGGACCCGCCGGCGCTGAACCCGGACGCGCCGGATGCCGCCTCCGTCTTCTCCGATTACGAGAACGGCGCGGAGTTCATTGAAGATGTTGCCGCCGGTGCCGCGACCCGCGCCGTGATGACGGTTCTTCCCGGCCACCTGGAGCACACGTGGGCGGATGTTTTGGCGACCACACTCGCGGCTGCTGCTGCCAGTGGTCGCGGCGCTATTGCGGTGGTTCCGACCGCTAAGAACCTGGATCTTCTGGAGGCGGCGCTCGCCGAGCGTCTGCCGGCTGATTCGTTTGTGCGTTTGAGTTCTGATTCCACTCCGCATACTCGCTATCACGGTTTTGTGAAGGCTCGCTTGGGGCAGGTTCCGGTGGTGATTGGTACCCGCGCGGCGGCCTACGCGCCGGTGGCGAACCTGGGTCTGGTGGTGTGCTGGGATGACGGTGATTCATCGCTGGTGGAGCAGCGCGCCCCGTATTGTCATGCCCGTGATGTGTTGCTTCTGCGTGCTTCTGCTGAGGGTACTGCGGCGCTGTTTGCCGGGTTCAGCATGAGTAGTGAGGCGGCGCGTCTGGTGCGTACCCGCTGGGCGTCTCATGTGCGTGCGCCGCGTGCGTTGGTGCGTGATTATTCGCCGCGTATTTTTTCGACGGGTTCGGAGTTTGAGTTGGCGCGTGACCCGTTGGCGGCGATGGCGCGTATTCCGCACTTGGCGTTTGAGCATGCTCGTCGGGCGTTGGCGCGTGGTCCTGTGTTGGTGCAGGTGGCGCGTAGCGGTTATATTCCGTCGTTTTCGTGTGAGCGTTGCCGCATGCCGGCGCGTTGTGGCGAGTGTAGTGGGCCTTTGTCGGTGGCTTCGGGTTCGTCGGTTCCGTCGTGTTCGTGGTGCGGTCATTTGGCGCAGCAGTGGCGTTGTTCTGAATGCGGTTTTACGCATTGGCGTTATTCGGCGGCGGGTGCGACTCGTACTGCTGAGGAGCTGGGCCGTGCGTTCCCGAATGTTCCGGTGATTTCTTCGGCGGGTGACCATGTGCGGGCGTCGGTTGGTCCTGAGCCTGCGCTAGTGGTGGCGACTCCGGGTGCTGAGCCGGTGGCTTTTGGCGGCTATGCGGCGGCGCTTCTTCTGGATGCCGATAAGATGCTTCGTTTTGATTCGTTGCGTGCCCCGGAGGCGGCGTTGCGTCGCTGGTTGAATGCTGCGGCGTTGGTTCGTCCTGCGGCTCTTGAGGGTACGGTGGTGACGACTGCTTCGCCGTCGCCGGTGGAGCAGGCGCTGGTGCGTTGGGATCCGGCGTGGTTTGCTCGTCAGGAGCTGGAGGAGCGCGCTCAGACGGGTCTGCCTCCGGCGGTTCGTACGGCTGCGGTGACCGGTGCGGAGGCGGATGTTCGCGCCTTCATGGAGGAGTTCTTGGGCTCTTCTGCGTTGCCGGAGCGGGTGCGTGAGCAGTTGCGTATTGTGGGCCCGGTTCCTCTGGATCAGGGGTATTTTGCCTGGTCGGAGTCCCTTGAGGAGGATTCTGAGGAGGCGCCGGTTCAGGGCGATTGGCGTACCCTGATGTTCTTCTCGTACGGCATTGCCCAGCAGGTGACCCGTGAGTTGCGTGCTACGCGTGCAACGATTGCGGCGTTGAAGAAGAACGTGGGGGAGCGCCCGGTTCAGATTCGCTGTGACGGCTTGGACGTGCTGTGATTTTCTAGTCGTGCTGTAGTGTTCTAGTGAGGGGCGGTTTTTGCCCCGGGTTGGGCGTTGAGCTACGCGGGTTTGCGGGTGCGCTGTGCGCAGAGGCGAGGAGGTGAGAGGCATGTCGAAAGTGCCTCATCTGCTGAAGGGTAGTGCGCTGCCTGATGGTGAGCAGCGGCGGCTGGCTGAGTATGCTTCTGTGCATCCGAAGAGTGCCCTGCATCGTAAGGGTAAGCATCACGATGCGGCGGTGCTGCTGGTTCACGGTATCGGCTACCAGAATCATGGGGAGACGCTCGCGTATTTTGGCAAGCCGGTGGCGCACAGTGTGCAGACTCTGCTGGCGCTGAACACGGATTATGTCGCCGCCTCCGAAGAGAACCCTGCTGCAGAGGCTTCTGCGCGGGTTCGTGTTGAGGTGATTCCTGACGGTGATACCTTCCCGCCTGCCGCCGAGGTGAACCCGCTGAGCCACCACAGCGAGTTGACGTATTCGTTGACGATTGAGCGCACGGAGTACCCTGCCGACCCCGCTGACTCGGTTGAGGAAAGCCCGCAGGTTGAAGAGAACTCCGCGCAGGAAGAACCCGCCGAAGCTTCCGAGCCCAAAGAATCTACAAGAATCAGTCTGCCGAAAGTTGAACTTCCGAAGGTGGAGCTGCCCAAAGTGGAGTTACCCAAGGTGGAGCTCCCTAAGATTGAGCTGCCGAAAATTGAGCTTCCCAAGGTAGAGCTCCCGAACATCGATTTCTCGAATATCGAGCTGCCTAATCTTGAGTTTCCACGCCTGCCTCAGCCGAAGCCGCGCCCGGTTCGCACGGTCACTCGCCGTAGCCTCCTTTTTCAGGAGGGCTTCTGGCGGCCCAGGCATTACCGCCCGTTGAAGGAGCATTTGCCCTGGTTGGTGTCGGTTTTGCCGCTGTTTTTGATGTTCTGCTTCTACTATGAGCGCCCCGGCGTGACCTGGCATGAGCGTGCCGGGCACCTGTTGCGTTCTATGGCGCGGTTTGTGAACGTGGCGCTGTGGCTGGTGCTGGCGGCTATGGCACTCATGACGTTCCGTGATGCTTTTGTGGCGTCTCTGGGTACTCCGCAGGGTGCATTTACGGGTCTGGCGGCGGTGCTCGGCCTGGGTATTGTGGGCTGGGTTTTGGCTCGTCGTGCCCGTGAGCTGTGGGCGCTGGTGAAGGCTATTCCGACGCAGCTGATTCAGACGGTGACCAGCCCGGAGTCGCGCGATTTGGAGCGTATTTATGCGCGTCTGGATCGTCAGCTGGACGATTTGAGTTCCCGTAGCGATGCAGTGGGCATTATTGCCCATTCGCAGGGCGGCTATTTGAGCTATGAGCTTCTGCGTCGTCGTGCGGCGGCGGGTAAGAAGCCGATTCGTTTCTTCTACGGCCTGGGTAGTGGTGTGGTCCCAATTAGCATTATCGCTAGTGACCGCAACGACATTCCGGGGCACCTGGATGCTGCGGGCGGTTACCGTAACCGCGCCATGCTTCTGTGGGTGAGCGCGGTCGCGGCGTTCTCCTGGCTGGTGGAAGCGTCCCTGCTGTTTGGTCCGTACCGTTCGCTGCTGCACTATACGATGCTGGTGCCCCTGGCGTTGAGCGTGGTGCCGCTGGTTGTGAGCGTGCCGGGTGCCTTCAAAGGCAGGGCGCGTATTGGCCGCAAGAGTGCACGGGAAAGCGCCTCCGCAACTACCTCGGTAAACACCCCGGAAGATGTGCGCCTGGTCAACCCGTACGGCACGCGCGCCTACGTGAAGTGGCTGATTCCGCTGCTTTTCGTGCACGGTGTTTTCATGCTGTATGCGGTGTTCATGCTGCTACTGGCTCAGTTGTGTGTTGAGGGCGCGGTCCCTGAGCTAACGCCCGCTTCCGTGGCGTTTTGGGGCGCGCTGATTCTGGTGCTCATGATGTCGGTGCGTAGCGCCTGCCACCTGTATGTGCGCGCCTACGCGCCGATGTTGCAGGATCTTGATGTGGCTGACCGGTGCGAGATTTCCGCTCGTGGTGACAGCATTGGCAGGTCGAATATTACTCAGCCCGCCGATGTAGACGTCAGCTTTGTGACCCTGCCAGGCCCGTCGGTGAATAGTCACATGCAGTATTTTGATGCGTGTTCGCCGGTGCCGTTGATGCTTGCGCACCGCCTGGTGCCGCACATGATGCCGGCGGGTGAGCAGTCGCAGAAGGCGGCGGATTTCACCGATATTGGTACGGAACTGAACCACGGTTTTGCGCGCGTGAAGAAGCTGATGCGCACCACGCATTACGGGCTGTATGCGGTGCTTCTGCTGATGCTGTCGGTGCTGCTGAATGTGGCGTCGCCGGTGAGCCTGTCCGCGTTGACGGGGCTTGATACGTCGCGCCTGCATTCGGAGGGCTTTGACCGTCTGGTGGCGGATGCTCAGCAGCTGCGTGAGCAGGCGGGTTCTTCGGATCTGCTGCTATGGATTCTGGTCGGCATTTTTGTGGTGGAGGCGCTGCTGATGATGGTGCTTTCGCCGTGGACTCAGCGGCGTTTGCAGCGTGCGTTCATGATGCGCAAGGTAGACCGCACGGGTCAGCTGAGCGAGTTCAATCCTTTGCCGATGGTGACTGCTCTTCTGGGTCTTGACGGTGAGGATGAAGACGCGGAGGATGCAGAGGAACATAATCTCGCAGGGGAGAAAAGCAGGAGAGTAAAGCAGGGCAGAGCGCTGTAGTTTAGGGTGCTTATGCGGTGCTGTTGGAAGGACACCCCAGAATTTTTATGCATTCGTGTGCACCTAAGATTTGCTGGGGTTTGGGTGATTCTAATTGGCGTAGTCTTCGTATCCACGGTAATATATTCAGCACTGCGGATACTATTTCGACGCTTGTCGAGGTGGTATTGGCGGTATCTATCACTCAACTCCGCGTGCGCTTCACAACCGCACGCACCTAAGAAAGATAAATACTGATGACTCAGACTCTCATCACCCCCGCCTACGAAAAAGCAGGCGGAGGTTCTGCTGTTGCACGCGCTAACCGCATTAGCCACCCCAATGTTGAACTACTCGCGGACATGACCGTGGCTCAGCGTAATGCAGTGTTCCGTTACCTGGCGCGTTTCCCCGACCTGGATGACGCCCAGATTTTCTACGCGTACGGTCACGCTTACGAGCTGGCTCGTAAGGACGCTGAACGCGGTCTCTACGCAACTATGGCGTAGCATGCATAATTAGCTTTGGAAATGCTGCTGCACTCTGTGTGAGTGCGGCAGCATTTCTGCTTTTCGGGCTGGCTTTCACGCTGGCTTTCGGGTGGGTTTTAGTTCGGTGGGGAACTCGGCGGTCGTATGCCGCTATGATGCCCCTGATTTCTTCCTGACAACCAGGGACGTGTCCACTATGGGGGCGTTCCCTGGTGGTTCTTGAACATTGATTAGCTCTTGGGTAGTTTAGAGGTATCACAACCACTACTGCGAAGAGACTTCCGATGATCTCCGTAGGTTCTTTTCGCGGTGTTATATGTAGCGTCTGCATTGTTGCGGCGCTACCCTAAGAAACGCCCTAAGGAAAGGTGCTCACCGATGAGCTTCACCAATATCACCTCCGATTACGAGCCCCAGTTCGGCAATTCGGCACCGAGCCGCGACAACGGCATTACTCACCCGGATCCTGTGCTGCTGTCCTCGATGACGAAGGCTCAGCGTGGCGCGGTGTGCCGCTACCTGGCTCGATTTGCTGAGCTGGATGACGCGAAGATTTTCTACGCGTACGGTCATGCGGATGAGCTGGCTGCGAAGGAAGCGGCTCGTACCGGTAGCTTTGCTACGGTCTAAGGATTTCTGCCCCGGTGTGATGCGGTGAGGCTGCACCTTCCGGATGCGCCCTCAGGGTGCCCGAGCTCTGCGAGGGCGGGTTCCCTGCGTCGGCGCGGAGGAAGTGCGTAGCGAACCGCCGCTGTATATGGTTGCGGCAAGCCGCATACGCTACCCGGCGCCCATGAATTGAATATGAGAATGCCGCCGCACCCTCCCGAGTTTCGGGGGAGTGCGGCGGCATTTCTTTGCCCAACGCAAGCTTTAGAGCCCGCGCACGACCTCCAGCAGCTTGAGCGCCGAGTCGCGCCAGGAGTAGCGGCGCACATCCGACAAGCCGTCAATAATCACGCGCTCGCGAACGGCGGTGTCCTCCAGGGAACGAATTGCCTTGACCCAGTCGGCGGCGTGCGCCTCCGGGGCACCGTCAACCGGCGCGAACGCGGCGTGCGGGGCGATCTCACGGAAAATCGGGATGTCACTAATCACCGCGGGGCAACCGGCAGCCTGGGCCTCAACCACGGGCAGACCGTAACCCTCCTCGCGGGAGGCAGTCACCAGCGCGTGCGCCTGGCGGAGCAGCTGCTGGTACTCCTCATCGCTCACGCCGTTGTGCACCTCCACGTTCTCACCGATGAGGCGCTCGTCGGTGAGCTGCACCAGACGCTGCGGCGGCATCTTCGACAGCAGGTGCAGGCGGTAATCCGGCAGGGAACGCATCGCCAGCAACAGGGTTTCTACGTTCTTGTACGGCATGAACGAACCCATGTACACCAGGTGCTTGACGGGCTGCTCTTCGCGGGTGGTGGCGCGTTCCAGCGCGGTCTGGCGGGAGACGATGCTGCCGGGCTGCGGGGCGTTGGGCACCACGAACAGCGGCTTGGTGGTCAGCTCGTGCTCACGAATCAGTGAGGCGGTCGACTCAGAAACCGTCACGACCGCGTCGCCGTGGTTGAGCAGGAAGCGCTGCGGGGCGTAGGTCTTGTGGAAGAGTCGCCAGCCCACGCGCACCGGTGCGGGCAGGAACCCGGGCGGGGTCGGGTGCGAGTAGTAAATCAGGTCGTGCAGGGTGAGGATCAGCTTGAATTTGCGTCCGGTGGAGCCGATGGTCTGCATGGGGGAGAACACCACGTCCGGCGCGTACTTATTCAGCTGCAGCGAGGCGGTCGGTTCGAGTGGGCCGGTGGGCGAGCAGATTTTCACGTGCGGCAAATCGGGCAGCATGTCCAGCTGACGTTCGTCGCTAATAATCATGGTCAGGTCGAGGTCGGTGGCGGCTTCGTCGCCGGTGTCGATGAGGGTTTTGAGCGCGCCCAGCAGGGACGCAGTGTAGCGGCTGATGCCGTCGTGGAAGCCGATACGGGTGTATCGGGCGTCAACCATGAGTTTCATGTTGGTTCCTTACTTCTCGTTCCCTGAGTGGTCGGCGGCGAAATCGGCGATGAGTTCCGCGGCGCGGCGAGGGGTTTCGTAGTGGATGAGGTGCCCGACTTCGGGGATCATGTCCAGGCGCTCGCGGGCACCGGTCGAAGTAGCGGGTAGGTCGCGGGAGGTCAGCGTCGCGTACATGGCGCGAGCTGTTTCGGGGGTGCCCAGGTCGTCGTCTTCAGCAACGAGCATCTGCACGGGTACTCGGATGGCGGCGGCGTATTCGGCGGCGGTGTGCGTAATGGACGCTTCGTAGGCGCTGAGCACTCCGCGGCGGGAGCCGAAGGAGCCGAAGTAGGCGGCGTGCTGGCCGTTGATGAAGCGGCGCATTGCTTTGTCTTTGGTGCGCATCATGACTTCGCTGGAGGCGCGGGTAATCAGCTGTGAACGCAGTAGCGGGTAGCCGATTTTTTCGGGTAGTGCCGCGCCGGTGCGGTAGTAGAGGGAGGCAAGGCGGGAGGCGACGCGCTGACTGCCTTCGAGGGCGGGTTCGCTGATGGGGTTGATGAGCGAGAGCAGCGTGAGCGAGTTCGGGTGTGCGGCGGCGAAGGCGCTGGTGACGATGGAACCGAAGGAGTGGCCGACCACGTGCAGCGGCAGGCGCTGTGCATCCTCACGGGCGGGGTTGATGTGTTCCACAAAGTCGTTCAGCCACGCCACGTACGCGTCGATGCTGTCCTCACCCTGGGTGTTTTCGGGCAGGTCTGCGGAGCGGCCAAAGCCGGGCAGGTCGGGGCTGATGATGCTGACGTTCGGGATGAGCTTCAGCAGGTAGTTCGCGATGATTTCGAGGCCGTGGTGGTCGCCGCGGAAGCCGTGCACGAGCAGCACGGGGTAGGAGCCTTCGGGGAAGGTTCCGTCGTTCATGCCTTTGCCGTACTGCCAGTAGCGGGTCATGACCGCCTGCGCGCCGTCACCAATGAGGGCGTCGTGGCGGGTGCCGGGAATGAGCGGGCCGGGCACGCCCTCAAGAACTGAGGTGTTGGGGGAGTCCGGGGTAACGGTGGAGGTCATGGGTACCTTTCGCGGGTTGGGTACTGGGACGGCTAAGTCCCGTTCTTAATTCTAGGGGAGAAGCCTGAAAGGGCTCTGAAACCCGACTGCCGCATCGGTGGTTGGGCGGGTGATTGCGCAGGTGGTCGGGTGGGTGGTGCCGTCCATTTGGTAGTCGAGACAGTCTCAACTCTGGCGCGGTGCGGGTTTCGCGTTACACTTGGAGGGTTAAGTTTTTATCAACCTGTCTTTATTTAAGGAATCGCTGTGTCTGCTCAGGTAGAGACCGAACGCAACGAAAATGCGTACGACTTCCGCGCTATGGAAGCCAAGTGGCGCCCCTACTGGGACGAAACGAAGGTTTTCCAGCCCACCGGTGACGCCCCCAAGGGCCGCAAGTATGTGCTGGATATGTTCCCGTACCCCTCCGGTGACCTTCACATGGGTCACGCGGAGGCATTCGCTATTGGTGACATGAACGCCCGCTACTTTAAGCAGTGCGGCTACGATGTTCTGCACCCGATTGGCTGGGACTCCTTCGGCCTGCCCGCTGAGAACGCAGCCATTAAGAACGACACTCACCCCAAGGAGTGGACGTACAAGAACATTGAGACTCAGGCTGAGTCCTTCAAGCGTTACGCTATTGCCGCTGACTGGAGCCGCCGCCTGCACACCTCGGACCCCGAGTACTACAAGTGGACTCAGTGGCTGTTCGAGCAGTTCTACAAGAAGGGCCTGGCGTACCGCAAGGACTCCATGGTCAACTGGTGCCCCAAGGACCAGACCGTGCTCGCGAACGAGCAGGTTGTCAACGGTGCGTGTGAGCGTTGCGGTACTACCGTGACTAAGAAGTCGCTGAACCAGTGGTACTTCAAGATCACTGATTACGCGCAGCAGCTGCTGGATGACATGGAGCAGCTGGAGGGCAAGTGGCCCGACCGTGTTCTGCTCATGCAGCGCAACTGGATCGGTCGCTCCGAGGGTGCTGAGGTGCGCTTCGAGATTGAGGCGACCGAGGATCAGCCTGCTGAGTCCTTCACCGTGTTCACCACCCGCCCGGACACCCTGTACGGCGCAACCTTCATCGTGGTTGCTGCGGATGCGGCGTTCGCCGAGCAGATCGTGGCACCCGAGCACAAGGCCGCCCTGGAGCAGTACCGCGAAGACATTAAGGCACTGAGCGATATTGACCGCCAGTCCTCCGACCGCGAGAAGACCGGCGTGTTCACCGGCCGCTACGCGATTAACCCGCTGACCGGCGCGAAGCTGCCCGTCTGGGCTTCTGACTACGTGCTCGCTGACTACGGTACCGGCGCGATTATGGCTGTGCCCGCGCACGACCAGCGTGACCTTGAGTTCGCCCTGAAGTTCGACCTGCCCATCGTGAAGGTCCTGGACGTTGAGAGCGCTGAGGACCCGGCTACCAGCGGTATTGCCGCAGCTGGTGACGGCGTGCTCATCAACTCCGGTGAGCTGACCGGCCTGCCGAAGGCTGAGGCGCTCGCTAAGGCTATTGAGCTGGTTGAGGCTGCCGGCACCGGTGAGGGTAAGGTCATTTACCGTCTGCGTGACTGGCTGCTGTCCCGCCAGCGTTTCTGGGGTACCCCCATCCCCGTGATTCACTGTGAGGATTGTGGCGAGGTTCTGGTTCCTGAGGATCAGCTGCCGGTGCTGCTGCCCGATAACCTGCGCGGTGAGCAGCTGGCTCCTAAGGGCCAGTCGCCCCTGGCCGCCGCTGATGACTGGGCGATTGTGCCTTGCCCTGAGTGTGGCAAGCAGGCTCGCCGTGACTCGGACACCATGGACACCTTCGTGGATTCCTCCTGGTACTTCCTGCGTTACGTTTCCCCGAACTACGACAAGGCTCCTTTCAACCCGCAGGCTATGAGCGAGTGGGGTGCCGTCGATATGTACGTTGGCGGTGTGGAGCACGCTATTCTGCACCTGCTGTACGCACGCTTCTTCACCAAGGTTGTTCGCGACCTGGGCCTGATCAAGCACGATGAGCCGTTCAAGGCGCTCATGAACCAGGGTCAGGTGCTCAACGGCGGTAAGGCGATGTCCAAGTCGCTGGGTAACGGCGTGAACCTGGGTGAGCAGCTCGACAAGTTCGGTGTGGACGCTATCCGCACCACCATGATTTTCGCGTCCCCGCCCGAGGATGACGTGGACTGGGCGGATGTTTCCCCGTCCGGTTCGCAGAAGTTCCTGGCTCGCGCATGGCGTGTGGCTCAGGACGTCACCAGCGAACCCGGCGTTGACGCAACCACCGGTGACTTGGAGTTGCAGAAGCTGATTGCTCGTACCGTGCACGAGGTTCAGGGCCTGCTGGATAACGGCAAGTTCAACGTGGTTGTTGCTAAGACCATGGAGCTTGTGAACGCTACCCGTAAGGCTATTGACTCCGGTGCTGGTGCGGCTGACCCGGCTGTCCGTAAGGCTGCTGAGACTATCGCTATTTTGTTGTCGCTGTACGCACCGTACACCGCTGAGGACATGTGGCACGCTCTCGGCCACGACACCCCGGTTCTGACCGCGGGCTTCCCCGAGGTTGACCCGGCTCTGCTGGTGGATGACACCGTCACCGCTATCGTGCAGATTAAGGGCAAGGTCAAGGCTCGTCTGGAGGTTGCGAAGGATATTTCCGAGCAGGAGCTTCAGGAGCTGGCTCTGGCGGATGCCGCTGTTCAGCGTTCGATTGGTGACGCTGAGATCCGCAAGGTGATTGTGCGTGCGCCTAAGCTCGTGAACATCGTGATCTAAGCTTTTTAGATAAAGTACAAGCCCCGCTGTGGCTTCGGTTCGTTCAACGGAACGAACCCGGAGGCGCGGCGGGGCTTTGCTGTACTGCGGTAGTGATGAGTGCCATAATGTTCAGGGAACGCTAGGAGAGGGTTCGTCATCGAATCACGCACTGACGAACCGGAAGAAGGGCCGGAATATGGAGCGAGAGAACAAAGCAGAGAACCGCATTGCCGTGGTGACCGATAGCGCCGCCGCCCTCGACCCGGAGCTCGTGCAGCGCCTGAGCGCTCGCGGTAATTTTGTGCTCGTTCCGATGCCGGTGACTATTCGCACGCCTGGTGAGCCGGATTGTCAGCTGCAGGATTTGACCGCCGCTGAGGTGGATGAGGCGATTATGCTTGCGCACGTGATGGGTCAGACGGTGAGCACTTCCGGGCCCGCGCCGGGCGTGTTTGCTGATGTGTATGACGAGTTGGCGTCGCGAGGTTTTACGCATGTGGTGTCGGTGCATCTGTCCGGTGAGCTCTCGGGTACGGTGGAGGCGGCACGCACCGGTGCCCGCCTCAGCCGCCTGGGTTCTAAGGGTGTGAGCGTGGTGGATAGCCGCACGGTCGCGGGTGCCTACGGTCATGCGGTGGTGCGTGCCCTGGAGGTGCTGAACTCTGCTTCCTCTGATTTTGTTCGGAGCCCTGACTACCCGAGCCCTGACTATCTGAGCTCGGAACAATTGAGCCCCGCGCAGCTGGTGGACTACATTCAGTCTGTCTGCGAGCAGTCCACGCTCTACTTCTATATCCCAACCCTTGATGCGTTGCGCCGCGGTGGCCGTGTTTCCCCGGCGTTGGCGATGGTGGGGCAGATGTTCCAGATTAAGCCGATTGGCACGATCACCGAGGGCAAGCTGGCGTATGTGGAGCGCCCCCGCACTGCGGCGCGCGCCCTGGAACGCTTGGTGGAGGTGACGGTACAGACCTGCCGCGAGCATCAGCATGCGGCGGCGCTCAGCTCTGCTTCAGTGGGCTCTACTGCCGCCGACCCCGCTAGTTCTTCGCTTGCCGCATCCCCGCGCGGTGAGGTGGTTGCGGTGCATCATGTGGGCAATGCGGCGCAGGCGCTGCAGCTGTATGAGCAGGTTCAGCAGATGCTGGGGGAGAGCTCCCTCGTTCATGATGCCGCCGTTTCTTCGGCGCCGGAGTTTTTGGTGAGTGCGTTGCCGCCGGTGCTGTCGGCTCATTCGGGGCTGGGTGCTGTGGCGCTGGTCGTTTATTAGGATCGTGTACTCGCCGCCTACCCGGCGTGCCCGTGCTGACCCTGTGCTGTGTGCTTGTGCTGTGTGTCCGCGGGGGTGCTCATGCGGTGTCCCGTATGATGCGCCGCGGGCGACACGAAACGCGACACGAAAACTGTGTGCCGGGAGCGTATTTAACCCGGTTTAAGGCTGTGGTGTGTCTTACGTTGGGCTCGTCTGTTTTCGCGTGAGAAATTGCACTGCGTGCGAGCGCATGGGGCGTCATTGAAACCCATTCGCAGGTGAAAGGGTATTTTTTACCCTCAGATTTTGCCTTGATATGGCGCGGTTTTTAGTAAATGTGCGTTTCATGTGTGTTTATGTTGCCGTGACCGTATCGCAACATTTTCTAAGCATGAACACAACGCAAACCAACAGAAAACAACGGGTTTTTGCCGGTTTTTATGGCGCAACTCACAAAAATTTCTCGATATAACACACCAAAACACACACAAACTAGGGTAGGATTATTACCAACAACGGCGGAACGCACCGGGCAACATAGAGCACGGACAAATCCGACTAAACCAGAGCCCACAAGGCATCGGATTTGTACCCCGCCACCAACGCACTGACAAGGAGATACTCCAGTGACTGTACGCGTAGCAATCAACGGCTTCGGCCGCATCGGCCGCACCTTCTTCCGCGCAGCTCAGACCGAGGGCGTCGGCTTCGAGATCGTCGCAATCAACGACCTCACCGATGTTGAGACCCTGGCACACCTGCTCAAGTACGACTCCATCATGGGTCGCTTCAACGCAGAGGTTGAGGTCAAGGAAGGCGCGCTGGTTGTTGACGGCAAGGAAATCAAGATCCTCGCTGAGCGTGACCCCCAGAACCTCCCCTGGAAGGACCTGGGCGTTGACGTAGTCCTCGAGTCCACCGGTTTCTTCACCGAAGGCAGCAAGGCAAAGGCACACATCGAGGCTGGCGCTAAGAAGGTTATCCTCTCCGCTCCCGGTAAGAACATTGACGGCACCTTTGTCATGGGTGTGAACGACGACCAGTACGATGCAGCTAACCACCACATCGTCTCCAACGCATCCTGCACCACCAACTGCCTTGCTCCGATGGCTAAGGTCCTGAACGACGCATTCGGCATCAAGCAGGGTCTGATGACCACCATCCACGCATACACCGCTGACCAGCGTCTGCAGGATGCTCCCCACCGCGACCTGCGCCGTGCACGCGCAGCAGCTGTGAACATGGTCCCCACCTCCACCGGTGCAGCAGCAGCTGTTGGCCTGGTTCTGCCCGAGCTGAAGGGTAAGCTGGACGGCTTCGCAGTCCGCGTTCCCACCATCACCGGCTCCATCACCGACCTGACCTTCACCGCTGAGCGCGAGGTCACCGTTGAGGAAGTCAACGCAGCAGTCAAGGCAGCAGCTGAGGGCCCCATGAAGGGCATCATCAAGTACAACGAGGATCCCATCGTGTCCAAGGACATCGAGGGTGAGCCCATCTCCACCGTCTTCGACGCACCGCTGACCAAGGTCATCGGCGACCAGGTGAAGGTTATCGCTTGGTACGACAACGAGTACGGCTACGTTGCACGCCTCGTGATGTTCACCAACAAGGTTGTGGCATCCCTCTAAGCCCCAATAGGCTTACGACGCTCACCAAGTGTAAGCGTCACCCCGCGTAACTAACGCATAGTGAACCCCGGCACCACCGCATCAAGCGGGGGAGTCGGGGTTTGCTGTACCAAGGCTCTGTCTAAAGGGTCTTAATAAAACCCCAAAATGTATAAACATACTATTTTCCGTCGCCCTTTTTGGGTCAAAAATACCGTAAGAAAATAGCTGATAGAGAGTGCGAATATCCGCGATATTCTGCGGAAAAACACCATATAAAAGCTATTTACTAGGCTGTCAATCACCCTAATGTTCGGTATGATGGAAACGGTATATAAACCCACCTATCCAGGAGGAATTCCTATGGCTAAGGCACTGTCCGAACTGCTCGAAGAAGGCGTCGCAGGCCGCCACGTTCTCGTCCGTTCCGACCTGAACGTACCCCTGAAGGACGGCGTTGTCACCGACGACGGCCGCGTCCGCGCATCCCTGCCCGTCATTGAGAAGCTTGCCAAGGCTGGCGCACGCGTTATCGTGACCGCACACCTGGGCCGCCCCAAGGGCAAGGTAGATCCCCAGTACTCCATCGCACCGGCAGCTGCACGCCTGGCTGAGCTGGCATCCGTGCCCGTGAAGGTTGCAACCGACCTGGTAGGCGAGGACGCAAAGGCTAAGGCAGCAGCCCTGGCTGACGGCGAAGTTCTGGTCGTTGAGAACGTCCGCTACGACGCACGCGAGACCTCCAAGGATGACGCAGAGCGCGGCGAGTTCGCTAACGAGCTGGTTGCACTGACCGGCGAGAACGGCGCATACGTGAACGACGCATTCGGCGCGGTTCACCGCAAGCACGCTTCCGTCTACGACGTTGCTAAGCGTCTGCCCGCATACCTGGGTGACCTGGTGAAGAAGGAAGTTGACGTTCTGGCTAAGACCCTGAACGATCCCGAGCGTCCCTTCGTTGTGGTCATGGGTGGCGCTAAGGTTTCCGATAAGCTCGCCGTGATTGACAACCTGATCGGTAAGGCTGACACCATCCTGATCGGTGGCGGTATGGGTTACACCTTCGCCTACGCACAGGGCTACGAGGTTGGCCAGTCGCTGCTGGAGAAGGACCAGGTCGAGAACGTTCTGCGCTACCTGAAGGAAGCTCCCGAGAAGGGCACCGAGATCATCACCGCAGTTGACGTTGTTTGGTCTGACGCATTCTCCGCTGACGCTAACACCGAGATCCGCCCCATTGAGGATCTGACCGGCGGTAAGCTTGGTGCAGAGGCTGAGGGCCTGGACATTGGCCCCAAGACCCGCGAAATCTTCGCTGAGAAGATTAAGGCTGCAAAGACCATCTTCTGGAACGGCCCCGTTGGCGTGTTCGAGATTGCTCCCTTCGCTGAGGGTACCCGCGCGGTTGCACAGGCTATCGTCGACTCTGACGCATTCTCCATCATTGGTGGTGGCGACTCCGCTTCGGCAGTTCGTAACCTGGGCTTCAAGGACGAGCAGTTCGGCCACATCTCCACCGGTGGTGGCGCTTCCCTCGAGTACATTGAGGGTAAGACCCTGCCCGGCCTGGAGGCACTGGGCGCCTAATCTGGGTGCACAGATTTAGTACACGGTTTTAGTGTAAGGAACCCCCGTCGGGGCGGTATTTCGGTACCGTTCCGGCGGGGGTTTCTGCATGCCCACTCATGCCCGGATAATCCTGCGCGGGCAGGGACGGGGCTGTTTCCTGGCTATATGCTGTGGATTCCCTAGATGTGCGGCCTGTACCTGGGAGGGATAGAGGCAGCTTTACTAGACTGGAAATGTACAGGTTCCCGGTGCTCACCGGGCGGTACCCATACGGTTACTGCGGGGGAGTGAAACAGGGAGCGCACGCACCTCCACAGGCAAACAAATACAGACAAGCGAATACATGCGGGCGAAGACGCCCAGGTGCTGAGCCCAACCGCCCCGAGCAGCCCAGAACCACCTCGGCAGCTTATGAAAACGGCAACTAGTGAACATCGAATCCAAGGAGGCAAAGAATGACCGTCAACACTCAAATGCTCTTTGACGAAAAAGACTACACCGGGACATACCCGTATGTAGCCGATGGCGTGATTGGGCCCTACACACCCGCAAACCGGGACCACCCCGCCTACTCGGCACCTGCCCCGGGCGTGAGGTACACGCCGAATGCTTACAAGGTGTCAAACCTGCGGCCCTACCTGGGCTACTACTACGCCTGCCAAAACTACATGATTCTCGCCTCCGAACCGGCAGTTCTGCGGATCGACAATATCAGCGAAGAAATGTTCTTCCCCGCCATTCAGGACCTCTACGAAGAGGGTAAAGGCTGGGTCATCACGCCTGCCTCTAAGGTTCTGACCATGAACCTTCTGGAGGGGCAGCCGCGCCTCATCGACGAGACGCTAAAAATTGTGGAATGGAACGTGCGGTTCGATATTCTTCCCGAAGTTCAGGTGTACCGCAAAGACACAAACCAGGTGTACCCCATCACCGATTTTGATACGCGCGGCCTGATCCGTGACGGCGCAATACACGGGACTCTACGCACACAATTCACGAATGAGTGGAGGCCCGTCCAATTCATCCCAGAAAATAGTTTGAGCTAGGGGAGGGAGAGCAACATGACGAATAACTTTGGTGGACCCGGATACGGCGGACCTGGATACAACGAGCAACGAGCACTCATGAGGTCTATGATTTCTCGCGCCAAGTTTATACGAGCTGGCGTGTTCGCCGGTGCCGCCCTCGTCGCGATAGCGTTTGGCTGGGGCACTAAACTGTTCAATGAGATGGGCTCGGAGTCCCAGGCCGATAAGAAGCGTGACCAGGAATTTGTGCGCCTGGAACCCACGGAGAAGTACGATGAGCTCCACAGCTTGGGGCCTTCCTCCGGGCCGCTGGTTTATACGGCATTCGAACGTAAGGGGCGCTTCATTCCTGCCACCGAGGCGCAGGCTGCGCAGAACGTGCCGTACCCTATTCAACAGCCCGGAATGGATAACTACGACCGCGCTGGCCTGTACGCGTTCTTGGCGTACTACTTCGCGTCGATGAATTACTTCTACCACACGGGCGATACGGAGCCTCTTTCTAAGGTCACGGACCCGGAAAAGGTGCTGCACCCCGAAATTCTTCGCCTGTACAGGGAGAAGCGCGGATGGGTTATTTCGGCTGACAAGAACGTGCTGAGCGCCAACGTTGTTGATGATTTTATTGCGGGTGAGAAACCTAAAAATACGAGCCGAAATATCCTGGTGAGCACCCTGTACACGACTAAGGCTAAGGACCTTGCGTTTTACGTTAAGGAGACGGGGGAGAAGCAGGATATCCGCAAATATTTGAAGTATCTGGGGCGTTTCTCGCTGGCTGTGGAGCATCTGCGTGGGCAGTGGGTGATTGTGGTTGACCGCGACGGCTACAGTAACCGCAACACCTACGAGCCGATTTACCCGCAAGGGTTCGGGCAGCTGTAGATTCTCTAGAAACCGAGGAAGTGCATCCGCAGGGGAAGCCACCATGAGGCTTCCCCTGCACCCGTTTAAATGGCTACAGAACCCGCAAAACGGCAAGGGTCGAAAGAAACCGATGAACGCGGGGTGAGAATAGTCAAGGCACAGCATAAAACTGCGCCGAACCAGTGAAAATATGCCGCCAACCCTCTAAAATAGAAAAGGAAAATTCCGAACAACAACCCCGCCCGGCATACCGCGCGGGAAAGCTAAGGAGCGAACTATGTCGCGTAAGCCCCTCATCGCAGGCAACTGGAAGATGAACCTCAACCACGCAGAGGCAGTCACCCTCGTCCAGAAGCTCGCATGGACCCTCGACGACGCAAACTTCAACTTCTCCGCAACCGAAGTAGCCGTCTTCCCGCCCTTCACCGACATCCGCTCCGTGCAGACCCTCGTCGAGGGCGACAAGCTGGACATCCTCTACGGCGGCCAGGACCTCTCCGTCCACGACTCCGGCGCATACACCGGCGAAATCTCCGGCGCATTCCTCTCCAAGCTCGGCGCAACCTTCGTGCTCGTCGGCCACTCCGAGCGCCGCACCTACCACCACGAAAGCGACGAGCTGTGCGCGGCAAAGGTCCAGGTAGCATACAAGCACGGCCTGACCCCCGTCCTCTGCGTCGGTGAGCCCCTCGAAATCCGCGAAGCAGGCACCCACGTCGAGTACACCCTCGAGCAGCTGCGCGGCTCCATCGCAGGTCTGACCGCAGAGCAGGCAGAAACCCTCGTCATCGCATACGAGCCCGTCTGGGCAATCGGCACCGGCAAGGTCGCAACCGCAGACGACGCACAGGAAATGTCCGCAGCAATCCGCGCAGAAATCGCTAAGCTCTACTCCGCAGACGTTGCAGAGAAGGTCCGCGTTCTCTACGGCGGCTCCGTCAAGTCCTCCTCCGCACCCTCCATCATGGGCAAGGAAGACGTGGACGGCGTGCTCGTCGGCGGCGCATCCCTGCAGGCTGACGAATTCGCAGCAATCGCACGCTTCGACGCATAAAACCCCGACGCACCACAGCGTCTCATAGCGTTACAGCGCCCGGCGGGTACCCACCCGACCGGGCGCTGAACCATTTAACCGCCACCGAGCTAGCGGCGGGCGTAAGAGGCGGGTGCATGAGCCGGGAGTAGGAATCAGGCATAAGAGGCGAGGGTAAGAGCCGGGCGCGTTCGCCCCTAACCGCAAAACCCACCCAGAATACGCCGACCCCGCGGTTCGCCCCGTACACTTAACGGCATGTTCAGCTTTGGTTTTTCCCTGGTCATCGCAGCCCTCGTCGGCATGATTCTCTACAGCTACCTGCGCAACCGCAAAGTGAGTGCCCCGCGCCTACCCGGCAATGACGGCGGCAACATCGGCTACGCGGGCGGCGCAGAATACCAGGAACCCTCGCCCGAATACCAGTACTTCGAGAGCCGCCGAGAAGCATTCCTCGACCAGCTCTACAGCCGCACCTCCTCACCGGAAATCCCCGTGACCCTCACCCTGCGTGACTGGGTAGACCAGGGCTTCTACGCTGAAGGAGGCGCCTACTGGGCAGCCGCGCAGCAGTTCACCTACTACCTCATCGACGGCGGATATGTGCGCGCCTACGACACCGAAGGCGACGAACTCACCGCCCAGCGTGTGCTCACCGACCGCCCCGCAGCCCTGCAACTGACCCCCAGCGAATACCAGCGCCGCAGCAACCGCGCCGCATAAAAAGCCGCCTCAACGTGACCGAATGGCGGCTGTAGCGTATAGTTAAACCCGTCTGTCTGCGCCCCGCAGTCCAGGCACCCCACCAGAAGACAACGAAGGAAGGTCCCCATGGACGTCATCATGAACGTACTCATGGTCATCATCGCCATCACCAGCGTGATCGCAGTAATGCTTGTGCTGCTCAACCGCGGTCAGGGCGGCGGCCTCTCCGATATGTTCGGCGGCGGTATGACCAACTCCCTGAACTCCTCCGGTATGGCGTCTAAGAACCTGATCCGCCTGACCGTCACCGTGATTGTTATCTGGGTTATCGCAGTGGTCCTGTACGGCCTGGCAATGCGCTTCAACGGCCAGATCGTCGTCTAGCCAGCCTCTACCAGAGCCCACGCCCACCCCACCGAGGGTGAGCCAAATAGAGCTTCTCCCCGGCAGTTCTCAACCGAGAATGCCGGGGATTTTTTATGCACCAAACGGCAATGACGAAAGCGGTAGCGGGACGCGAATCTTTACGGCATGATAGGACGTATACACCACATACGAAAGGCAAAGAAGCCATGAGCGCCTACACCCTCGATTACACGTACACCGCCCCGTCAGCCCTCATCGACGGCGCCGACTCCCGCGCGCTCAGCCTCGCCACCAGCGGCGGCAGCACCCCCGAAGGTGCCGCCTCCCACCCGTACTTCTTCTCCGGGTTCCTCGAACGAGCAGACGTCTACGCCACCGCACTACTGGTCGTCGCCAGGGTCGCCCGCACCCGCTTCTACGTGCCGCCCAGCTCCCTCGCCGGAGCCCTACGCGCCGCAGACCCCGTCGTCACCAGCACCGCCGAAGGCCTACGCTTCGAATCCTTCAGCGCCTGCTGCGGAGTGTACGCGCGCCTCGACGTTGACTCCAGCGCACTCGACGCCAGCCACAGCGCCGTAGGCGTCACCAACGTAGACGTCAACCCGCCCCTGCGTGCCGCGCTCGCCTCCCTCAGGGCAGGGGAGCCCATCCACCTGAACGTCGGCGACGACGGGCTGCTCACCACCACCCTTGACGGCTCCGTCATGGAAGAAAAAGTGCCGCTGCCCATCCGCTGGCTCAAGGGCTTTGCAGAAACGCAGATGCTCTCATCCCGCATGAGCCCGGTGCACAGCCTGGACGCTGCCGCCGCCCGAACTTTCATCCACTCCCTGCCGCGTAACTCCAGCACCAAGGCGGTCCTGTGGGCGACCCGTGCCGTGCGTTCCCTGCGGCTCGCCACCCGCGCCACCGCCGGATCCGTATGCGTGGCGGGCCCCGAGCGTCTGCGCGTGCTTGAGCCGCTCATCCGCCACATTCAGCGCCTGGACGCATACAGTGAGCCCGTGAGCGCCGGTAACGCGCCCGTGCCCAGCGTGTGGGTGGCGCACCTGCCCGGCGCACGCCTGAGCATTGGTTTGAGCCCCGAAAAGTCACGCGGGTTCTCCGGCGAGGGATCCGTGCTGCAGGCGCTGTCTAACCCGAACACCGCCCAGAACGCTGACATGCTCAGCGTGCTGCTTTCCTTCGAGCCGCGCATTGACGTGCCCGTCATGTCTGCCCGCGCCGGCCTGGATGAGGCGGCAACCCGCGACGCCCTCGCCCTGCTGGCTTCCTCCGGCCAGGTTGGTTTTGACGCGCACGCTGGCGAGTATTTCCACCGCCCGCTGCCCGTGCATCCGGAGGCGCTGACCGCCATGCACCCGCGCCTGGTCGGCGCGAAAAAGCTTGCCGACTCCGGCGCTATTGAGCGGGTCGGGGCGGGGGAGCACGGCACCGGTGAGTACAGTGTACGCAGCGGTGAGAACACGTACACCGTGGTGCTGCCCGCCGACCCGTACGCCGTGGAGGGGTACCTCTGCTCCTGCCCCTGGTGGTTGAAGTACCGCGGTACGCGAGGCCCCTGCAAGCATGCGCTGGCGGTCAGCATTCTCTACCGCGAACATGCCGCCGGTTAGACACACCACGCACCGCACTAAAAGACGACGCCTCAAAAGCTCGCCTCAGCTTCCTTCCGAAAGACCACCATGAGTAAACGCCCCGAAACGCACACCTTCCCCGAAGGTGTCATCACCGAGCCGCTCCCCGGCGAAGTCATTTACCCGCTCACCAGGCAGCAGAAAACCTGGAGCGACATCATGCACTTCAACCGCAACCTCGCCAACATCCTGGCGGTCGGCGGTACCCTCGAACAGATTTACCGCCGCTGGCAGTACTTCGACATCACCACCACCCCATACGGCTCCCAGCTCGGTAAAAACACGCCCGGAACCGTCACACAGGACCGCGTCAAAGCCTACGCAGAGTTCGGCTGGTTCACCGGAGGCGTTGCCATGCGCCTAGCTGAGCTCTACGGCGGGGCGCGCCTCGAACACGACGAGGACTACTACACCGCCCTCATCAATTGCGACCGCGAGCTGATCCTCCCGCTGCTGCGCGAGGACGAACAGCTCCGCGAAGAACTCATCTGGGGTATGCTCGCCGTCGAAGGTAACCGGGACGTATCCCTCACCCAGCGTGACTCTTACAAGCCCGGGCAGAAGGACAACAACCCCGGCTGGTCCTGCGCCCTCATCGAAGCCACCGAAACCGGGCTGATTAGCCGTGACCGCCTCATTGATGCGCTCCTGAGCTCCCTCATGAGCGACTTCCCGGCGTATCGGGTCGGCTGGTTCTCACGCCTGGTCACCGGACTCAAACTCACCGCCGAAGAAATTGCGGCACGTCAGAGCGAATTTCTGACGCTTTTCTCCTCGCCCATCGGCCCGAGTGTGACCCTCGGCGTGCAGCATATTCACCGCCTCTGGAGCAAAAACCCGCAGGCGCTGGATGCTATCGCCTTCGCCTACGCGGCACCCGCCGTATGCGCCGGAACCAAAGCAAACGCACTCAAAATCCTGACCATGCTCCAGGCGCTGTACCGGGCGGGCACCCTTGACTCTGCCGCCTGCGAAGACGCGGTAGCCATGGCGCTCAGACACACCCACGCGCAGGTGCAGGCAGCCGCCCTCAACCACCTCAAAGAATGGGTGCAGGCGGGCGCCGCAGACAACGCGGGCGCCGACGCTATCGTGTTCGCCGAGCGTGCCCGCGAACTCTACCGCGACTACCGACCCCAGCTCGATCCGCTGGTTGTGGCGCAGATTCAGGAAGAGGGCTCGCCGCTCCTCGAAGATGGGTACAGCCCGGAGAATAGCCAGGGGAGCGGTACCGAAAGCACCGCCCTGACTGAAGCTGCTGATATTGAGGCCGCCGCCGCGGAGGCGCTTGCCGCCTCCCGTGCCGTAATCCACCGGTACTGGGACACTCCCGTGCGCCCCGTGACCGCATCTGACGTGCAAGAACGCGCCCGTGCGCTCCTGCATCATCAGGTCGCGCCCTGCGCTACCCCCGACACTCTCAGCGAAGCAGACCAACCCGAAACGCACGCCGGGTGCGAGCTGGAGCTGGAACTGCTCACCGCCTACCTGCTCAGCGCCGACGGCACCGCGCAGAGTCCGAACCTGCTCGAACAGCTGGTTCCTATCTGCCTGAAAAAGCTGAACCACTGGGGTTTGACATGGTTCGACATGCGCGCACACTTGACGGTTCTTGCCGCCGCCGGGAAGCTGCGTGAGCGCCCGAAGGCGTCGGAGATGACCCCGAAGGAAGACCCCGGTACGGTGCCGAACCTGCACACCATGTACTCCCGCCACGCCACGTTCTTCAGCACCGGATTCAAGGATTCCCTCGGTGTGCTGCAGAGTAGGCAGAGCTACACGCCGCTCGCCACCCCTGAACTGTTCGGCGGGTGGGTGCATCCGGATACCCTGGTGCGCCGGTACGCCAAGAACCTGGCTGATGGAGCCCCCATCCTGCGCCAGGATTTCACGGCGGCGCTACTGCGTGTGCGTGTGCCGGAGGTGCTGCCTCCGTACGCTACCGACGAGCAGCGACAGGACGCACAGCGCCGCCGAGCTGAGGCGCTGACCCTGCTTGAAAGCCTCGAAGAGCAATACGTGAAGAACGCTCAGGAGGACGCTCCGCGCTCTGCTCCTACCCAGATTCGCGTGCTCCGCTCCGCCCTCGATGGCACCCTCGCCACCGGGCGCATCAACCCCTACCTGGAATCCATCACGGTATCCCAGCGGGAGAAAAGCTGGGGCCTTCAGCTGAACGGGGTGGCGCACGGTGCTTCCACCCCCGAGCTGAACGCTTTCCGCGGCCTCGCCACCGCCCACCACGACGAAGAAGGACAGTACGCCCTGCTCTACCCCTCGCGGGCAGAACCGCTGGCGTACTACTGCGCTAGTAGCAACTGGTACAGCTTGGATCACAGCGCCTTTGACCGGAGCCTGTATTTGGCGTTGGCGGCGCACCCCGGCGCGTGGGGTCCCGCCTGCGCGTTCGTGTTTGCCGCGGGCTTCTCGGAGCAGCGCGTCGAGATTCGTTTCCTCGCCGTGGAAATCATGCACCGCGTGCTGGACGACCAGCTCAGCCTTGAGGATGCTACCGCAGGCTTCGTGAACTTTGTGCCGCTGGCAATGCTGAACCGTTGGGCGCTCGCCCTGACCGACTTCGCCCAGCTGGATGCGCGGGCGGCGGTGCGCTTCTTCGCGCGCCTCATACCGCACCTGGATACCGGGGCGAACTCGCTCGGTAAGCTGCTGGGCGCCTTCAGCCAAGCGTTGGCGACTCTCGACCCTGCCACCCGTGCGCAGCTGGTGGATGAGCCGTTGCGTGCCTGGTTGGGTACGCTGACCGGTTCTTCGCAGAAGGCGCGGTATGCCCGGAATATCCTCAACCAGGTCCAGGGCTAACCGCTCAACCTGTCCCCGTTCAACACTTCCGTTCAACTCTTCACAACCATTCACCATCAACTCCGAAAGCAGGTACCGATGACTGATACCGCCCAGCCGCATAACCCTAACGAGCACAGCGCAGGTGAGCGCACCCTCGAAGAGCGCCGTGCCGCCCTCAAAGTCCTCATGGCGGCAGAATCAACTGACGTGCAGGAATACCACGCCGTCATCACCGGCGCCACCGAGGAGGAACGCGCCTCCCTCGCCCGAATCCTCACCCCCAGGAGCGTGATCGGTAGCGACCACATTAACCGCACCCCGCTCGCCGCATACGTTGCCGGGGCGCTCGTGCGCACCCCCGACGGCGACCCCTGGGAATACCACCGTTCCGCCGGTCGCGCCATGCGCACCCTGCTCTGGCGTGGGAGCCCGGACCAGCAGCTGATTGACGCGTTCCTGCTCGGCGCCACCGAACGCCCCGACGAGTGGATTCTGCGTTTCATTGAGGGCCTGTCGAACTCTTGGGCGCGCTCGAAGAAAATTTGGGAAACCTGCTACACGCTGCTTCGCGCCCGAAACCTGAGTTGCGATGCCCCCGAATACCTGGTCCTTTTCCTGCACGAGGCCCTGCCCTGCGTGAAGAAGGACAGCGCGAGCAACCACGCCCAGCTCAAAACCTTCTTCACCCGCGACATGACCCTGCTCGACCAGGAATTCTGGGCTGTCTTCCGCACCGAGGGGGTGCTCTTCAAGGGCTACGGCAACTACATGGGCGAAAGCGCGGAACTGTGCCGCCTCATGGGCGAATACTTCGATATCCGCGACGAAATCCTGGACGCCCTGCTACGCGGCCTGACCAGCGATTTCAGCGCATTCAACTCGGCTGCGTTCCACTCCGTCTACACCGACCTGCAACCCACCGACGCAGAAAACCGGGCACGCTTCGCACAGCTCATAGCTGTCCTCACCGCAGAGCCCAGCGCCTCCGTCGGATTCGCCCAGACCATGCTGCAGAACGTGCTCAAAGCCTGCACACCCGCCGCCCTGCAGAAGACCCCCGACCTGCAGCCCCTCGAACAGCTTGACCTGGAACAGCTCATCGACGCACTCGGCGCGAACCTCTACCGCACCGAAAAGAAGATTCAGCGCGGAGCCCTGCGCCTGCTCAAGCTCATCGCCACCCAGTACGCCGGCGTGAGCAAAGCCAAGCGCAAGAAGGCGCAAACCGCCGAGCAGCTGGCGCTCGCCAACTACGTTGCTGACCGCATCCTCGAAGCCTACGATGTGCTACCCCTGGAGTTGCGCGGTGCCGCTGAAGCCTGCCTGCCCGAAGACCGTCTACCCCAGGCGGAAGATGCGGAGGCGGCGGGCGCCTCCGTAGAGGTACCGCCGGTGCTGTTGCCCGGCGTTGAGCACCGAGAACCCGTCGCATCCATCGCGAATCTGGACGAGTTCTGCACCCTCATCACGGAGGAATCGAACACAAACTCCGGTCGAATTACCGGGGACGAATCTCCCCACACTAGGGGAGAGAACCTAGCACGTCTTTACCACTTTGCCGCGACCGACAAGCTGGCACCGGCGGAACAGCAGCAGCTTCGTACTCTGCGCAAAATTGCTGACCATTACAGCTACAACAACGTCGCGTACATGCCTGCGCTCTGCGCCGTGTTGGAAGCTAACGCCGAGGCCGCGGGATACAAGTCTGAGGAAATTTCCGAAATGGCTTCGATCATGCAGCGTTTTGAACGTAGCCAGCTGATATGGCGGCGCTCCAGCGACCATAGCAAGCTTATTTCTACGGAAGAGATGGTGCGCCTGGTCGTCCAGAATAAGCACCACCTCTGGGACCCCGGTTACACGCCCCTAGAAGGCTACCGTGACCTCTACAAGATCTTCCGCGAGCAGATGCGTGCCGTCGCCGCCGGGGGAGAGTACCGCACGGAAGGACGCACGGTGCGTCTGCTGAGCGCCCCGCTACCCGCTCGTCAGCTTACCTACAGCGACTGGACTTATCGCACTGTTTCTGCCCTGGATATCCCCTGGAGCGTCTACTATTCCGGCCTTAATGACAGCAAGGTTGAGGAATACCGTAAAGCTAGCCAAGCAGGAAAAGCCACCGGAAAATTTATTGCCGCCGACTTTGTTCGTCATGAACCGATGTGGCAGGTCGAGAGCGATATCGTGGATACCGTGGATGAGGCGCGCGAGGCGCTGAGCCACGCAACCGCCGGCATGAGCCCCGAGGAAGCCATCGCCTACGAGGTGCTGAACACCGCGTTCATTCCCTTCACCTTTTTGCCGAATGCTTCTGAATCATACGGATGGCAGGGCGACTTCATGACGGCGCTTACCGAGTGGGCATCCTGGCTGCTTCAGAACAACCCGGACCTGCTCTCGGCATACTTCCTGTTCGCCGCTTCGCAGTGCGTTGAGGAGAAGACCGTCACCCCCGTCCCCGTGCTGATGCGCGCGCTGAGGGAGTCCACCGTGCAGGTGGGCGCCCCGACCTGCACCCTGCTCGGCTATGTGGCGAGCGCGAAGAATCCTGAGTACCGTCTGGCGGCGGCAGAAGCCATTGCGGCACTCTTTGAGGTGGGCCTGCTGGATGCATCCACCTTCGCGGAGACCCTGAAGTGGGCTCTGGAGGACGGGATAGTCCTTGCGAACCGCCTGGTGGCGACCCTGCGTGAGGTGTCGGCTATTAGTCCGCTGGCGGGTTGGCGTGTGCTGCAGGTTCTGCGCCTGCTGTTGCCGATGGTTGGCGGGTTGACGAAGGGCGGCGACTATGTGCGCCTGGCGGTGGAGCTTGCCGAACTGTACGGCACGCCGGTTGAGATTCCCGCGGTCCTGGAGCCGAAGATGAAGGGCTCTACCGTGCTGGCGAAAGCACTGCGCGCCCTGGCCGCGGTGACCCCGCGCGTGACTGAGGAGGCGCTTGCCGCCCGCGAGGCAGCGCTCGCGCTACTGGGGGAGAACGGTGCCTAATACTGTGCCTGAAAGCGTGCATCCTGCGGCGCCTGCGTGGAGCGCTGAATACCTGCAGGAGTTCCTGTGGCGCATTGTGCCGGGTCGTTCCATGCGCTCTATGGATGATGAGGTGATTGCCGAGTTTTTCAGGGAGCATCCGGAACACTGGGAAAAAATCTGGGCGCTGTTTACCGTGGAGGGCGCCATGCCCTCGAATGGTCTAGCACTCTGGTTTATTTATGATGCGCAGCTGACTATTTGCGGTCATGATTTGCTGGTGTATTTGGCGGAGCATTTTCCGCAGTATCGAGCCCGGATCGAGCAGGAGTGCGTTCAAGCGTTGCTACGTGATTATGCGCCACAGAACGCCCGCGTTTTCTCGCGTACCTTTGAGGCTCTGACGGCGGTTCCGAAGGGGCTGCGCGGTGCTGAACGTAAGCAGGCTTTGGTGGGTCAGGCGCAATCCTATGCTCGGCACGGTGCGCTGATTCCGGCGTTGTTGGCTTCGCCGGTGGCGACCACGGCTGCTGTGGGTGCGCAGATGCTACAGAGTATTCTGCAGATCTGCGCGCCGTCTGGCGGTTCTGCTCCTGCCGGTTTGCTGCCGCTGACTGCTGATGAGCTTCAAACCCTGGTGGCGGAGGCTCTACCTGCCGCCGCGCAGTTGCTGTTCCGGCGTGAGAAGAAGCTGATGACTGCCGGTTTGAAGGTGCTTGAGTTGAGTGTTCGGGCGGTGCCGGAACGTGCCGGGGAGGTGTCTGTTTACGCGCAGGATGCTGTGGAGGTTCTTCCTCTGGAGCTCAAGGATCGCGCCCAGAAGCTGTGCCTTGACACTGTGCCAGCACAGCCTAGTTCGATTCAGTCTGGTTCGGCTCAGCTCGCCTCCACCCAGTTTGCCTCAGACCAGCCGCCCCGTAGCGTGCAGATCCCGGATGTCCCTGCCCTTGGGCTCTCAGCCTCGGAGGTGAACGCCGCCCTCAACGCGGCGCCGCAGGCTGGGCGCGCCTCCGAAGCTACCCGGGATGCTATTCGTAACGACCGGGACTGCGAAGAGCTGCTGTTCGCCCTCTACCATCTCAACGAGAGGGAGCAGTCTGTCCGCCGCATCCCGGCGCTGCTGAAATACCTGCATCGGGCGCATCAGGAGGGTCGAATCATTGAATTCAGTCCCGCTTTTCAGAAGCATCTGCGTCGTTACCTGAGCCGTACCTGGCATGACGTTTGCGACCAATTGCGCTACCTCGCCTACCGGCTGCTGGTCCAGCATGTACACGCCGCAGACCCTGACCCGCAGGCAGCACTCACCGAGCACACGGGCCGTTTTCAGGGTGCTGATTTTCATTTCAGGGGGTACCCGCGCAAGGGTAGCAAATATTGGGCGTACCGGTCGCCGACGGCGCTGTTCCACGAGCAGCTTCGCGTTGCGTTCGGGGATCAGCCCTATAGTAGCGAGGGCGCGGCTGGGCAGGGCTTTGCGCCTCTGCTGGCTGAGCCGCTACCTGCGGTGGAGCGTTCTTTTGAGCGTACGGTGATTCGTCTCAAGTCGTACCGTGAGGCGCTTCCGAAGGTTCTGCACGGCGAGTATGAGGTGAATGATTCCACCTATGAGCTGTGGCAGGTGCCGGGGGAGGAGCCAGCCACGGAGTGGAGCACGTTCACGGCGGCGGCATACGCGGTGGCTGGTGCCTGTGCGGAGTATCCGGGGCGTTCCCTGGAACATACCGAGGTGCCGTCTGTTGCCCTAGTATGCGGCTGGTACGCCTGGGCGATGCGCCACAACCCGGACCTTCTGGCGGCGCAGTATAAGCCGCTGCTGAGCGTGTATCAGTTCTCTCGTCTTCACGGTTTTGAGGAGGTTATGCAGACGCTCGGTGCGGCGGAGCGTGCTCTGGGTGTGCCATCGTATAACTTCCTGGCGTGGGCTTCTGTGGTGTACGCCCCGGAGCGTCGCGCGTTGACGGCGGAGACGATTGCCTCCCTCATTGACCGCGGCAACTGGGATGCGCACCTTTTCGCCAGTGAGCTCGGGTACCTCCTGGAGCACGGCTGGTTCGGGGTGAATCGCCTGATGCAGACGTTGAATGATGCCGCTTCGTTGAGCCCCTTGGCGGGGTGGTCTATCTTCCAGACGGTGCGCCGGATCCTTCCGTTGGCTCCGCAGGTGGGTCAGAGTGCGTCCCTTGTGAAGCTTGCGGTGGAGCTTGCCGAGTTGTACGGTACGCCGGTTGAGATTCCCGCCGAGCTGGAACCGAAAATGAAGGGCTCCACGGTGCTGGCGAAGAGCCTGCGCGCCCTGGCTGCGGTGACCCCGCGCGTGACCGAGGAGGCGCTTGCCGCCCGCGAGGCCGCGCTCGCGCTATTGGGCGAGTCCTAACCCGAAAAACCTACCTGCCGGTGAGGCTACTTGCCCCTTAGCTGGAGCCTCACCGGCGGGTGGAAAACCCCGAGCATGCTTCGGTGACGAAACGGCTTGACCACCGTCGCGGGGCGGGAGTACTCTATAGGTAATGGCGGATCATGAAGAGTCCTACTTTCTGAAATATCTTTTTCTTATATTTGTCGGATTCTTCGCTTCCCGCCATTTTTCTTTTAACCCCGTTCCCACGCGGCTGACAGATAAGCGGCTGATGGACAAGCACTCGGCGGATAAGCAGGCGACGGATAAACACCGCCCAGGCTCCGCTTACGTAACCGCCTGTTGCCCCCGCGAATACACACCCCCGCAGGTCACCGATGACCAAACCCAGCGACAACCCGCACCCACACCGCTACGATAAGAACATAAACACACCACCGACGGTGACAGCCGGGTGAGACCAACGGAAAGGACGACCCGTGACCACTCCCTACGATGCATCCCCCTACCTGCAGGAATCACCCTATTTCAACGAATCCGCCTACCTTCACGGCGAAGCGCCCGAGGGTCTCAGCCCCCTCGTGCGCCTCATCCTGATGCGCCGCTACGGCGTGTACGTCTTCACCGACCTGGACGGCCCCCACTACCGTTCGAACTACTCGAGCATTAACGAACTGCACCATTCCGGCGCATTCGACACCGACCTGGGGCGAGTATCCGTCCTGAGCAATTGCGGTCTGACCCTCAGCCCCGAGTCCCTCGCCCAGGCACTGAACGCCAGCGCCAACGAATTCGCCCTGTTCGCAACCATCTGGTCCTACGAATACGGGTACCGTCCCGGCCGCGTGTTCCGCCGCGACTTTGATCTGCGCGCCCTGACGCTCACCGACGAGCAGCGCTACACCGAGCAGATTATGCACTACCTCTCCAACCCGTACTACAACCCGGACGGCACCGAGCGCATCCTTGGCGGCCTGCCCGAGAACTACGTGCCCTACGAGTGGCAGCAGCCGATGAGCCGCTCCAACTTCGCGGCCATGGAACGCAACCGCCGACCCCTGCAGATGGTCAGCGGCGTGCAGAACGCCCTGATTATGGCGGGTGCCCTCTACCAGCAGCTGCTCGGTCAGCAGCAGGCGTACAACCAGACCGACCAGCGCGACCTGGTGGCGTTGCGCCGTTTCCTTGCCCAGCATGACGCGCTGCCGGCTGCCCGACCGGAGAACAGCAGCCGCGAAAACCGCGTGTTCATTGCCGCCTGCCTGCACCCCGAAGATGCTGAGCACCTGCGCACCATGAAGGAGGCACTCGCCCTCGCTGCCGCCTACTCGCGTCTGCGTTACAACGGCACGGTGGGGGACCTGAGCCTGAGCATCGCGCCGCGCCTGAAGCTGCGCCGTAACGAACGCACCCGCATCGCGCACCTGCTCAACCGGGTACTGGAGGCTGACCCGGTTGGTGCCCGCTACGACAGCGCACCCGCCGCCGAAATGTACAAGCGCCTCGTCAAGGCGGTTCACCCCGGCGACTACCCGTCACTGACCGCGCTGAGCCGCTGGGCTGACGACCTGTACCGCGGCGAGGTGTACAGCTTCGAATCGCTGGTGGACCGCGCCTACGCAACCCGGGATGCGCAGAACGTGGCACGTCTGCTCTCGACCCGCCCCGGCGTGTTTGCACGCCAGCTGGTGCGCGCCCTGGATGCTTTCGAAGCGCCCCGCTACGGCATTGATACCGCGCCGAGCCCCGGCCAGCAGATCATCTTTGACGCGTTTGCCGCCGTGGCGCCGCGCGTTTCCGCGCCCATCCTGGTGCAGATCCGCAACCTGGTGACCCTGCAGCGTAACGCGCTCGCGAACCCGCCGAAGGAGCGCCCCGCCAACCCGGTGGCGGTGCAGGAGGACCGAGAGATGGCTGACTATGCGCGCCGCAACCCGGAGGGTGTCGCGAGAGTTCAGAACCTCATGCAGAACGCGGGTATCCCGAACCCGCTGGGCTCGTTCTTTGACCGTAACGCCGGCCTGTCTAACCCGCACACCTCTGTCCCCGAGAGCCCGCGAAACACTCAGCGTACCGCGGCCTCCACTCAGAAGGCTCAGCCTGCCGCCCCGCAGCGCATGAACCTGTCCAAGACCGGTATCGCCACCATGATTCCGGCGCGCGAGTACAGCCCGGCGGTGCTGGACCTGCTGGAGCGCCTGGTTGAGATTGGCCTGTCCGGCCGTCTTGCCGAGACTTCCATCTACCTGCCCGAGCAGGTGGGCGATACGATTATGCCGCTGAACACTCGCAGCGCCCGCCCCTCCCTGGACGGTATGGGCCGCTACAACACCTCAACGGTGCACCTGCCGCCCACCGGCGTGATCCGCCTCTTCTGCTTCTGGGATGAGGGTGTGGACATTGACCTGTCGCTGATGATGTTCGATGCCGAAGGCAACTACATGGACAAGATTAGCTACTGGTCGCAGACCGTGAAGAACAGCCAGGGCGCCATTTACGCGCACCACTCCGGCGACATTACCGACGGTACCGGCGGCGCCTGGGAGTACATCGACATTGAGGCGCGCAAGGCGCTCAAGGCGGAGGTGTGCTACCTCGTGCCGGTGGTGCAGCTGTACTCCGGTTTCGGGAAGGCACACACCCTGGCCGCGGTGAACGACCTGCAGGCGGGCTTCATGGTGGTTCCCGCCGTGGGCGTGGGTGAGGTGCACGAGGTGAGTCAGGTGCACACCAAGTTCACCTTGCGCGCTGAGAGCCGCGGCGTGTTGCCGTTCATCGTGGACCTGCAGAACCGCGACCCGTACGACATCCCGGAGGAGACCGACGCCATCGTGAAGGTGACGGACATCGGTCTTGCCCGCGGCATTAACGTGCTGCAGTCTGGCGCGAACATCACCGCCGTGCGTGAGCACTTTGACTGGGCGCAGCCCATGACGGTACGCGAGTACCTGCAGCTGACCGGCGCGAAGCTCACCCCGAGCCCTGAGGAGGCGCAGCAGATGCTGGAGGCTACGGTTCCGTCGCTGGCGACACTGTACGTGGGCTTTGAGAGCGAAGCGGAGGAGGCCCAGGAACAGGAGCCGCAGGAACAGGATGGGTAGAATCCTGCCGCTGCTGAACAGTAGGCGGGCGTAGCAAGAGTGGAGCCCCGGATAGTCGAAACTATCCGGGGCTCCACTCTTTTGTCATGTCATAACATTTTGGAATCTTCGTTGGATGATGAAGATGTACTGGCTTACTTAGGCGACTGCTTCGAGCTGTTGGCTCACGTACTGGTTCAGGCTCTGGTGAGAAAGCGCTGCCTGCTGAACCAGACGACGATGCAATTGCGGTGAAACACGCAAGTTGAATCGTCCTGAGAAGGAACGCAGAGAGAACGGTTCGGGTGCCTCGCGGCCGTCTTCTTCAAGAATTTCGAGGGTGTCGGCGACGACTTCTCGGATACCTGCGAATGCCTCGGTAGAGGTCGGTGCCAGGTATGAGAGGCTGGGAAATTCGGCGACGGTTCCGACGAATTCCTGGTCATCTTCAGACCACTCGACGCGGTAGGTGTAGAGCTCTTGGCGGGGGAGAGCGTTAGTCATCGTTATTCTCCAATTTTCGAATGGCTGCTAGAACCTGCTTAACTTGGTATTTCTTTGCTTTACCAGAGTTTCCCTGCTGAATGTTGACAATAGGGTCACCATGCCAGGGCGTGCTGTAGTAGTGGTGAGAACCGCGGATACGCGGCGCTCCAAAGAAATGGGTGCATACCTTTTGAAGTTGAGTGAAAGTAACGTTTTGAGGGCTGGCGGCCATCTTCGCGACTAAATCTTCAATACTCGGCATACTTCATGGTACCGCTTCTAGTACCATTTCGGGCTGGTTTAAAAACCATAGAGAAAAGCCCCGGATAGTCGAAACTATCCGGGGCTCTACTCTTTTGTTGATGCAGTTCAGAACCGAACCTTACGGGCGGTTCTCAGGAGCCAGCGACTCCTCGGTTGCAAAAATCAGGGTCTGCTTCTTACCGCGTGCACCCACCGCCGGGGTTTCCAACAGCAACTCCGCGTTCAGGTCCTCAGCGTCCAGCTTCGCGCCAGCCAGAAGGCGGCTGGTCGCAGCCTGCTTATCCTCACCGGTGATGAGGAAGAACACGTGACGCGAATTATTGATAATCGGCAGGGTCACCGACACGCGCTCAGCCGGCGGCTTCGGCGAATCAGAAACCATCACGGTCACAGCCTTACCGCCCTCAACCGGGTCCTCCGGCAGACCGGTACCCAACAGAACCTGCTTACGGCCCGGGAACAGGGACGCAATATGACCGTCCGGGCCCATGCCCAACAGGGTGATGTCAAAGACCGGTGCGGGCCACTGGCCGCCACCACCACCGCAGCCTCCGCCGCCGCATCCGCAACCACCTGCGGGCTCAGTAGCCTCAGCGTCAAAGTCTTCGAGAGTGGTCTCTTCGATGGACTGCTCGGGTGCGGAAGAGCCGCAACCGCCGCCACCACAACCACAGCCGCCGGAGCCGCCGTGTTCGTGACCCGCGCCGCCACCGTGATCGCCAGCCAGCGGCAGTTCGGTTGCGCCCTCGGGCATCTGCACGCTCACAGCCGGTGCAGAACCGGCGTAATCACGCATCTCAAAGGCGTAGTGCTCAGCTGCAGCTTCCAGGCCGGTGAAAATATCGGACGGGCCCATGCGGTGCACATTGCCCACGACCAGGCCGTGCGACAGCAGGGGAGCGAGCAGCACCTCAATAGCCTGACCGTCATTACGTTCGGGGCTACGCTCGGGCACGTAACGCTCATCGGAGAACCAGAAGTGCACGCGGGACCAGTCGATATCCTTCACGCGCTCGTTCTCAGCCCACGCCTTCAAAGTGGCGATACCCATGGTGCCGCCGGTCAGCGAAATGTGGGCGATTGTGCGCTCAGAGAGCACGTGCTCAATGATGTCGAGGATGCGGGACACCGCGTCCGCTGCGAGAGCGTCGCGGGTCGGGTGCGCCACCAGGGTGGGGGTGGATGCGCCCATGTTCTGAATCTTAGGCATCGAAAACCTCCGGGTATTCTTCGAGATCCAGCATGTCTTCAGGCTGGCAGGTATCGTCCACGAGGGTGACGGTGCACAGCGCCTGCTTCAGCACGTCACCGTAGGTGTCGTCCGGGTCGAGGCGGCGCAGCTCCTCAGAGATGCACTCGGCGAGGGTACGCACCGGCAGCGCAATCTGCTGATCGGGCGCGTACGGGGTGGAGATGGTTGCCACGGAAATGCCGGGGCGGAACATCGTCACCGAACCGTCTTCACGCTCAATGCTGACGCGGTACAGGCCGCGGTTTGCCGCGCCAATGGTGGCGAGGTGCACGGGTGCTTCAAGCTTCCAGCCGAGCCACGTACCGAGTAGCACCACGGACGGGGACTTGCTCGAACCCCACACAACCACGCGTCGCACGGGGGAGGAAGGCATCTGCTCCATGAGCGCTGCCAGCTGGGTGCGCCACAGGGTGAGGCGCGTCCATGCCAGGTCGGTGTCGCCTGCACGGAATACGTCGGTGAGCTTACGCAGCGCTTCCTTCGGGTCGTCGGCGCGTGCAGAGTCGGTAATGCGACGCTGCGCGATACGACCGATGGAGTGCTGTGCCGGGTTCTCGGGTACCGAGTGCGGCCACCAGACCACAATCGGGGAGTCCGGCAGCAACAGACCGGAGATCAGTGCTTCGGTCGGGCGGGATGCGCTACCCCAGCCGCGCAGAACAATCATCTCGGATGCGCCGGTGTCGCCGCCGAGGTGGATTTCTGCATCCAGCTGGTCGGGGTCGAGCGGGTCGTGAGAGATGTGCACAATAATGCGGCTCGGGTGTTCGTGGGAGGCACGAATTGCGGCGCGCATTGCTTCGCGGGAGTGGCCCTTTTCCGCGAGAACAACGAGGGTGAGAACTCGTCCGCTGCTGAGGCTACCGTTGGCGGCAGTCAGGTGGCTCAGTTCCTTGTTGATAGCGGAAACGGTGGTGTTATGCAGGTGCGAGATCACGGGCGCCTCCAAGCGCGGTTGTCACGCTCAAGCATCTCGTGTGCTGAACGCGGACCCCACGAACCGGACTCGTAGGGTTCAGGCTTAATGCGGTTTTCTTCCCAGTACTCTTCGAAGGGGTCGAGGATCTTCCAGGAGAGCTCAACTTCTTCGTGGCGGGGGAACAGCGGCGGCTCGCCGAGCAGAACGTCCAGGATGAGACGCTCGTAGGCTTCGGGGGACTCTTCGGTGAAGGAGTGGCCGTAGCCGAAGTCCATGTTGACGTCACGGATTTCCATCTGGGTGCCGGGCACCTTTGCGGAGAATCGGATGGTCATGCCTTCGTCGGGCTGCACGCGGATGACGATGGCGTTCTGACCGACCTGCGGGTTTTCACGTTCGCCGAAGAGACGGTCGGAGGACTTCTTGAAGACCACGGCAATTTCGGTGACTCGGCGGCCCAGGCGCTTGCCGGCGCGCAGGTAGAAGGGGGTGCCTTCCCAGCGGCGGTTTGCGATGGACACCTTCAGCGCGGCGAAGGTTTCGGTGCGGGAGTCTGCGGGGATGTCGTTTTCGTCGAAGAAGCCGTTGACGTGCTCGCCGCCCTGGTAGCCTGCGGCGTACTGGCCGAGCGCGAAGGAGTTCGGCAGGTCGTCGATGCGGACTGCTTCGAGGACCTTCGCCTTCTCGGCGCGCAGGTGCTTAGCGTCGAGGCTGAGGGGTTCTTCCATGGCGGTGAGGGCGAGTAGCTGCAACAGGTGGTTCTGGATGACGTCGCGGGCCGCACCCACGCCGTCATAGTAGCCTGCGCGGGAGCCGATGCCGATGTCTTCTGCCATGGTGATCTGGACGTGATCCACGTAGTGGGAGTTCCAGAGGGGCTCGAACATCTGGTTGGAGAAACGCATCGCCAGGATGTTCTGAACGGTTTCCTTGCCCAGGTAGTGGTCGATGCGGAACACGGCGTCGGGCGGGAAGACTGCCTCCACGATGGAGTTCAGTTCGCGTGCGCTCTCAAGGTTGTGGCCGAAGGGCTTCTCAATGACCACGCGGCGCCAACCGTCGACAGGGTTGACGGTGTCGTTATCGCGCGATGCGAGGTCGTGTTCGGCGAGCTTGGTGAGGACCTGCTCGAATGCCTTCGGGGGGATGGAGAGGTAGAAGGCGTGGTTGCCGTGAGCGCCACGCTCGTCGAGTTCGGCGAGGGTGCTCTTGAGTTGTTCATAGGCTGCGTCGTCGTTGAAGGCACCTTCAACGAATCGCATGCCCTGCTGGAACTGGTTCCATACGTCCTCGCGGAAGGGGGTGCGGGCGTTTGCCTCAACAGATTCACGCACATAGGCGCGGAAGTCGTCATCGCTCCAGGGGCGGCGGCCGAAGCCGACGAGGCCGAAGCTCGGCGGGAGCAAACCGCGGTTCATGAGGTCATACACTGCCGGAAGCAGCTTCTTGCGGGCCAGGTCACCGGTTACGCCAAAGAAGACGAGCGCGGACGGCCCCGCAATGCGGGTAATGCGGCGGTCGCGAGTGTCCCTGAGAGGGTTCGCTTCATGACCGATAGTCACAATATATTCCTTTGATTGCCTTGGTTGGTTCGTGCGGCGCGCGGTTCGTACCTTGTCGCGCGGAGGCGATGCCGCATTCTGGAAGGTGTGTACCCTGTATTGTACCGGTTTTGACGGGATTGTCTCAGTGGCACCCTAATTCGCCGAGATTCCCCGAACGGTGAAGCTCTGGCGGGAACCCCGGCGGATTAGGATGCGGTGCCGCGGTGCGCATCGGGCGGTGCACACCGGGAACGCATTGGTCATGCGCTATATTTCAGCGGCTGCTGAACTTCAGTGGCTTCCGAATTTCAGCAGCTATAGATTCGGCTGTGTCGCCTAGTTCTACTTAGCCTGCTCGAGTGCTTCGCGGACGGTCTGCAGCAGCTCTTCCCAAGAGACGTCGAACTTGGACAGGCCCTCAACCTCGAGCTTCTCCACGACCTCCGCGTAGGAGACGTAAGCGGAGATAGCGTCCAGAACCTCATTCGCTTCGGAGTAGTTCGGAACGATGGTGTTGCCGGTAACCTCGCCGTGGTCGGCAACAGCGTTCAGGGTTGCCTCGGGCATGGTGTTCACGGTGTTGGGTGCGACCAGGCCGGTGACGTACAGGGTGTCCGGCAGGGACGGGTCCTTCACGCCGGTGGATGCCCACAGCGGGCGCTGTACGTTCGCGCCGTGTGCCTGCAGACGTGCCCAACGCTCGGAGGAGAACATTTCCTCGAACACCTCGTAGGCGAGGCGTGCGTTTGCCAGGCCTGCCTTGCCCTTGAGCTGCACAGCGTCGCCGCCGGCAGCTTCGAGGCGCGCATCGATTTCGGTGTCTACGCGGGAGACGAAGAAGGATGCGACCGAGTGGATGGTGGACAGGTCCTTACCGTTCTCCAGCGCCTGCTCCAGGCCGAGCATGTAGGCGTTGATGACCTCGCGGTAGCGGGTCAGAGAGAAGATCAGGGTCACGTTCACGCTGATGCCAGCAGCCAGGGTCTCCGCGATGGGGCGCAGGCCTTCCTGGGTTGCGGGGATCTTAATCATGACGTTTTCGCGGCCCACGCGCTTGTAGAGTTCACGTGCCATCTTGGCGGTGCCTTCGGCATCGCGTGCCAGGCGGGGGTCAACCTCGATGGAGACGCGGCCGTCAAAACCGTTGGACGCCTTGTAGACGGGTGCGAACACATCGCAGGCTGCGCGTACGTCGTCGCAGGTTGCGGCGAAGACTGCCTCTTCAACGCTTGCGCCGGCGGCGGCAAGCTCACGCATCTGCTCAGCGTATGCGGCGCCCTTGGAGAGCGCGCCAGCGAAGATGGTGGGGTTGGTGGTCACACCGACGACGTTGTGGGTCTTGATGAGTTCGGCAAGGTTGCCGCTGGTCAGACGCTCACGGGAGAGGTCGTCAAGCCAGATGGAGACACCGGCGTCGGAAAGCTTCTGAGTGGACTCAGACATGTGAAAACCTACGATTCTTTGTCGAAATTGAAATTTGAGATATCAGTGAAATCTTCTGGGCGGCGGGAGGCTCCGGCTGAGCGGTCAGCCGGAGCCTACCTGTTGCGTCCGCACCCCACCCGTACAGGGGGAGCGCAGTGTGCGCGGCAGTTACCGCGGCGTTGTTATTGCCTACTTAGCGGCCTCGATGGAATCCTTAGCGGCAGCCACGACAGCCTCCGCGGTGATACCGAATTCGCGGTACAGGGTCTTCGCATCGGCGGATGCACCGAAGTGCTCGATGGACACGGCGCGGCCAGCGGTGCCGAGCAGGTCGTACCAGCTCATCGCCAGGCCAGCCTCGACAGAGACGCGGGCTGCAACCGAGGAGGGCAGAACCGACTCGCGGTACTCTTCGCTCTGCTCGGCGAACCACTCACGCGAAGGCATGGAAACCACGCGGGCGGCGATGCCCTGCTCTGCGAGGGTTGCGCGAGCCTGAACGGCCAGCTCAACCTCGGAACCGGTAGCGATCAGGATGACGTCCGGGGTGCCCTCGGTGTCAGCCATGATGTAGCCGCCGCGTGCGGTGCCCTCAGCGGAAGCGAACTTCTCACCCTCAGCGTCCGCGTGCACGTCTTCACGAGCCCAGACGGGCAGGTTCTGACGGGAGAGCACGAGGCCTGCGGGGCGGTCGGACTTCTCCAGGATGGTGCGCCATGCGACGGCGGTTTCGTTAGCGTCCGCGGGGCGAACCACGTCGAAGCCGGGGATAGCGCGCAGCGAGGAGAGGTGTTCGATCGGCTGGTGGGTGGGGCCGTCCTCGCCCACACCGATGGAGTCGTGGGTCCACACGTACAGTGCGGGAACACCCATCAGCGCGGAGAGGCGAACAGCCGGGCGCTGGTAGTCGGAGAACACGAAGAAGGTGCCCGAGAACGCGCGGGTGGGGGAGGAGAGCACAATACCGTTGACGATGGCTGCGGCAGCCTGCTCACGAATACCGAAGTGCAGCACGCGGCCGTAGGGGTTGCCGGTCCAGTCTTCGGTGCTGCGCGATGCCGGGTTGAAGGACTCTGCACCCTTGATGGTGGTCAGGTTCGAACCGGCGAGGTCAGCGGAGCCGCCCCACAGTTCGGGGAAGGTGTCAGCAATAGCGTTGATGACGGTGCCGGATGCCGCGCGGGTTGCCACGGAGGTGCCAGTCTCGAACACGGGGAAAGCAGCCTTGTAGTCTGCGGGCAGTTCGCCTGCGACGAGGCGCTTGTACAGTTCGGCGCGCTCGGGGTTAGCCTTAGCCCACGCCTCGAACTTCTCGTCCCATGCTTTGTGCGCAGCGGCGCCGCGCTCGACAAGCTGACGGGTGTGTGCCAGGACGTTCTCCTCGATGAAGAAGCTCTTGGCGGGGTCGAAGCCGAGCAGTTCCTTGGTTGCGGCGACCTCTTCAGCGCCGAGCTTGGAGCCGTGCACTGCGCCGGTGTTCTGCTTGGTGGGTGCAGGGTAGCCGATGATGGTGCGCAGCTCAATGAAGGAGGGCTTGTCGGTGACAGCCTTTGCACGCTCAATAGCGGCGTACAGTTCTGCGACGTCCTCAACGTAGTCGCCGGTGCGGGTCCAGTCCACGCGCTGAACATCCCAGCCGTAGGACTCGTAGCGCTTTGCTACGTCCTCGGTGAAGGCAACGTCGGTGTCTTCCTCAATGGAGATGTGGTTGCGGTCCCAGACGACGATCAGGTTGCCGAGCTCCTGGTGACCTGCGAGCGCGCACGCCTCGGCGGTGACGCCTTCCTGTACGTCACCTTCGGAGGCGATGACGTAGACGTGGTGGTCGAAGGGGGAGGTGCCCGGTTCTGCTTCGGGGTCGAACATGCCGCGCATACGGCGCTGTGCGTAGGCGAAACCAACTGCGGATGCCAGGCCCTGACCGAGCGGGCCGGTAGTGATTTCTACGCCCTTGGTGTGCTTGTATTCGGGGTGGCCGGGGGTGAGGGCGCCCCAGGTGCGCAGGGCTTCCAGGTCGCTCATTTCCAGGCCGTAGCCGCCGAGGAACAGCTGAGTGTACAGGGTGAGGGAGGTGTGGCCGGGGGAGAGGATGAAGCGGTCACGGCCTTCCCAGCGGTCGTCGGAGGGATCCTGGTTCATGACCTTCTGGAAGAGCAGGTAGGCGACCGGCGCCAGGCTCATTGCGGTGCCGGGGTGGCCGGATCCGACCTTTTCTACGGCGTCTGCGGCGAGGATACGTGCGGTATCTACGGCGCGCTGGTCGGTTTCTGTCCACTGGAAGTTCTCTGCCACGTGGGTGTCCTTTCACAACGTGAGTGGATGCGCCAGCAGGCTTGTGCTAGCGCGTTGTCCGTCGGGTGTAACGTGCCTTCGGGGGTGCTTATTCCCGCGCCGGTAGGTACCCGGGTAGGTGCGGGGCACACGGGGTGCTGTGTGCGGGGCGTCCGGAGAGTTGTTTCGACCCTTTCGTTTTAACAGGATAGTTCACTGGGCGGAAGTATCCGGTGTGTGAATGCAGACATTCACAGGGTGATACGGGGCCGAGATGGAGAAAAAGCTACGCTACAACGCGGGCTCTGCGGATTTCACGGTGCACGTTTGAGCTGTGTTTCTGAGCTATGCGCTGAATATTGTTCAGTAACGTAACAATTTTTGTGAAAGTGGTGAAGCTCATGTTAAGGTTGAGCAGGAAGGTTGCAGACCGAAACAGTGGTTGGGTCGGTCTGCATCTCGGTGATTGAAGCCCCTCCTCCGCGTAAGAACCATTGATTATCTTACTGTGGTGGTGAGATAAAAGGTTCTGGAGGAGGGTGCTTTCTTTTAGTCTCTGACCGTGCACTTTGTGTGTGGTTGAGGCTAAAGGTTTGTGTTATATGAATGGGCGCCGGATATGGTCGGAAACATATCCGGCGCCCCCCTTTTTAACCTGCAGTTGCTTTAGCTGTATGCGCGAAAAGCGCTACCTGCCAGGTTGCTACTAGTCAGACCACTTGAACTTGCGCGAGGCAATAAACCCAATGACCACGGTCCACACGATGATTACCCAGTGCGGGTCGGCAAGCCACTGATGCTGAATGAAGTTGCCGCGCAACGCGTCACCCAGAGCCGCCGAGGGCGACCACGCCACGATTCCGGCGTACCAGTCGGGGAAGGATTTGAGCGGGAACACCACGCCGCCGGCACCGGCAAGAATGACCCAGGCAATATTCACGATGGCGAGGGTCGCCTCCGCGCGCACCGTGCCGGCAATGAGCAGACCCAGCGCCGTAAACGCGCCGGCACCCATGAGCATCGTGATGATGGAGCGGGAGACGGCGATAGCGTCCGGGCGCCAGCCCAGACCGTACCCGAGCGCCGCCACCAGCGTGAACTGAATTGCCACGACCACCAGCACCGCAATGCACTTGCCCATGATCAGGCCGTTACGGCCCAGGGGAGTGGTCGCCAGGAATCGCAGCACGCCGTAGCGGCGGTCAAAACCGGTGGCAATGCCCTGACCGGACAGCGCCGTGGAAATCACGCAGAGCGCCAGAACGCCGGGGACCGCCGCATCCATGCGGGATACACCGACTGAGTTCGCATACTCATCGATCAGGCCGGTGAACCGCAGGGCGATAAGCGCCATGACGGGAAAAATAATGTTGAGCATCAGCTGCTCGCCGTTGCGGAGCATCGCCATCGTCTCGTAGCGGCCCTGCTCAATGACGCGCACGAGCGGGTAGTTCGCGCGCGGGGGAATGTACTCCTCATCTTCGTCAATAGAAGAGACCCTGGGGCGAGTGTCTACGGGGCGGGAGTCTACGGCGGGGCGGGTGTCTACGGCGCGTTCTTCCATTCGGTTCCCTTCCGCTCGGTTCTCTTCTGCAGGCTTTTCTTTTACTTGGTTTTCTGCTGCCCGGTTGTTGGCCGCCCGGTTGTTGTTAGTGCGTGCGGTGTTGCTCATCGGATATCACGCCCTGAAATGTCGAGGAAGACATCCTCAAGAGTCTTCGGTTCCATGGTGAGAGAAATCGGCATGAGGTAACGTTCGGCGAGCGCCGAGGTGAACGCCACCAGATGCTCGGGACGCAGTGCGCCGACCAGCTCATACTCGCCGGGTACGGAGGGCGCACCGTCACGAGCCGGGGTGTAGGGCACCTTCTCGATGAGCTCCACACCTACCCGCAGATGTGCGGGTAGCAGCTGTTCACGGGTGGGGGTGGGTGCATTCAGTGTGTACTGCAGGCGGTTTGTGCCGTCGCTGGCGATGAGCTCGGAGACGGTACCTTCCTGAACCGTGGCGCCGTTTTCAATGATGTAGACGTAGTCGGCGAGCTTCTGCGCGTCGTCAATCAGGTGCGTGGTGAGCACAATCGCAGTGCCGAGTTCACGCTGTTCACGAATGATGTCGAAGACGACGTTGCGGGATTGCGGATCCAGGCCCGCAGAGGGCTCGTCGAGGAAGAGCACGTCCGGGCGGCCGATGAGGGCGGCGGCGAGGGAGACGCGCTGCTTCTGACCACCCGAGAGGCGGCGAATCGTGGTGCCGTTGAAGGCATCAATGCCGAGGCGTTCTGCAAGCTCTTCGACCGGGTATGGGTCGGTGTACATGGTTGAGATGTGCTCGAGTAGCGGAATGGGGTGCATGGCGTTGGGCAGGCCGCCGTCCTGGAGCATAATGCCGACCTTGGCGCGCAGCTCCGGGTCTGCCTGCAGCGGGTTTTCTCCGAGCAGGCGCACGGTACCGCGGGTGGGCTTGAGCAGACCCTGGGCGCAGGCGAGGGTCGTGGTTTTACCGGCACCGTTAGCTCCGAGCAGGACGACCACCTCACCGGGGAAGACGCGCAGGTTGACCTTGTTGACGGCGCGGTAGAGCCCGCTGGCGGTGAGCCGTTCGGGGTACTTGGCGCGGAAGGCGCGTGAGGGTTTGAACTCTTTGATGAGGTCTTTAATGCTGAGCGCTGGTTCTTCGGTGACGATGCGTCGTCGTGCGGTGGGGGAGGCGCTGGGCTCCGTGTGGTGCTCAGCGTGTGCCGTTGGCGCGGCGGATGCACGCCCAGGGTGGTCCTGCTGGCCCGCGGTGGTGGTCTCCATAGACAGTCACTTTCGATTTTTTCGATGAAGGAGCGTGTGTGCCCCCTTCATCTTATGCCCTAACTCACGTTTAAAGCACACCCGTAACGACTCAAATGTTCACCTTAAGGTAGAAAAGTTAGCAAGTAGGAGTACCTAACTAGCCAAAGAAAAACTAATTAGGACATACTTTACTTGTGTATTCCGTGAATAAGACCCCTCAGCGCGCCTCAACGAACGAGGCGCAGACCCGAAACGGCACCCGAACCGCCGCCTCGGGCTCTACTGGTGCTTCCAGTACAAAGTCCTCCGCGGCACGCACATCCAAGCGCAAAGCCGAGGCAGAAGAACGCACCAGGGACCGCGTCCTGCGAGAAGTCCTCAATAACGGCCCCGTATCCGCAGCAACCCTCGGTGAGCTCCTCAGCCTCACCCCCGCAGCGGTACGCCGCCACCTCGACGCCCTCGAATCCAACAACATGATTGAGGTCGCGCCCATCAAAAAGCACGGCGCCGGAGCTGGACGACCCGCCCGCCGCTACGTGATCGCCCCCCAGGGCCACGAACGCCTCGGCAACGACTACCTCATCATCGCCCGCGACGCCCTGCAAATGCTCCGCGACACGGTTGGGCAGGAAGCCCTCGAAGCTTTCGCCTCCGCTCGTGCCGCAGAAATGGAAGCCCGCTACCGACCCGTCGTAGAAGCCGCCGGTGATGACGTGGCAGCCAGAGCGCAGGCGCTCGCAGAGGCAATGAGCAAGGACGGTTTCGTGGCGACCGCTCAGGTTACCGCGCCTCCTGCAGGACGAACCGTTCCCGAGCATTTTCTGGCAAGTATTCAGCTTTGTCAGGGTCACTGCCCGGTACGTGACCTCGCTGGAGACTTCCAAGTGTTCTGCGAGCAGGAAACCGGGATTATTTCTGACCTGCTCGGCGTTGATGTCCGTAGGCTTTCAACCATGGCTTCGGGTGCTCACGTGTGTACCACGCACGTGCCCCTGAACCGCGTCACCGCCGAGGGTGAGAAGAACGCAGAAGAATCCTAGAGAAACCTATTCCTAGAGAAACCTTCCGCGTAACGCTTACCGCAGTACCCCGCGACGCACCCCGATGAACCCCTTAGGGGTGCGACCCGCACGCTGAAACCCGCCCGCCCCACGCTGCGTTAAACGCCGTGGTCGAGCGCGGCTTCAGCCCCCTAAAACTACCGCGCCTGCAACCGGCAGGTGGCGGCGAGAAATGTAATAACCATCGAAGAAAGGCCGTAATGACTGAGAAAGTTGGGCAGAACGCCAACGACACCGTCATTTCAGAGATCCTGGAGATGAACCCCGAACTCGAGGGCATTGGCAACTACGAGTACGGTTGGGCAGACTCCGACGAAGCAGGCCAGGTAGCAAAGCGCGGCCTGGACGAGGATGTCGTGCGCGACATCTCTGCGAAGAAGAACGAACCCCAGTGGATGCTGGATATGCGTCTGAAGGCGCTGAAGTTCTTCGAGCGTAAGCCCATGCCCACCTGGGGTGCGGATCTTTCCGAAATCGACTTCGACAACATCAAGTACTTCGTGCGCTCGACCGAGGGTCAGGCGGCTTCTTGGGAGGAACTGCCCGAGGACATCCGCACCACCTACGAGCGTCTGGGCATTCCCGAGGCGGAGCGTAACTCCCTCGTCGCGGGTGTGGCTGCACAGTACGAGTCTGAGGTCGTGTACCACCAGATCCGTGAGGACCTGGAGAAGCAGGGCGTGATCTTCGTCGACACCGATACCGGTCTGCGCGAATACCCCGAACTGTTCAAGGAATACTTCGGCTCCATCATCCCGATTGGTGACAACAAGTTCTCCGCGCTGAACACCGCCGTATGGTCCGGTGGCTCCTTCGTGTACGTTCCCCCGGGAGTTCACGTTGAGATCCCGCTGCAGGCGTACTTCCGCATTAACACCGAGAACATGGGCCAGTTCGAGCGCACCCTGATCATCGCTGACGAGGGCTCCTACGTTCACTACATTGAGGGCTGCACCGCCCCCATCTACAAGTCCGACTCTCTGCACTCCGCAGTGGTTGAGATTGTGCTGAAGAAGAACGCACGCGTTCGCTACACCACCATCCAGAACTGGTCGAACAACGTCTACAACCTGGTGACCAAGCGTGCGGTTGCGCACGAGGGCGCCACCATGGAATGGGTGGACGGCAACATCGGTTCGAAGGTCACCCAGAAGTACCCGGCTGTTTACATGGTCGGTGAGCACGCTAAGGGTGAGACCCTGTCCATCGCATTCGCGGGTGAGGGTCAGCACCAGGACACCGGTTCGAAGATGGTTCACATTGCGCCGAACACCTCCTCGACCATTGTGTCCAAGTCCGTGGCACGTAACGGCGGCCGTAGCGCATACCGTGGCCTGGTTCAGGTTCGTGAGGGCGCTAAGCACTCCAAGTCCTCCGTGGTCTGTGACGCACTGCTGGTGGACACCATCTCCCGCTCCGACACCTACCCCTACGTGGATGTCCGCGAGGACGATGTGACCATGGGTCACGAGGCGACCGTTTCCCGCGTCTCCGAGGACCAGCTGTTCTACCTGATGCAGCGCGGCCTGAGCGAAGAAGAAGCAATGGCGATGATCGTCCGCGGCTTCGTTGAGCCTATCGCCCGCGAGCTGCCGATGGAGTACGCACTCGAACTGAACCGCCTGATCGAACTTCAGATGGAAGGATCTGTGGGCTAATGCCGACCAACGAAGAAACCCTGGGTTACCACTCCCCGATCATCCCCGGCATGGACCAGGAGGGCGAGAAGCTCGCCACCGAGTTCGCCCACGATGACACCCTGCTGCGCGCCACCGAGGCACACCACCAGGGCTCCAACCCGAACAACGTCCAGAAGGTACTCGAAGCATCCCGTGCAGAGCGTAAGACCTCCTACAACGTGGAGGACTTCGCGCCCCTGACCGGTCGTGAAGAGGACTGGCGCTTCACCCCGCTGAAGCGTCTGGGCGGCCTGCACCTGGAGAAGCTGACCGGCACCGCACCGGCACCGCAGATTACTGCACCCGAGCAGGTTCAGGTTGAGACCGTCTCCCGCGAGGACGCACGCATCGGCTCCGCGGGTATCCCCGAGGACCGTGTGGCAGCGAACGCGTGGTCCAGCTTCACCGAAGCAACCGTGGTGACCATCCCCGCCGAAGCTGAACTGGCTGAGCACGTGGAAATCGACATCACCGGCACCGGCAACGAGGCTGCCGCACAGCACATCGTGATTGAGGCTAAGCCCTTCTCGAAGGCTGTCGTGGTTCTGCGCCACACCGGCTCCACCATCCTGGCACAGAACGTTGAGTTCGTGGTGAACGACGAGGCTGAGCTGAACGTTGTTTCCGTGCAGCAGTGGGCTGACGACGCAATCCACGCTTCCGCACACTACGCTAAGCTGGGCCGCAACGCACGCTTCAAGCACGTTGTGGTGTCCCTCGGCGGCGACCTGGTGCGCGTGACCCCCTCCACCAAGTTCACCGCTCCCGGCGCTGAGACTGAAATGTACGGCCTGTACTTCGTAGACGCAGGTCAGCACATTGAGTCCCGCCTGTTCGTGGACCACTCCGTACCCAACTGCAAGTCCCGCGTGACCTACAAGGGCGCGCTGCAGGGTAAGGGTGCGCACTCCGTATGGGTTGGTGACGTTCTGATTGGTAAGGATGCAGAAGGCACTGACACCTACGAGCTGAACCGTAACCTGCTGCTGGAAGTTGGCCCCCGCGCCGACTCCGTGCCGAACCTGGAGATTGAGACCGGCCTGATTGAGGGCGCCGGCCACGCATCCACCACCGGCCAGCTCGATGAGCAGCACCTGTGGTACCTGCAGGCTCGCGGTATTCCGGAGGCTGAGGCACGCCGTCTGGTCGTGCGCGGCTTCCTGAATGAGATCATTCAGCAGATTCGTGTTCCCGAACTTGAAGAGCAGCTCACCGAGGCCCTTGAGGCAGAGCTCGCCCTCAGCAACAACTAAGCTTTACCAGGAGAAATCAATGTCTACCCTTGAAATCAAGGACCTTCACGTCTCGGTTATCCTCGACGACGAAACCACCAAGCCCATCCTGAAGGGCGTTAACCTGACCATCAACTCGGGCGAGATTCACGCCATCATGGGCCCGAACGGTTCCGGTAAGTCCACTCTGGCTTCCACCATTGCTGGCCACCCCAAGTACCAGGTTGACTCCGGCCAGATCCTGCTCGACGGTGAGGACATCACCGAGATGAGCGTGGACGAGCGTGCACGCGCAGGCCTGTTCCTGGCTATGCAGTACCCGGTTGAGATCCCCGGTGTGACCATGTCCAACTTCCTGCGCTCCGCAAAGACCGCTGTGGACGGCAAGGCTCCCTCCCTGCGTACCTGGACCAAGGACGTTAAGGAAGCCATGAAGAACCTGGAGATTGACCCCGACTTCATCGCACGTAACGTGAACGAGGGCTTCTCCGGCGGTGAGAAGAAGCGCCACGAGATCCTTCAGCTGGAGCTGCTCAAGCCCAAGTTCGGCATCCTGGACGAGACCGACTCCGGTCTGGACGTTGACGCACTGAAGATCGTGTCTGAGGGCGTGAACCGTGCGCACGAGGCTAACGACATGGGCGTCATGCTGATTACCCACTACACCCGCATCCTGCGCTACATCAAGCCGCAGTTCGTGCACGTGTTCGTGGACGGCAAGATGGTTGACCAGGGCGGCCCCGAGCTGGCTGACCGCCTGGAAGAAGAGGGCTACGTTTCTTACGTGGGTAAGAAGTAAGCTTCTTCTCCTACCGGATTCTGACAGAAAGATAGGACTATGACTGAGACTGTGCAGGGTCGTGTTCCTCAGGAAGAGATTGAGGAAGCCCTCAAGGAGGTCATTGACCCGGAGCTCGGCGTCAATATTGTTGACCTCGGTCTGCTCTACGGTCTGCGCTGGGATGAGGATGGAACCCTCATTCTGGACCTGACTCTGACCACCGCAGCCTGCCCGCTGCAGGAGGTTATTGAGGAGCAGGTTCAGAGCAACCTGGATAACCTGGTTGATTCTTGGCGTGTGAACTGGGTTTGGATGCCGCCGTGGGGTCCGGAGCGTATTACTGAGGACGGCCGCGATATGATGCGCGCGCTGGGCTTCAACATCTAAGCTCCTGACTTGCAGATAAGGTACCCGACCGGTGCGGAAGGTGTATGCCTTCGGCACCGGGCGGGTACTTTTATGCGATATCAGATATGTGAGCAGTGGATGCTTGTTCTGAGCAACGCCAATTTTTGCCACTTTGACAATGGGGGGGTCAAGTATATTTCCTTGTGAATTATCCACTCACTTCATATTGGTTTTCTTCATGCAACGGTTGCTTGAGGAAAGCCGAAAGGAAATCATGGCACAAAAGATTATTGCCGCTGACGGTTCTGTCTACGTTAAGAAGAAGCCTTTCTACCTCCGTTGGTGGTTTATCACTCTCGTAATTATTTTTCTTCTTGGTGGTTGCGCTTCGATGATGGGCGGCTCTAAGAGCTCCACTAAGGTAAGTGCCCCCTCATCTTCGGCGGCTGTTGATTCGTCTGCGACTAGTGCTTCTTCCGCTGCGGTAGGTACTGATACCTCTTCTGCGGCAGATGCCGGTACCTCTGCGGCTCCTGCCACCACGGCGGCGGAATCCAAGGCAAAGCAGGGCGATAAAGTACCGACCGAGTACAAATCAGCGTTGAACTCGGCGCAGTCGTACTCCCGCCTTATGCATATGTCGAAGCAGGGTATCTATAACCAGCTGACAAGTTCTGCCGAAAAGTTTAGCCCCGAGGCGGCTCAGTACGCCGTGGATAACGTGAAGGCTGACTGGAACGCAAATGCTTTGGAATCGGCAAAGAGCTACCAGAAGACGATGAACATGTCTCCCGAGGCAATCCGTTCCCAGCTGACTTCATCTGCTGAAGGATTTACCGAGGAAGAAGCTGATTACGCAGTCTCTCACCTGGACTAATTCAATAGATGATTCATAGAAGCCGCCCGGCATGGAACACATTCCATACCGGGCGGCTTCTATTTTCGGTTAGCGTTGAACCTAATCGTTCAGGTGCAGTAGCTTCAGCGAGTGCTCATACTTGATCATGAGGCAGGTACGAGTCGGTTCCTCCAGAAGCGCCAAACGCTGCGGGTCAGTATTATCCGCAATATCGGCAAGCTTCACCAGACGAGCCAAATCATTCACACGCACCCGGCTCAGATACGACTCACGCGACTCACCCGGGCGGCGGGTCAAGGCATCAATCGCATCCACAATACGCGCCGAGAAGTGACGCGCCAAGAAAGCGAGAGAAACGCCGGTATCCTCCACCGTGTCATGCAGCAGCGCCACAATCTGCGCTTCAGCCTTCAGCTCCTCCAAAGAGATATCAGGGTGAGTTGCGGCAGCCAACTCACCCGCAAGCTTACGTGCCCCAAGAGCCACACGGCGAGGGTGGGAGATGTAGGGCCAGCCGTTACGATCAGTCTGCCCCTCATGCGCCTTGTCAGCGATGCTGTCTGCCAGGCGAACCATCTCTTTGTAGTAGTTATTCGACATGAGAACCTCCGTTGGTTTAGACTCCTGCGAGTTGACGGCACCCGCGACCGTGCCGGTACGTTGCGCTAAGCCGATACGGAACGGTAGCTGGTACCAACACTCTACGCCAGCTGTGGGGCGGCGGTGGCGGAACTCGCCCAAAACACCCTTAATACGTCAAATATGACGCGTAGAAGAAGAACACAGGGCGTTTTTCCTTCTGAACTTGTGGGTTTGGTGCCCTTTCTGCCGTGTATCTGCGGTTGGTAACAGGCATTCAGGAGGCGCCCGCCACCTCCGCGAAAGTGTCTGCCGCACCCTTTGGCACCGCCCGGTGTAACTCGCTCAAAATCTCATATGGTGGCAAAAAATTTCTAACTTTTTCTGGCGAAAACAGGCGCGCAAACCGCCCAACACAAAGGCAGTTTAAGCGTGTTTAGCACACACCGATACACACTCATCAAACGAAAAAAATGCTCGCCCTCTGCGCCCTGATAAAACATCCAAAAACCCGTATTTTTGTGCGAAAATACGCGATAAACTGGGGGCAACCAAACATCGGAGAACACCATGGCAGAGCTCTACGAGCGCTTCGTCGCTTTGTATCCCTACCCACACGAGCGAATCCGCCACGGCGCCCCACGAGCCGAACTTAACCGGCGATACCTCGAACACCTTTACGAGGGCAAGAACCGGGGAACAACCCCCATCGTGGTTGCCCTCGACCCGACCCTGCTCGGAACCATTGAGAATAACGTCTCCCTACGTACCTCAACCCCAGTACAGGACATCACCGCCGACACCGTCAAGCGGTACGCACACGAGCTCATCACCGACCAGCATCGTTACCTGGATCAAGTCGGTGTAGAAGTCGCCGCGCACGAGGCGTTCCGGCACCTGAACGAGAGCACCTACCTGCAGACCTACCGCCGTCTCATGGAGAACGGTGAACTCGGTGAAGATGATATCGGTATGCCGCTGAAGGCGGAGTACCCCTTCGAGCTGACTGCCGGCATCATCAATGAGAAGGTTAAGGCCACCGACATTGACAGCGCCGCGGAACTGCTGATTATGGACCTGCCGCTGCGGGACGCATCCGGGGTGTTCGCCTACCTGCCCTTTGGCGGGTGGGATTCCAGTCCCAGCCCCGAGGCGATGCTGTCCATTGCCCGCTACTGGTTTGAACGCGATGACGCCTACCCGGCTGTTATCGCCTCAGACTTTATCGAGTTCTACACGCCTGTGCCGGTCACAACCCGCCGCGACGCCGAAATCCTGGCGGTCGAGCACACGATGGTTTCCTCGGCGATGCCGGTGCGTGTCTACCGCGGCTTCGACAAGCTCGTGGAGGCGCTCTACGGTCAGCACGACTGGTACCTGTGGTGGGAGCAGCTCCCGGCGGCGCTCCTCATTGAAACGCCCTAAACCAGCCTAGCTAGGCGAGTTAAAGCGAAGGGGCGGGATGAACCTACACGGTTCACCCCGCCCCTCTCGCGTATCTGCGCCTTTTCGTGTAAATGAGCAGATTCGCTTCGCTCGGTGCTATTTTAGCTCGTCCACGTGTCGTGCCCGCAAAGCACGAGCGGTCGCCGTCGCGTAATCAACCGCCTGCACCACCCACGGAATCAGCAGCCGCCAATACATGCGCTTGGGCAGGTTACGCGCCACCGCCGCCCTGCGCAACGCACCCCAACGGTCCATGAGCGCCGGAATCGACCGGACCATCAACGCAATCAGCAGACCCAGACGCTCGGGGGAAAGACCCACGAAACGTAACGGCGAACACAGCCTCACAAAGCCATCAATCAGAACCGGCAGGGGAGTGCTCACCAGCAGAGCGCGGGACGCATAAAAAGCCGTCAGCATAGTCGCGATAGCATCCGCGCCGGAGGCGTACTGGTCCGTAAACACGTAATAGCCGACCATAATCAGTAGCAGCAGAGACAGCGTACGAACCACCAGCCACAGCTGGGAGGCGGGCACACCAGCCCACAATGCGCAGAACGTGGACGCCACCAAAGCCACCAGCGCCACCTGCCAGCCGGTCACCGCCAACAGCAGAAACAGCCCAAAGAAGAGTGTGCCCTTGAACCATAGCGGCGCCCGATGCACCGGCGTGTTCAACGGCTGGTAGAAACCCACCAGCAGAGTACCGGGGTTGAAATCCGAGCCCTGGGAGGCGGGGCGAGGATTCACGCGCGGCGTGTTAGCGCCCATGCGCGCCTCCTGCAGTGTCCGTGCTGTCGCCTGCATCTTCGATATCGGCGCCTTCATTCGGGAACCCCTCGGCACACCACGTGCGGTACTGCTGCACCAGCTGCCCCGCATCCCCCTGGGCGAGCAGACGGCCGTCATGAATAATCACGGCTTCATCGCAGGACGCCGCCAAATCCAGGTCGTGCGTGCTGAGCACCAGCATCTGATCCAGCGACTCCAAATGCTTGAGTAGCCGCGCGCGATTGCGCAAATCCAGCAGGGTGGTCGGCTCATCGAGCAGAAGAATCTGCGGGCGCGCCGCCAGCACGCTGGTGAGAGCGACCAGCTGCTTTTCGCCTCCTGAGAGGGTGAAAACGCTCTGGTTTTCAAGGTGTTCGAGGCCGCGCTCGCGGAGCAGTTCACGAATCCGTTCGAGGCGCTGCTCACCGCTGAGGGCACTGCCTTCAACGGCGGCGGCACGGCGCAGGCTCAGGTCAATATCTTCGGCAACGGTGGGCATAATCAGCTGCGCCTCCGGCTGGGCGAAGAGCATGCCCACACCCTCAAAAGCGCCCTGGGAATGACCGCGAGCGCCCGTCGAGCCGCGGCTCGGCGCATCCAGGGTGTCGACACCGTTCACGCGCACAATACCTTCATCCGGGTGGGTGAGCCCATTGAAAAGCCCCAGTAGGGTGGACTTGCCGCTACCGTTCAGACCCAGCACCGCGGTGCGCTTCGCCGTGAACCGCAGGCTCACATCCTTGAGGATACGGCGATGCCCGCCTTCGGGCAGCTCGGTGAAAACACTCACCGATTCAAGCTCAAGGGCGGGCATGCTGGTAGAGGCGCTCACCGCCTGCTCGCCTTGCACCTGCTGCGGTGCAGGCTGGCGCGTGGAGCGGCGAAAAAACATAGCTATCCTCTCGTGTGGCACATCGTGTGCCTTTAACGCTGGGTAGAAGCCAGGGACGGGAAGGCGCGGCGTACCGACAAACCAACCAGAACCGCGATCGTGGACTTCACCAGATCCCAGGGAACGAACACCATTGCCGCGCTGAATGCGGCGTCAAAAGTCATGTGGGCGTTCACCATCATACCGGCGATACCGCAGGCGGTCAGAACCACAAAACCGCAGAAGTTCGCGACCAGAGCCATGAGGAAGGTTGCACCAATCGAACGGGTGTTGCGGGTGAACAGGTAGGCGAGGGTACCGGCAATAGCGGCGAAGGGCAGGAAGCCGAGCAGGTAGCCGGCACTCGGGGAGGCGAGCGTACCCAAACCGGCGCCGCCCTTAGCGAAGATGGGCAGGCCAGCGAAACCAACCAGCAGGTACAGCGCCACGGAGGCGGTGGCACGCTTGCCGCCGAGCACCTGTGCGGTGATGTAAATGCCGAGGGTCTGGAATGTGAAGGGAACCGCAACGCCGCCCAAGCTGACGGCGGGCATGATCGCGAGCGCGGCGATGAAGCCCGCGAATACTGCGATGAGGGAGAGGTCGGTGGCGAGGGAGGTCTTTGCCGCTACGTTACGGCGCGGTGCCTGGGTTACCTGGGTTGCCTGGGCTGATTCGCGCACGGAATCGGTCATTGGGGTGGTACTCCTTTGGTACGTATTGCTCTGCAGATTTTTCTACAGAGTTGAGAGGGTAGCGGTGGTTGACTGTTTGTCACAACCCAATTTTTGAACAATGTTCTACAAATAGTGTCCGGTATGTATAGTACACCGCACACCATGAAAACAAAAGGTGCCCCACATGCGCACTCGGCACGCCTGCACTAAAATTGATGAGGTGCTCTGCGCGCTCGCCGCTTCTAACCCGGCAATCCCGCCTACCGAGCACTATCAACCCACACACCAGACCGCCATCCGGAAAGGCACCCATGATTGCTGTACAGAACCTCGAATTGCGTGCAGGCGCGCGCCTGCTCATGGAAGAGGTCACCTTCCGCATCGATAAGGGCGATAAGATTGGTCTGGTCGGTCGCAACGGTGCCGGTAAGACCACTATGACTAAGGTGCTTGCCGGTCTGACCCTGCCCGCTGACGGTACGGTCACCCGCAGCGGCACTATCGGCTACCTTCCGCAGGACCCGAAGGTGGATGACATGAGCCAGCTGGCGCGTGACCGTATCCTCTCGGCGCGTGGCCTGGACGGTGTGGCGCGCAAGATGCGTCAGGCGCAGAACGATATGGCTAGTGAGGACCCGGCGGTGCGCGCTAAGGGTATGCGCCGCTACGACCGTCTTGAGGCTGAGTTTATTGCCGGTGGCGGCTACGCGGCTGAGTCGGAGGCGGCGGTCATCACCTCCAACCTGGACTTGCCGGAGCGTGTGCTCGCCCAGCCGCTGTCTACTCTGTCGGGTGGTCAGCGTCGCCGTGTGGAGCTGGCGCGTATTCTCTTCTCCAATGCAGACACCATGCTGCTGGATGAGCCGACCAACCACCTGGATGCCGACTCGATTCTGTGGCTGCGCGACTTCTTGAAGAACTTCTCGGGCGGCCTGATGGTTATTAGCCACGACGTTGAGCTGATGGAGCTGGTCGTCAACCGCGTCTTCTACCTGGACGCGAACCGCTGCGTGATTGACCAGTACAACATGGGCTGGAAGAACTACCTGACTCAGCGTGAGCAGGATGAGCACCGCCGCAAGCGTGAGCGTGCGAATGCGCAGAAGAAGGCGAATGCTCTGATGGAGCAGGCGAATAAGATGCGCGCGAAGGCGACGAAGGCTGTTGCTGCTCAGCAGATGATTAAGCGTGCTGAGAAGCTTCTGCGCGGCCTGGAGGATGAGCGTCAGAGCGATAAGGTTGCGGCGATTCGCTTCCCGGATCCGGCGCCGTGCGGTAAGACTCCGCTCTCTGCCCAGGGCCTGTCGAAGTCCTATGGCTCTCTGGAGATTTTCACGGACGTTGATTTGGCGATTGACCGCGGTTCGCGCGTGGTGGTGCTGGGTCTGAACGGTGCCGGTAAGACCACTCTGCTGCGCATGCTGGCTGGTTCCACCAAGCCTGATACGGGCGAGGTCGTGTACGGTCACGGCGCGAAGCTGGGCTATTTTGCGCAGGAACACGAAATTCTTGATGGTGACCGCACTGTCTTTGAGAACATGAAGTCTGCTGCCCCGGATCTGGATGACACCCGCGTGCGCACGATTCTGGGTTCGTTCCTGTTCTCCGGTGATGATGTGGATAAGCCTGCCGGTGTGCTTTCCGGTGGTGAGAAGACCCGTCTGTCCTTGGCGACCCTGGTGGCGTCGAGCGCGAATGTGCTGCTGCTCGATGAGCCGACCAACAACCTGGACCCCGCCTCGCGTGAGGAGATTCTGAACGCGTTGAAGGCGTACCAGGGCGCTATTGTGATGGTTTCTCACGATGAGGGTGCCGTGGAGGCGCTGGATCCTGAGCGTGTGCTGCTTCTGCCGGATGCGGTGGAGGATTTGTGGTCGAAGGAATACCAGGACCTGATTTCGCTGGCGTAAAGCATTATCCGCTGACATAAAAGCCGACATAAAAGTACGGGGGAGGCTCCGGTGCCGCGTGGTACCGGAGCCTCTTGTGTGTATTGCGCGTTGTTTTATTGTCTGGGGTGTATTGTCCAGGGCGTATTTTTTATGTTCTGAAAATGTGTTGCGGAGATGTTGTCGGTATTTTTTTCGTGAATAGTGCGGAAAAATGTGACCTGACCCGTGGGGTTGTATTGTTTTCTGATCATATGTGGTGTAATTGCGTTCCCGTGCATGTGGTTTGTGGGTTCTGACACACGAAACTTGCGGCGTATTTGACGGGAAATAATGTTGCCTTGTGGGTTTTTCTGAGGGAAAGAAAAGCTCTCAGGCGATATTTCAGGGGGTCTGTGTGGGCTTTTCGAATTTTTCATGTGTCTCTACATACATTGTGGGAAAAATGGTAGAAACACAACATGCGTGGGGCGTAGACTTATAACTGTTCCCGCCATTGCGAGGACGCAAATGCGAAACATTAGGGCTCACTACCGATGGTGAGCTAACGCGGGGGAGAAGAGATTCCCGCCCGCTCACGAAGGAGAACTGCCAATGCACAACACTGAGTTCGAGAAGTACCCCACCTCTGGTGAAGAGAACGTTGAGGTTGACGTCTTCTGGCCCATCCAGGACGCTTAATCTCTCACCCCGATAGGTCGGGATAAGGATTAGAAAAGCGCCCCGCCGCTTCCGTAGGGAAGTGACGGGGCGCTTTGCTGTCCTCGGTGAGAATTTAGTTATGCGGCACGTTATGCGGCGTGAATACCTAGTCCGAACATTTGCAGAGGGTATTCGGTAAAGCCCATCATGGCTGCCGCGTACCAGGCGATGTACCCGGTCAGTGTTAGAACGAGTGCCTTCTCGCGTACGCTGCCGGCATCGCCCAGAATAGGCAGTGCCATGTAGCCGCTCTTTTTCCATAGGGGGGAAGCCACCAGGGGTTTGATAACAATGGGGTAGAGAGGTAGTAGTCCGCGGGTTGTCAGCAGGTCGCCAATCAGGTGAATGGTGGCACCGACTGAAATGGCCCAGGGGAGTAACGCCAGCGAATCGGTCGTGTAGGCGGCGTACCCGAGGGCGACGGCACCGATCCATCCACCCGGTGCGCCGAGCACGCGCAAGGCTAGGCCGCCCGAGAACGCGGCAAGAAGTAGTGAGGCCCAGGGGATTCCGTTGTAGCTCAGGTTGGCGCTGAAATAGGCAATTGCCCAGAAGGCCACCAGCCCCAAAATAGAGTGCGTTCCCTTGCGGTGTCCACCGCTGACTGCACCGACAATGCGCGCTACCCAGCGTGAAATGGGCGGAATGGAGTTGGCGATACTGCCGTTGTGGTGGTCAATATCCGGCAGCATGCCCGCACCGGCGCACGCCAGGGTGGTCACGATGAGGGTGGGGGTATCGGGAACCTGCACCACTCCCGTCTCGACGAGCACTAGCCAGCCAGCTGCGGCACTGACGGTGTGTGAATAGCCCATCATGGGGAGGTGCCTCCTTGTGTTCACCCGAACTAATTAGAACAAATATAGCATATATCGAAATTACTTTCGATAGGCTGGGTTATTACTCAAGCGGAGCCACCTCAAGCGGCATCACCTCTCAAGTGGCACTACCCCTTAAAGGGCAGAGTCTGCTTCCAGAACTCACGCTCGCGCAGGTAATTCTCCAGCCAGCCCACGTGCTCGGAGCACGCCAACCAGATCTTGCGGCGCTCGGGGGCGTGCACCTTCGGGTTGTTCCAGAGCAACTGAAATTCTGCCGCCTGCTGGCAGCCCTTGCGGGAGCACTTGGCGTACTCGGGCTGTGCATCCTGAGAAAGTGAACCGAGCAGATCCATGTCTTCTTATCCTTACTATTGCGCCTCGACGTGCGGTATTATTCCGTGCCCGCGCGATTCCAAGGAAAAGGGTGCGGGCTGTTCCGCTTCAGATAGTGTACGCGTCCGATGAGGCATGTAAAAGAAGGGGAGCAGGTGTTCAGTGTTCAAGAGTGGAGTGTAGCCTGCGGCACCTTTGCGCTAAAACGCGGTAAAATAGGGTTTGTCTGTCCATCCGTCCACACCCCAACCGCGTAGCCGCTGCATCGGCTCTGATCGTGAGGGGTCGACTCATCAAGGAAGCTCATGAGCGAGAACACTCCCAAGACCGTGCTGGTCACCGGCGGCAACCGAGGCATCGGCTACGAAATTGCCAAGGAATTCCAGGCAGCAGGACACAACGTCTGCATCACCTACCGTAGCGGTGAAGCCCCCGAAGAATTTTTCGCCGTCAAGGCAGATGTACGCGATGCCGACAGCATTAACGAAGCATTCAAGGAAATTGAAGCAGAGTTCGGCCCCGTGGAGGTGCTGGTCGCCAACGCAGGTATCACCCGCGACATGCTGCTGATGCGCATGAAGGAATCCGACTTCACCGACGTGGTCGACACCAACCTCACCGGTTCTTTCCGTGTGGTTCAGCGCGCCATCAAGGGCATGCTGAAGCTCAAGCGCGGCCGCATCATCCTGGTTTCCTCCGTGGTGGGTCTGTACGGTTCCCCCGGCCAGGTCAACTACTCCGCATCTAAGGCTGCACTGGTCGGTATGGCACGCTCCATCACCCGTGAGCTGGGCGGCCGTAACATCACCGCTAACGTGGTGGCACCGGGCTTCATTAACACCGCAATGACCGAGGTTCTGCCCGAGGAAACCAAGAAGAACTACCTGGCGTCCATCCCCGCTGGTCGTTTCGCGGAGGCGGAAGAGGTCGCTCGCGTGATTCGCTGGCTCGCATCCGATGAGGCTAGCTACATTTCTGGCGCTGTCATCCCCGTTGATGGCGGCCTGGGCATGGGTCACTAACCCCACCCCGTACGGACTGCACGAAGCGCCCGAACGTGGGCGCACCCTTTCTAGACTTTAAGGACATAAAACTATGGCACAGCTGACCGGCAAGACCATCATCATTACCGGCTCCTCCCGCGGCGTTGGCGCAGACACCGCACAGATTCTCGCCGCTGAGGGCGCGAACATTGTGGTGAACTACCGCTCCAAGGCACCGCGCGCGAACAAGATCGTCAAGGCTATTGAAGAGGCTGGCGGCAAGGCAATTGCAGTGCAGGCTGACGTGACCAACAATGATGACCTGCAGAACCTCGTCAACACCGCCGTGGAGACCTTCGGTTCCCTGGACTACCTGATTCTGAACGCTTCGGGTGGCATGGAAACCGGCATGGGCGAAGACTACGCAATGCGCCTGAACCGTGACGCACAGCTGAACCTGGCACGCCTGGCTGCAGAAAAGATGCCCGAAGGCGCACGCATCGTGTTCGTGACCAGCCACCAGGCGCACTTCATCCGCGAGGTTGAGACCATGGACGAGTACAAGCCCGTCGCAGAGTCCAAGCGCGCAGGCGAAGACGCACTGATTGCCGAGATTCCCGCACTTTCCGAGAAGGGTATCTCCCTGGTCGTCGTGTCCGCTGACATGATTGAAGGCACCGTCACCGCAACCCTGCTGAACCGCCTGCACCCCGGCGCTATTGAGCAGCGCCGCGAGACCGCCGGCAAGCTCTACACCGTCAACGAGTTCGCGCAGGAAATCGCGAAGATGGTCACCGCAGACGTTGAGACCGGCCACGTTGAGCTGGTCGGTGGCGCACGCGGCTTCATCGACTAATAACTTCAGCTGCTATAGGTGCCGTTGCGGATGCGCCCGCCCCTCTGACAAGGTACATTTGATCAGGCGCGCCGCCCCTGACGCGGCGGCACCTATAGCCCATAAGGCTTCGCGCGAGGAACCCAATGTGGGGTACCCGCGCACTATGCGCCAACCGCTCCGATAACCCGGCACGGGTTGCGGGGTGGGGGCGCATCCCATCCATCTAACTCACTGGAAGAAGAACCATGAGCACCGTACTCAACCTTCAGAATGTCTCCGTGATTCGCGGCGGCCGCAAGATTCTCAACGACGTTTCCTGGACTGTGAACGAAGGTGAACGCTGGGTTGTTCTGGGCCCCAACGGCGCCGGTAAGTCCACTCTGCTGTCGGTTGCGGCAGCCCGCCTGCACCCGACCAGCGGCGAGGTTGAAATCCTTGACGAGACCCTCGGCGCTGTTGACGTGTTCGACCTGCGCCCGCGCATTGGTCTGTCCTCCGGTGCTTCGGCAAACCAGATTCCCGCCAACGAGAAGGTTTCCGACGTTGTCGTGACCGCAGCGTACGCTGTATCCGGCCGCTGGAAGGAAGAATACGACGTCATGGACGACGAGCGCGCCACCGAGCTGCTGGCTGAATGGGGTGTCGACACCCTCGCTGACCGCACCTTCGGCTCCCTCTCCGACGGCGAGCGTAAGCGTGCACTGATTGCCCGCGCCCTCATGACCGACCCCGAACTGCTGCTGCTGGACGAGCCCGGCGCAGGCATGGACATCTCCGGCCGTGAGGACCTGGTCGAGCGTCTGACCGCACTTGCCGCCGACCCCTACGCACCGGCTACCGTGCTCATCACCCACCACCTCGAGGAAATCCCGGCGGGCTTCACCCACGCCCTGCTGGTCCGTGACGGTGGCGTGGTCGCCGCCGGCCCGATCCTGTCCACCATTACCGAGGCGAACCTCGCAGCAACCTACGACATGGACCTGGCTCTGACCGTCACCTCCGCGGGTCGTTACTCCGCGTTCAAGCGCGCATGAGCCGTGCCCCGAAGCAGCTGAGCGCCGAACAGATCGCTGAGCGTGCCGAGCGTGTCTACGCCATCGAGTCGGTCACTGCTCTGGCGCAGGCACCCGAGCAGGCTTTGCGCTACTACACGCAGCTGACCGATGTGAAGCTCCGTAGCGCCATGGAATCGCAGTGGGGTATTTACATTGCGGAGTCTTCCAAAGTGATTCGTCGTGCGCTCGCTGCCGGTCATCAGCCCGTTTCTTTCCTGATGAGTGAGAAGTGGGCTGATGATTTGGCGGATGTTTTGCGCGCCCATCCTGACACTCCCGCGTATGTGGGTAGTGAGGAGCAGCTGGAGCAGGTGACCGGTTTTCATCTGCATCGTGGTGCGTTGGCGGCGATGGCTCGTCCTGCGCCGCAGCTTCTGGAGCAGTTGCTGCAGGGTGCCTCTCGCGTGGCAATCCTGGAAGATATTGTGGACCACACGAATGTGGGAGCTATTTTCCGTTCGGCTGCCGCGCTGAACGTGGATGCTGTACTGGTGACTCCGCGGTGCGCTGATCCGCTGTATCGCCGCTCGATTCGCGTGTCGATGGGTACCGTTTTTCAGGTGCCGTGGGCTCGCCTAGAGTCGTGGCCTGCAGACCTGCAGGCCCTGCACGAGCTGGGCTTTAAGAGCGCAGCGCTCGCACTGGAAGAGGACTCGCTGACCCTGGAGGAGCTGTCTGCCCGCCGGGATGAGAAGCTTGCGCTGATTCTGGGCACGGAGGGGCACGGACTGTCGCCCCGCACCCTGGCTGCGTGTGACGATACGGTGATGATTCCGATGTCGCACGGCGTGGATTCTTTGAATGTTGCGGCGGCGAGTGCCGTGGCGTTCTGGGAGACCCGCCCGCGTTCATAACCTGAGTTCTCACCTGATTCTTAACCCGCGTGAGTGCCTTCTGGGGGTGCCCTTGCGGTGTGCGGGTTGGCGCCTGCGAGGGAACGTACTGGGATTTAATCCGTGAAGGTGGTACCCTTAATGGGTTGTGCGCGCCCTATGCGGGCACAATGGTGATGCGCTCTGAGATTTTCTCGATAGCTGCACATCGAAAAACCTACTCCATCTATATAAGGGCTACTGGCAAAATCCAGTAGCAGAAGAAGGTAATCAATGAAGGCAGAAATCCACCCGGACTACAACCTGGTTCTGTTCCGCGACCTCGCATCCGGCAAGGTCTTCCTGACCCGTTCCACCATGACCTCGGACAAGACCGAGAAGTGGGAAGACGGCAACGAGTACCCGATCGTCGAGGTTGAAATCTCGTCCGAGTCGCACCCGTTCTACACCGGTAAGCAGCGCATCATGGACTCCGCAGGTCGCGTCGAGCGCTTCAACGCACGCTTCGGCAACTTCGGCAAGAAGTAAATCTTCTTTCCCAGTTTTGCTTTTTAGCGAAATCAATGCCCCGTTCTCCTTGGTTTTCAGGGAGGCGGGGCATTGCGCGTTCTATGCGGGTAGCAGAATGGTTCGCGTGAACGTGAGGAAAGTTGTAATGTAAAACCTTTCGCTCACTGGTGCGTAGACCCGCTGACGGCGTTACAATGGGAAAGTATTTTGCGAGCTGTGCATTTTCTGTGCCCTCCAGCACCGCCCCATATCGGCGGGTTATTTTCCGGCTCTCTGTACTCTAGAGACTTCGCTGGATGCGCTACGCGCCTCGCGTATCACCACCTCAAACAAAGGACAACTTAATGAGCGACGCTCACTCTGAACCGTCGCAGAAGAAGAAATGGGTCAAGCGTGTCCTGCTGATCCTGCTGATTCTTCTGCTGGTTATTACCCTCGGTATTGGTTTCTTTATTTGGCGTGCTGGCCACACCTGGGATAGCAAGACCGAGAAGTTCGACTCCATCACTAAGGTGGACGAAGACCTCAGCAAAATTAAGGAGCATCTTGGCGAGGCTAAGAAGCTCAACGTGACGGAGCTGAAGGCTCCGACCGTCGCCAACTCGGATACCGGCAAGAACGGTACCACCGATGCTGCTGCGGCTCTTGCAGCTAACGCCAGCGAACACGATGCAGATGGCGACGGTATCTTGGACAACGGATACAATTACGGCGTTATTAAGGGACCCGGCAAGAACATTCTGTTGCTCGGTAGTGATACCCGTACTGGTGCTGATGCAGCTCTGGTGAGCGGTTCCCGTGCGGACACCATCATGCTGATGCACATCCCGGCTGACGGCAAGGGTGTGTACATCATCTCGATTATGCGTGACACCTGGGTTGATATTCCCGGTTACGGTACGGCTAAGGTGAACGCGGCGCTGAACTACGGCGGTGTTTCCCTACAGGTTGCTACCATCGAAAACCTGGTTGGCGTCAAGATCGACCATGTGGCTGAAATTGAGTTTGAAGGATTCAAGTCTCTCGTGAATGCCATTGGCGGTGTGGATGTTCAGGTTCCCTTCGCATTCACCAGTAACGTTTGGACCTTTACTCCGGGCCTGATGCACCTTAATGGTAGCGGCGCTTTGAGCTTTGTTCGTGAGCGTTACTCGTTCGCTGATGGCGACTACCAGCGTGTGCGTAACCAGCGTGCATTCCTGCGCGGCCTGTACAACACGATGAAGGCTAAGGGTGCGTTGAGCAACGTGGCATCTTTCCAGTCTTCTATCGAGTCTCTGACCGACTATATGCGCGTGGACCAGGGTCTGAATGCAGCGCAGATTGCTCAGATTGCGGCTCCGGTGCTGACTAGCGGTGATACCACGATGCGTATGACCACTCTTCCGAACGCAGGTCCGGGTTGGTCCTATGATGGTCAGTCAATCATTTTTGTAGATCAGGCTGCAAATGCGCAGCTGGCACATGCTTTGCAGAATGATACGATGGATCAGTTCATGGCGACTTACGGCCAGGACTAAGATCCGACTCCTTGAGGGGGTGAAAGCTGATGAGGCTTTCACCCCCTCAAGTTTTAACCTCAGGTTCTAACGAGGCTTTTCTGCATTCTCGCGGGGCTTCGGGGGCAGCGTACAGGGCATACGAAAGGGGCGGCTACCTCACCGTGATAGTGGGGTAGCCGCCCCTTTTGTATCGTTGCGTTGTATCTTTACGCCCTGTAGCAGAGGAATTTATGCCTTCGAGTCTTCTTCAGCCTCGTCGGTCTCTTCATATTCTTCCTCGTACTCGTCGTAGTCCCCGTAGCCTTCGTGGTAGGGCTGACGGCCAAAGTAGAAAGCGACTGCCGCAACAGCGCCACCTAGGATAGCGATGAGGATGCCAAGCATCGGGGTCCACAGCATTGAAATCAGGCCGGCGACCAGAACGGCGAGGCCTGCACCCTTGATCAGGTTCAGCAGACGGTCACGCTCGTTCGGCTCGTAGTATTCTTCTTCCTCAATGCTGTACTCGATGACGGGCTTCTCTGCGGCGAGTTCGCTACGAGCCGGCTCGGGTGCGGAGGAGCCGCCGGTCAGGGAGCTCATGAAACCGCGACGCCTCTTCGGTGCCTGCTGTGCGGAGGACTCCAGGTAGTGACGCTCACCTTCGGTGGGCACGAATGCGGCGGGCACATCGTACTCTTCACCAACGGGTAGCAGAGCCGGAACGTTGTTGGGCAGGGTCTCGTACCATTCCTGCGGAATATCGGCGGGGCGTGCAGCCTGAACGGTCAGGGACAGCTCGAGGGTGTTACCGCGGATAGTGCCCCACGCGCTGGTGAGGCGGTCGTTCTCAAAAGCGTAACGGATGACGGGCGTCAGCTGCTCAGACATCTGGGTGCTCAGGCGGCCCACGAGCTTGCGGTCGTGGCGCACCTCAACACTGTCAACGAAACGGCCGTCGGAGGTCTTGAGCTGGTTCGCTTCCAGGGTCAGAATCACGCGACCTTCACCGCTGGGCGGCAGGATGCTGTGCAGGTATTCGGAGTGTTCCTTCTCATCAAGCACCTTCATCGACGGGCCCTGGGGTAGCAGGGTCGCGCGGGTCGGTGCGTCGTTGAGGGGGAAGAGAGAGCCGGGTGCGGACAGGGAGAGCACACCGGTGCTCTTCACGTGCATGCCGCCGCCTTCAGCACGCACGGCAACGGCGGAAAGCTGCAGGTGCGCAATGGGTTCGTAACCGGAGGCGACCACGCGGGTAATGGAATCCCAGTACGCGGCGGAGTCTGCCGGGCTCATGCGGCCTACCTTGAATTCGTCAATGTAGACGGCAATGCTATTGGGCTCGTAGGGGTTATCCGGTTCGGGAACGAGGCGCGCTTCACCGTACCAGATACGTTCACGGTCGATGTGCAGTTCCTCAAAGATTTGGAGGGTTTCTGCTTCGTAGTAATCATCGGTGACAATGTCAACGCTACCGCGGTCACCGAGTGCGTAATCGACCACTGAAAACTCCTTCTGATGTGTCTAAGCGAGCGGATACCTAGTCTATTCTCTCATGCTTTCAGCGTGGACAGCTCACAAAAACGGGTGACATTTATCTGTCTTTTAGCACCGGGTGCATATAGTTTTGCGCCCTGGCGAAACTGCCCCGGTAATAAGTGCCCTTGTCAGTATGTGAACCACTGTATGAGGGAAATATTTGGACGGCATACCGCCGCTATGAATTCTATAGATGAGCCAGAAAAAGACCACCGCCCGGCACGTCCCGGTACGTTACCGGGAGCGTGCCGAACGGCAGTCTCTCAAAGAGGCTAGAGAACCTAGCGGGGGAGAGTGGAACCTAGTCTAGATACCGGCTCACACCCCGCCACAAGCCCTCAAACCATGCAGCTTAGTCCTGCAGGGAGGCGTTGAACTTCTGAGCCACAATCGAACGGTGGCCGTGATCCTGAGCCTCCAGAACCAGACGACGCAGAGCCGAAGGAGCCTCGGGGTTCGCCTCCAGCCAACGCTGAGCCAATGCAACGGAGGGGTTACCCTCAACGCCCAGACCCTCGGTGGAGCCGGTGTTGTACGGAGCCTTCGGGTACAGGCCACGCACAATGCGGGTCGCCATACCAATCGAACGGGACGCCCAAATGGGCAGCAGAGCCTCAAAGTAGGAGTCGTAGTAGGACTCACGCAGCTCAACCGGGCCGCGAGCAAAACCGTTAATGGTCGAAGCCAGAGCGTCGTTCGACAGCGACTCGTCTTCCATGATGGTCTTGTACGCGGTAGCCTTACGCTCAGCAGAGGGCAGGGCAGCAATCGCGTACGCGTAACCATTCGAAGAGATCGAGGAGGGGCTGTACTTCGCCGCACGGTCCAGATCCTCAACGGTCACCAGGTCGCGGCTTGCGAGCGCACCCAGTGCACTCCAACCCAGGTTCTGGTCGTAAGGAATGCCGGTTGCGTCAGCAATATCGCCGGTGGTGTCTTCGAAAGCACCGCGGGCAATATCGCGGCAGAGCTCTTCACCCTTGGTCGCGTTGGTGGAGACCGAAATCAGGGCGCGCAGCAGAATCAGCTGCTCGTCGGAGCCGGGCTTAGCCTGCGCCAGTGCGGCTGCGAATGCGTCGTAGAGAGCGTCGTAGAGGCGCTCGCGGCCGGTGGGTGCGGAGAAGGTTGCGATAGCGACCTGTGCGTTGTTGACCATGGTGCCCAGCAGGGATGCGCTCGGTTCCTTGGAGACGTTGCGTACGACTGCGTCGACGTAGGTGGTGACGGGCAGGCGTGCATCGCGTACGTTCTCCCAGAGGGATCCCCAGATGAGACCGCGGGAGAGTGCGGATTCGAGGGTGGAGACACCTTCGATAGCTGCCTGCAGGCCGTCTTCGTCGGTCAGGGCAACCTTGGCGTAGGTGTGGTCCTCTGCGTTAAGCATGAGCAGGTCAGCTTCACCAACGAGCTTCTTCTGCTCCTCGGTGAGATCCACGCGGTGCTCGGAGACGGGCTCTGCCGGGTACTCGAGGGAGAGCAGGCCGGTGGAGGTGAGCTTGCCGTCGGTCAGCGCGAAGGTTTCCAGCTTTGCCACGTGGGGGCGGCCCAGACCTGCGGGCTGCTGTGCGGGCAGTTCCTGGGTGAGGATCAGGTCGGTGAGCTGGCCGTCTTCACCGTAGACGCGCTTGGTGCCCAGTGCGGACACGCCGGAGGTCTGCAGCCATGCGTTAGCCCATGCCTGCATGTCGCGGCCGGACACCTCGTTGAGTACCTGCAGGAAGTCGTTCAGAGAGGTGTTGCCCCACTCGAAGCGCTTGAAGTACACGCGTGCTGCCTCGATGAAGGTGTCGAAGCCGACGTAGGCGACCAGCTGCTTGAGCACGGATGCGCCCTTTGCGTAGGTGATGCCGTCGAAGTTCTGCGATGCTGCTTCCAGGTGGGGGATGTCAGCGACGATGGGGTGGGTGGTGGGCAGCTGGTCCTGCATGTATGCCCATGCCTTGCGGTTGTTCGCGAAGGTGACCCATGCGTCGTTGAAGTTGTTGGCTTCCTTAGCGCCGAGGGTGCCCATGAAGTCTGCGAAGGATTCCTTGAGCCACAGGTCGTCCCACCACTTCATGGTGACGAGGTCGCCGAACCACATGTGTGCCATTTCGTGGCAGATGGTGTTGGTGCGGCCTTCGAGGTCGTCCTCGGTTGCGCCGGAGACAAAGATGTAGTCTTCGGTGAAGGTGACCAGGCCGGGGTTCTCCATTGCGCCGATGTTGTATTCGGGTACGAATGCCTGCTCGTACTTGGGGTACGGGTAGGGGTAGTCGAAGAGGTCCTGGAAGAAGTCCAGGCCGTTTTCGGTGACCTTGAAGATGTGGTCGTAGTCGAAGTGCGGCTTGAGGGACTGGCGGCAGTATACGACCAGGGGGATGTCACCGCTGTTGACCTTGCTCTTGGGCTTGTAGGTGGTGGTTGCAGTGAAGTATTCGCCGGCAACGATTGCGGTGATGTAGGTGGAGATCTTTGCGGTGGGGGAGAAGACTCGCTTGGTGATGGAGTCGTCGGTGGGGTCTACGACCTGGGATTCGAGTACGCCGTTGGAGCTGACGACCCAGTCCTTGGGTGCGGTGATGCGGAAGTTGAAGACTGCCTTCAGGTCGGGCTGCTCGAAGTTCGGGAAGACTCGGCGGCAGTCGGAGGGCTCGTACTGGGTGTACAGGTAGACGCGACCGTCGGAGGGGTCGAAGTAGCGGTGCATACCTTCGCCGGAGCGGGAGTAGTAGGAGCGACCGTGGATGGTGAGCACGTTTTCTGCCTGCAGGTTGGGCAGGGTGATGCGTGCGCCGTTGACGACATCAGCCAGGGTCAGTTCGGTGCCGTTGAGCTTAACGGAGTCGACGCTGTGGTGGATGTAGTCGATGAAGGTTTCTGCACCGGGGGTGTTGCAGGAGAATCGGACGGTGGTGACGGTGGGGTAGGACTCGAATTCGGGGTCCTTGGCGTTAGTCAGGTCGACATGCACGTCGTAGGTGTCGACACTGATGAGAGCCGAACGTTCTGCGGCTTCTTCGCGGGAGAGGTTCTCATTATTCATGCTCTTTATTCTAGTCGTTATGACCGAAAATATGGCAGTTGAGTGGGCGTGCCGGTCATATTACTCAAGGTGCGAGAAGATCGCCGGGGGTGTGGGGAACCAGTCAACCTCGAATATGTGATGCAGAACATACTCTTTCGATTTGCGGAGTGTCCAGAAAGCCCGTATAGTATTACGTGTTGCTTCGAACGGCACCGAAAGGAAAACGTTCGAAAGTCACCTGCGCGGGTGGCGGAATAGGCAGACGCGCTAGCTTGAGGTGCTAGTCCTCGTATTAGAGGGTGGGGGTTCAAGTCCCCCCTCGCGCACAGATAATCCCCGGTTCTTCGGAACCGGGGATTTTTGTATGCTCGGTTGTATGTCCGGTAAAAGCACGCAAAAAATAGTGGGGTGAGGCTCCTTGAAAGAACCTCACCCCACACTAGCTGCGCTAAGGAAGCTAGAAGAACAGCTGCATCAGCTGAAACTGAACGAATCAGTATTACTCAGCCAGACGCTCCGGGTCGGTGGTGACCAGAATCTTCACAGCGGTCTCGTTGTGGTGGATCAGGGTGTCGAAGCCCTTGTCAATCAAGTCTTCCACAGCGATCTTGCCGGTGATGAAGGGCTTGAGGTCAATCTTGCCGGACTCAACCAGCTTGATGGTCTCCGGGTGGGAGTTCACGTATGCGATGGTGCCGCGGATATCGAGCTCCTTGAGCACAATCTTCTGAACATCCAGGGAAGCGGGCTTACCCCAAATGGAGACGATGACGACCTTACCGGTGGGCTTGAGAGCATCCAGGATCAGGTCCAGTGCAGGCTGAACGGAGGTGCACTCGAACGCGATGTCGGCGCCACGGCCGTCGGTCAGCTTGTGAATCTCAGCCAGAACGTCGGTCTCTGCGGGGGAGAAAGCGTAGTCAGCAACACCGGAGTCCAGAGCCTTCTGGCGACGCAGCGGGGACAGCTCGGAGATAATAACCTTAGCGCCCTTAGCCTTCAGAACTGCGGAGGTCAGCAGACCGATGGGGCCAGCACCGGTAACCAGTGCGAATGCGCCCTCTTCGAACTCGCCTGCACGCTCAACAGCGTGGTAGCCAACGCTCAGGGGCTCAATCAGTGCAGCCTCGTCCAGGGGAATGTTGTTAGGAATCTTGTGAACCCAGCGACGCTTGACGGCAACCTTCTCGGACAGACCGCCACCGCGACCTGCCAGACCGATGAAGTTCATGTCCTTGGACAGGTGGTAGTCCTTGGAGTCGGGGCCGGTGTAGACGTCATCGCGAATGATGTAGGGCTCGACGACAACGTGGTCGCCAACCTGCAGGTCGTCTACGCCTTCGCCCAGTGCCTCAACAACACCGGAGAATTCGTGACCGAGGGTGACGGGGGAGTCCTCACCAGAAATGGGGTGGGGATGACCGTGCTGGGGGCAGAAGATGGGGCCGTCAAGGTATTCGTGCAGGTCGGTACCGCAAATACCGCACCATGCGACCTTGACCAGAACCTCGCCCGCAGCGGCTTCGGGTGCGGGGATGTCTTCAATGCGGATGTCGTGGCGGTCGTAGAAGCGTGCTGCCTTCATGGGATGGAGCTCCTTAGCGTGGTTGTGGCGCTCACAGCGGTGTGTGCTTGCCGGTACGGTTCGCATCCATGGGTCTGTCACAGCGTTGACAGAGGCCCAAACGACATGGTTTGGACCGGTTGTGAACTGTCCTGCCGGCATTCGCATCGCTAGCGCCGGATGGTGATGGGTGCGGCTGGATTGTCGCTCCCATGTGCTTAACGCTACTCCACTGAATCAAAGATTCCTAGGATATATACAAATTTTCTTTTATGTGACACAAATTTCTTTTTGGGCGTTTTCGACTCCATCACGCCCGAGCATCTAGCGCCCGGCGAGCGCAGACGGTAGCGTAGAAGCATGACTGACGCGAACGCACAGGGCACCGCCGCCCACACCCAGCCCACTTCTGACAGCTCCGGTCGAACGGCACCGAACCGACCCGCCGCAATAACCCGCCACTACGACGCACCCGACGCTGATTGCGTGCGCGGTAGCGAGTACTCCGAAATCCTCGCCCTCGAAACCGAGCAGCGTAAGCGTGCCGCTGACCACCGCCGCAAGCGCGGGCACGCGCATCCCGAACAGGGACATGCTGACAACGGTCAGCCCGAGCAGGAACGTAGCCACGGCAACCGCCACGGTCATGGAAAGGGGCACGGTCACCGCCTCGACGAAGACAGCGGGCTGGCGCATATTCGCCGCGACCTCGCCGAATCCGTCGCCACGCGCGCGGACTCCCTGACCGAAATTCTTATGGCGATTCACGCGCACCCTGAGACTGCCTACGAGGAGTATTTTGCCTCCCGCACGCTCGTTGATGCGGTCCGCGAAGCCTACCCGAACCTCAGGATTGAGTACCCCGCCTTCGGTCTGGACACCGCGTTCAAGGTGGAGCTCACCAGCGCCGACTACAACCCCGCTAAGCACCGCACCATTGCGATTCTCTCCGAATATGACGCGCTGCCGGGCATCGGTCACGGCTGCGGCCACAACGTCATCGCGGTATCCGGGCTGGGCGCTTTCCTTGCCCTGGCGGATGCGCTCGCTACCGGCCCCGAAGCGTTCAGTGGCAGGGTCCTCTACTACGGCACGCCCGCCGAGGAATCCGACGCCGGTAAGGAGCTGATGGCACGCGCCGGCGCATTCGAGCAGGTGGATGCCGCCATCATGGTGCACCCCTACTTTATGGATGTGGCTGATCAGGCGTGGTTGGGTCGCCGCGAATGCCGCGTAACCTATACGGGCGTGAGTGCGCACGCTTCCTCGCATCCGTTTATGGGTCGTAACGCCCTGGATGCGGCGAATCTGGCGTATCAGGGCCTAGGGTTGTTGCGTCAGCAGATTCCCGGTTCTGACCGTATTCACGCGATTATCGACCACGGCGGGGACGCCCCGAATCTGATCCCTGCGACCGCGAGCCTGCACATTAATATCCGTTCCAAGCACGCGCCGACTCTGCGTGCGCTGTCGCGACGGGTTGAGGAGGTGCTGCGCGGTGCGGCGCTCATGGCTGGTGTGAGCGCGGAGGTGACGTGGGATTCTTCGCCGATGACCATGCCGGTGCGCACGAACCGTCCGCTGCTGAAGCGTTGGGTTTCGGCTCAGCGTTCGGTGGGCCGTCACCCGTACCCGCCCGGCACGGTCAGTGACACGCTGGCGGCTTCGACCGATTTCGGTAATGTGAGCCTGCGCGTGCCCGGTATTCACCCGCTCATTCAGATTGCGCCCGAGGGTACCGGTATGCACACGGTGGAGTTCGCGCACTGTGCGGACACTCCGGCGGCGGTTGATGCTGCCCTGGATGCGGCATTCGGGTTGGCTTCTGTGGCTTTGGACTTCCTGGTTGATGACGAATTGGCTCAGGCGGTCCGTGCCGATTTTGAGGCTTCTGGAGGCGCGGTAGATGTGGAGGGCTACTTTAGCGGCATGTGAGCTTGCTCAAAAGGTCAGAACGTCATTATTTGGTTTTGTGAGTGAAAAACACCCCTCATAGCTCATAAAGTCACCAGCACCCATCGAAAAAAGCAAAATATCCCAACACAAAACGCAAAATCTGCGGCATAATAGAACATAACGAAGCAAGCTCACCGGGGAAGGACGCCCACCCAAGGAAATTCAACCCCGAGGCACACACCCGCTTCCCGATAAACCACGCGAGAATCCTCTCGCACCACACGGATAACTCTCACGAAAGAGGGCATACAGCAATGAACGGTGTCAACAACCCCACCAAGCTCGGCGTCATCGGTGCAGGCGGCGTCGGTAGCGCAACCGCATACGCAGCTATGGTCCGCGGCTCCGCAGACGAAATCGTCCTGTACGACATCGACGGCAAGCGCGCACACGCTGAAGCACTGGACATCGCACACGGCGCAATGTTCGCACACGAAGCAACCGTAACCGGTGGCGACGACATCGAGCTGTTGCGCGACTGCGACATGGTCATCATCACCGCAGGTGCTCGCCAGAAGCCGGGTCAGCCCCGCCTCGAACTGGCAGGCGCAAACGTCGCAATCCTCGAGAAGCTGCTGCCGAACATTCTGTCCGTAGCACCCAACGCAATCATCATGCTCGTCACCAACCCCTGTGACGTTCTCACCGTTGTGGCTCAGAAGATTACCGGCCTGCCCGCAAACCGCGTGCTGTCCTCCGGTACCGTTCTGGACTCCTCCCGCCTGCGTTGGCTGATTGCTAACAAGGCTGGTGTCTCCATCAAGAGCGTTCACGCAAACGTTGTTGGCGAGCACGGCGACTCCGAGTTCCCCGTCTGGTCCGCAGCCAACATCGGCATGGTTCCCCTGACCGAGTGGGAGCAGGACGGCAAGCCCGTCTTCACCGAAGAGGTCCGTGCAGAGCTGGCAACCGAAGCTATGCGCGCAGCATACAAGGTCATCGAGGGCAAGGGTTCCACCAACTACGCAATCGGTATCTCCGGCGCACGTATCGCTGAGGCATTCCTCGGCGGCCAGAACGCAGTGCTGCCCGTCTCCACCACCATTGCAGGCGAGCTGTACGGCTTCAAGGACGTTGCACTGTCCCTGCCCACCATCGTCAACCGCGAGGGCATCCAGCGCGTGCTCGAGGTTCCCATGAACGAGGCCGAGCTGGCACAGCTGAAGGCATCCGCTGAGGCAATCCGCGCATCCGCAGCTTCCCTGGGCTTCTAAAAACCCGGCTTCTCATTCTCTCGGGCTCAACCCGTAAGAAGCAAACATTCAGTAGGCGCAGCGTCAAGCTGAGCTAACCGACAGAAGAACCCGCCGCACCCGGCACCCGCCCCTTGAGGAGTGGGGAAGCTGGGGACGGCGGGTTCGCTGTGTCTGTAAGGTTTTTATGCGGGGCTTGATGTGTCGCGTGCTGCTTCGCTTGCCCAATCTGGCTTTATCAGCTTGGCTTGCCCAGCCTGGCTTGACTAACCGGGCTTACCGCTCTGGCTTTGGTGTTCTCTGCACGGCACCGAATTTACCTGCCGATTGACCTGCCGCACCCGTTCATAGTTCCGCGTTTAAACCGCCGTATGACCGCCCGGCGCACACCATAGGCGCGTAGGTAGTAGAATAATGGCATGAGCATTGATCCTCGCACCGAACTCACCCGCCTCCTTGACGCGCTGGAGGCGCACCTGACCGCCGTCGTCAACCGAACCGGCGAGCACGACTCTGCCGTCGATGAGGCGTACGTAGAAATCGCCAACGCCTTCGAAGCCTACGAAGATGCCCTCTTCGAGGCGTACAACGAGGTCACCCCCTTGAGCGTCTACGGTGATGAAGACGAGGATGACCTTGAAGAAATCCTCGACGATGAAGACGACATCGACGACGATATCGAGTACGAGGACTAAATAGCGCCTCGCCCATACGTTACGGACCGACCCCTGACCGGTACCCCCTATGTGGGGTAATACGGCAGGGGTCGAACCGTACCCGCAACACCCCCGCAGCCCCTGCCCTCACCGCCTACTGAGAGCCCACCGAAAACCCGCCCGCCTGATACCCACCGAGCATGTACCGAGAACGGAGACACCCGTGAGCGAACCCCGCACCTGGCGCGACGCCGCCCTCATCCTCCGCACCCAAAAACTCGGCGAAACCGACCGCATCATCATCATGCTCACCCGCGACGGCGGAATCACCCACGCCGTCGCCAAAGCCGTACGCAAACCCACCTCCAAATTCGGTGGACGACTCGAACCGTTCATGCACACCGACCTGTCCTTCAGCCGCGGCAGAACCAACCTGCACACCATCACCCAGGCGGCAACCCTGCACGCCTACACCGCACCCATCATGGCTAACTACGATGCGTACACGTGCGCCTCCACCATCGCCGAACTGGCAGAAGCACTCACCAAAGACACCGACAGCACCGCCGATATTTACACCCTCACCCATGGGGCGCTTGCCGCGCTCGCGCACGGGCAGCACGTGCCGCAGAGGATCCTGACCCGCTACCTGGCGCGCAGCATGAACGCCGCCGGCTGGCCGCTCATCGGGGAGAACTGCACCCGATGCGGCAACCCGCTCGCGAGCACCGATGGCCGGGGCGATAACGGGGCAGACAGTAGTACCCCCGGCGCTACAAGCGGAAGCGGCAGGTACATTGCCTTCCACACCGCCCACACCTACGGGCACCACACGGTCCTCTGCCCCCAATGTGCACCCGCCACCGACACACCCCTGACCGGCCTGCGTGCCGAAGAGCTCGGCTATGCGCTCGCCACCGCATCGGCGGATCCACGCGCCTGGGCGACTATTGACGCGGCGCCGGTGCCGGTCGCCTCCAAAATTCTGGAACTCTACCTGAAAACCACCCAGAACCTGCTCGAGCATCCCCTCAAAACGGCGAGCGCCCTCGAGGCAGAAATTCCTGCGTCGTAAAAGATACACTTCGGTGCGTAAATCGGGCATCAATCAGAGGGCAAAATAAACCCCGAAGCACCCGCCCATGCGCGCTATGTCACGGTAAAATAGCTAACAGCACGCCAGGTTTATATCTGGCGCATATCTAGGCAAACGACCCCGGGGGAGAACCCGCCAGGGAAGAAAGGCACACATGGCACGCACCCAGCCCGTACCCCCGCCCGCACACCCCACCGGGGCAACCCCGCCGCCGATCCCGAAGAAGTTCATTCCGCAGCACGTCGCCGTCGTCATGGACGGTAACGGACGCTGGGCAAACGAACGCGGCCTGCCCCGCACCGAGGGCCACCGCGCCGGCGAGGCGGCACTGCTGGACGTTGTCGCGGGCGCTATCGAAATGGGCATCCCGTACGTGACCGCCTACGCGTTCTCCACCGAAAACTGGAAGCGCTCACCCAGCGAAGTCGCGTTCATCATGCGTTTCTCCACCGAGGTGCTGCAGCGTCAGCTGGCAACCCTCAAAACCTGGGGTGTGCGCATCCGCTGGGCTGGCCGCCGACCCAAGCTGTGGAAGAACGTCATCGAAGAGCTCGAACACTGCGAGCGCGAAACCATCGACAACACCGTCTGCACCCTCACCATGTGCGTGAACTACGGCGGCCGCGCAGAAATCGCTGACGCGGCGGCAGCTATCGCAGCGGACGCTGTGGCGGGCAAGATCAAGCCCGGCAACATTACCGAAAAGACCATCCAGAAGTACCTGGACGAGCCCGACCTGCCCGACGTTGACCTGTTCCTGCGTTCCTCCGGCGAGCAGCGCATCTCGAACTTCCTGCTGTGGCAGAGCGCCTACGCCGAGATGATTTTCATGAACGTGCTCTGGCCCGACGTTGACCGCCGCACCCTCTGGGAAGCTGTCGAAGAGTATGCGCGCCGCGACCGCCGCTACGGTGGCGCTGTCGACGCCGTCGCCAACGACAAGTAGCGGCTCGGCATACAGTCCCGGCTCATAGCCCCATAAACCACCCATACCCTCCAACCTTAGGGAGAACAAATGCGCATCTACCCGACCTTCTTCAACATCTTCTTCAAGGGCATGGACCCCGAGAAGGCACACCACGTCGGCTTCTGGGGCGTTCAGACCCTGCGCAACGTCGGCATCACCCGCGCGCTGCGCAAGTACTTCCAGCCCGCCCCCGAACTGGCAACCACCGTCATGGGCATTACTTTCCCTTCGCCGTTCGGCCTGGCTGCAGGCTTCGACAAGGGCGGTAAGGGCATTGCCGCGCTGGCTGGTATCGGCTTCGGCCACGTCGAGATCGGTACTATTACCGGTCAGGCGCAGCCCGGCAACCCGCAGCCGCGCCTCTTCCGCCTTGTGGAAGATAAGGCGGTCATCAACCGCATGGGCTTCAACAATGACGGTGCCGCAGCGGCAGGCCCGCGCGTTGCTGCCGCCCGCGCAGACCTAGAAACCGAATACCGCGGCGCTGTACGCCCGGTTATCGGCGTGAACATCGGCAAGACCAAGGTCGTTGAGCTTGAGAACGCTATCGAGGACTACCTGATTTCTACCCGCACCCTGGCACCGCAGGCAGACTACCTGGTCGTCAACGTTTCTTCCCCGAACACTCCGGGTCTGCGCACCCTGCAGGCTATCGAGTCGTTGCGCCCGCTGCTTGCCGCCGTGCGTGAAGAGGCAGACCGCGTATGCCCCAACCGCCACGTACCGCTGACCGTGAAGATCGCGCCGGATCTGGTCGATGAGGACGTGATCGAGGTGGCAGCCCTGGCTAAGGAGCTGAAGCTGGACGGCATCATCGCAACCAACACCACCATCGCCCGCGACGGCCTGGGCCTGACCAGCGACATGACCAAGGTCAAGGAAATCGGTGCCGGCGGCCTTTCCGGTGCGCCGCTGAAGCCGCGCTCCCTGGAGGTGCTGCGCCTGCTCAAGCGCGAAATTGGAGACGACCTCGCCATCATCTCCGTTGGCGGCGTGACCACCGCTGAGGATGTGCAGGAGCGCCTGGACGCTGGCGCTGACCTGGTGCAGGGCTACACCGCGTTCCTGTATGAGGGTCCGCTCTGGGCGGCACACATTAACCGTGGCCTGGTGAAGCTGCGCCGCGCTCGCCGCTAGAAGGTTTACGCCCCGCCGGGTGACTGGCGGGGGAGGGAGCCTCACGCTCCCGGCGTGCTGAAAGGGGGCACCGTTCTCTACCCGTAGGGGGTGGAGGCGGTGCCCCTTTTGTGTGCCCTCTATTCAGCCGAAAAGCCACATGTGTTTCGAAAAGCCACTAAAGAAGTAGCTTTTCGAAACACATGTGGCTTCTGGACGTTTAAGATGTATGCTCGCGCATAATGGAGATAAGCGGGAGACCATGCACTACAACGATGTGGAGGACCAACCATGAACCCCAACATTCTGAACCGCCGCTCAATGCTGACCGGCGGCACATTCATCAGCCTCAGCACCCTACTCGCCGCCTGCGTGCCGCACGACATCACAACTGCAGGAGACGGATCCACAGCCTCCGGCACGCCTGCCACCAACAGCAGCTCAAGCAGCAGTGCTGGCAACAACGTCGGTAACGGCGAATACCGCAAAGCAGATGCCAAAGGCCCCGCCCAGAACGTCCCCAAACCCAACGCCCCCGAAAACGGATACCGCGCAAAGACCCCCGACGGCATCCTCAAAACCATGGACGCCTGGAACCAATGGATCAACTACGGCGTCCAAACCGGCGACTACAGCAAAGCCCGCGAATTCCTCTCCGCCTCAAACGACGGAGAACTCAAAATCTACAAGGAAGTAGAAGCGCTCTACCAGCGCGGCGGATGGGTCATCGACGGCATCGAACACTTCGAACCCGAAGGCATACCCTGGAGCGACGACCGCCAAACCTACTACCTGAAAACCAGCCACGAATGGGACAAACACACCGAAGTGGAACCCGACGGCCGCCAAGAAACCTGGAGCAGCGACAAGGAAGAAGAAATCTACACATTCGCCCTCGAACACCGCGACGGTAGATGGGAGATCCTCTACTCCCGAATCGAAGCCTAGGCACGGATACATTCGTCCAGAAGCCACATGTGTTTCGAAAAGCCACCAAAGAAGTAGCTTCTCGAAACACATGTGGCTTCTCGCGTATAGAGGATTAGCGGGCATAAAAATAGGGGAGAGGCCTGAACCTTCAGGACCTCTCCCCAAGCACCTATAAGGCACTAACGACTTAGTGCGGGTACTCGCCGTACTTCACCATCGGAACCGGGCGGCGCATACGACGAATCATCATTACACGGTTAAACGCATACATGCCAGAACCACGCTGAACCTCACCGAACTTCGCAATCAGCTTCTTCTTCAGGCTGCGCCACAAAATAAAGTAGTCAACAACCCACAGAATCATCAGCGCATACATTGCGTACACGGAACCGTAATAAACCGTTGCACCAACGCTAGACGTACCCGACACACCCTGAGCAATCCAGCCACCAATAAGCAGAACCAGCAGCACAGCCAACATAAAATCGCCAAGGTTACGGCGCGCATCCACATAATCACGGATATAACGGCGCTGCGAACCACGGTCCACGGCGGGCAGGTAACGCTGATCGCCACCCATCAACGCATCATTCTGACGCTCACGAGCCTTCGCCATCGCCTCACGTTCACGAGCCTTCGCCTCCTTACGGTCACTAACAACCAGAGGCTGACGACGAGCCGCCTGCTGCTCCTTACGCGAAGGAGTAGGACGGCCCTTCTTCGGGGTGAACTTCGGATTAACCGGAGCCTGAGGCTCCTCTACAACCTGCGGCTGAACAGCTTCCGCTTCAGCCTTCTCTTTCTTACGACCAAACACCCTCCCATCATACCCGAACGGCACACACCAAACCCGCCCCCACAAGCCCACACCAGCAACTGAAACAACCCCAACCACCCGGCGGCAGCGGGTAAGGTGGGGGTAAGGTAGAAACATGACTACTGAATTCACCCACCACAGCGCCCTACGCGACGCCGTCACCAAAAACTTCGAAGCAACCCTGCAGACCCTCACCGAGCTCGTCGCCATCCCCTCCATCGCCTGGGAATCGCACGACCTCACCCAGGTAGACCGCAGCGCCGAGGCAGTCGCCGCGCTCGCAACCAAGGCAGGCTTCAACAACGTACGCATCGAACGTGCCACCTACACCACCGCCGACGGCACCGAAAAGCAGGGCATGCCCGCCGTCATCGCCTCCCGCCCCGCCGCAGAAGGCTACCCAACCATCCTGCTCTACGCCCACCACGACGTGCAGCCCGCCGGCAACCTCGACCTGTGGGACACCGACCCCTTCGTCGCAACCCGCAAGGGCGACCGCCTCTACGGCCGCGGTGCAGCAGACGACAAGGCAGGCATCCTCGTGCACCTCGCCGCGCTCGCAGCCCTCAACGAAACTCTCGGCGATGACTTCAATCTCGGTGTGAAGCTCTTCATCGAAGGCGAAGAAGAGGCAGGCTCACCCTCCTTCGTCTCCTTCCTCAACACATACCGTGAGGAACTGTCCGCCGACTACATTGTCGTCGCAGACTCCGCCAACTGGCGTGCCGGCGTACCCGCACTCACCACCAGCCTGCGCGGCGTCGCATCCGGCGACATCGAAGTGCGCGTCGGTAGCCACGCCATCCACTCCGGCATGTTCGGCGGCCCCATGCTCGACGCACACACCCTCATGGCGCAGCTACTCGCCACCCTGCATGACGCAACCGGCGCCGTAGCCGTCGAAGGTCTGCACCGCGCCCCCGAACCCGAACTCGAATACGCCGAAGCAGACTTCCGCAACGACTCCGGCATCCTCGACACCGTACCCCTGGCAGGCACCGGATCCGTTGCCTCCCGCCTGTGGACCCAGCCGGCAATCTCCGTCATCGGCATGGACATCCCCTCCATCGCAACCTCCTCCAACACCCTCGCCGTCGTATCCCGCGCACGCATCAGCACCCGCCTAGCACCCGGCGACAACCCCGAAAACGCACACCGCGCACTTGCCGAACACATCAAGGCACACGCACCCCACGGTGCCCAGGCGAACTACACCGCCGTCGACTCCGGCATGCCCGTCGCCACCGAAGTCGACGCAGACGGTGCACAGACCGCCCTCGACGCAATGCGCGCCGCCTGGGACGTAGAACCCGTACAGACCGGCATGGGCGGCTCCATCCCGTTCATCTCCGACCTGAAGGACCTCTTCCCGCAGGCACAGATCCTCGTCACCGGCGTAGAAGACCCCGACACCCGCGCACACAGCGCCAACGAGTCCCTCTACATCCCGGACTTCAAGAACGCAATCCTCGCGGAGGCACTGCTTCTGAGCGCACTCGGCGCTCGCTAGGAACATCCACAAAAAGTGGGGGAGAAGGGTCACAAACCCCAACCCCCACTTTTTCGGTATCCTAGAAGCAGAATTACATGTCAAGCCCCCACACCAACACTCACGCCCCCGGCGAACTATGCACACCCTAGGTTGTACATCAAACACTCGGGCGCGTATCGTGAAGGCTAAAACGCCCACACGCACCCACACGCGGCGCACACGGGCAACCAACCAAACAAAAGGACAACACCAATGAGTGAAACCACCACCGAACTGCCGACCCACGGCGTCAACCTCACCGAAGTAGCACAGACCAAGGTCCGCACCCTCCTCGAACAGGAAGGCCGCACCGACCTGCGCCTGCGCATCGCCGTCCAGCCCGGCGGCTGCTCCGGCCTCATCTACCAGCTCTACTTCGACGAGCGCGTCCTCGACGGCGACGCAGTCCGCGACTTCGACGGCGTAGAGGTCATCGTCGATAAGATGAGCGCACCCTACCTCGACGGCTCCACCATCGACTTCGAAGACACCATCGAAAAGCAGGGCTTCTCCATCGACAACCCCAATGCAGCAGGCTCCTGCGCATGCGGTGACTCCTTCCACTAAACCGAAGACACCCCAGCGCTAAGCACCCCACGGTGCAACACGCCTAACAAACCCCCGTCTCGCATACTGCACCCAACCATGCAGATACGCGGCGGGGGTTTTACACTTAACACATGACTACGCACGAAATCACCTGGAAATACATCCTCAACCAGCTCGTCAAACACCAAAACCTCACCGACACCGAAGTCTCCTGGGCAATGGACCACATCATGACCGGCCAAACCGAACAGCCGATCCTCGCATCCTTCCTCACCGCCCTCCACTCCAAAGGCGAAACCCCCGAAGAACTCGGCGCACTCGCAGCCGGCATGATCGCCAAAGCCGAAACCGTCGACATCGACCCCCACGCCGTAGACATCGTCGGCACCGGCGGCGACCAGCAAAACACCGTCAACATCTCCACCATGGCGGCCCTCGTCATCGCAGGCACCGGCGCCACCGTCGTCAAACACGGCAACCGCGCCTCCACCTCCAAATCCGGCTCCGCAGACGTCCTTGAAGCCCTCGGAATCCGCCTCGACATGCCCATTCCCGCAGTCGCCGAATGCGCTCGCGAGACCGGCATCACGTTCCTATTTGCGATGACTTTCCACCCGGCAATGCGCCACGTGGGCCCGACCCGCCGCCTGCTGGGCATTCCGACCGCGTTCAACTACCTGGGCCCCATGACGAACCCGGCTCGCGTGAAGTCTTCGGCTATCGGCGTTGCTAACCCGGTCATGGCTGAGAAGATGGCTCACGTCTTCGCTGAGCGCGGCGACCACGCCCTGATTTTCCGCGGTGATGACGGCCTGGACGAGCTGACCATCGCGACTACGAGCCGCCTGTGGGAGGCTGTCGACGGCGAGATGACCGAGTATCGTTTTGACCCGACCGAGTACGGTCTGCAGAACGCACCGCTGGAGCAGCTGCGAGGCGGCGACGCCGAGTACAACGCGGGCATTTTCCGCGCAATTTTGGCGGGGGAGGGCGAGGCCCCGAAGAGCCCGCTGCGCGCAATTCACGACGCTGTGCTCATCAACGCAGCCGCAGGCCTGGTCGCGTACCGCCCGGTCAACGGGGAGAGCTTTGAGACCCGCTTCACTCAGGCTTTGGCTGATGCACGCGAATCCATTGCATCCGGTGCAGCGGAGCGTGTGCTCAACGCATGGGTAGAGTTCAGCGAAAAGCACGCAGAATAAAGAAGCCCAGCATAAAGAAGCTCAGTAGCTGATGACAAACACCCGAGATGGGGCGCACCGAAAGGTGTGGAGTCTCGGGTGTTTGTCGTTTAACGGGATGCGTTGAGGAGCCCGAAGGTTCGGGGCATGTGAGCGTGCGGCTGAGTGTCGAGGAAGACGCAAGGCGCGTGGAGCTCAGAATAGCGGAGTTCAGAACCGCGGATGGAACAGTGTAGTCGCACTGCGAGGAGCACAGGTTTGACCTGTGCCAGCCTGAGCGTAGAAAGCACCGGTGAGCAGTCGGTGGGGTAGTGAAAAATAGGTCTACTTTACATAATGTATATTATCGGCTTTTTAGGGAGGCCTAGAATGAACCAAAGATTCCCCGTATCTAAATAAAGTCTTAACAGTTCATGTATTAACCTCACTCGGTCACCAGAACTGTCGCCAGCACTCAATCCACCTGAAATAATGGATATACCCCGCATCACGAAGGTGCTGTCGCCTCGTGTGCAGATCCAACGTCAACCACGCCGGTTGATGTACACCAAAGGAGAAAACTCGTGGATTGGCTCTTTGAGACACCCTGGACACTCTGGGTTGCACTCGCCCTCGTTTTCGCCGTCATAGAAATGCTCAGCCTCGACCTGTTCTTTCTTATGCTGGCGATTAGCGCAGGCATCACCGCAGCAATATCGCCCTTCGTGGATAACATGCTGATTCGAACCGTTATTTTCGTGGTGATCTGCCTGATTCTGGTTCTTGGCCTGCGCCCGCCGCTGCTGAAAAAGCTCAATAAATCAGCCACCGGAGCTGTCACTAATGCCGAAGCACTCGTTGGTGCTGAGGTGCGCGTCACTCAAGATGTGACTAGCGAAACCGGTTTGGTGGTACTGGCTGGCGACACCTGGACGGCGCGCACCGCCTCCGGAACGCTCGTAGCAGGATCACACGCGAGGGTACGAGCCATTGAGGGTGCTACCGCAATCGTAGAGCCTCTCCCCCATGACTAAGACCAACAAACTAAGACCCATCTGAATACTGGCTCCAAATGCCAATTCAGATGCCCTAGAACACACCATATAACTCACCGATAAGGAGAAACAATGCCTATCAGCCTTATTCTGACGGTCCTACTCATCCTCTTCGTGCTGACGATGCTCGCAAAGACCGTGCGCGTCATCCCGCAGGGACGAGCCGGCATCGTCGAACGACTGGGTAAATTCCACGCCGTTCTCAACCCCGGCCTGCACATCGTCATCCCTGTAGTTGACCGCGTGCTGCCCCTCATCGACCTGCGCGAACAGGTCGTTTCCTTCCCCGCGCAGTCCGTGATTACCGAAGATAACCTCGTGGTCGGCATCGACACCGTCGTGTACTTCCAGGTCACCGACCCGCGCTCGGCAACCTACGAAATCACCAACTACATTCGCGCCGTAGACGAGCTGACCAGCGCAACCCTGCGTAACGTCGTCGGTGGCCTGAACCTGGAGCAGACCCTCACCTCCCGCGACCAGATCAACGCTGAACTGCGAGGTGTACTCGACTCCACCACCGGCCGCTGGGGCCTGCGCGTCTCCCGCGTGGACATCAAGGAAATCCAGCCCCCGGTGTCCATCCAGGACTCCATGGAGAAGCAGATGCGTGCAGAGCGTGACCGTCGCGCCGCAATCCTCACCGCAGAAGGCCAGAAGCAGTCCGACATTCTGACTGCAGAAGGTGAATCCCGCGCCGCAATCCTGCGTGCAGAGGGTGAAAAGCAGGCGCAAATCCTTCGTGCAGAAGGTGACGCACAGTCCGCAATCCTGCGCGCAAACGGTGAAGCAGAAGCCGTGCAGAAGGTCTTCGCAGCAATTCACGAATCCAACCCCAGCCAGCAGCTGCTCACCTACCAGTACCTGCAGACCCTGCCCAAGCTCGCCGAAGGCGACGCCAACAAGCTCTGGTTCATCCCGACCGAACTCGGCGATGCACTGCGCGGCCTGGGCAACGCATTCGGCACCCTGCCCGCATCCGACCTTGCGGACGCACCGAAGAAGCCCGCAGCAGAGGCACCCAAGAGCGCACCGCAGGCACCCGGAAGCTACGGCATCAACGGCTAAACGCGAAATCTAACGCATAAAAAGGCGTGAATCACCAAAAATCACGCCGAATAAATACCACCACGTTGGGCGGGTGGAGACTATTACCGATATAATGGATGTTTTGTAAACGTTCGAGGGAATAGCTCTCCCCCGCCCAACGTTATGCCTAAAGCGCCAAAGAGCGCACCCGACGACACTGGAGGAAAAATGAGCGATCGTAGCCTGCGCGGTATGCGCCTGGGTTCCCAGTCGATGGAAACCGAATCGAACGTACAGCCCGCGCCCCGCCAGCGCGTCGAATACCGTACCGCTGACGGTGACCGCGTTTTCGTGACCTTCGCAGCAGAAGCAGAAATCCCCTCGGTATGGACCGCAAAGTCCGGCAAGGAAGCATACCTCGTCAACGGCGACTCTACCGCAGACGCCGAAGAAGAGAAGCCCGCACGTACCCACTGGGATATGCTCATGGAACGCCGTAGCATCGAAGAGCTGGAAAAGACTCTGGAAGACCGCCTGGAATACTACCGCAAGCACTACGCGCTCTAAAAGCACCGTAGACATGCCGTAGAAACGCTGTAGAAGCCCGCGCTGTAAAGAAAGCCCGCTAAGCGCCACTCGTGCTCTTAGCGGGCTTTCTCGTTGTGTTGCTGGATTCAGTCGGTACGTGAGTCAGGCGTGAGCTAAGAAAGAGCGCTACAGAAAGTGAAAGGACCGGGGGCGGATACATTATGTATCCGCCCCCGGTCCTTTCGTATAAATCTCAGGTGCGAGAAGCGTCTGAGCAAGGAGTCTTACTTGCCCAGAGCCTTCTTCAGCTTCTGAATGCGGTTAGTCATGCCCCAGCGAGTCACCTTAGACATGGAGTCAAAGATAATGTTGCCGTCCATCTTCGAAGCGCCAATCTCACGCTCAACGAAGGTAATCGGAACCTCAACAATATTCAGGCCAGCCTGCTCAGAACGCCACGCCAGATCAACCTGGAACACGTAGCCCTTAGAGTCAATACCGTCCAGGTTCAGACGCTGCAGGGCCTCACGACGGTACGCGCGGAAACCAGCGGTAATGTCCTTAATGGAGGTACCCAGAATCAGGCGGGTGTACAGGTTAGCGCCGCGAGAGAGAATCTGACGGTGAGCCGGCCAGTTCTTGGTCTTGCCACCGGGAACGTAACGCGAACCAATAGCCAGGTCAGCGCCTGCCTCCACGGCACGAACCAGAGAAGGAAGCTGCTCAGGCTGATGCGAGCAGTCAGCGTCCATCTCAATCAGAACGTCGTAGCCTGCCTCAAGGCCCCAATCGAAGCCAGCAAGGTACGCGCCGCCCAGGCCGTCCTTAACGGTGCGGTGCAGAACGTGAATCTGGGAATCCTTAGCCGACAGCTCATCAGCAATCTGGCCGGTGCCGTCGGGGCTGTTATCATCCACCACGAGAATGTCCACCTCGGGAGCTGCCTTACGAAGACGCTCTACCACGATGGGTAGGTTCTCCTTCTCGTTATACGTCGGGATGACAGTTAGAACGCGCATATTACTCCCTCACAGGTGTATATAAAACAGACCGGTAGATGTCCAGTATACCGGGTAAACATTCAAATCAATGAATTATTGAGGGGTTGAAACCCCTTAAAAAGCCTCTGACAAGCTAAAAATTAGTTACTTTCAGTGTAAATAGATTCCAGGATGGGCAGAGGCGAATCTTCATCCAACACCGGAAGCAGCGGAATGCGAGCACGAGGGTCGGTACTCCACGATGCTACGCGGGAGTCGGGTGCCTGGACCATGAGGGCTTCTACGCGCCACTGTGCTACGAATGCTGGGGTGTCGGGTGCGAACTGGCCGGTGAAGGGGTTTTCTTCGTGGGCTAGGCGGTATACGCCGCGGGTGAGGGCGGCGAAGGCGCTGCGTGCGGAGATGCCGTATTCGTCGTTGACGAGTTCGCGGATGAGGGACCAGGCGCCGGGTGCGTACAGCTGAGCATCAGAGCCCAGCGCGATGGAGGTGCCGGCTGCGTTTGCGCGGCGGGCTACGGATGCCACAGATTCGCGTGCTTCTCCCCCGGCGTGTGCGAGGAGTGCTTGGACGGTGTCGTTGGCGGTTTCGTCTTCTTCGGGTTCGCAAACGCTGAGGCCGAGGTTGATGCGTGCTTCTGCCAGCTGGGTGAGGTATTCGTCGGTGATGGGGTCCTGCGGGGTGCTGGTTGCTGCGTCGAGGCGGATGGACAGCCAGGGGCGGGTTTCGCGTACGGCGAGTGCGGCGTCGGCTGCGGTGGTGAAGCTGGTGGATGCGTCGATGGAGAGTAGGAGTGCGGCGTCTTCGGCTACCTGTGCTGCTGCGGGGGCTTCGGCGGGTGCGACAAAGATGCCGACTAGCTGCAGGCCCTTGATGGCGCGTTCGCCTTCGGTGAGGGGGCGTAGTGCCTTGATGGCGCTGATGAGTTCGTCGGTTTCTACGCCGGTGGCGTTGAGGATGAGGCGGATGTCGGGTACGCCGTGTTCGGCGCTGTAGTAGCTGAGCGCGGAGACGAGGTCGGGTACGTCTTCCATGCCGGCGAGTAGGGTGTGGGTGTGGTAGCCGGCTGCGCGGTATGCCTGCAGGTAGTCGAGGATTTCGGGTGCTTCTTTGCCTGCGACCGGTGCTAGGGCGCGTGCAAAGGCGGGGGTTAGTAGGGCGCCGTCGAGTTCGGTGATGGTGGCTGATTCGTCGGCAATGGAGCGTGCCCCGGAGTCGGAACCAACCCAGCGGACGAAGCCGTCTTCGACGAGCATTGCGGTTGCGTACGGGTCGACCGGGCTGTACACGCTACCATCTACAAAAATACGGGTAGACATTAGATTCCTTTCACCTTTGAGGCGCGCCGAGGCGCACACGGGGCGGGCACTTCAATTGTGCTCGCGTAGCTTAGCTGAGCGTCTCATTTGAGTATAGAAGCACCCCCGCTGCCTGTGGTAGTTCGTTCGTCCTTAGATGAGGCGGAACTTAGATGATGCAGAACAATGCACAGTAGCGGGGGTGGTGGCCCGAGCTGGTCGGGTGCGGTGTAGCACTACGGTGCGGGTTAGACGTCGAGTGCGACTACGCCGCGGCGTACCGCCTCAATTGCTTCTTCACAGCGGGCGCGGATGACCGGGTCCAGGGAACGGATGTGCGCAATTTGGTCTAGGGCGTCCAGTACCTGCTTTGCCCAGCGTACGAAGTCGCCGGCGGCAAGGCCGGTGTCCTCGATTGCCTTTGCGAGGTGGGCGCCGTTTGCCCAGGCGTACATGGGTTCGACCAGGCCGAAGTCGCATGCGGGGGTCGGGTTGACCTTGAACTGTTCCTCGGCTGCGTTCAGGTCGGCGAGGCGCTGCGTAATCGTCGCGATGGGTGCGCGCAGGGACGGGTGCGGGTAATGAGCCAGGTATTCCACGGCGTCGCGCTTACCCTGATAGGTTAGTGCGGCGACGGTTGCCGCGATGGCGGCGGGCTCCAGTCCGTCGAGGAAGTGCGCGTCTAGGCACAGGGCGGTCAGTAGGTCGCGCTCGCCGTAGATACGGCGCAGAGCCTGGCCGCCGGTGGTTAGCGACAACTCGCCGTCTTCGGTGCGTTCGACGTAGCCGTAGCTCTCCAGCAGACGCGCAATGCGGTTGAAGACCTGAGCGATCGTGTTGGTGCGGCGGGCAATCTGACGGCGCAACCCTTCCGTCTCAGAGTTGAGCTTCTGCCAGCGCTCAGCCCAACGCATGTGGTTTGCACGGTCCGAGCAGCCGTGGCACGGGTGGTTACGCAGCTGAGCCTGCAGAGCCTCCAGCTGAGCGTCAATGCTGTTCTGACGAGCCGGGATGTTCTGCTGTGCGAGCGCACGCGGGGCGCGGCCGTCGTAGAGTGCCTGACGCATGCGGCTTGCGGTGTCGCGGCGTTCCTTGGCGGTTTTGAGGCTTAGGCGCTTGGGGATTTTGATGCGTGAGACCGGTTCGACGGCGCCTTCGAAATCGCGGGTTGAGGCGGTGCGCTGGTGTGCATCCTCGGTGACGATGCCGATGCGCGGGTCGGAGTGCGAATCGGAACGGGTGATGACGACTGCGTAGCCGCGGGAGCGGCCGTGCGGAATGTAGATGATGTCGCCGGGCAGTAGCTGCTGGATGCTGTGGTGTGCCTGCGCGCGTGCGTGGCGTTCGTTGCTCTTAGACGCTTTCTTTTCCAGTTCGGCGATGTGGCGGCTGAGCTGGACGTATTCGGTGAAGTCGCCCAGGTGGCATGCCATGGCTTCGCGGTAGCCTTCTAGGGCGCTTTCGTTTTTGCGTACGCGGGAGGCGACGCCGACGACCGACTTGTCTGCCTGGAACTGTGCGAAGGAGGATTCCAGGATTTTGCGGGTGCGTTCGGCGCCGTAGGAGGCGATGAGGTTTGCCGCCATGTTGTAGGTGGGGCGGAATGAGGAGTTCAGCGGGTAGGTGCGGGTTGAGGCGAGGGTTGCCACGTGTTCTGGGGACATGCCGGGGCGCCACATGACAACGGCGTGGCCTTCGATGTCGATGCCGCGGCGGCCTGCGCGTCCGGTCAGCTGGGTGTACTCGCCGGGGGTGATGTCCACGTGGGATTCGCCGTTGTACTTGGTGAGCTTTTCCAGGATGACGGTGCGGGCGGGCATGTTGATGCCCAGTGCGAGGGTTTCGGTGGCGAAGACCAGCTTGATGAGGCCTTGGGCGAAGAGGGTTTCGACGACCTCCTTGAACAGGGGCAGTAGGCCGGCGTGGTGTGCGGCGATACCGCGAATCAGTCCGTCACGCCATTCGTAGTAGCCGAGGGTGTTTAGGTCGCGGGTGTCCAGGTGAGCGGTCGCTTCCGCAATGTAGGCGCGGATGGTCTGCTGCTGTTCGGGGGTGGTCAGCGTAATATCGGCGGATACGCAGTGGCTGACCGCGCCGTCGCAACCGGCTCGGGAGAAGATAAAGCAGATTGCGGGAAGCAGGCCCTGCTTGTCGAGGGCGCGCACCATCTCCGGGCGGGTAATGCGCTGCGGACGCAGAGGCTTCTGCTCACCGCGCGCATCAAAGTCCCGGTCGTTACTGAAACGATCGTTGCTGAAACGGTCACGACGGTCCGAGCGGCCGCGCTCGCCGCTGCTGAACGTCTCATTCAGCCAGCCTTCACGGCGGTGACGGAAACGTTCACGCTTGCCGCCGTAGCGTCCGCGGCCCGGTGCGGAACGGAAGCCGGGGCGTAGCGCCTTCAGCTGCGGGTTCAGGCGCAGACCGGCAAGCAGAGGGTTGGCGCCCGCCTCCACGGTTGCGCCGCGCTGCTTAGCTTTCTGTGCCTTCTTCGCCTGCTTGCGGGAGAGCTTCTCCTCCGGCTCCTGGTTCTTACCCTGCGCGGAGTTGTCTTCGGGTACGAACAGGTCCACCACGCGGTGACCGACCATCATGTGCTGCCACAGGGGCACCGGACGGTGCTCAGAAACAATAATGTCCGTGCCGCCGCGCACCGTATCCAGCCACGCGCCGAACTCCTCAACGTTCGACACCGTAGCCGACAGAGAAATGACGTTCACGTGCTCGGGAAGGTGAATAATCGCCTCTTCCCACACCGCGCCACGGAAACGGTCCGCCAGGTAGTGCACCTCATCCATCACCACATAGCCCAGGCCGGTCAGCGTGGTCGAGTTGGCGTAGAGCATGTTGCGCAGCACCTCGGTGGTCATCACGACCACGGGTGCTTCCGTGTTGATGCTCGTATCGCCGGTGAGCAGGCCCACGTAGTCCTCGCCGTACGCGCGCACAAAGTCGTGGTACTTCTGGTTGCTCAGCGCCTTAATGGGGGTCGTGTAGAACGCCTTCATGCCGCGGCGCAACGCCAGGTAGATACCGAACTCACCCACAATGGTCTTACCGGCACCCGTAGGCGCGGCAACGAGGACGGAGCGGTCCGCCTCCACAGCGGCACACGCCTGACGCTGAAAATCATCCAGCGGAAAATCAAGGGACGCCTCAAAAGCCCCGAGGGCGGTCTTCGCGTATGCGGCGCGCTCTCGGGATGCGGCGTAGGCGGCAGCGTAGTCGGTGCCGGTCTGCTCGTTAGAAGAGTTAGAAGTGTGTGCGTCGGATGTGTGCTGTGCGTGGTGCTTGCTCATAGTATGTCCAGTGTAACCGCTCGCCCACCGCCCACCTTCCGAAAGCATCCCGGATGGGCACTAATCCGGTACGGGCGAACAGCGAGCGCACCGGCGGCACAGTTTCGGCGCAATTTATGCTCAGTTTCTGCCGGGATGTACCGGCGGGCGTTGTAAAAATTCGTCTGTGCGCCTCTTCGTCTGTGCGCCTCGAGACGCTTTCCGGGGACGCGAAAGGGGCGGGATACAGGTTCTCTGTACCCCGCCCCTTTCGGTTAGGTTGCTCAAAGCGAGCTATTCAATTTAGGAAGTCTTCTCGTCCTCGAAGTAACCCATCTTCGCCAGGTCTTCGGCGCTGGTTGCGGTGTTCAGGCTTGCTTCGTCTGCACCCTGCGCCAGCTTTGCGAGCTTGCGGTCGCGGCGCTTGTCGTTAATCATGCAGATGAGGATTGCTGCGAAGAAGAAGATCAGTAGCGGCGCCATGAGCACGAACATCATCATGATGTCGCTACCGGGTGCAGTCAGCGCTGCAATCACTGCAACGAGCACAACAACCCAGCGCCAAGACTTCAGGATGGTCTTACCGCGGATTAGACCCAGCATGTTAATGCCGACCAGAATCACGGGGATGATGAAGGCGCAAGAGAATGTAACGACGAACTTCAAGATGAAGGAGATGTACACGCCCGCGTCAATGTAGTTACTGTCGTTGAGGGGGGTGAACTTCAGCAGCGCGTAGACCACGCCGGGGAGGGTGAAGTACGAAATGGCGACACCGCAGGCAAACGCGAAAATAGATGCGGTGAGGAAGCCGAAGAGATACTTCTTCTCCTTGGTGTGCAGTGCCGGCAGCAGGAATCGCAGTGCCTGGTAGAGCCAGACGGGAGAGGCGATTACCAAGCCGATGTACATACCGACCTTCAGCAGCTGGTCGAAAGGAGATGCGACGCTACCGTAGTTCAGGTTTGCGTTGCGGCCGGTTTCTGCGTTGATCTGCTGCAGGGGTGCAGAGATCATATCGATGAAAGGCTGGTAGAGGAAGACCGTACCGATGATGGCTGCGATGACGGTTGCGATAGCCGCTTTGATGAGGCGGTCGCGGAATTCGCGCAGGTGTTCCTTGAGTTCCATGCGTGCTTCAGGATTGATTTTGCGGTTGCGCACGTCCTGGTCAGGTGTTGCCACGTGGTGTCCTCTGGGTGTCGGTGCCGTGTGTGATTCGGCTGAGGGGGTCTGGTGGGGTGTTTATGGGGTGGTGCCGCAAAACCCGTGCCGGCCGGTGGGCTGGCACGGGTTTGGTGCGTCGGTGGCGGGACCGTTACTTGGTTTCGGTCTTGCCGTCCTTGCCGTTGTCTACGACCTCAGCGGTGACGACCTCTTCGCCGTCCTTCTCGCGGGGGTCCTTCTTGGAGTCGTTCTTCAGGCCCTCAACTTCGGTCTTGAAGATGCGCATGGACTGGCCGAGGCTGCGTGCCATACCGGGCAGCTTGGGTGCGCCGAAGAGCAGGACGATGAGGAGGATAACGACGATGATGGTCGCGGGGTGGCTGAAAATCTGGCCCATGGTGGTGTGCCTTTCTGTTAGAGCAGGTCTCCGATGTTTTGAGGTTGGCCGAGTCGATCTCGTCGGGAGACCCGTCGCTTGATCCGCTCAGACCTGCGTGTCTGCTTACCTTGTTCGTAGTTATTGTATGCCTCAGTGATGGGTGTGAATACCCCGAGGGTGGTGTCTCGCGGGAGTTTTCGGCTTGCGTTCGCTTGCGCTGCGTCGAATTGTCCCTCGATTGACTCGACCCAGGTTACGGTTTCGTCAAGGAGTGTGAAACCGCGAGTGAGTGCTTTGTAGGTGAACCATGCCAAATAGAGGAGCGAGCAGATGATGAGCGCGCCCCATAGCAAAATCCAGAACCACCAAGACATGAGCACCATTATACAAGTTTTAGGTTAGTGTTTTGGCCCCTTAGATGGGTTTTTAGGGTGTTTTTGCTAGTGGGTGAAGTTCTATTTTTCTGCGGGCGCACCCCTGCGGCTGCTCGCGTTGAGGGTTTGCAACTGGTCAAGTAGCGCCGCGCGCAGGTGCGCCGGACCGACCAGTTCGAGGGCACCTCGGTGCGCAATGACGGTATCGAGAATGTTCTTATCGCCAGCACCGTGGGCGTTGTTGTAGTAGTGGATGCGCACGTACTGGGTGCGTGAAGCCTTCTTCACGTGGTGGGTGCTTCGACGCATGTACGTTGCGGTGAGAGTATCGAGCGGTTCACCGCTGGGAATATGCTCGGTCGGGTGAATCCGCAACTCAGCGAACGGGTTGGTCTGAGTACTGTGCTGCTGCGCGTGCCAATGCGGAACGGTGTCACCGGTGACCGGGTGGGTACGACCCGCGCCCGCCTCGTGAATGTGGTTGATGCGGGTGAGGCGGAAGTTACGCCAGAAGTTGGGTTCCTTCTCCCCCGCTTCATTATCCGCCGCCGCGCTGTCGGCAGTCTCGTTGTTTCCCGCCTCGCCGGTGGCTGCGTGAGCAAAAGCCTCGGGTACGTACTCGGGGACTTCCTCACCGCGCGCGGTATAGTAGCGTTCCTCAGCGGTACGGCACCACGCATGCAGGTACATGTGGTCGCGGTGCAACACCAACGCATACGGGTCCACCAGACGATCCGCGGCACGCTCAGAGGTACCGTAACCAATGGTTACGGCGTTGCCGCTACTCAAGGCGGCAGTCGCCTCCTGCAACAGAGGCTCCTCCGGGGCGAAGCACAGGTGCTGGGCATAGACGGGCGCGTTCGGGTACGCGGCGGCGAGCGCCGCACGGATACTGCCCAGACGCGCATCCGCCGGGTGCAGAATATCTGCAGCAGAGAGGGTAAAGACGAGAATGGCGAGCTCAGTGTCAGTAAGGCGCGCATAGTTCAGCAGCGTGTTCGGGGTGGCGCCGTCAAAGTCCGGTAGCAGGTTAATGTAGGTGGGCTTGAGCGCGTCCGGGTCCTTGGGGTCAGACTCGAAGGGCACGGTGTCTACCTGTGCGAAAATCTCGGCAATGGTTTTGCCGAGGGCACGGTTCTTCTCGGTGTCCACGCTGTAGAGGGCGTTGAGCTGGTTCAACGGCATGGGCGCCTCACCGTGGGCGCTCGCCCAGCGGTCGGCACGGTGCAGACCCAGGAGCAGGTCCACAAGGTCGTCGAGGGAGTTGTTACGGTTGCGCTGGTTGATATCTGCCCAGGTGCCGGGGTCTTCGACCGCGCCACTGTGCAGGTCGGTGAGGGTGCGCAACAGCTGCTGCTGGGCGGCGTAGCTGTCACGCTGACGGGTAGAGGCATCCTCCGATTCCTCGGGCGGCTCGATCACGCAACTGTAGCTGGTCGCCGCCACGGCGCTATCAATCGTGCCGTACGAGGGCACGGTGAAGGGCTCCGAGACTGTGGAATCGGCGTTGACCTCGGCAACGATTAGGCTCTCTTCGTAGCCCTTAATGTCTTCAAGCCAGTTCTTGGCGTTGAACGTCGCGTTGATGGGGGTCGAATCGATACGTGAGAGCATCGTGAGCTTCTGAATACGGCTGGCACGGAACGTGTACTCCTTACGCTCCGAGCTCTCAGTGTAGTAGCCGACAAAATACCAGGTGCCGTAACGGTACCCAATACCGGCAACGCTGACCTTCTCCTGCGTGCGGGTCGCCCCGGCAGCCGTCTGATAGGTGAACGTGACCGTCTTACGCTCCGCATAGGCAGTGAACAGCTCATTCAGGTGCGGGTTATCGCTAAAGTAAATGCGCTGAAGAGGCTCGCGGTAGGTGTGCAGGTTCTTCGCGCGCTGACGCTTGCCGGTCTTCGGGTCCAGGATCTTCGCGGCGGCAAGCGCCTCATCGGTGAGGTTCTCGCTGGTCAGCGCAATCTTACGCAGGATGCGGTAGGCGTCATCCTGCAGTTCGGTGCCTTCCCAGCCGCGCAGGATGGTGTTGATGAGGCGGAACTCCTCAGCGGTGGGGTTCCAGGCAGGTAGTTCTCCGGCGTTGCTGGTTTCGAGGCGGTAGCGCTCCCCCAGGTCCGTGGTCACGTGGGTGATGCGCGCGCCGGCATCACGCAGGGTCTGCTTGGCTCGTTCAAAGGCGCGTTCCTGGGCCTCGCTGAGGGAGCCGTTAGCGCGCGTGCTAATGCCGAGCAGGGTCAGTAGCTCGTTGCGGCTGATGCCTTGGGTTCGGGTTGCGGTATCGGGCGCCTCGGCGGCGGTGGCGAGGCGGTGAAGAGTCATGTAAAGCTGAGCTGCGGTGGACATGATTCCATCATACCGTGTGTGTTCCGCGGCACTTGCTCAGCGTATGGGGTGGCTGCGGGAAGAATGCGCGGGCATAAAATCTCGCGGGCGCGCCGATAGCCCGGCATAAAAAGCCCAGTACAAAAAAGCCCGGCGCCCCTCCCACAATCGGGAGAAAGCACCGGGCTACGCGTCTCTCACGCGAAAAACGCGAGAACCTTGCTAGTCCTTAGCGGACGTCCAGCAGGTCCACCACGAAAATCAGGGACTCACCGGGCTTAATGACCGAACCAGCGCCGCGGTCACCGTACGCCATGTCGGCGGGAATCTCCAGGCGACGACGGCCGCCGACCTTCATGCCGAGCAGACCCTCATCCCAACCGCGAATAACCTGGCCAACGCCCACCTGGAAGGGCAGCGGCTCGCCGCGGTTCCAGGATGCGTCGAACTCTTCACCGGTGGAGAAAGCCACACCAACGTAGTGGGTGAGCACGCGGGAGCCGGGAACAACCTCAGCGCCTGCGCCCTCGATCAGGTCGGTGATGACCAGCTCGGTGGGGGCGTCGCCTTCGGGGAAATCGATTTCGGGCTTTTCGCGGTCGAGGTTACGCTGACCGAAAGACATGGGTGTCTCCTTTGATTGGTTCGACATACATCGAAATAGTGGGTGCGCCCGCCGCCTAAGCCGTATAGGCGGCGAGCGCGGTATAAAAATGTGACGTAAAAACGTGGGTCCCGAAAATATGGATCCCGGGCTACTGCGCGGTAGCCGAAGCGGTAGCTGCCGGGGTTGCGGTTGCCGAGGCGCTCGCCTCCGCAGCAGCTGCGCTAGAAGCCGCCTGGGCACGCTGCAGGGTCTGCGGGTTCTCCTCCGCACCCAGAATATCAACCACGAACACGAGGGAGCCGGAAGGCTTGGAACCGCCGGTGTCGTTACCGTACGCCAGGTCCGCCGGGATGACCAGCTCAACACGAGAGCCGACCTTCTTGCCCTTCAGACCCTGAGTCCAGCCCTTGATAACGCCCTGCAGGGAGATGCCCATCGGGGTGGCGGCGTCATAGTTGCCGTCGACGACCTTACCGTCGGAGTACTGCACGCCAATGTAACGCACGTACACGGTATCGGTTTCCTTGACCTCGGCGCCCTCGCCCTCAATGAGGGTCTTAGCGGTCAGCTCGGTGACCTCCGGCTTGTTATCGGGCAGCTTGATTTCAGCCTTGCCGGTGGACTCATCCAGAGTGAAGGACGGCAGCGACGGGTCAGCCTCAACAGCCTTACCGGTTGCGTACTTGGGCAGCTTCGTCTTCACGGTGTACACCTCAACGTTGGTTGCGGCGCCGGGCGAAGCGGTCGTGGTGGTCACGCCCGCAGTGCTGCGCTGCTGCAGAACGTTGGTGGTGTACGAGAAGGAGCCGCCAACCTTAATCTTCTTCAGGGTTTCGTACACCTGCGGTGCAGCCTGCTTCAGCTGATCGTTAATCGGCAGCAGAATCGGCTCGCTGGAGTAAGTGGAACCGTTAAGCTTGCCGTCGGTGCCATTGAACACGGCAGCCTCAACGAGCACGTAGTCACCATCATTGATGGAGTCGCCGTTGCCTTCCTCAATCACGTACGCGGAGGGGCTAGAAGCGGCGAAGGGAGTCGCGAAGGACGCCTCAGGCTCAGCGGTCGCGTTCTTCAGGGTGTACTGCACCTTAGACAGGTCGCTGCTGGACTGCGCGCCACATGCAGACAGTGCAAGCGCGAGAGCAGCCGTGCTGGCACCAAAGATAGTGAGCTTAGAGCGTTTGGTCATAGTGTTATCCTCTGGGGTTTTCTGTGCGAGTGGGGCGTGTGAGTGCCCGTGTGCCACAGAACAGTTTACAGGTATAGGTTTAGCTGTTTTATGCTACGGCACGTAGCTGTGTTCAGGCTGTGTCGCGGCCGGGGTGTTCCCGAAGGCCCACAACCCCGACCGCCGGCGGGTTTCCCCTCATCAGAGCGTTTCTAGCAATGCTGTTTAGCGGCGCTGTTTAGCAGGGCGGCGGGAATGCCGCCTCCTGATGCTGACGCGCCTTAGACGCCAACAGGGTCAGCACTTCCTCCAAGCCTTCACTGTCAGTTGCGAACGGGTCCTTACACACCAGCGTGTGCTGCGGGTAGGCGTTGAGCTTCAAATGCACCCAATCCACGGTGAACTGCTCCCCCGCCGCAACCGCCGCATTAATGAAACGCGAACGCTGCAGAGCGCGAGTGTTCGGCGGCGCAGTCTTCGCCGCCTCCGCAGCACCCTCAGGCAGGATGCGCTTGACCGCATCGCGACGAACCAGCGCGTGGAAGACGCTACGCTCCGGGTCGATGTCGTGGTACGCCAAATCCAGCTGACGGATGCGGGCGCTCGCATAATCGGCAGGCTGACCAGCCGCGCGGGCGCGGGCAATATACGCATCCAGAAGCTTCTTCTTAATCGCCCAGTCAATCTCAGTGTCAATGCTGCTGTAGTCGCCGGACTCGATAGCGTCCAGGGTGCGTTGCCACAGGTCCAGGGCGTATTCCACGTGGTGGTGGTGCGCGCCGTACTGCTGCACGTACTGGCGTGCCGCATCCAGGTAGTGACGCTGAACGCTCAACGCTGTGTAGTGCTTACCATCGGTGGTTTCGAAGGTTGCGGTGCCGGTCAGGTCGTGGCTGATAGCGCGCAGAGCCGCCGGAACAGACACAATATCCAGGCTCGTGACCGGGAAGCGGTCCTCCAGCATGCGCAGCACCAGGTCGGTGCTGGCAATCTTCAGCAGGGTCGTCGGCTCCGCCATATTCGAGTCACCATTAATGACGTGCATGCGGCGGAACTTCGACGCGTCCGCGTGCGGCTCGTCGCGGGTGTTAATGAGCGGGCGAGCGCGCGAGGTTGAGGTAGATGCCGCCTCCCAAATATGGTCGGCACGCTGCGAGAACGAATACGACGGCACACCCGTGCTGGACGCCGGGTCGGTCGAGCCGGGCACCGGGCCGCCCTTCGGGTGGGTCTTACCGGCACCAACCAGAATCTGGCGGGTCACCAGGAACGGCACGAGCTGGGCAATCAGGTCGTTGAACTGCAGTTTGCGGCTGATCAGGTAGTTCTCGTGGCTGCCGTAGGAGTTGCCTGCCGAATCCACGTTGTTTTTGAACAGGTACAGTTCACCGTCGAGGGGGCGGCCCTCCGAGCCTGCGAGCAGGCGCTTGCGGGCGGTACGCGCCAGGTCAGCGAACAGCAGCTCACCGGCGCGTTCCTGCGCGAGTAGTTCGTCAATGCTGCCGCATTCGGCGGAGGCGTACTCGGGGTGCGAACCCACGTCAAGGTAGAGCCTACCGCCGTTGGGCAGGAAGACGTTCGTTGAACGCCACTGATCCAGGACGGGCTTGAAAAGGGCGGCGGCGGACTCTTCGATGCTCAGCCGACCGAGCCCGTGCGGGACGTAGCTGAGCCCGAATTCGCTTTCAATGCCGAAAATACGGTGTTCCATGATGCTGACCCGGCGCAGGTGCGCCGGTTACTCGCCGCCCTTCTGGACGAAGCCGGTGACGAAGTCTTCAGCGTTCTCAGCGAGCAGGCCGTCAATTTCGTCGAGCAGGTCGTCGACCTCGCTCACGTCAGAGACAACGTGGGAGGCGGCGAGGGTCAGTTCCTGCTCCTGCTCGGCTGCGGTGGTTTCGGTCTGCTGTGCGCTGATGCGTTCGCGGCTCATGGTTCTCTCCTCAAGGGGTTTTCGGTTGTGGACAAATAAGTTTTGAGTGGGGTCGGGTGCGGGGTGTGAGGGTTTTGGTACCCGGACCTTCCTGCACCCTACCTGTGGGTTATGTGGTTTTTACTCTTCCGAATGGGGGTATTCGCCCCGGGGAAGAATATGAGTTTATGTGGGTTTGCGGCTGTGAGGCGCTACTAGCGCAGGCGGTTCAGCAGCTCATCCGAATGGTTCACCTCATCCAGCAGCGGCTCCACCTGGGCGGCACCGTACCGGGTCGGCTCCATCATCGTAAAACGAGTCAGATCCTTCGAATACCTGCCACGGCACGAGACCGTATCCCAGTTAATACCCAGAATCTCCTCCGGCCAACGCGCCATCAACGTGCCACGCAAAAACGCGCGCGTCTCACGCGGCGGCTCGGTCGTCGCACGCTCAATCTGCTCAGCAGAGAACAGCGTGCGCATACGGCCACGCGACACCAGACGGTGATACAGGCTCTTCGACGGGTCAATATCAGCGTACTGCAAATCCAACGCCTTCAACTTCGGATTCGCATAATCTACGCCCTGAGCGACATAACCGCGCACCAGCGCATACTTCGCCACCCAATCCAGACGGTCCGCCAGCGAGAGCGGGTTGGTTTCCAGGGCATCCAGAACCTCACCCCACAGGTTGAGAATCTGCGCGGTCGCAGCATCCACACCCGCCGGGTTTGACTCCTCGTGCGCACGGGAGGCCTCATAGTAGGCGCGCTGAATCTGCAGGGCACTCGCCGAACCACTCGTGGACACCGGGTTCGGCAGGGTCGCCGAAGACGGCGCCAGCGGCAGCTGAACAGACAGCGATAGGTCGTGGCTGACCGCGTGCATCGCCGCCACCGGATCAGACAGGCGCACACCCGGTAACACCGGAGCCTGCTCGCTGTGCGACTCAATCAGGTTCATCACCAGCGCCGCCGTACCAAACTTCAACAGGTTCGAATAGTGCGACAGGTTCGCGTCCGCCGGAATCACGTGCAGGCGGCGGTACTTCGACTCATCCGCATGCGGCTCATCGCGCGTATTCACAATCGGGCGGCGAATCGTGGTCTCCAGACCAATCGTGCGCTCAAAGAAATCAGCACGCGAGCTAATCTGAAAACCCGGAACCTCACCGTGCGTACCAATACCCACACGGCCCGCACCCGTAAAAATCGCGCGAGTCGCAAAGAACGGCAGGAGCGCATCCGCAACCTGCTCGAACGGAACCTCGCGGCTGATTAGGTAGTTCTCGTGCGCGCCGTAGGACTGACCCTTCGAATCGGTGTTGTTCTTGTACAGCTTCACCTGCGGCAAATCCTGCGCGTGGTTGCCCAACTCCACCAGTGACTCGTACGCCAGCGCGTCACCGGCAGCGTCATAGAGCACCGCGTCGGCGGGGGTCAGAACCTCCGGCGAGGAATACTCCGGATGCGCGTGGTCCACATACAGGCGCGCACCATTGGGCAGAATCGCATTCATGGTCACGCGGTCCCAATCCAAACGCTCCGGGAAACCACCGCGGCCGTGCACACCGGCGAGCGCATCCAGGGCGCTACGCGGCTCGGCGGGTTCACCCGGTGCCTGAACGCCCGCCTCACGCATAATCTCCAGGGCGATGTCTTCGCTGGTCAGCTCGGTGCGGGTGTGCGTCATCTGGCTCGAGTGGGCGGTGGAGGCGTCCTGCACCTGACCGAATGCATCACGTAGCGGCGACTCAGACTCACCCAGCCACTGACCCTCGGGGGTCGAGTAGTTCTCTGCCTGGCGTGCCTGCTCGGCGGTCAGCTCATCCGCCAGGGCGCGGCGCTGCAGCTCCTCGCGGAAGGCGGCGCCACGGCGGAACGCGAGCTTGGCGTAGGTGTTGACCACCAGTGCGGACAGCACGGTCGGGTTGGTGCCCGGCGCGGAGGGGGCGATGACGCCGTACTCGGTTTCGGCACCCATAATGCGGTGCACGCCGTAGCTGGGGGTGGAGTTCATGGGGTTCTCCTGAAAAAATCTATACCATCTAAAGGCTTTGGACCTGCGGTAATGCTGGGGTTGATGCGGGATAAGCGCGGGGTGTGGGCTGAGCGCGCAGCTTAGTGGGTGCACAGCATAGTGGGCGCGCGCCGCCCGGCTCGTGCGGGTGCGGGCGCGCGGCTTAGCGCGGCGGCTCCACCGACACCAGGCGGCCACGCACACCGGCAACGGTGAGCGCATCCTCGATATCGGGCAGCGGCGGCAAGTCCACCTGATCCTCAAACTCGGCGCGCACCGCCTCCAGCAGGTGGCGGGTGCCAATACCCACACCGGCTGCGTTAGCGCCGGCAGTCAGTGCCTGCAGCTGCTCCTTAATCGCCGCCTTCTTCGCGCGATCCACAATATTGCGAATCACCGCACCCGAAGCGAAATCACCGCGGTACAGCGTGTGCGTGGACAGGTTCGCGCTCGCGCCAGAACCGACCGTCATGGAAGAATCCACGGTCGCCACAGCGTACGCCGTGGAGGGGGTGCGCGCGTACAGCTGACCTGCCGCCGCTGCAATCATCGCGGTCAGGGCGGCGCGGGTCGAACCGGCGGCAGCCACCTCCGCCGCGTCCAGGGGCAGGTCCTCGGTCAGGTACAGGCCGAAAATCTCAGCCGCACCGGCGGCGTCCGGGCGGTTAATGCGGATTTTCAGGTCGAGTCGGCCCGGGCGCATCACGGCGGCATCAATCAGGTCTTCACGGTTGGTCGCGCCAATAACGATGACGTTCTGCAGCGACTCCACACCGTCAATTTCAGCAAGCAGCTGCGGCACGATGGTCGTCTCAATATCGGAGGAACGACCCGAACCGCGCATACGGAACAGCGACTCCATCTCGTCGAAGAACACGACGACCGGGTGGCCCGCCTCCGCCTTCTCACGGGCGGCAACGAAAATATCGCGAATCTGACGTTCGGTCTCACCAACGAACTTATCCAGCAGCTCGGGGCCCTTAATGTTCAAGAAGTAGCCGCGAGTAGCCGAACCCGGGTTCAGCGCAGCCGCACGAGCCGCCAGGGAGTTCGCCACAGCCTTAGCAATCATGGTCTTACCGTTACCGGGAGGACCGTACAGCAGAATGCCCTTGGGCGGCGCCAGGTGGTAGCGCTCAAAAATCTCGGGGTGCAGGTACGGCAGCTCCACCGCGTCGCGAATCTGCTCGATCTGCGCGCCCAGGCCACCAATCTGCTCGTAGGTGACGTCCGGGATCTCTTCCAGAACCAGCTCCTGCGAGCGGGAGGCGGGAACCTGCGAGGTCAGCATGCGGGTGCGCGTGTCAAGGGTGACCGCGTCACCGGTGCGCAGCTGCTCAATGTCGAGGGAACCAGCCACGCGCGCCACCTGCTGAGCACCCGAGGACGTATCAACCAGCACGCGCTGCTCATCCAGCACCTCACGCACGGTCACCACGTCACCGAAAGGTTCGGTGTCTAGGGCAACGACCGCCTCGGTCTTGTCGTTGAGCAGCACGGTCATGCCGGGGGTCAGCGTGGACAGGTCAATGAGCGGGGACACGGGAATACGCATCATGCGGCCGCTCACCTGAACATCCAGGTAGGTGTCAATCTCGGCGGGGGTCTTATCGTCCGCGACCTGCTCGTAGGTCATGGTCTGACCCTCATGCACCGCCAGCACAATCGCCGAATTCAGCGGCGGCATAACGTTCTGCGACAGGGACGCGCGCAGACGCTCCACCTGGTAACGCATGCTGGTGATTGCCTCAACGAGCTTGCGGTTCTTCTCCCCCGCACCACGAATCTGTCGGCTCATATTGTCGCGGGTTGCCTCCGCCGCGGAGAGTCGACGCAGCACGGCGTCATACTCCTGCGCGCTGACGGGCTGACTGCCGGGCAGGGAGGTCGACCCGAAAGCAGCCGAGTAGTGCGGCGCCGCGCTGGCTGCACTGTGGGCGGTGCCGTACTGGGGGGTTCCTGCCTGATCTGCAGATTCGTGGGTGGACACGGTAGCTCCTTTAGCTGTTCGTCCTAATCGGCGGCTACTCGGTGCGGGTGATTGGGCACAGTGAGTAGCCTGGTGAGTGCACTGCGGGGGCTCCAGGCAACGCCCGTGCCCCCGCAGGTCAAAGGTAGTTCAAATTATTCGGCGGATTCAGTCACCGCAGAGTCAGTGTCAGCGGCTGCGCCGTTTTGTTCGAGCGCAATCTCGTTCGCGCGTGCGGCGTGAGCGGCAAGGTTCTTCGCATCGCGTGCGGCGCGGCGAATCTTCTTATCGGTCACCTCACGCTCACCCACATTCATGGGGATCCACGCGTTCATATCCTCTTCAGAGAAGTCAGTCTTGGACGCGCGACGCTTCGGCGCCAGGCGCACCGCACCGTCAGCCAGGCGACGAGCCACGACCAGGAACGCGGTGTGTGCAACCATGCGGTGGTCGGGGCGGACCGCCAGGCCCTCCACGTGCCAGCCGCGCACAATGGTTTCGTCGCATTCGGGTTCGGTGAAGCGGCCGTCCAGGCGCATGCCCTCAACCAGGCGGGACATCTGGGTCACGGTCGCAACGTAGCAGATGAGCACGCCGCCGGGCGCGAGCGCCTCCGCTACAGCGTCCAGGCATTCCCAGGGGGCGAGCATGTCGAGTACGACGCGGTCGACGCTGCCGGGCTCTTCGACCTGCGGCAGGGTGTCCTGCAGGTCGCCGATGCTCAGCTTCCACGCCGGGTGGGGGCCGCCGAACATGGTTTCGATGTTGCCGCGGGCGACGTCTGCGAACTCTTCACGACGTTCGAAGGAGTGTACGCAACCGTAGTCGCCGACTGCACGTAGCAGCGCGATGGACAGTGCGCCGGAGCCGACGCCGGCCTCGACGACGCGTGCGCCGGGGAAGATGTCTGCCTTGACGATGATCTGGGCGGCGTCCTTGGGGTAGACGACGGCTGCGCCGCGCGGCATGGAGAGCACGAAGTCCTTGTAGAGGGGGCGCAGTGCCTGGTAGAGGATGCCGTGAGTGTTGGGGATGACGGTGCCTTCGGGTGCGCCGATGAGGTCGTCATGCTTGAGGAAGCCCTTGTGGGAGTGGTATTCGCCGCCTTCGGCGAGGGTGATGGTGGTGATGCGGCCGCGTTCGTCAGTGATTTGGACGCGTTCGCCGGGGCGGAAGGGGCCGCGGCGGTTGATTGCGCCGGTGGGGGTGGGGGTGCCGCTGCTCACGGGGTGATTCTCCTCGGGTTTGGGTCAGTCTGTGCTGTTCGCGCTTTGCGGCGAACTGCGGACGGAAAAAGTCCTTTTCTATTTTAGCGGAGTCTGCAAATCGGCTGTGGCGCATTACCCCGCGGGCGTGATAACCAGTCATCCGGTTCTACAACCGGTTAAACGCAAGGGGTGGGTGACTCTGGAATAGTCCAGGGTCACCCACCTCTTATTGCTCTCAGAAGCCCTACGCTTCCTTCTGCGCCTCGTACGTGCGAACCTCAGCTAACATCTCTGCGGCGAGCGCATCGACCGCCTCACGGTCGTACGGGCGAAGAGCATACAGCTCCTCAATGACAGACGCAGCCATCTTAGAGGACCACGCCCAGGCGTGCCGCCAGGATGTCACGCACCAGCGCGCCACCGCCGACGGTGGTGTCCGCCAGAGCCTTCACAGCCCACGCATCCACAGCCGCCAACGCCGCCGGAGCGTTCAGGTCCTCGCCGAGCGCCTCACGCACAGCGGCCAGCAGCTCAACAGCCGCCTCATCGGTGACACCTTCGGAACCCTCACGGCCCTCAGCCACCGACACCGCATGACGGTACGTATCCAGGCGGGCCTTCGCGTGCTCCAGCAGCTCATCAGTCCAGAACCAATCCGAACGGTAATGCTGACCCATAATCGCCAGACGCACCGCGTTCGCGTCCTCACCTGCCGCGCGCAGACGCGAAACCAGCACCAGGTTACCGCGGGACTTGCTCATCTTGTGGCCGTCCAAACCGACCATGCCGGTGTGCGCGTAATGCTTAGCGTGCGGGCGTGCAGACACAGCCCACGAATGGCCCGCACCCAAATCATGGTGCGGGAAGGTCAGGTCGTTACCGCCCGCCTGAACAGTCAGCGAACCATCCACAAAACGGCGGGCAATCATCGTGCACTCAATATGCCAGCCCGGGCGGCCCGCGCCCAGCTCGCCGGCATCCCAGCTCGGCTCGCCCTCACGCTCAATACGCCACAGCAGCGGATCCAGTGCGTCACGCTTACCGGCACGGTTCGGGTCGCCGCCGCGCTCAGCGAAAATCTCCAGCATCTCATCACGGCTCAAGTGGCAGACCTCGCCCGGCGCCCACGAGTAGCCCTCAGCGTTCGCGGGCAGCTCACGCACAGCCTTCAAATCCAGGTACACGTCACCGTCAGGATGCACCACACCCTGCTCGTCCGTGAAACCGGGCACGCGGTACGCCAGACCGCGGCGCAGCAAATCCTCAATCAGCGGGAACAGCCACTCAATGGACTCCACCACACCCACATAGTGCGCCGGCGGAATCACGTTCAGCGCCTTCATGTCGGTGCGGAACAGCTCCGTCTGATCCTCAGCCAGCTCACGCCAATCAACATTCGTCGCGGTCGCACGCTCCAGCAGCGGGTCGTCCACATCGGTCACGTTCTGAACGTACGTTACCGGCACGCCCGCATCCAGCCAGGCGCGGTGCAGCAAGTCAAAAGCAACATAGGTGGAGGCGTGACCCATATGCGTCGCGTCGTACGGGGTGATACCGCAAACGTACAGGCTCGCCGCCTTATCCTCCTGAACCTGAACAATCTCACCGGCAGAAGTATCAAAAATACGCGGCAGCGCAGCCTGACCGGGCAGAGTCACAGAGGCGGGGGCATCCCAAGCTCGCATGGGTTTCCTTTCCGTAAAAACGCCCACAACCGGTGGACGCGCCACACCCGCTGCCCAACCTCAAGGCATGCGGGTGCCAAAAAATCTACTCCAATAAGAATACCCGCCCGTGAGAAACTCACGGACGGGTATGTCATATCACGCTGAGGGCTAAAGCCTTAGAACGCCGAAGAAGTAGCGTTCAGAACGCCAGTGCCCAGACCAACGAAAATCAGGATACCGAGCGCAATACGGTACCAGATGAAAATGCCGTAGGACTTCGACGACACGTACTTCAGGAACCAGCCAATCATCAGGTAACCCACCACAAACGCAACCAGAGTAGCCACGATAGTCGAGGGAATACCGTAGAAGCCGGTTGCCTCCTCGCCGGTGACCACCTTGAAGGTCTTGTACAGGCCAGACATGAACACGGCGGGCATGGCCAGCAGGAACGAGTAACGTGCCGCAGCCTCACGGGTGTAACCCATGAACAGACCCGCAGTAATCGTACCGCCCGAACGGGAAACACCCGGGATCAGTGCCAGCGCCTGTGCGCAACCGTACAGCAGGCCGTGACGGAACGTCAGGTCCTTCAGCTCACGCTGCTCGCGGCCAAAACGGTCCGCAAGACCCAGGAACACAGCGAAGACAATCAGCATAGTCGCCACAATCCACAGGCTACGGAACTGGGTGTCAATGTAGTCTTCCAGCAGCAGGCCCAGAACGCCGATGGGCAGGGAGCCAATAATAATCAGCCAACCCATGCGGGCATCCGGGTCATTGCGCGGTACACGACCGGTAAGAGCGCCAAACCACGCCTTCACAATGCGCACAATATCGCGCCAGAAAAAAATCAAGACCGCGGTCTCAGTACCCAGCTGGGTGATTGCGGTAAACGCGGCGCCCGGGTCAGCCTTCTCCGGCAGGATCTGGCCAACAATGTTCAGATGCGCCGATGACGAAATCGGCAGAAATTCGGTCAGGCCCTGAACAAAGCCCAAAATAATTGCTTGAATCCATTCCACGCATTCAAGGATACAGGAGGCGCACCCGCCCGGGGCGGTTCGCCGAAGGTGATGTGGAACCTCCGCAAACCGCCCCGTCCACACTCTGAAACGCTCAGGGTGCCATTTCAGGAGGTACACCGCGGTACATCCGGGGCTTATTCACGGTTCATCTACGGTTCAAGGAGACCGCTCAAACACCTCAAATGCGCGCTCTCCGGCGCGTCGAAGGTGCGTCAGCGGCGCGCTCTCCGGCGCAAGCGTACTAGCCGCACGACCAGTCGAAAACACCAGTCTCAAAATCAAAAACAGCGCTACCGCACCCAAAATTCAGCACATCAAACTCATCGAACTCAATATAACGAGCCGTCAGACCCTCCGGCAGAGCCTGCGCATAAAAATGAGTGCCACCCAGGTGAGTACCCACCGCAATTAGCGGCTTCGCCCACTCAAACCACGCCGAATCCTCAGCATCCCAATCGAAAGGACTCAGATAGCCAGTCTGCGGGTCAACATTCTCAAACACATCACTGGGGATCTTACCGGCATTCGGGTCATCCGTCGGAACCCACCCCACCAGAGCAGGCTTACGGTCCAGCGGCTGCTGACGATCCGCCAAAGCCCAGGCGCTGAAGCTCTCCTCCTCACCACGATGCTCACCGGGCCGGCGCACATCCTGCGGCGGCTCCGTACGGGATGAGAACTCCTCCTCACTCAGGTACAGCACCGCAAACTCGGCATCCAAAATATCGCGCAACAACAACTGATACGGATGCACCCGCGCCTGCGCATACTGCACCTCAAACGGGTCATCACTAGCAGCATTAGCAACACCCTCAGTCGCCTCATCCTCAGCGAACTGGCCATCACCGGCGAAGAAAGAGAACGCCACCACGCCCGGATACTTCTGCGCATCCGGCAGGTACTCCCCCGGCAACCTCACCGTAAAAATATGCTGCATCGGCAAACCAGTAAACGTACTGCGCGGCCACTGATCCTGCTCAATACCGGGGCCGGTCGAACCCACCCAGCCAGCCTCCCACACCTCGGCGGAACCGGCAGGCAGAGCAGTATCATCACCACCGCGCAGCTCATAATTCCAGGCACGAACAGAAAAATCGGTGCCCGCCGCATCAACGGGGCTAAACACCATCGCGTAGCTTTTCATGAGAGTTCCTCCCTGCAGACTATTCGCCCCACAGCACGCCGATGCGCACAACACCTGCGCACATTAAACGCGTAAGGGCGGGATACATACTCCCAGTATGCATCCCGCCCCCACATCATGCACGGCTAACGGTCACCCACCAGCGGTCACCCGAAAACCTTGCACAAAGCATGTACGCTATCGCCTATGCCTGGCGCTCATCACGCAGCGCACGGTTCACAGCCGAAATCATCGCCTTCAACGCCGCACGAGTCGTCGAGTTGTCCACACCAATACCCCACAGCACGCGAGAACCAACAGCAGCCTCAACGTAGCACGCAGCATTAGCAGTCGACGAAGACGACATAGTGTGCTCCGAATAATCCATCACGCGAATATCCACGCCCTCGCCCGACAGGATGTTCTGCAGAGCATCCACCGGACCGGTACCCGAAGCCGAACGAGTGTACGTGTGACCATCAATGTTCAGACCAACACGCAGAGTAGTCGCACCAGTATCAGCCGAATCAATATTAATCGACTCAATACGGTACTTACCCCAACGGTTCTGCGGATCAGCAGCAGGCAGGTACTCATCCGCGAAGATGTTCCACAGCTTCTGGCTGGTCATCTCGCCACCCTCAGCGTCAGTACGAGCCTGAACAATCTTCGAGAACTCAACCTGAGCACGACGCGGCAGATCCAGACCGTGATCCTGCTTCAGCAGGTACGCCATACCGCCCTTACCGGACTGCGAGTTCACACGAATAATCGCCTCGTAGGTACGACCCAGGTCGCGAGGATCAATCGGCAGGTACGGAACCTCCCAGTACACCTCATCCACGGTCTTACCCGCCTCAGCAGCGGTACGCTCCAGAGCCTCAAAGCCCTTCTTAATAGCGTCCTGGTGAGAACCAGAGAACGCAGTGAACACCAGGTCACCACCATACGGCGAACGCTCGTGCACCTTCAACTGGTTGCAGTACTCAACAGTCTTACGGATACCGTCAATATCAGAGAAATCAATCTGCGGATCCACACCCTGGGTGTACATGTTCAGACCCAACGTCACCAGGTCAACGTTACCGGTGCGCTCGCCATTACCGAAGAGGCAACCCTCAATACGGTCAGCACCCGCCAAGTAACCCAGCTCAGCAGCAGCCACGCCGGTACCGCGGTCATTATGCGGGTGCAGCGACAGCACAATGTGCTCGCGGTGGTTCAGGTTGCGGTCCATCCACTCGACCGAGTCGGCGTACACGTTCGGGGTAGCCATCTCAACGGTAGCGGGCAGGTTCACAATCAGCTCGCGGCCGTTCTGACCGACCTCCAGCTCCTCAGCCACAGCGTTCACCACGCGAGCCGCATACTCCAGCTCGGTGCCGGTGAAAGACTCGGGCGAGTACTCGTAGATGACCTTAGTGTCAGAGATCATCTGCTCTTCGTACTTGCGGCACAGGCGTGCACCCTGCAGGGCGATGTCCAGCACGCCCTCCTGGTCCTGCTGGAACACCACGCGGCGCTGCAGCACGGAAGTCGAGTTGTAGAAGTGCACAATCGCCTGCGGTGCGCCCTCAATCGCCTCAAAAGTACGGGCAATCAGGTGCTCACGCGCCTGCACCAGAACCTGAATGGTCACGTCCGAAGGAATGTGGCCGTCCTCAATCAGGGTGCGCACAAAATCAAAGTCAGTCTGGGACGCCGAGGGGAAACCCACCTCAATTTCCTTGTAACCCATCTTCACCAGCAGCTTGAACATCGCAAGCTTACGGTCGGTGTCCATGGGGTCAATCAGCGCCTGGTTGCCGTCACGCAGATCCACTGCGCACCAGCGCGGAGCCTTCTCAATGACCTTATCCGGCCAGGTGCGGTCCGGCAGGTCAACAACAATCTGCTCGTGGAAAGGGCGGTACTTGTGTACCGGCATGGGGCTGGGCTTCTGGTGGTTTTTCATCATGAATTCCTGTGGGTTGGTCCGTCTCGCTCTACCCCAGTTTCGGGGCTCGTACCTGCCGGGATATCGGTCCCCCGGCTGCCGTGTTCAAGGCGGTGCATCGTAAAGGATGCGAAGGTGAGATGCCGCGTCAAAAAGCCGGAACGGTTGCGGCAGATTCTAGCGTGCCCCGTTCCGGCGAATAAGCAGCAGGTTCACTGCCGGGCGGGTAACCCCGTGCATGCTCTCACCGTGAATAGTCATACCTCCACGCTATCACAGCGCCCGGAGGCGGTGGCACAGCGCCCGGGGCGCCGTCCATCATCTGGAAAGAATTAACGGCGAGAATTAACGACGAAGGGGCGTAGCCACCATTACTGGCGCTACGCCCCTTCATTCGCTATTCACGCATCTGCGCTATGCCCTAGCTAGATACAACCTAGTAGGCGAAAGCAGTCTGGCACTTATTCTGATCAGCAGTCTGACCGGTCGCGTTACCCGCAATCGCAGCCTCCTGCTTCTCCATCGCCTCACCGGACGGGAAGTCAGTACCAATCGTCACCGACACGCCCTGAACCTCTTCGGTCGCCACCACGCGGGTCACGTTCAGCTTCGCGGCGATCTCCTTCGCCTCTGCCTCGTAACCGGTCGAGTAGAACACCGTGGTGAAGTTCGTCGGGTTAGCGGAAGTACCCGGAGTAACATTCGTGTAGCCCAGGCCCTCAATCACCGAAGCAATCGTAGCCGAGCGACCATCCAGACCGGTCGCATTGTACACGCTCACCGGAACCGTACGATCCAGCTGAACCGGAGCGGCAGAAGTAGCCTCAGCTGCCGGAGCCTTCTCCTCCTTCAGCGACTTATCGTCACGCAGACGCTGGAACACATTCGCAGCATCCGCAGAAACCTGCAGGCGGTTCTCATCCTGGCTCCACGGCTCAGTCGGCACCGTCGCAAACACAACATTCGACAGGTCCACGCCGCCGAGAGCCGCACCAACACCCACCAGAGTGCTGATATTGCCCAGGTTCTTATCCACCGTCACGTTCTGAGTAATCGCCTCAGCAATGTTAATCAGACGGCCCGGATTCGACAGAGTACCCTCGCTCTTCACCTTACGCAACAGCGAAGACAAGAAGCCCTGCTGAGCCTGAATACGACCAATATCGGAACCATCCGAGAAGCCGTGGCGGCTACGCAAGAACGCAAGAGCCTGCTCACCCTCAACAGTGGAAGTACCGGCAGGCAGCTTCAGGCCGCTGTACTCGTCATCAATCGGAGCGTCCACACACACCTGAACGCCGCCAACAACCTTCGACAGCTCCTTCACAGCGTTAAAGTCCACCAACATGAAGTGGTCAATATTCACACCGGTCAGCTTGCTAATGGTCGCCACAGTACAACCGGCACCACCGCGAGACAGAGACTCGTTAATCTGAACGTTCTCCTCAGCCGGGTACACGGTGCCACTCTCAGGATCAGTACACTGCGGCACATCAACCATCAAGTCACGCGGGAACGACAGCACGCTCACGTTCTTACGGTCCTTGCTGATCTGCAGCAGCATCATCACGTCCGCGCGAGCCTCAGAATTGCGGTCATCCTCATCACCGTACGCACCGTTATTACCCTTACGGGTATCGGAGCCAATCACGAGAATGTCCAAGGCGCCGTTCTCCAGGCCGTCCTTGTAATTGCTGATGTTCAGCTCCTGAGTATGCAGATTATTGCGCATACGCAGAGCCAACACGCCACCAAAGCCAACAACAATGACGAGCATGCAAGCAGTAAGCAGAGCAATCCACTTATTGCGGTTTGAAGTCATCACCGTCGTGCGCATATGACGACCGGTGCTTCGTAAACGAGGTGCCTGGGGCATACCTTTTCTCTTTCTGCCGGTGAGCAAGTGCTTTCTCAGAGTAACACTCTTCCCTATGAGCGCCGAATGAGAGTGAAAAGTTTCACCCGGAGGCATGCACATATTTCTGCAAGCCACCGGGTGAAAACTAAGGATGCGCGGCCGCTCCCGAAGGCAACCTTTCGGGGCTGCCTCTCAGGGCTACCTCGCAAGGTAAAGTCTCTGGGCGATGCGCTCAGGAAAGCTACTAGAATCCCAGGCGGTTCAACGCACGCGCGTCAGACTGCCACTCCTTCGCAACCTTCACATGAATATTCAAATAAATGCGGGTACCGAGCATCGCCTCAATCTGCTCACGAGCCTTCGTACCAATCTTGCGCAGGTTCGAGCCGCCCTTACCGATAATGATGTACTTCTGCGACTCACGCTCCACATACAGGTTCACGTGCACATCGAGCAGCGGGTTATCCGCCGGGCGGCCCTCACGGAACTCCATCTCCTCAACCGTCACAGCAATCGAGTGGGGCAGCTCCTCGCGCGCACCCTCCAGGGCAGCCTCACGCACCAGCTCCGCGATGAGGGTTGCTTCCGGCTCATCGGTCAGCTCACCGTCCGGGTACAGCGGCGGCGACAGCGGAGTGTACTGCGCCAGCAGGTCAGCAACCGCATCCACCTGGAAATGCTTCACAGCAGACACCGGGATAATTGCAGCCCAGCCGCCCTTACCGTCAACCGGCATCGGCTCAGCAACCTCACCGGCACGGCGCTTAGCCGCAGGACCCGAACCCTTCGCGAAAGGCACAGCATCATTCTTGCCGCCCTTACCCTTGGGGCCCTTACCCTTCTGCTTCGCACGATGCGCGGCACGCTTAGCACGAGCCGCACGCTCAGCGCTCATGACCTCCTCGCCGAGCGCCTCAACAGCCAGCAGCTGCTCACGCAGCTCCTCAGAGCTCACAGTGTCAGCCTTCGTCACAATAGCAACCACCGGCTTATTGCTCGACGCCACCAGCTGCGACGCAATGTAACGGTCACCCGGGCCAATCTTCTCATTCGCCGGAATGCAGAAGCCCAGCACATCCACCTGCGAAAGGGTGCTCGCCACCAGGTCGTTCAGACGCTCACCCAGCAGAGTGCGGGGGCGGTGAATACCCGGGGTGTCCACCAGAATCAGCTGGTACTCGTCCTTGTGCACAATACCGCGGATCGTGTGGCGGGTCGTCTGCGGACGGTTCGAGGTGATAGCCACCTTCTGACCGACCATAGCGTTCGTCAGAGTAGACTTACCCGCATTCGGGCGGCCCACCAGCGACGCGAAGCCTGAACGGAAATCCGCCGGGTAGGTCGGCAGCGGGGTGCTCAAGTCCAGAGTGCTCAAATCGAGCGGGGTGTACTCCTGGTCCATTGTGTTTCTCCTTGTCAAACCCCGTGCGGGGTGTATGGGGTGCCAGCTTCATCTGCCTGCGCCTTCCGGGGCGGGGCGGCCGACTCAAAGTGTGTTAGGGAAAATGCGGCGTCTATGTTCGATATCTAGCGGTTGCCGTGCTGATCGGTTGCCGGTTCAGCCTCTGTAGCATCTCCCGGAAGATCCGGATGCGCGTGCGGCTCAGCCACAGCGGGAGGCTCCGTATCCACGGTGAAGATGTCAGCGGCCTCCGCGGAATTAGGCTCCGAGGAAGATGCCGCGGAACCTTCAGCGTTCTGCTGCTCATCATGAGGCGGCTCATACCACGCCTGCAACATATCCACCTGGTGGCGGCGGCCCGACGAACCAATCGCACGAATATGAATGCCGTCAATCTCAATCTCAGAACCGACAATCGGCACCATGCCCAGATGCTTAGCGAGCAGACCGCCCACCGTATCAACATCTTCATCCTCGAGTTCACGACCGAAAATCTCGCCCAGCTCATCAATACCCAGGCGGGCAGACAGACGGAACGTGCCGTCATCATTCAGCGTGTACTCGGGACGTTCGTGGTCGTACTCGTCAGAGATGTCGCCGACCAGCTCCTCAATCAGATCCTCAAGCGTGATCAGACCGGCGGTGCCGCCGTACTCATCAACAATGATCGCCACGTGCGTGGACTCACGCTGCATCTCACGCAGCAGGTCCATGGCGCGCTTCGACTCGGGCTCAAAACGAGCCGGGCGCATCAGCTCAACCACGGTCGGCAGGGCGGTACCCTCCGGCGCCTCACCGTGCAGGATGAAGGCGCGCATCGCGTCCTTCAGGTAGAGCACACCCAGAATCTCATCGCTCGAATCACCAATCACCGGCATACGCGAATAACCCGAACGCAGGAACAGGCTCAGCGCCTCACGCAGAGGGGTGTCACGGCTGGCGGTGAGCATGTCGGTACGCGGAACCATGAGCGAACGGATGCGGGTATCGTCCATCTCAAAGACGGACTGCACCATCTGCGCCTCGTCATCCTCGATGGTTTCAGCGTCGGAGGCGCGGTCCAGGAACTCGCGCAGCTCCTCCTCATCGAACACGCCCACCGGGGCCTCAGCCGAACGTTCCGGCGCCAGGCGCACGCTGAGCTTATCGAGCAGACCGGTCGCCGGGCTCAACAGAACCGACAGGTAGTGCACCGGGCGAGCCAGCATACGAATAGACGCGACCGGGCGGTTACGGCCCAGAGCACGCGCCAGCACATGCAGAATCGGGTAGCCCACCAGCGCAACAATCACGAGGGTCAGCACGACGGCGAGCGCGTGCACCTCGACCAGGTTCAGCAGGCAGGTCATGGTGGCGAGCACTGCGGCGGCTGCCGCAATGAGGCGGGTCAGGCGCAGCGGGTGCGTGTACGCCTCGGAGTCACCGTCGAGGGTGCGTTGCAGGACGCGGGCGCCGAGGGTGTCCGGGTGTGCCTCCACTGCCTCCTCGGCCTCGTTGTGCGGCAGGTAGGTGAATGCGGTTTCGGCGATTGCCGCGACCACGGTCAGGCAGAGCGCGAGAACGGCGAGGAGGGCTGTGAGTAGAATGTCCACGCCGCTCCCCTAGTGTCGGGTTTCGACCGGTGCCGGGCGGCCCAGGAACTCTTCGAGGATGGAGCGCTGAATGCCGAACATTTCAGCTTCCTCTTCGGCGGTGCCGTGGTCGTAGCCGAGGCAGTGCAGAATGCCGTGGGTGGTGAGCAGGCACAGCTCATCGAGGGTGCTGTGGCCCGCGTCTGCGCCCTGACGTGCGGCGACGGGTGGGCAGAGGATGATGTCGCCGAGCATGCCGCTGGAGGGGTTTTCGGGGGTTCCCGGTTCCAGCTCGTCCATGGGGAAGCTCATCACGTCGGTTGCACCGGGCAGGTCCATCCACTCGATGTGCACGCGTTCCATTTCGTCTTCGTTCACGATAGCGATGGACAGGTAGGTGTCATCGGCAAGGTGCATGCGCTTGAAGGCGTGCTCGACGAGGCGGGTGAGCACCTCGGTGTCTACCGCTTCGAAAGATTCGCGGATGAAGGCGTCGGTTGCCGGGTCGGCACCGGTTGCGGGTTCTTCACAGTCGAATTCGATCTCTGCCACCGTTTAGCGTCCTTCCGGGGTGGTCTGTGCGTTGTCGGGGTTCTGCTCGGCGTTCTTTTCGGAGCCGCCGTTGATGCCTGCGCGGTCCAACAGCTTCTCGGCTACGGCCTCGATGGTGGCGCGCTTGACCTTGCGGTTGCGCTTGCGTTCCATCGCCTTCTGGTCTTCGCCCCACTGGTCGTAGGCGGACACAATGTTCGACACCAGGGTGTGGCGCACTACGTCGGAGGATTCCAGGATGCTGAAGTGAATATCCTCCACACCCTGCAGAATGTTGCGCACCTGCTTCAGACCGGAGGCCGCACCACCGGGCAGGTCAATCTGGGTGATGTCACCGGTAATGACCATCTTCGAGCCGAAGCCCAGGCGGGTCAAGAACATCTTCATCTGCTCGGCGGTGGTGTTCTGCGCCTCGTCAAGGATGATGAATGCATCGTTGAGGGTGCGGCCGCGCATGTACGCCAGCGGTGCGACCTCAATGGTGCCCGCCTCCATGAGCTTGGGGATGGTTTCGGGTTCGAGCATGTCGTGCAGTGCATCGTAGAGCGGGCGCAGGTACGGGTCAATCTTCTCGTTGAGGGTGCCGGGCAGGAAGCCCAGACGCTCGCCAGCCTCCACGGCGGGGCGGGTGAGGATAATGCGGTTCACTTCGTGGGTCTGCAGCGCCTGCACAGCCTTCGCCATGGCGAGGTAGGTCTTACCGGTACCCGCCGGGCCGATACCGAAGATGACGGTGTTCGCGTCGATAGCGTCCACATACTTCTTCTGGTTAATGGTCTTGGGGCGAATCGTGGTGCCGCGGGTGGAGAGGATGCTGGCGGACAGCGAGTGCGCCGGGTTGCTCAGTTCGTCGCCGAGCATGCCCATGAGGCGGTGAATGACCTGCACGGTAATCTGTGTGTCGTGGCTGGAGAGTACGCGCAGCTCGTTCAGCAGCTTTGCGGCGGTGTTGACGGCCTCGGAGGGGCCGGTGATGAGCACGTCCAGGTCCTTGGGACGCAGGCTAATCTGCTCGAAGTAGTCCTCGATAATTGCCAGGTGCGCGTCCTGCGGGCCGAGCACGGCGATCATTTCTGCGGCGCTCTTGAAGGATACGGTGCGCGCGGTCGAGAGAGGTCGGGAGGTAGTCATATGGGCTCCTTGGCTAGTGATGTATTTACAAGTATAGATGCGCGTGATGCACCACGCCCTGGTGGATGCCTGTCAGTTGGATTCCTGTCAGCTAGGTTCTATCGGAGGGAATCCAGTAGCGGGCGCTCTACCAGCGACCCAGCACCACGTTCAGGGTACACATGGCGGCAGAACCGGCGGTGGAGGAACGCAGCACCTCGTCACCGAGCAGTGCCAGCTGCGCGCCGGCGTCGGTGAAGAGCTGCACTTCACGGTCACTAATGCCGCCTTCAGGACCGACGAGTAGGTAGATTTCTTCGGGCAGGTTCTCTGCCTCGACAAGCTTGCGTGCCAGGGCGCTGAGGCGTTCGGTCGCCTGCTCGTGCAGGATGAACACGGCGGCGGACTGCTCAGAGCCGGCAACTTCTTCAATGAGCTCCACCAGGTCGGCGGTGCTGTACAGGTCGTACACTTCGGGAATGAGCGCGCGGCGCGACTGCTTCGCCGCGGCGGTGACGGTGTTCTGCCACTTGGTGTGTGCCTTGGATGCGCGCTCCCCCTTCCAGCGCACGATGGAGCGGTCCGCACTCCAAGGAAGCACACCGTACACGCCCAGCTCGGTCGCCGTCTCGATGGCGAGCAGGTCGCGGCCGTCCTTCGCGAGCGCCTGCACCAAGTAGATGGAGGGCACGCTGCGTTCTGCGCGCAGCTCCTGCACCTGCACGCTCACACCGTCCGCGTTAATGGAGGCGACCGTACCGAGTGCGCGGCGGCCGGTGCCGTCACCCAGGTCGATGCGTTCGCCAAGCTCAAGGCGCTTGACGAGGGCGTGCTTGCCTTCGGAGCCGCTGAGCGCGCAGGTGGCGCCGGGGGTGAGTGCGTCATATTCTTCCGTGCTGATGTAGAAGATGGGGGCGCTCATGGTTCTCCTTGAGGTGCGGTTTGAAAGCGTGGGTAGTGTGCGGGTGGCGTGTGAAATAGGTGTGCTGCTTAGCGCGGGCGCGTGCAGTGCTGTGCTGACAGGAAAGCGGCGGGTGCGGGTTGAGTACCGCACCC
>NZ_KV831926.1:1112768-1164031 GCF_001837265.1 Rothia sp. HMSC064F07 | reverse complement strand
GGCGGGTGCGGGTTGAGTACCGCACCCGCCGCATCCTCAGCTTGGTGTAGGGATCCTACTTGAACTGGTCCTTCAAGCGGGAGAAGAGACCGCCGCGGTGCTTGACCTGCGAACCTTCGGTGAGGGACTCACCGCGCAGGGCTGCGAACTGGCGCAGCAGCTCACGCTGTTCTTCGGTCATGTCGGTGGGGGTGACCACCTGGATACGCACCAGCAGGTCGCCGCGACGCTCGGTGCCGAGCACGGTTGCGCCCAGGCCGTTGAGGGTGATTACGTCACCGCTCTGAGTGCCTGCGGGGATTGCAACTTCCTGGTCGCCGTCGAAGGTCTTCAGCGGGATGGTGGTGCCCAGTGCCGCCGCAACCATGGGGATGTTCACGGTGGTAACCAGATTGTCGCCCTCGCGGCTGAAGTACTTGTCGCGCTTGACGTTCAGGTCAATGTACAGGTCGCCGTTGGGGCCACCGTACAGGCCTGCCTCGCCCTTGCCGCGCAGGCGGATACGCGCCTGGTCGTGCACGCCGGCGGGAACGTTGAAGGTCAGCGGCACGTCTTCACGTACGCGGCCCTGACCGTGGCATTCAGGGCAGGGGGTCTTGATGACGGTGCCGTAGCCGTGGCAGTCGGGGCATTCGACCTGCTGCATGACGGTACCGAGGATGGACTGCACACGGCGCTGCATGAAACCGTGACCGGAGCAGGTGGTGCAGGTTTCGGGTTGGGTGCCCTCTGCGGTACCTTCACCGTTACAGGACTTGCAGGTCACGGCGGAGCGACGCTCAATGGTCTTCTCAACACCGAACACGGCGTCCTGCAGGCTGATGGAGACGGTAATCAGGTCGTCTTGGCCCTGACGCATGCGGGATGCGGGGCCGCGGGCACCCGCCGCGCCGCCGGTGAACATGTTCAGCAGGTCCTCAAAACCGCCGAAGCCGCTGAATCCGCCGCCCGGGTAGCCGCCGCCTCCGGGGTAGCCTGCGCGGCCCTGTTCGTCGCCGGTGGTGTCATAGTTGCGGCGCTTTTCGGGGTCGGAGAGCACCTCGTAGGCGAGGGTGACGCGCTTGAACTCTTCGGCTGCGTCCTCGGAGGGGTTCACGTCCGGGTGCAGCTGGCGTGCCTTCTTTCGGTACGCCTTCTTGATCTCTTCGGGGCTGGCGTCGTTCGATACGCCGAGAGTATCGTAGTGGCTCATGCGTTTCCTTCCTCTCGAGACGATGGCGGTGCTCGATGAGTGCACCGCCAATAATGGTCGTATCAATTCTAGGGGATACTACCCCCGACCCGATACAATGGCTAGGCTGAAAGGGGGTCGCTCCCGCTATCCGCTTAATCTGCGGTGCGCTCCGAACCCCGTTTTAGTTCCCCCGCCGGTTCTGTCTCACGGTTCCGTCTGATTGTTCTGTCTCACGGTTCCGGCGCGGTCACCGCCCCTACTGGCTCTGCTGCCCCTACCGCCCCAAAGGAGAATACGTTGAGTACCCACCACTCCCCCTACGGCTGGGGTGCCCAGGATCTAAACGCCGCCCGCATGAGCCGCCAGGCGCCGGCCCCACGTAAGGTGCCGCTGCGCCGCGGCCTGCTGATTGAGGATATTAACGGCTGGGTGGGTGAGGTCGTGAAGGCTGAACGCATCGGCGGTGCCCTGTTCTTCGGACTCGAAGACGCGAAGGGTCGCGTAAAGAATTTCCCGCTGGGTCCGGGCTACCTGATTGAGGGTGAGCCCGTTGAGATTGTCGCCCCGGTGGCGGCGAAGGAGCCGAAGCGCACGATTTCTCGTTCCGGTTCTATCGCGGTGAAGAACGCCCCGGCTCGGGTGGCGCGCGCCTCCCGCATCTGGGTTGAGGGTCTGCACGACGCCGAGCTCGTGGAGAAGGTCTGGGGCCACGATCTGCGCGTTGAGGGCATTGTTGTGGAGCCGCTGCACGGCGTGGATGATCTTGCCGGCGCTATTCGTGAGTTCGCGCCGGGCCCGGGCCGCCGCCTGGGTATTCTGGTCGACCACCTGATTGAGGGCACGAAAGAGCAGCGCATTGTTGCCGAGGCGCTTGCCGTGCCGGGTGCCGCCGGGCACGTGAAGATCGTGGGTCACCCGTTCATCGATATTTGGCAGGCGGTCAAGCCCTCGGTGCTGGGTCTGAAGGCGTGGCCGCAGGTTCCGCGCGGTGAGGACTTCAAGAAGGGCACGCTGCGTCGTCTGGGTCAGCCGCACGAAACGCAAGCGGATGTGGCGCAGGCGTGGAAGCATATTCTCTCCCGCGTTGACTCATACGCTGACCTGGATCCGACGCTGCTCGGTCCGGTCGAATCGCTCATCGATTTTCTCACCGAGCCGGGTGCCTAACCACACGGAAACCCGCTATTGCGCCCCCGTCTGCGGGCGCAGGTGTGAATTTGCTCAGAACCTTTCCCTCGAGGGCATTATCCTGTGGGTTTCGTCCCCTAAAGCGGTACAATAGTTGAGTATGTGGCATTGACCCTGTGGGTTTATGTTGCACCATCACTACACTCTTAGGTCACCACCGCTCAAACGATTTGCCTCTTCGGAGGGTATTTCCACCGGCTTAGGTGATCACCACAAGAAACTTCTATCGAACCAGGATTTTCGTGACTAACGATGTTCGCCCGGCAACCGGGCCTCAGAAAACCCGTAAGATTAGCGTGATTCAGGACCGCAACCGTGCGACTTTCGCGCATTTCGGCGGCATTCTCGGCATCATCCCTTCCGCTGCGGTTTTCTACGTCAGCCGCAATAACGCGCCCTTCGCTGAGCAGGAGGCTCGCGAGGCGATGAACTTCACCCTCCTGCCCTCCATTGCTCTGGTGGCTCTGTGGGTTGTGTCGTTCCTGCCCGGCATGGGCAACATTGCCATGGTTCTGGGTGCGCTCGTGTGGCTGTTCATGGCTATTGCATCGCTGCGCGCTGGTATTGAGGTGAACCGCGGTGAGCCGTACAGCTACCGTATGAACCCGCGTCTGCTGGACCGCTTCTACTCCACCGAGAACGCAGAATCCGCAGAATCCTAAGAACTGCCGGTCCTAAACCGCGCTGATAGCTTTTACGATGAACGCCCCGCACGTTGTGTGTGGGGCGTTCTACGTTTAAGTGGGGCTTCTTTGCCTAGTGCGCGTGAATTACTGCAAATTCTACCGAATGGTGCTGTAGATAATCGTTGTTAAACGATCGTGGGCCCCTGTTACCAGGAGCCCACAACCGTATTCACTCAACTTCAGCAAAGACGAGAACACGCTGTTAGACATATACCGTCCTGCCATGACCTATTATGGCACAGCGTAACCTTCAACCACAACTTGAAATTGGGTGTTTTGGAAAATTTTTTCTCAGGAAAGTATTCGAAAAATACGCACCCTAAAAGCGGCATGAAGGAGTGGAAAATTCTTTCGGCTAGTCCAGCACAAATGCAAACAATTAGCACGCCAATGTAAGGTTTGGCGCTCCCCTAAAGTACCCCCAAACAGCCCCGAAAAATTTTTTAAAAGTTTTTTAAGACCCGCAAAAACACCCCGAAATCACCGAAATATTACGGCAATACCGGGGTGCACGCCATTCGCAGGCAGCGTCAGAGAAAAGCATCAAGTGGAGCTGCGACAGACCAGAACCGGAACGCCGCCCCGATTGAAAAGCCCCTTGTCAGACCAATGCTTCTTAGTGTTCCTCGTGCTCGTCAGAGACCTCCGGGAGCAGCTCACGGGTCACAGCGTCGCCCAGAAGTCGCCCCTTGAGGGTCAGTCGCACGTGGGCTTCAGGGTCAGGTTCAGCTTGAGAATTCAAAGCATCAGGCTCAATCAGAGCTTGAGAAACTAGCCAGCGCAACGAGGCGCCCAGCTGCGCCTCATCGTGCACCGCGAGCAGCTCGCGCATCGCCAAACCCTCACGCACACGGATCATGAGCATAATCGTCTCAAAAGCACGGGTGGCGGTGTCCAGCACCTCACGTGCCGCCGCCGGGGACTCCCCCGCACGCACCTTCTGCGCGTAGGGCACCGGGTGCTTCACGTTCCACCAGCGGGTACCGTTCACGTGCGAGTGCGCGCCGGGGCCAATGCCCCACCAGTCCTGGTTGCGCCAGTAGGCGAGGTTGTGGTCGCTGCGAGTGTCCGCGCTGCGCGAGTAGTTGGAGACCTCGTACCAGTTGTAGCCGGCTTCGGTGAGTAGCTCCTCGGCGAGCAGGTACATATCCGCCATGAGGTCTTCATCGGGCATGGTGTATTCGCCACGGCGGATCTGCGCGGCAAGCTTGGTGCCGTCCTCCACGATCAGAGAGTACGCGGAAATATGGTCCGGCTCGTAGGAAATTGCGGCGCGAACACTTTGCTCCCACTGCTGCTGGCTCTCCCCCGGCGAACCGTAAATCAGGTCCACGGACACCTGCAGGCCGACCTCCTTGGCCCAGGCGACGACCTTCGGCACGTTGGAGGGTATGTGGGTGCGGTCGAGTACCTGTAGCACCTCGGGGACGACGGATTGCATGCCGAAGGAGACGCGGGTGAAGCCACCGTCCTTGAGGGTTTGCAGGTCTTCGCGGGTGACGGAGTCGGGGTTCGCTTCGGTGGTGACTTCTGCACCCTCGACGAGGCCGAATACGTCGATGGCTGCCTGCAGGATGCGTACGAGGTCGCGGGCGGGCAGTTTGGTGGGGGTGCCACCTCCGAAGAAGACGGTGTGCATGGGGCGTTTTGCGACGCCGGAGGCTTCGAGGGTGCGGGCGGCGAAGAGGATTTCTGCGATGGCGTCGTCGGCGTAGGTGCCGAGGCCGATGCCGTCGCCGAAGTCTTCGGTGGCGTAGGTGTTGAAGTCGCAGTAGCCGCAGCGTACGGAGCAGAAGGGGATGTGTACGTAGAGGCTGAAGTCGCGGGTTTCGCATCCTGCCGCGCTGGTGGCGGGGATGCGCCCGTCGCGGGGTGCGGGGGCGCCGGTGGGCTGGGCGGGCATTCTGCCTCCTGGAACTAGGTGTAGAGGTCGGGGGGATCAAATATGGGCACCGCGCATGCGGCTACGCGGGTAGTATCAGCAGGCGGGTAGTATCAACAGACAGCGTGCAGAGAACCCGGCGGTACACGAGGCACCAGCCGGGTTCTCCACAATCAACAGGTCAGCACACAGCCGGAAAAGCTACAGCAGCGAAAGGCTACTTCTTCTTTTCCTTCTCCTCGCTCGAAGACAGTGCCGCAATGAAGGCTTCCTGAGGAACCTCCACACGACCAACCATCTTCATGCGCTTCTTGCCTTCCTTCTGCTTCTCCAGCAGCTTACGCTTACGCGAAATATCGCCACCGTAACACTTCGAAAGAACGTCCTTACGCATCGCGCGAATATTCTCGCGGGCAATAATACGCGAACCGATAGCCGCCTGAATCGGCACCTCAAACTGCTGACGAGGAATCAGCTCACGCAGCTTAGAAGTCATCATCAGGCCGTACGAGTACGCCTTATCGCGGTGAGTAATGGCGCTGAACGCATCCACCTTCTCACCCTGCAGCAGGATGTCGACCTTCACCAGGTCAGCCTCTTCCTCACCGTCGAACTTCCAGTCCAGCGACGCGTAACCGCGGGTACGGGACTTCAACTGATCGAAGAAGTCGAACACGATCTCTGCCAGGGGCAGGCGGTAACGCATCTCCACACGATCCTCGGAGAGGTAATCCATGCCGCCAATCTGGCCGCGGCGAGCCTGGCACAGCTCCATAATCGCGCCAATGTACTCGCTCGGGGCAATAATCGTACACGCCACCATGGGCTCGCGAATTGTCGCGACCTTACCCTCGGGGAACTCGCTCGGGTTGGTCACGCGCTTAGCGTTACCAGCCTCATCCACCACGTCGTAAATAACGTTCGGAGCGGTCGAAATCAGGTCCAGGTTGAACTCGCGTTCCAGGCGCTCACGCACAATCTCCAGGTGCAGCAGACCCAGGAAGCCACAGCGGAAACCGAAGCCCAGAGCAGCAGAAGTCTCCGGCTCGTAAATCAGCGCGGCATCGTTGAGCTTCAGCTTATCCAGCGCGTCACGCAGCGCCGGGTAGTCCGAACCGTCAATCGGGAACAGGCCAGAGAACACCATCGGCTTGGGGTCCTCGTAACCGCCCAGGGACTCCTGCGCAGGCTTCGCGGCGGAGGTGACGGTATCACCCACACGGGACTGACGGACGTCCTTCACACCGGTGATGAGGTAACCCACCTCGCCCACGCCCAGGCCCTTCGACGGGACGGGCTCAGGGGAAATCACGCCGATTTCAAGCAGGTCATGCTCAGCGCCGGTGGACATCATCTTAATCTTCTGACGCGGCTGCAGGCTACCGTCCACAACACGCACATAGGTGACCACGCCGCGGTAGGAGTCGTACACCGAGTCAAAAATCATGGCACGCGCCGGGGCGGATGCGTCACCCTGCGGGGCGGGAATCGCCTCCACAATACGGTCCAGCAGAGCCTCAACACCCTCACCGGTCTTACCCGATACGCGCAGAACCTCGTCCGGCTCGCAACCAATCAGGTTCGCCAGCTCCTCAGCGTACTTATCGGGCTGAGCCGCCGGAAGGTCAATCTTGTTCAGCACCGGGATGATGGTCAGGTCGTTCTCCATCGCCAGGTACAGGTTCGCCAGGGTCTGAGCCTCAATACCCTGGGCGGCGTCCACGAGCAGAAGCGCACCCTCACACGCAGCCAGGGAGCGGGACACCTCATAGGTGAAGTCCACATGGCCGGGGGTGTCAATCATGTTCAGCGCGTAGGAGGTGCCGTCAACATCCCAGGGCATGCGCACAGCCTGGGACTTAATGGTGATACCGCGTTCACGCTCAATGTCCATGCGGTCTAGGTACTGCGCCTTCATATCGCGCGGGGCAACCACGCCGGTGGCCTGCAGCATACGGTCTGCGAGGGTGGACTTACCGTGGTCAATGTGGGCGATAATGCAGAAGTTGCGAATAATCGCGGGGTCGGTCGCCGCTGGAACGGGCGGGTTCTTCGACATGGGTGCCAATCACATCATCCTTTCGAGATGCTGGCTGCGGGTATGGGCATAGTTACCTATCATTTTCCCATACCCGCGCCATATGTGCGAACGGACCTAACGTTCCGAAGAATCCTCCGCGGAATCCGCACCATCATCGGCAGGATTTACGCCCTCGGAGGCGCCGCTGAGGGAATCCAGGTAGCCCTCAATATCCTCGGCAATCACTTCGCCGGAGACAGTGCGCAGAGTCGAATCCATCTTCTGCTCAATCTCACGCACCAGCTCGACCTTCTCGTAGTCCTTCGCCATTTCTTCGGCGAGCTCCGCCTCCCACTCATCAGCGTGGGCACGCAGGCGGTCGTACTCCTCAGACTCGACCTTAATGCCGAGGATGACCTCCAGCGCCTCGATCAGGCTCACGACTGCGCGCGGGTTCTGCTGGTCAAAGCTCAGATACCCCGGGATGCTCATACGCAGCATGACCGAGGAGGACAGGCCGTGCTCGGCGGCGAGCGCAGACATTGCCATCGTCACCGAGGTAGAACCGGTGAAGTACTCGTGCAGAATACCGGGGATAGCCGCCAGCTTCTCGTCGTAAGTGGTCAGCGTGTACGGGTACGGGCGGGTGTGCGCCACCTGATCTTCAAAGGTCTCAACGAAGATTGCGTGGTCCACGTGGAGCTTCTTCACGTACTTGAAGAAGCGGGTCATGAACCGCCGCAGGCACAGGCTGGGTGCGGGGCCGGTCACCACGAGCAGGCGCAGGCGGCGCTCCGGGATGGTGACCATGTTGTAGAACATCTTGGGCCACACCAGAACCGTGGAATCGGAGTCGTCGCTGTTCTGCAGCTGCGGGGCGACGGAAGCATAGTCGTAGAAGTCGTCCATGTCGAAGCCGGGGCTCTCATCGCACGGGTCGAACGCGCGGTGAATCACGTCGAGGGCGTCCTCACCGTTGCCCGGGGGTTCCTTCACGGAGTTGAAACCGACCAGCATGACGGTCGTGTAGTTGTCCTCCTCGGAGGATTCGCCCAGGCCCAGCTTGCCGAGCAGGCCCTTCTTCGCGGGCTGTTCGGTGGAGGCGGGCTTGGCGAAAGCGTCAAAGAGTCGGGCGGGTGGGAAGTTCGGCTGGCTCATCGTTGGTCCTTAGCTCGTGGTCGGTTCACCGGGTACATGGGGGTGTATGGAAAGTTACCGGTGAACTGTCGGTGGTTGTGTAGTGGGTGGTGTTGTAGAAAATATGTTCTATATTCGGTTATGCCGCCCAAGACCCCGGGCGGAAAGGGAAACTATGTTAGAAAGGCAAAAGCGCCAAATCGTATGGAGTGCCAGCATAAACATCCGGCAACTCACCATTAGCTACCTTCTCACGATACAAAAGGGTTACTTCGCTATCGTCGAAGGGGAATTCCTTAGCTTCATACCTACGCTTAATCTCTGCTAAACCCCACTCATATTCGGCACCGGGGCGCGCAGCCGGAGCATTAAAAGAACGCCCCATCAACTCAGCACGCATCCACCCCTCCGGAGTATTTACGTCAAACGTGGGCTTCGTAAAATCGAACGGAGCACGCCAATACTCAGGGTCTTCACGATAATCGTAAGCTTCTTCTGCGATCTCGCTACTCATGGGGAACCTCCTGATAATATGCAAAAATGTGTACCCACACCGGCGCTATGTGCAACGCCGCTTAGGGCGCTACATGTAGGCGCGGGCGGTGTGCGGTACCGCCGATAGTTCCCACTATACGGGCTTCCACGCGACCCGCAAGCGGTTTCGTCACCGGGCGGGCGCCTCCCCGAATCTGGGCAGGGAATCTGGGCGTCATAAAACCACAGCGTGCGGGTATAGCAAAAGGCACCCCGCCACTTAGCAGGATGCCTTTCACAAAAGTTATGAGGAGTTAACCGGTGGTGCCTCCGGTGTCTTCTAGACCGAAGCATAAAGCCGCGGCCGCCCAAGCGTTATTGCCACACCAATAGGTGAGGCTCAGGGTTTCAGAGGGGTCGTTTAACTCCTTGAGCCCAAGTATACACGATAAAGAAACCCCCTGCGTTCCCCTTAGAGGAGGGGGAACACAGGGGGTCTCTGCCCTTAAACCAGAGAGGTACTCACGTACCCCGCAAGTTTTAGAAAGCCTTATTTACCAGCGCAGCAAGACCGGACTTCTTGTTTGCAGCGGTCTTCTTGTGCAGAACACCCTTGGAAACAGCCTTGTCCAGCTTACGGTTCACAAAACGCAGAGCCTCAACAGCAGCTTCCTGGTTCTGTGCCTCAACAGCAGCCTTGACCTTGCGGGTCGCGGTCTTCAGCTCGGACTTTACAATGTTGTTGCGCAGGCGAGCCTTCTCGTTGGTGAGGATACGCTTCTTCTGAGACTTAATGTTAGCCACAATTAAACTTTCTGTTTTGTCTTATTGGTCGGTGAGGGCGACGCTGGCCGATCATCGACTGAGCGGCGTGGGGATGCCTTGGCAACCGGCCAGCAGTGCCCGATGACCATCGGACACTCAACCACACATAATACCAGATGAACAGCCTCCACGACAGACCCTCGCGGAGAGAAAAATACTGTGAAAACCGCTACACGCAGCCTCCACATCCGGCGCAGATAATCGGCACCAGTCGCCGGTGAAACTACCGGCACAGGGCGTTAGCCGTTATGGCGAGTCCACGCACACTCAATCAGGCGGAACGTATCCTCCGGCATAATCGCACCCTCACGGCGCATCGAATCCGGGCGAACACGAATCACACGGTTCAGCTTCACCTCAGAAGCGCGGCCCTGCGGATCCCACGGACCCGAACCAATATCAAGGTAGTTCGGATCAGCGTGCTCACGGTTATTGTGATCCTTGCTGGTCATCATCAGCGCCAGCAGGTACTCACCGTCACGACCCACCAGAAGCACCGGGCGGTCCTTACCCTGCGAGTGGTCCTCCTCGAAAGGAACCCACGTCCACACGATTTCACCCGGGTCAGCGTCGCCGTCCAGGGAGGGCGAGTACTCAAAGTTAATCATGTCGCGGTAGTCGCCCGGGTAATCTGAACCGTCGGATGCGCCGGTCGAAGCCGGTGCGGAAGGCTTAGGCGCCGAGGAATTTGCCGTGGACTTTGCCGAGGAAGGCTTCGGGGCGCTCGGCTTAGGCGCCGAAGAGCCGGAGGTACGAGCCTCACCCTGACGAGATTCGCCCTTGTGGGACTCGCTCTTCTGGGAGGACTCGGAGCCGCCCTTAGACGCAGTAGCGTCGTTAAGGGCATCCTCTGCCGCCTTCTGCAGGAAGGGCAACAGGGCAAAGAAAATTTTCTTCAGAATTTCGAGCATGGGCTCTATTATGCACTACAGGCGCGGAGGTAGAGCAATCGCCAAAACAGCCTGCTCCACCGCATACACCGCGTCCTGCGACTCGCCCTTCAGCTGGGCGTCCGCATCAGCCAGAAGCTGCACAATATGCGCCAACTGGGCGCCGGTAAAACGGCGGCCGTCACGCTGAGCCTGCTCAACCTGCCACGGTGACATACCCACCTCACGCGCCAGTTCGTTAGCGCTCATACGCACGTGGTGCACGCGCGCAATATTGCGGATACGCATGGCGAGCGCACCCAGCATCGGAATCGGCTCCGTGCCGGTGGCAAGGGAGTGGCGGAGCAGAGGCAGAGCCTCCGGGGCGTTACCGGAGATCGCGGCGTCACTGACGCGGAACGCGGTGACTTCGGTGCGGCCGCCGTAGTAGCGGTTCACCGCCTCTTCGGTGATTTCGCCGGGTACGTCTGAAAGCAGCTGCTGGCATGCGGCGGCAAGCTCAGCAGTGTCGGAGGCGGCGGCAGTCAGCAACGCCAGGGCGCCGCCGGTAATCGAGCGCTGAGCTGCGGCGAACTCCCCCGCCAAGAACTCGCTCTTTTCCCGGTCGGTCTTGAGCGCCTTGCAGTTAATGAGCACGAACTGGGAGCGCACCAGGTCGATGAGCTTCTTGCCGCGGTTACCGCCCGAGTGGTTCAGAATGAGCATGATGTCCGGCTCGGGGGCGTTCAGGTAGGCGAGCGTATCGGTCAAAAACTCGTCGCTCATGGAGGCGAGGTTCTCAACCTCAATGATTTTCGCCGAACCGAACAGGGAGGGCGAAGCGTGCAGGATCAGCTCCCCCGCCGTGTAGGTGGCGGCGTTAATCTGAACGCGGTCCACCTCCGGGTGGATGCTGCGGAACAGCTCACGCAGGCGTGCCGCAGCGCGGGAGGCGAAGTACTCCTCCGGGCCGTAGAGCATGACGGCGGGTGCCGGGGTGACAGTACGCCACGCGGTGTCGAGGGCGGGGCCGCCTCGGCGGGCGTAGCCTCGGGAACCACCACGCTGGGTTGAACGCTTACGCTCGGACACGCTTATCACTCGCCTTTATCTGCAGGGTACGGGCTGAACTCGGCCCCGCTGCGCACGGGGGTGCTGCGCGGGTAGAGTCTCAAGTATCCATCATAGCGTTTTCTTCTCAGATGCCTCCTAGAGTTGGATAGGGGTAGTCGGTCACGGTTAGTCGGTTAAGACCGGGCGGGCTGATTGGGGCGCTGATGGGAGGGTGCGGTGCGCGGTACCACCCGCAAATACTGCCGGTGCGTGACCGCGCGGTAGCGGCGCGCATCCACCCACCAGAGGGCTACGCTCAACGCCAGCACGCAGAGGGTACTACACACCACCACCAGGACGCTCGAACCGGGCTCCCACGGGTTACCCGGCGCGTGCGCGGCAGTGTGTGCCGCCCACTCGATGCCCTGCGCGGCAAGACCACCGGCATGAAGGCACACATCCGCCGCAGTGGGCAGACCCAGGAGCATGAATCCGAGCGCCGCCAGCCCGGCGAGCATACTCAACGGCGCCAAAGGAGCCGCAACCAGATTCGCCGGAACCGAGTAGAGCGGCACCTTACCGCTCATCGCCAAAATCAGCGGAGTGCACCACAGGGACGCTACAATCGGCGCGGCGAGCATTTCCGCGCAGAACACCGGCATGACGCGCATGAGCAGACGAATCAGCGGCGGGCCCAGCAGAATCAGCGCGGAGGTTGCCGTCACCGACAGGGCGAACCCCATATCCACGGCGAGGTGCGGGGCGGCAAGCAGACACATCAGCACCGTTGTTTGCAGCGCCGCCAAGGACTGGCGACCCGAACCGCGTAGCATCGCGTAGGCACCGAGCAGACCCATGGCGAGGGAACGAATCACGGAACCCTCAGAGTCCAGCAGCATGGCGTAGGCGAGTACCGCCGCAACCCCGCACAGCACCATGACGCGGTGCGGAATGGCGAAGGTGCTCAACCGGTGCACGAGCGGCGGCAGGGCGTGGGCATTTGGCGGGGTAGGTTGTTGAGAATGGGCGGGGCGGCGGGAACGAGCCGCCCCTCTCCCCCGCAACCGCTGCATCCAGGAACGGAACAGCAGGTATGCGCTGGCAAGGCGGTACGGGCGAACCGCCAACACCAGCCGGTAGGCACCCAAAAACACAATGGCAATATTCGCCCCGGATACCGCCGTAATATGGCTGAGCCCGCTGAGCTTATACTCTTCCCGCGCGGTGGAACTCATCAGTGAATCATCCCCGTAGGCGGTACCCAAAACTAGCGCCGCGGACTCCGTGCCGAGGGTGTCCAGGGCGCGGGTACGCAGCTGCTCCTTGAGCGTGGACAGGTACGGCTCCGCCGCCGTCTGGGTGGTAGCGTTCGATCCAGCACCGGAGGCGGGCGCAGGAAAAATAGTTGCGCTGCTCAGCTTTGCCGTGGAACCGTTGAATTCCACCGTGCCGAGGGCGGTCACCTTCATGCCCGGATAAATCGCCTGCGAGCGCGCGGTACCGCTCCCCTGCTGTTGAGCGGCCGAGCTCGCCGCCGAACGTGCCTCCAGACGCTGCACAGTACTCTTTGCCGAACCGTCACGCCGATACACGCGCACCCGCTCATTCACCAGCGCACGCACGCTCCGCCCCTGAATTTCCTCCAGCTTAATAACCACCAGAGTAGTGCGCGGATCCACGCGGCGAACCTGCTCCACCGTGCCATTCAGACGAAGCGAAGCACCCTGCGCCTGCTGTAGGGTGGCGCGGGATGCATCCACCCCCGTAGCGCACAAAAGCACCGCCTGAACCGTCACGATACACGCCAGAAAAACCAGCTGACCGGTCGTGCGAAAGAGCAGGCTGTAGGGCATCACCGCACGCGGCGGAAAGAAGAGCAGAATCGCCAGGCACCCCAGCAGAGCAATGAGCACGCACGCCAGCGGATGCACCACCCGCCACGTGCCCACGGTCAGCGCCGCCGCGGTAAAAGCCCACAGCGCCAGCACCGTGAAACTCAGGCGAAAGTCCAGGTGAATGAGGCTTCCCTGGGCGCGCAGTTCCTGCTCATCACGGTGGGTACGCCACCGTTCAGCGCCGATGCTCCAGCGGTAGCGGGCACGGTCATACGCCGTAGCCGCGGAACGGGTGAGGCGCCGGGTGAGGCGCAAGGAACCGGGAAAGAGTTCCCGCTCCCCTGCGTGCTGGCGGTTCTGCAAACGGCTCGGCCTGCGGTTCTGCCGGGGCATTAGACCGTCACCAGCGGGCGCAAATTCTCCAGCATCGACGGACCAATGCCGGGCACCGCATCCAACTCATCCACGCTATGGAAACCGCCGTGCGCCTCACGCCAGGCAATAATGCGCTGAGCCATTGCCGGACCAATACGCGGCAGGGTCTGTAGCTCCTCAGCGGTGGCGGTGTTAATGTTCACCGGGGTTGAGCCCTTCTGCGCGCTGCCTGCAGGAGTTAGCGTGCGTGCAGGATGAGGCTGAGTGCCACCCTGCGAAGCGCCGTTCTGCGATGCACCATTCGCCGCGTTACCCTGACCCGCATTCGCCGTGCCACCGTTGGGCTGAATCTGCGCCGGAGCAGCCGTCTCACCACGATGCGGCACATAAATCTGCACCCCGTCACTGAGCGCACCGGCAAGGTTCACGCGGTCCAGGTCAGCATCCGCTGCGGCACCGGAGGCGGCGGCAATCGCATCCACGGCACGACCCTGCGCGGGCAGCGTGTACACGCCGGGGTTGTTCACGGCACCCGCCACGTGTACCCGCACGGTAGCCTCACCGGAGGCGCCACCACCCTGCGCGGATTCACTCGGATGAGCGCCCGGCTGGACAGCAGACTGGGCTCCGGACTGAGCACCGGGGCTCTGCTGGGCGCCCACCGCCTGCACCGACTCTGCGGAAGCACTCGGGGAGGCGACCTGCTCGGCACGCGGCGCCGCCGAAAACTGGGTCACACCCCACACCACGGCAACCAACGCCAACACCGCCACCAGAAGCAGTACGCGCGGCGACAAGCCCCAACGGGCACTGCGGGTGGTACCGGGCTGATCAGCCTGCTCCCACTCCGCCCAGTCGTCCACCTCGTTCCAATCGGGCTGCTGATCCCAGTCAGCCCAACCATTCGACTCCGGCTGGGATGCCGTGGGCTTGCTGGTAGGTACGGGCTGGCTCGCCCTGGGCTGTGCGGTGCCGGACTGAGAAGAATTAGGCAGCGAAGATTCAGGCTGCGGTGCCTCAGCTTCTTCGGCAGGCGCCTCCGCGGGCGTTACCTCAGCGGCAATAGCCAGCGGCACGGTGTCCTCGGCATCCGGCGTACCGTTCTTGCGGGCGCGGGGGCTGCGGTAGAGGCTGTTCATCAGGGAGCGGGCGCTACGCTGCGCGCCGCCCTGCTGGGGTGCGTTGTCTTGCAAAGCACCGTTGTTCGGTGCAGCACTCGGGTTCTGCAGGTTGTTCTGCTCGTGGTTGGGGGTCATGCTCGTCATACCCCTACCCTAGGCTCACGCGCGCGAACGCACGAGCACACGCAAAGAACCTGTGGATAACTCCCCTCGCATAGTGCGAAAGGGGCCATCCACAGGCTCATTTTTGAAAAATATGCGGTTTTTGTTCAAAAACGGAGGGGTTTGGTCTGTCATAAAACCGTCACAAACACCCCAGCCACACGAGCTACCCGCACCGTTTAAGAGCAGAATCTAGCCTTCGCTTAGTCCTCACGCGGCAGCTCAGTACCCGGAACGCCCAGCTCCGAAGCACGCTTATCAGCCATCACCAGCAGGCGACGAATACGGCCCGCAATCGCGTCCTTCGTCATCGGCGGATCAGCCAGACGACCCAGCTCATCCAACGACGCATGCTTATGCAACACACGCAGCTCACCGGCATAGCGCAGATGATCCGGCGCCTCATGACCCAGAATCTGCAGGGCACGCTCCACGCGGGCGCTCGCCGCAACAGCAGCCTGAGCGCTACGGCGCAGGTTCGCATCATCAAAATTCGCCAGACGGTTCGCGGTCGCACGAACCTCCTTGCGGGTGCGTGCCTCACGCCACGTGGTCAGGGTGCCGGTCGCGCCCATACGCTCCAGCAGCTGCGAAATCGTCTCGCCGTCACGCACCACCACACGGTCGGTGCCGCGCACCTCGCGTGCCTTCGCAATAATGTCCAGGCGACGAGCCGCACCCACCAGCGCGAGCGCCGCCTCCGGACCGGGGCAGGTAATTTCCAGGGAGGAGGAGCGACCCGGCTCAGTCAGCGAACCGTGCGCCAAGAACGCACCGCGCATGACCGCCTCAGCGTCCTGCAGGGAGCCGTTCACCACGGCCGGCGGCAGGCCACGCACCGGGCGGCCACGCAGATCCAGCAGACCGGTCTGGCGAGCCAGCGCCTCACCGCCATGATCCACACGCACGATGTACCTGCCACCTCGACGCAGACCACCACCGCTGACGCTGGTCAGCTCAGAATCGTGGCCGTAAATCTCCGCGATGGTGCGGCGCATGCGGTGGGCGGTTGCCTCGTGGTCGACCTCAGACTCCACCACGATTCGCCCCGAGACAATGTGCAGGCCTCCGGTAAAACGCAGAATCGTAGAGATTTCTGCCTTACGAGCAGAGACTTTCGTTGCCTCGTAGTTGGCGAGTTCGTCCTTGACGAGCGTGGTTAATGCCATGAACAGGTCCTTCTAGGCGTAGTGTTTAAGTCTAAAAATCAGAAAAGGGGCGCACATAACAGCCAGCTCAAGCAACACACTTGAGCAGCAAACCCAAGCCAGTAAACCTAGGAGCTCAGCTCAAACGCTTCGTTGTACGCAGCCGCAAGCTTCAGTGGGTCGTGCACATTCGGCTGGGAGCTCGAACGCAGATGCGCCCACACAACCTTCGCACCCATCGCAGAAGCTTCACGCTCCAGCTCGGAACGGTGATCAGCCTGCATGTCAGCGTCAGCAATCACCGCGTCAAGGTGAAGCTTCGGGGCGTACTGGCGCAACAAATCCAGGTGCGTTGCCGGGGTGAAGCCGACCGTCTCCTTATCGTCGGAGAGGTTCATGACCACGCAGCGGCGCGCCTCCGTGCGGATAATCGCCTCACGCTGAGCATCCAACAGCAGATGCGGCAGAACCGACGTACGCCACGAACCCGGGCCCAAAACAATCCAATCGGATTCCTCAATAGCGGAGAGCGCCTCCGGGCAAGGACGCGCATTTGCGGGAGATAGACCAATATCGTGAACCCGCTCCTCCTTCGAGAGGTTCACCTGACCGACCACCTTCACACGCTCAATACCACCACCGTTATGCTCACGCAGCACGGTGCCGTAAATGACCATCGGATCCAGCGCCATCGGCAGCACGCGGCCGCGCGCATTCAGCAGGGCACCCGCCCAGTCCAGGCCGGCAACCGGGTCATCCAGCAACTGCCAGAGAGTCGCAATCAGCAGGTTACCGAGAGCATGGTAATCCAGCGGGAACTCGCCCTCGTAACCCTCGGGCGCGCTAAAACGATGCTGCATCACATCACGCCACGTGCGACCCCAATCGGTGTCATCACACAGCGCAGAAAGCGCCATACGCAAATCTCCCGGAGGGAGAATACCCATCTCCTCACGCAAACGACCCGACGAACCGCCATCGTCAGCAACCGTCACAACAGCCGTCAAATCAGGCGTGACGTGGCGCAACGCAGACAGGGAACCGTACAGCCCGTGGCCGCCGCCCATCGCCGTGACCTTCGGCGAACGGTGCGTGGTCTTCAACAGGCGCAGAGCCTGAGTCGGCAAAGCCGGCAGGCGCGGAATACCCTGAGTGTCATAACTGGTCGAATGGGTGGACATAGTAATACCTCACATACCCGGAAGGAATGGTATGCCGGCCCCACGGTGTGCGGGGCCGGACGGCGGCTAATGAAACACGACGCGGTGGTTGGGACGCGCCGGGCGGAACTTACTCGCGACCCTTGTCGCGGTGCTGAACATTCACGTTCAGCTCACCGAAAGCAGAGAGACGACGAGCCAGTTCCTCCGTCACAGCCACGGAACGATGCTTACCACCGGTGCAGCCAATTGCGATGGTGGCATAGTACTTACCCTCACGGCGGTAGCCCTCAAGCACGGGGCGAAGAGCCGCAAGGTAGTTGCTGATGAATTCCTCGGTGCCTGCGTGCTCCAGCACGTAGTCGCGCACCGGGGCGTCCTGACCGGTCAGGGGGCGCAGCTCCGGAACCCAGTGCGGGTTCGGGATGAAACGCATATCAGCCATGTAGTTAGCGTCCGAAGGCGCACCGTACTTGAAGCCGAAGCTCATCACGGTCAGGTTCAGCTTCTTATCCGCACCCTCAGCGAACATTTCACGCACGGTACGAGCCAGCTCGTGAACGTTCATGCCGGTGGTGTCAATGGTGCGGTCAGAAGCGAGGCGCAGACCTTCAAAGAGAGTGCGTTCAGCGCGGATACCGTCGAGGACGCGGCCCTCACCCTGCAGCGGGTGCGGGCGGCGCTGAGCCTCGTAGCGGGCAATAATGGTCTCGTCCTTGGCGTCAAGGAAGAGCATGGAGAAGTCAATATCGGACTTGCGCAGAGTCTCAATCGCAGCGGGAAGATCGGAGAACAGTGCGCGGGCGCGAACGTCAATGCCGAGCGCCACCTTCGGAACTCGCGCACCGTCACGGGTCACCAGCTCTGCCAGGGAACCGAGCATCTGCGGCGGGATGTTATCGATAACGTACCAGCCCTCATCCTCCAGTACATTTGCGACAGTGCTGCGGCCTGCACCGGAAATACCGGTAATCACCAGAATCTGAGGGCGCTCCTCACTCTGGGCGGACTGTACCGTGGCGGGCTTGCTCTGATTCTCGGGCATGGTGCTTCTTCCCCTTCAACGCGAAATACTCTCTATGCCATGATACAAGACCTTTATCTGACGGTTCAGGGGTACGGTCAGAAATTTCACCACTATGACAGAAATATGAGACGCTGCCCCCGGCGGAACCCCGGAAGGAACCCCAGAAGAAAGAAACCCGCATCACAAGTGCTTGCGCATAATGCTCCCCGAGGGGTCTACAGAAGGAGGCGGGCGGCAGAGCTACGGAGGGTACAGCAAAGCCCGCACGACACCTCCCACAGGAAGTACCGCACGGGCTTTGAAGATACGTAAGCAAGCGCGCACCAGCTGAGTAGCTACGCGGACGCATGAGGATTCTTAGGCAGAAAGCTCAGGCAGGAAAGCCGCCACATGCTCCAACAGACGCACCGACAGCTCCTTCTTCGAACCGGAGAACACCGGCGCCTCATCAACCAGGGTCGACAGCAGCGTAATCGTGTTATCGTCCGTGCCGAAACCACGATTCACACCCACCGTATTGACCGCCAAGAAGTCCGTGCCCTTACGCTGCAACTTCTCACGACCCAGCTCCAACGGAGTCTTCTCCGCCGAACCGGTCTCCGCCGCAAAACCAACAATGAGCTTCGGACCGAGGGTGCTCTCCCCTGCCTCACGAGCCTGCTGGCGGCGCACCACGACCTCACGCAGAATATCCGGGTTGCGCACCAGCTGAATCACCGGCGCATCCTCAGAATCGGCGCTCTTCTTAATCTTGAACTCGGCAAACTCGGCGGGCCTAAAATCAGCCACCGCCGCAGACATGATCAGCACATCCGCCGCCGTGCTCGCCTCAAGGGTCGCCTCACGCAGCTCCAGGGCGCTCACCACGCGGGTCACCTGCACACCCTCCGGCGCGGGAACCTCAAGGTTCGCACCGATCAGGTGCACGGTCGCGCCCAGGTCGCGTGCCGCCTCCGCGAGCGCCACGCCCTGCTTGCCGGTCGAACGGTTGCCGAGGAAACGTACCGGGTCCAGTGCCTCACGGGTGCCGCCAGCGGTAATGACCACGAGGCGGCCGGCCAGAGGACCACGCAGCGATTCGGATGCGCCAGTTGCCTGGCTGGGTTCACCCTGGCCTGCATCAACCTGCCCCAGCAGCGCCGAAGTCAGCGTCGCCGCACGCGCCGCCGCCATACGCTCCTGCTCCGTACCCGTGTACAGGGGCTCAGTCGGCGCGTAACCGGGCGTGTACACCGGGTGCACCTGACCCTTCGGGAAGCGGGCAATCACATCCAGCGCGACCGCGAAAATGTCCTCCGGCTCAGGCATGCGGCCCGGACCAGAATCCGGGCCCGTCAAACGCCCAATCGCAGGCTCAATCACGTGATAACCCCACGAACGCAGAGTCTGCACATTCGCCTGAGTCGCCGGATGCTCCCACATCTGGGTGTGCATCGCAGGCGCCAAAATCACCGGGGCGTGCGTCGTCAACACCGTAGAGGACAACAGATCATCCGTACGACCAGCCGCCAAACGAGCCAGCAAATCAGCAGTCGCCGGGGCAATCACCACAGCGTCAGCCTGTTCAGCCTGGCGCACGTGGTTCACCTCAGGCACACGGTCAAACACGTCCGTTGAGACGGGGTTGCCGCTCAGCGCCTCCAGAGTGGGAACACCCACGAACTTCGTCGCGTTCGGGGTGGGCATGGCGATTACCTCGTCGCCATCCTTCGCAAAAAGACGAAGGAGCATCGCCGCCTTATACGCAGCAATGCCCCCTCCAATACCAACGATAATGCGCATGGTACGTCAAAGAATCCTTGTAGAAGCAGATTACTCAGCGGACTCGTCGAGGATAACCTCTTCGATAGCAATAACCTCTTCGCTACCTGCGGGGATGTACTCCTCCTCGATAGCGCCAGAGAACTCAGCCGCGCTGAAATCAATCACAGCGGACAGATCCTCGGGAACCGGGTAGCCGTCCTCATCGAACTTAGCGTCCGGGCGGTGCTCCGCCACAACACGGTCAGCAATGATTTCACGCATTGCTACCGACAGGGACTTCTCGTTCGACTCAGCGTCAACCAGCGGGCCAACGTGCGCAGCAGTATTGTCCTGCAGGTTAGCGTAGTACGCGTTAATCTGGCGTGCACGGCGGGCACCGAAAATCACCAGGCCGTACTTGGACTCCGCCTTCTCAATCAGCGCGTCAGCGCTGGGGCTCACGATGCCCTCGGGAGCGACACCGTCAACGAAGTTGTAGTCCTCGTGTTCCTTGATTTCGTTTGCCACTAAAAACTCCAAATAGCTTGATGGAATGTACGTACCGAACGCCCCCGCACACCGTTCGCGCTATGGCGCAAACCGGGCACACTGAGGGCACGGTCAAAACTAAAGAACTATTCTACCCTCTCAACGGCTAAAACGCACGTACCAGCCTATATAAAAAGGTGGGGGCCCGAAGAAAACTCTTCGAAACCCCCACCTTTCACAACGCCTCACGGCAGAACTACAGGTCGGAAGAAACTCTAGCCCCACCGCAAACGCAAAGCATGCAGATTAGGCGGCGCCAATCAGCTCAGCAATCTCCTTCGCTGCACGCTCAACAGAGTCGTTGACGACCGTGACGTCAAATTCCTTCTCAGCAGCCAACTCAACCTTCGCGGTTTCAAGGCGACGAGCTTGCTCCTGCTCACTCTCGGTACCTCGACCCACCAGACGCGACACCAGCTCATCCCAGCTCGGAGGAGCCAAGAAAATCAGGCGAGCATCAGGCATGGTCTCGCGAATCTGGCGAGCACCCTGCAGGTCAATCTCAAGAATCACCGGGCGGCCAGCGTCCAGAGCCTCCTGAACCTTAGCGCGCGGAGTACCGTACTTGTTCTTACCGTGCACCACAGCGTACTCAAGCATCTGACCGTCAGCAATCATCTGGTCAAACTCTTCCATCGAAACGAAATAGTAGTGAGTACCGTCAACCTCACCGGGGCGAGGATCACGAGTGGTAGCGGAAACAGAGAACCACACGTTCGGGTAGTTCTCACGAATGTACTGGCACACCGTACCCTTGCCAACAGCAGTGGGGCCAGCCAGTACGGTGAGAGTCGGCTGAGACATAGCTTCCTTACTGTGCCTTCATCGGCTGAAGGCACGATGTGTTAGGACTGAGAAGACTCGGAAGACTGACCAGCAGTCTTACGACGTGCACGGTTCAAATACCGCGAATTACGGTTGAAGTACTCCACCATCTTGCGACGCTGGTGTACACCAAGGCCGCCAAGGCGGCGAGTCGGTGCAATATGAAGTTCTTCAATGATGCGTTCAGCGCGAACGGCACCAATGCCCGGAAGTGCGCGCAGCATCTGCCCCACCGGCATTTTAGCCAGTGCAGGGTCGGAATCGACCATATCGAGCACCTGACGCACGGAAAGTTCACGTTCACTCAGTGCACGCTTAATTTCCTGGCGGTGTGCTCGGGCAAGTACTGCCTTCTCGCGGGCGGAGGCGCGCGCATCCTCAGTTAGCGGAGTCAGCGGCATGGTTGGGTCCCCCATTTCTGCGAGTTATAGAATTTTACTTATCAACTAATGTAACACGGATAGCACGAGAACCCTCGTTCCACCCGCGGCACTCCCCCTCGCACCAACAATGCGTCTACGCACGTCAGCACGTAAATATCAGGGAGTACCCCTATAGCATAGCGGAGTATTCGCCCTATCAAAAGCGGAACCGCGGGCGTGAGTCTTGACGGAAACACACTCCCCCACTACAGAGGTGAGAAAACTCGCATCGGCGCGAGCGGGCGGGGGAAAAAATTATGCATGCGGGTGTACCCAAAAAATGCGATAAAACACGCAAAAGGGGCGCGCACCCCGAGCAGACCCTCAACAGAATCCACCCGGAGCACACGCCCCTCACGCAACACGCGAACTACGCGCAGCGAGCCGCCAACAGGTCATCACGAGCCGCCTGCGCAGCCTTCGCCAGGCCCTCAACCGAGGGACCAGCAGCCAGCACGCCACGGCTGGAATTCACCAGCACCTGCGACTCAACGCCAGCGAATACGCGGTACAGGTCAGCCGCCGAAGCGCCCTGCGCACCATAACCCGGCGACAGAATCGGGCCGTTGAACACGCTCAGGTCAATACCCAAATCAACCAGGGCCTGACCAACGGTCGCGCCAACCACCAGGCCGCACGGGCCCATCTGCTCCCACTGGCGGGAAGCATTCTCAGCGGTAGCCGCAGCGATAATACGCTTAGCCACAGCGCCCTCAGACTCACCGGAATGACCAGACTCCGACGCGCCCACGTGCTGAACGCTCTTACCCTCAGGGTTCGAGGTCAACGCCAACACGAACGTGCCGCGGTCATTCTGGGCGGCCAAATCCAGCGCCGGACGCAGCGACTCAAAACCCAGGTACGGGCTCAAAGTCACCGAATCGGTACCCAGCGGCGACGAGGAGCCGAGCCACGCATCCGCGTACGCCTTCATGGTCGAACCGATATCGCCGCGCTTAGCGTCAGCAACAATCAGCACACCATCAGCGGCAGCGCGGGCGAACAGCGCCTCCAGCACAGCAAGACCAGCCGAACCGTGACGCTCAAACAACGCCACCTGAGGCTTCAACGCCGCCGCAAACGGGGCGCAACCCTCATAGACCGCCTCAGTAAAAGCAGCCAGACCAGCAGCAGAATCCTCAAGACCCCACTGCTCCAGCAGATTCGGATGCGGGTCAATACCCACACACAGCGGGCCGCGCTCCGCCATCGCCTTCGCCAGACGATCACCAAAAGCAGCGGACATTACGCCTCGCCACCCTCAGAACGAGCATCCACAGCGGCAGCCAGCTGAACGCCGTGCTCCTGCAGGCTCATGATGTCCCAGCTGTGCTCACGCAGAGCATTAATCGCCTGAACAGCCGCAGCGAACTCAGAAATGGTAGTCATGACCGGGCAGCCCACCGAAACCGCAGCGGCACGAATCTCGTAACCATCGCTACGAGCAGCACCACCGGCAGGGGTGTTCAGAATCAGGTCAATATCACCGTTGCGGACCATGTCCACAATCGAGTGGTCGCCATTCGCCTCAGCGAACTTCGAAGCCACAATCACCGAGTTCAGGCCGTTACGGCGCAGAATCTCAGCGGTACCACCGGTCGAAACGATCTCAAAGCCCAGCGACTCCAGCATCTTCGCGTAAATAATGACGTTACGCTTATCGTGGTTAGCCACCGAAATGAACACCTTACCGGAGGTGGGCAGCGGCGAACCAGCACCAGCCTGAGCCTTCGCGAACGCGGTGTCATAGTGCTTATCCAGACCCATGACCTCACCGGTCGAACGCATCTCCGGGCTCAGCAGCGAATCCACCACAACACCCTCAGGGGTGCGGAAACGAGCGAACGGCAGAACCGCAGCCTTCACAGCAATCGCGGTCTCCTCCGGCAGGGATGCGCCATCCATGTTCGACGGCAGGTAGCCCTCAGCCTTCAGCTCAGCAATGCTCTTACCCAGACCAATCAGCACAGCAGCCTTAGCCATCTGCACGCCGGTAGCCTTCGACACGAACGGAACAGTACGAGACGCACGCGGGTTCGCCTCAATCACGTACAGGTTCTCAGACACGTACGCGAACTGAATGTTAATCAGACCGCGCACACCGGTGCCGCGAGCAATCTTCTCGGTAGCGTCCTTCACCTTCGCAATGATGTCCGGGCCGAGAGTAATCGGAGGCAGAGTACAAGAAGAGTCACCCGAGTGAATACCGGCTTCCTCAATGTGCTCCATGACGCCACCCAAGTACAGCTCCTCGCCGTCGAACAGGGCGTCAACGTCAATCTCGATAGCGTCCTCAAGGAACTTATCAATCAGAGCAGGCTGCGAAGGCGAAACCTCGGTAGCGTTCTCCAGGTAGCGAGCCAGGTTCGCCTCATCGTAGACGATCTCCATGCCACGGCCGCCCAGCACGTACGAAGGACGAACCAGAACCGGGTAACCAATCTCATCAGCGATGCGCTTAGCACCCTCGAAAGTGAACGCGGTACCGTTCTTGGGCGAAATCAGGCCGCCCTCCTCCAGCACGCGGGAGAACTCGCCGCGGTCCTCGGCCAGGTCAATAGCCTCGGGGGTGGTGCCCAGAATCGGCACGCCCGCATCCTTCAAGGCACGAGCCAGCTTCAGCGGGGTCTGACCGCCCAGCTGCACGAACACGCCCATCAGACCGCCGGTACGACGCTCCGACTCAACAATCTCAAGCACATCCTCAAGGGTGAGCGGCTCAAAGTACAGGCGAGTCGAAATATCGTAGTCAGTTGAAACGGTCTCAGGGTTGCAGTTGACCATGACGGTCTCGTAACCGAGCGAACGCAGCACCAGCGAAGCGTGCACACAGGAGTAGTCGAACTCGATACCCTGACCGATACGGTTCGGGCCCGAACCCAGAATCATAATCGAGGGCTTCTCGTGGTGCGCAACCTCATCCTCCAGGTCGTAGGAGGAGTAGTGGTACGGAGTGAACGCCTCAAACTCGGCAGCACAGGTGTCAACAGTCTTGAAGACCGGGCGGATACCCAGAGCGTGGCGAACACCGCGCACAACATCCTCAGAAGAGCCGATAATCTCAGCAATCTGAGCGTCCGAGAAACCGTGACGCTTAGCCAGCTTCAGGGTCTCCGGGTCAAGGTTGTCACGCTTAGCGTGAACCACGCCGGCAACCTCATTCAGCAGCACCAGCTGATCCAGGAACCACGGGTCAATCTTGGTAGCCTCGTGCAGCTGCTCCACGGTAGCACCAGCCAGCAGAGCCTGCTGAACCTGGTAAATACGCTGAGTGGTCGGAACCTTAGTCTTCTCAATCAGCTCAGCCAGCTCAGCCTCAGACAGAGACAGCGGCTTGAACGAGAAGGACGCGCCCTTCTGCTCCAGCGAACGCATCGCCTTCTGCAGAGCCTCAGTGAAGTTACGGCCCAGAGCCATAGCCTCGCCAACACTCTTCATGGTGGTGGTCAGGGTCGGGTCAGCAGCCGGGAACTTCTCAAACGCGAAGCGCGGAACCTTCACGACCACGTAGTCGAGGGTCGGCTCGAAGGACGCCGGGGTCTTCTGGGTGATATCGTTCGGAATCTCATCCAGGGTGTAACCCAGGGACAGCTTGGTCGCAATCTTCGCAATCGGGAAGCCGGTAGCCTTCGACGCGAGCGCCGAGGAACGAGACACGCGCGGGTTCATCTCAATGACGATGATGCGGCCGGTCTTCGGGTCAATCGCGAACTGGATGTTACAACCACCGGTGTCCACGCCAACCTCACGAATCACGTTGATCGCGATGTCGCGCAGCTTCTGGAACTCACGGTCGGTCAGAGTCAGTGCGGGTGCCACGGTGATGGAGTCACCGGTGTGCACGCCCACGGGGTCAAAGTTTTCGATGGAGCAGACGACCACGACGTTGTCGTTGGTGTCACGCATCATCTCCAGCTCGTATTCCTTCCAGCCGAGGATGGACTCCTCCAGCAGGACCTCGCTGGTCGGCGAGTACTGAATACCGGCACCGGCAATACGGTAGAGGTCTTCCTCGTTGTATGCCATACCCGAGCCGAGACCACCCATGGTGAAGGAGGGGCGAACCACCATCGGGTAGCCCAGCTCCTTAGCGGCTTCCAGCGCCTCCGGCATGGAGTGAACAATCACCGAGCGTGCAGACTCGCCGCCGGCGCGCTCCACCACGCCCTTGAATGCTTCACGGTCCTCACCGAGGTTAATCGCCTCAATGTTCGCGCCGATCAGCTCAACATTGTACTTGGCGAGCACGCCGCGCTCATCCAGGGAGATAGCCGCGTTCAGCGCGGTCTGACCACCCAGGGTCGGCAGGATTGCGTCCGGCTTTTCCTTCTCAATGATCTTCTCAATCACCTCGGGGGTGATGGGTTCAATGTAGGTGGCGTCCGCGAACTCGGGGTCGGTCATGATGGTTGCCGGGTTCGAGTTCACGAGGATGACGCGCACGCCCTCCTCCTTCAGCACGCGCAGCGCCTGAGTGCCGGAGTAGTCAAATTCCGCTGCCTGACCGATGACGATGGGGCCGGAACCGATGACGAGGACGCTATTAAGGTCAGTACGACGAGGCATTTATGCTTCCTTTGCAGTCTTGGTTGCGACCATCAGGTCGATGAAACGGTCAAAGAGGTAGGCGGAATCGTGCGGGCCCGCAGCAGCCTCGGGGTGGTACTGCACGGAGAACGCGGGGATGTCCTTACAGGTCAGGCCCTCAACCACGTTGTCGTTCAGACCCACGTGGGAGACCATGACCTGACCGAACTCGGCGTTCGGTGCGGTCACGTAGTCGCCAATCGGCGCGTCCACAGCGAAGCCGTGGTTCTGCGCGGTGATTTCAACCTTGCCGGTGGTCTTGTCCATGACCGGCTGGTTGATGCCGCGGTGACCGAAGGGCAGCTTGTAGGTGCCGAAGCCCAGGGCGCGGCCGAGCAGCTGGTTACCGAAGCAGATGCCGAAGAACGGGGTGCCCTTACGCAGCACGCCCTGTAGCAGCTCAACCTGCTCGTCAGCGGTTGCCGGGTCACCGGGGCCGTTGGAGAAGAACACGCCGTCAGGGTTGTGGGAGTAGATGTCCTCGAGGGTTGCGCTTGCGGGCAGCACGTGCACGCGCACGCCACGCTCAGCGAAACGCTGCGGGGTCATCGACTTGATGCCCAGGTCCAGGGCGACGATGGTTGCGACCGGGGGTGCGAACCAGTTGAACTGGTGCGGCTCAACGGTGTACGCGGTGTCAACCGAAACGGAGTCAGCGAGCTTACGGCCAGCCATCGGCTCGGAGGCGCGCACCTCCTCCAGCAGTTCAGCTTCGGGGCGTTCTGCGTGCTCACCGGAGAACACGCCCGCACGCATCGAACCGCTTGAACGCAGGCGGCGGGTCAGGGCGCGAGTGTCAATGCCCTGAATACCGACGATGCCCTGCTCGATGAGCTCTTCGTCGAGGGTGCGCTCAGAACGCCAGTTGGATGCCACACGTGCTGCGTCGCGAACCACGTAGCCGGCAACCCAAATCTTGCGGGACTCAGCGTCGGTGGTGTTCACGCCGGTGTTACCGATATGGGGAGCGGTCTGAACCACAATCTGACCCGCGTAGGAGGGGTCGGTCAGGGTTTCCTGGTAGCCGGTCATACCGGTCGAGAAAACCGCCTCGCCCAGGGACGCGCCGGTTGCGCCGTAGCCGTAGCCGCGGTAGACGGTGCCGTCCTCCAGGACGAGCAGCGCGCGGTCCGTACGCAGGGCGCCGGATCGTGTCATGTCAGTCATGCTCTTCTTCCTTTTCTCTGGTGTTCTCCCCCGCTTCCTGTACGGCCTCTACCGTGCAGGTTCCGGGGTAGTCTATGGTGCCTTCGGCGGGTGTTCGCCTGACCTCAGGCAAAATCTATGGGTGTGGGTGCGCCGGGATATTGCACCGCGATATTGCGCCGGGTTTTAGGCTTCCGGTTCTGCCGCCCACTTCTCAGGCGCATCCACAGCGTTCGGGGCGATGCGGCGCAGCTCCCGCAGTGCCGCCTGCTTGTCCTCAGCGTAGCGGGTGCGGAAGCCGGTCTGCACGCGGTGACCGTCCAGGGTCCAACCAATCACGACCAGGCCGTTCTTCTCCACAACCTTACCCGCCATACCACGGTCGGTGGTGATGACTGCGAGCTTCTTCGCCGGGATCCACAGGTCCTTCGCGCCGTTACGGGTGAAGATGATGCTGTCCGGGTAAATCAGCAGGGTGGACTTGCTCTTGAAGCCGAGCGAATCGAAACCCACGCGGTCCAGCCAGTTACCGAAGATCGTGGTGCTGACGTACTCGCCCTCGAAAGCGGCGTCAGCGGTCATGCCCTCGTAGCGTTCGGGAACTTCCTTGAGGGAGCCGAACATGTTCGCCTGGCGTGCCAGGCGCGAGCGCCAGCCGTGCCACATGCCGTAGATGCACAGGGCGACCAGGGCGATGCAGATGACGGCGGTCAGGAACTTTCCCACGAAGGTTCTCTCTTTCGGTTGGGGTCTCGGCCGATTATCTCGGCCTGGGTTGGTGAGGTTGGGGGCGGTGCTCCCGGCGAGGCGGTGGCAGGCGTGAACCTACCACCGCCAGGCACGGTCACCACGTACGTTCGCCTCGCGGGTTTAGCGACGCGGGGTTGCCAGCTCGCCGTTCAGCACGGTCGGGTGGCCAGCGTAGAAGGTTGCACGGATCGAGCCGGGCACCTCCATGTCGCGGTAGGGGTTGTTCTTACCCTTGGTAGCCTGCTCCTCCGGCTTAATCACGCGGGTTGCCTTCGGGTCGACCAGCACAATGTTTGCCGGTTCGCCTTCGGCAAGCGGGCGGCCCTGCTCGTGGTCCAGGCGACCAATCTTCGCGGGCTCCTCGGAGAGGATGCGCGCCACATCGCGCCAGGTAATCATGCCGGTGTCAACCAGGGTCATCTGGATGATGGACAGTGCCTGCTCCAGGCCGGTCATACCGTTCGCGGCGCACGCCCACTCGCATTCCTTGGTCTCTGCCGGGTGCGGTGCGTGGTCGGTACCAATCACGTCGATGATGCCGTCAGCAACTGCCTGACGCAGCGCCATGACGTCCTCTTCGGTGCGCAGCGGCGGGTTCACCTTGAAAATCGGGTCGTAGGTGCGTGCGGTCTCATCGGTGAGCAGCAGATGGTGCGGGGTTGCCTCCGCGGTCACCTTCACGCCGCGGGACTTAGCCCAGCGCACAACCTCAATGGAGCCCTTGGTGGACAGGTGGCAGATGTGCAGCTTGGAGTCCAGGTGCTCAGCCAGCAGCACGTCGCGGGCGATGATTGCCTCTTCAGCGACGGCGGGCCAGCCGGTCAGGCCCAGGTCAGCGGACACCTTACCTTCGTTCATCTGGGCGCCTTCGGTCAGGCGCGGCTCCTGCGCATGCTGCGCAATAACGCCGTCGAAGGTCTTGACGTATTCGAGGGCGCGGCGCATCACGGCGGGGTCGTACACGCACATGCCGTCGTCAGAGAAAACGCGTACGTTCGCGGTGGAGTTCGCCATGCCGCCGATGTCGGAGAGGCGCTCGCCCTTCAGACCCACGGTCACTGCGCCGATGGGCTGCACGCGGCACCATGCGGATTCCTTGCCGAGGCGGTCAACCTGCTCAACGACTGCGGCGGTGTCTGCCACGGGCATGGAGTTTGCCATGGCGAACACTGCGGTGTAGCCGCCCAGGGCTGCTGCGCGGGTGCCGGTCTCAACGGTTTCGGATGCCTCGTAGCCGGGCTGACGCAGGTGGGTGTGGATGTCGACCAGGCCGGGCAGCGCCACCTGGCCTGCCGCCTCGACGACCTGTGCGTCTGCGGCGTCAATGTTCTCTGCGATGCGGCTAATCACGCCGTCCTCGATGAGGATGTCGGCGACCTTTTCGCCGTAGAGGCTTGCGCCCTTGATCAGGTACTTGCTCATGGTGTTGGTTCCTCTCGTTAGGAAGGTCGTTTAGGATTCATCGCCGGCGTAGAGCTTGGCGCTGGAGCCGTCGGTCAGAAGCAGGTAGAGCACCGCCATGCGCAACGCCACACCGTTGCTGACCTGGCGCAGGACCCAGGAGTTGGTGGCGTCGGCGGCTTCGGTGCAGATTTCCAGGCCGCGGTTCATGGGGCCCGGGTGCAGGATTGCGACCGGCTGCGGCTGCGCCTGCAGGGTTGCGAAGCGTTCGGCGGTCAGGCCCCACAGCTCGGTGTACTCCTCTGCGGAGGGGAAGTACGCGGCGTTCATGCGTTCCTTCTGGATGCGCAGCAGCATGACGGCGTCGGGGTTGGTGGCGATGGCTTCGTCGAAGTCGTGGAAGATTTCCAGGCCGGCTTCTTCAACCCAGGAGGCGGTGTTCAGCGGCAGCAGGGTCGGCGGTGCGACGAAGACGACCTGCGCGCCGAGGGTGTGCAGCAGCCAGAGGTTGGAGCGTGCCACGCGCGAGTGCAGGATGTCGCCGACGATGAGCACGCGCATGCCGGACAGGTCGGTGCCGCGGGGGCTGTCGAGGCCGTCGCGTTCTGCCTTGTACTGGCGCAGGGATACGGCGTCGAGCAGTGCCTGGGTGGGGTGTGCGTGAGTGCCGTCGCCCGCGTTGAGTACGGGGATGTCGGTCCAGCCTGCCTCGGCGAGGCGCTGCGGTGCGCCGGATGCCGAGTGGCGGATCACGAACGCATCCGCGGCAATCGCCTTGAGGGTCTGCGCGGTGTCCTTGAGCGACTCACCCTTAGACACGGAGGAGCCAGATGCGGAGAAGTTGGTGACGGCGGCGCCCAGGCGCTTCTCTGCGGCTTCGAAGGAGAGGCGGGTTCGGGTGGAGTCCTCGAAGAAGAGGTTGACGACGGTCTTGCCATTGAGCACGTTGAGGGTGCGGTTTTCGGCTTTGACCTGCGCCATGTAGTCGGCGACGTCAAGGATTTCGATGGCTTCTTCGCGGGTTAGTTCGCGGGTGTCGAGCAGATGCTTCATGAGAGCCCTCCCAGCTGGATAATGTCAACTCGGTCTGTTGCGTTGTCGGTTTCAGTCAGTACGACGCGCACGGTTTCGCTGGCGCTGGTGGGCAGGTTTTTGCCCACGTGGTCGGCACGGATGGGTAGTTGCCGGTGTCCGCGGTCTACGAGGACTGCCAGGCGTACGAGGGCGGGTCGTCCGTGGGCGTTGAGTGCGTCGAGGGCGGCGCGTACGGTGCGGCCGGAGTAGAGGACGTCGTCAACGAGGACTACGGTTTTGCCTTCAATGCCAATGGTGGGCATGATGCTTTCCCCTGCGGTTCCTGGGGAGGTGGTGCCGCCGGTTCGCTGGTCGTCGCGGTAGGCAGTGATGTCCAGGGCGCCGATTCGTGTTTCTGCGTTGAAGTTCGGCTCGATGGCTTGGATGCGAGCGGCGAGTCGTACGGCGAGGGGCACGCCGCGGGAGCGGATGCCGATGAGTACGAGGTTTTCTACGCCTTTATTGGTTTCAATAATTTCGTAGGCGATGCGGGTGAGGGCGCGGCGGATTTCGTCCTCGCTGAGGATGGTGCGGCCGACGGTGGTCGCGTCCTCTGAGGTGCTTTGAGGGGTTGCCGAATGGGGGGCTGCGGTTAGATTTCGCCCCTGATTCGCGCCGGATGTGGGTACAGTTGACCCAGGCATAGCCGTCTCCTTCCCCGCCTCACGGGACGGATTTAAAGGTTTTGTGCTTCTAGTAGGGTACCACAGTTCACAGGCTACGTTCAGGTTCGGCGAGAGACCGCTCACGGTGAGAGGGTTGCGGGGATATTGAGGGTGCCTCTTGAAGGCGCACACCTGTAGCACGAGATAAAAATAGAAGTGGGAAGGTAGTTGAAGCACACTCAGATATACTTCAAATACCTTCCCATTTCTGAAAGCGTTAGTGCCGCGAGGGCTTGCAGTCACCTTGGATTTTGCGTCCCTTTTGAAGCGCATACACACCGTCAGGTCGACGAATCATAATGTTCTCGCGCATTTCCTCTGTTGCGAGAGAATCATCAAGAACAATAGGTTCGCCGGTTGGCCAGCGAATGCTTCCCCAGTCTTCGCAATACTGCACACGCACAATGGCGTTAGGGGTGCTCTGCCCGTTTTGGTCCGTTGAGGCAGATACTTCGACTACTTCTACATCGCGGATTTCAATCTGCCCACTGAACGACCCTTCCTGAAGTGTTTCACGTAAGTCCGCAAAACCATCCAGGGTGCTTTTAACGCCCTTCGGTTCCATATACTTAGCGAGCTCCTCTTCACTGGTATGTTCCAGATCCCCCTGCATCCAGGCATTCCGAAGGCGCACGTCTTGTTCCAACACTTGCATAGCTGCTTCTCCTGCAGCTTTTCGTGCTTCTTCTGAGTCAACAGTGGTATCAACGGCGGCACGGATTTCGACAACCTCAGAACCGGTCGGGGTGTGTGAAGGAGTAGGGGTTGCGGAAGCCTCAGCACTTGCCGATTCAGCGCTCGCGGAAGTGGAAGCGCTCGATTCTGCGTTGACCTGCGCGCCGCCGGAACAAGCGGACAGGGCGAGCATCATCGCCGCAGAGAGCGCGGCAATAGAACTACGGTTAAACATCATTGTTGGTTCTTTTCTGGTGTGTGGTTGTGTAAACCGCAGAATTATCCACGCAACAACGTGTGGAATTCAGCGGAATGTTATCGGTTGATGCCATTACCCTAACATATACCCACGGAGCACACACCCTGGCTCGCTATTTGTCCATTTTGGCAATGTTCCGTTCATATAGGTGCAGACAAGGGCATATCTGAGGTATGCATAGAGGCGCATACCGGGCACGCCGGGCGGGGGCTCCGTCCTCAAGGCGCTCAGCGCCGCAGAGGGGGCACTCCCCCGCCTGCGTTGTCCGGTGAAGCCTCAGCTGTTGCCACCAGCCCCTACCCACGGGCTCCGGTGAAGCCTCGCCTACCTTCCAAACCACGCGAGCGCATCCGCACCCAATACGGAACCCCACGCAGAACTGCACCAACCAAACGCAACCTAGACACAGAAAACCCCCGCCGTCCTGTAGCGAACTACAGTACGGCGGGGGTTTCACGTACGCTCCCCTGCGGGCGCATCCTCAACGGCAACAAACCAACCAGCCATAAAAGCTGGCGGGCAGACCGCGGCGGGACGTCTTACGCGAGCAGGGTCGGCTTCACCTGACGGAGCTTATCCAGCAGACCGTTCACGAACTTCGGAGATTCATTCGTGGACAGCACACGCGCCAGACCGACAGCCTCAGAAATTGCGACAGCATCCGGAACTTCGTCATTGTACAGAAGCTCCCACGTGCCAATACGCAGCACGGCACGGTCCACGGCGGGCATACGCTCGAAGGACCAGTCACGGGCGTAAGTCTCCACAAACTCGCGAATCTCTTCGTCGTGGTCGCGGACGCCACGAATGATTTCCTCAGAGTAAGCAGAAATCTGCGCTACCGTGTACAGTCGGCGGCGGCGGAGTACCTCAATATAATCTTCGTTGCGCTGATCCGCCTCGAAGAGCACTTCGAGGGCGCGCAATCGGGCTTTCGTACGCGAATTCATTAGTCGTTCACGCGACCGAGGTACTCACCGGTGCGGGTATCAACCTTGACCTTGGTGCCGGTCTCCAGGAACAGGGGAACCTGGATCTCGTAGCCGGTCTCAACGGTTGCGGGCTTGGTGCCGCCGGTGGAGCGGTCACCCTGCAGGCCGGGCTCGGTGTAGGTGATTTCGAGGACCACGGATGCGGGCAGCTCGATGTACAGGGGGCTGCCCTCGTGCATTGCGATGGTTGCGGTCTGGGACTCGAGCATGTAGTTTGCTGCGTCGCCAACAACGGTTGCGGGAACGTTGATCTGGTCGTAGGTCTTCATGTCCATGAAGACGTAGTCGTCGCCGTCCTGGTACAGGTACTGGTAGTCGGAGCGGTCAACGGTTGCGGTCTCAATCTTAGCGCCAGCGTTGAAGGTACGGTCGACGACCTTACCGGAGGTAACGTTGCGCAGCTTGGTGCGGACGAACGCGCCACCCTTACCGGGCTTAACGTGCTGGAACTCAACGACGGACCAGAGGTTGCCGTCAATCTTCAGGACGGCGCCGTTCTTAATATCGGTAGTGGATGCCATGGGGCTCTCCTTCGTGTCATCGACGCTCACGCCGTAGTGGTACCCGGCGAGGCGCTAAGTTTTCAATGAGCAAAAATATGTCCCGTACATTCTACAGGATGTGCACGAATTTGCCTAGCAGGGGCACCACATTTTCTGTGGCACCCCGCCCGGCTGGCGCGTATTAGCAAACACGCGCCGGGTGCATCCGGTGAATATATGGGACTCACGCCTACTCGGAGATGATCTCCTGGTAGGTCATGTACAGAATCGAGTCGTCCGGCACCTCGTAGACGCGCGGGCGAGCCAAACCGTCAAGAATGATGAAGCGCAGCAGGTTGCCGCGTGCCTTCTTGTCACGGCGCATCGCTTCGAGCAGCTGGGGCCATGCGTCTGCCTTGTAGGAGGTGGGCAGGCCCAGGGATTCGAGGATGCGGCGGGTGCGTGCCACGAGTTCTTCGTCGGCGTGGCCGGTTGCCAGCGCCAGTTCGGCGGCGTAGACCATGCCGACGGACACTGCCGCGCCGTGACGCCACTGGTAGCGTTCGTTGCGCTCGATGGCGTGGGCGAGGGTGTGGCCGTAGTTCAGGATTTCGCGGCGGCCGGATTCGCGCAGGTCCTCGGAGACGACCTCCGCCTTCACGCGCACGCTGCGTTCAATGAGCTCACGCATCACGGCGGACTGAGAGTCGCGTACGGCGTTCGGGTTCGCCTCAATCAGGTCGAGAATTTCGGGGTCTGCGATGAAGCCGCACTTGACGACCTCACCCATACCGGTCAGCAGCTCATGCTCAGGCAGGGTGCGCAGGGTGCCAATCTCGCAGAGCACCGCTGCGGGCGGCCAGAATGCGCCAACCAAGTTCTTACCCTCAGCGGTATTGATGCCGGTCTTACCGCCCACGGCAGCGTCCACCATGCCGAGCAGGGTGGTCGGAATGTGGATGACGCGCACGCCGCGCAGCCAGGTTGCCGCGACGAATCCGGCAACGTCGGTAATAGCGCCGCCACCCACGGAGATGATCGCGTCGGTGCGGGTGAAGTCGTTCTGACCGAGTACCTGCCAGCAGAACGCCGCTACCTGGTAGTGCTTTGCCTCCTCAGCGTCCGGAATTTCGGCGCTGAACGATTCGTAGCCCATGGCGCGCAGGTCTTCCATGACCAGCTCACCGGTGGAACGCAGGGCACGCGGGTGAATCACGAGCACCTTCTTGGCGCGGTTGCCCAGAATTTCGGGGATTTTACCGAGCAGGTTGTGGCCGATGAGAACCTCATAGTTCTCACGCGGGGAGCTGCCGGTCACCGGGATGCGGGTGATATCTTCCGCGCCGGAGGCACCGAAAGTGGGGGTGGGCTGAGTGCTCATCATGTGTCCTTTCACAGGTGAGGGGTTATGCTTGGGGGCGCTGCGCGCGGGAGGCGCGGGTTGCGGTCACGTACGCCTGGATTTCGGCGGTCATCTCGGTGATGGGGCGGCCGCCTCGTGCGTCCAGGGTGAAGTGCGCCAGCTCTTCGTATCGGCTGCGGCGGCGCTCAAAAATTTCGGTCCACCGCTCGACCGGGTTCGGCTGCAGCAGCGGGCGGGTCTTATTGCCGGTAATGCGCGGGGTGACGGTGTCAGCATCAACGAGGATGTACACCACGCATTCGTCTTTGAGCAGCTCCGCGACCGAGTCGGTCATGGGCGCGCCGCCTCCCAGGGAGAACACCGTGTTGCGGTACACGGGCGAGGTGAGGACCTCTTCGATGGTTTTGCGTTCGAGCTCGCGGAAATACGCCTCACCAAAAATCTCGAAGATTTCGGAGACTTCGCCGTAGCGTTCCACGATGAGCTGGTCGGCGTCGAGGAACTCGTAGCCATAGAAACGCGCAAGGTGCGTACCAATGTAGGTTTTACCTGCCGCCATGGGGCCAATGAGCACGATGGGTCGGGAGCGTTCCGCGAAGTTCTCGTGCATTTCACGCACCTGCTGCGGGTGGATGCGAGCGCCGGCGGACTCGTCTTCTGCGAGCGCTTCTGCGGGGGCGGCAAGCTCTGTGGGGACGGTGAGCTCTGCGGGTGCCACAGATCCAGCCGGGGTTGCGGGCAGCTCGGAAGCGTCGAGGGGCTTCTCCCCCGCCTGGTTCTCTTCTTCCGCGGGGGGCGCAGCGGATACTGCGGGCGCAGCAACCTGAACCTTACCGAACAGCGCCGGAGTCGGACGAACCGGCTTGGCGGGTTCAGCCGCGGGCACAGCTACAGGATGTGCAGGTGCGGCTACGGGAGCAGAAGCGGTAGCGCTCTCCCCCGCCGCCTCTGCAGGCTGAGCCTGTTTCGGAGGTGCCGGCTTGGGCGCGGCAGGCTTTGGCGTAGCGACTACTGACGGCGCGGCCGGTTTCGGAGCAGTCGGCTTGGGTGCTTCCGCCTTCGCGGGTTCCTTGCGGGGTTCCTCTTCAGCGGTGCCCATGCCCTGCAGGGCGCTGAGCAGCTTCAGGCGCAGGTCCTCATCCAGGCCGAGCGCCGGGTCGGCGTCCTCAGATACCGAGGAGGCGTACAGGCGCACACCCTGCGTGCTCGCCGCAGCGGCGGCGGGCAGGGGGCGGGCGCCAGAACGCATCAGGTCAGCGGGGGTGGGTACGCGAGAAGCCGGGCGCGCAGAAGAAACTGACGCAGAAGAAACCGAGGCGGCAGCCTCACGCGCAACAGTCTCACGAACCCCAGCGCCCGCAACCTCAACAGCCCCAGCGCCCGCAGCCTCAACACTCTGCTCAGCCGCAGCAGGTACACCGGGTTCCGCACCGGATTCTGCGCCGGTTTCCGGGCGCGGCGAAGCGCCCCCTCGCGCACGCTGCGTTGCCGCAGCAATACGCGCAAGGGGGCTCGAAGCGACCGGGCGAACACCCTGCTCCACAGAAACCTCCCCGGAACCGCGACCCTTCGCGCCGCGGCCCTCAGACTCCGCCGGAAGGGGCACTACGCGTCCCAACCAGCCACGTTAGACTCCCACGCCAGAGACGCCGGAATAGCGTCCAGGTAGGAATCCATGTTGCGGCGAGTCTCACCAATCGAGTCGCCGCCAAACTTCTCCAGTGCAGCCTCAGCGAGCACCAGGGCGACCATAGCCTCCGCCACCACGCCAGCGGCGGGAACAGCACACACGTCCGAACGCTGGTGGTGGGCGCGAGCCTCTTCACCGGTGGAAGTGTCAATGGTCTTCAAGGCCTTCGGCACGGTCGCAATGGGCTTCATTGCCGCGCGCACACGCAGCAGGTCGCCAATGCTCATGCCGCCCTCAATACCACCTGCACGGTTGGTATCGCGGGTAACGCCGTGCTCACCAATGGAAATCTCGTCGTGAGCGGCAGTGCCCGGGCGGTCAGCGGTCGCGAAACCGTCGCCAACCTCAACACCCTTAATAGCCTGAATACCCATCAGGGCTGCGGCAAGGCGCGCGTCCAGGCGGCGGTCCCAGTGCACGTACGAACCCAGTCCGGGAGGCATACCGTACGCGAGCACCTCAACCACGCCGCCGAGAGTCTCGCCGTCCTTGTGCGCCTCATCCACGCGCTGAACCATCGCGTCGGAGGTTGCCTTGTCGAAGCAACGCAGCGGGTCAGCATCCAGCTGGTCAACATTGCGGGGCGAAGGCACCGGGGCACCCTCGGGAGCGTGCACGCCACCCACAGCAACAGTGTGCGAGACCAGCTCAACACCCAGAGCCCTCAAAATCTGGGCGGCAACCACGCCAAGAGCCACGCGGGTCGCAGTCTCACGTGCGGAGGCGCGCTCCAGCACCGGGCGAGCCTCAGAGAAGTTGTACTTCTGCATACCCGCAAAATCGGCGTGACCGGGGCGCGGACGGGTCAGCGCAGCATTACGCGCACGACCCTCAATCAGCTTCGGATCCACCGGGTCGGAGCTCATCACGTCAGTCCACTTGGGCCACTCGGTGTTCGCAATCTCAATCGCGACCGGGCCGCCCTGAGTCAGGCCGTGACGCACACCGCCCAGGATGCGCACGCGGTCCTCCTCGAACTTCATGCGGGCACCGCGGCCGTAGCCGAGGCGGCGACGAGCCAGGGCGTCACGCACCATGTCGCTGGTGAGTTCCACACCGGCGGGTACGCCCTCAATAATGCCGACGAGCGCCTCGCCGTGGGATTCTCCGGCAGTGAGCCAACGCAGGGCCATAGGTTAACCTCTTTTCATCGCACCCGCACCGCAGCGCAGGAGGAAGGAATAATAATTCTTCACGTGTATAAATAGTGTATAAAATGCCTGTTTACTGAGCGAGTGAAAGCACGCTTTTTTCACGAAACGGAAGCACGAGGCGCAAGATCAACCGCCGCGCACATCGCATTCACCAAGCCCAGCAGCTCACCCTCAGACAGGGTGCAGTCGGTGAACAGCAGCACCTGCTCCACCGCCTGATACAGCAGCATCTCCAGACCAGAAACCACCGTGCCGCCGTTAGCCTCCCAAGCGCTCGCCAGCACCGAAGGCCACGGGTTATACGCAACATCGAGCAGTACCCGCCGGTGCGTTGCGGAGGCGCCCTTCAGCCCGCTCAGCTGGCTCGCCCACTCGTCCGCCGCATGGGCAGGAAGAGTAGAAATCACCGGGTGATGGCCGCGCTCCGCAAGGTTCTGCGGCAAATCAGCCAGAGAAACCTGTTCCAGCTGAACGCCCAGGCGGTCCGCCGCCTCCTGCACGCTACCGAGCTTATGCAGGGAACGGGCGTACACGCTCACACGGGAATACCCCAGCTGATGCAGAGCGGTCAGGGCGGAAATAGCGGTCGCTCCCCCACCCACAATCGCGGCAGAATCCTTGAGCGGCTGCGGCTCCAAACCGGCGTGGCGCAGCGCGTTCACAATGCCGATCACATCCGTGTTATCACCCAGCACCTTCTCACCGCGCGGATACACCGTGTTCACCGCACCGGTCACGCGGGCAGTCTCACTCAGCTCATCGCAATACTTGATGACGGCGGTCTTCAACGGCATCGTCACCGACAGACCCGCAATATACGGGGCGTCCTCCGTACCGTCCGGGTGGCGCACACCGTGCATAATCGCCGGCAAATCATCGGGCAGAGTATCGCGGCGATTATAACCCAAATTCTGCTCACCCAAAAAGTCATACGCGGCACGATGCAGTGCAGGCGACAGCGAATGCGCAATCGGGTGCCCCAGCACGTAGGCGCGGCGAAGATACGGGGCCTCACGGTACGGTTCAGTCTTCATCGATAGATACTCTTTCGCTCTCAACGCTTGGGGCTTGCGGACACGCACGCCACGAACCCGCGGTCATAGGCGCACTCTACCCATTTTAAGGGACAAACCAATATTCGGGTACAGCAAAGGCGGGCACCTCCCCCACTCTCGTGGAGGCGGTACCCGCCTCAGCAAGGAACCTTCAGTCCAAAGCTACCAAATCGTAGCTACCAGCTAAACCAATGAGCTACAACTTAGCTACAGCGGTTCGGGTGCTTAGAACACCACTGGTTGTACTCTTCAACGTAACGCTGGTGCTCAGCGTACGTGCGGGAGTACTTAGTCTCACCGGAGTCCAGGTCCACAGTCACCCAGTAGTAGTACGGGTTCTTCTCAGGAGCCGCAGCAGCCTTAATCGAAGCCAGCTGCGGGGAACCAATCGGACCCTTCGGAAGACCCTTATTCGCATAAGTGTTGTACTTATTGCTCTTATCGGCCTTCTGCTCTTCAGTCAGGTGGTACGAACGGACACCCAGACCGTAGGTCACGGTCGCATCCGACTGAATCAGGCCGGAGGTCTCACCATCGGGGTTGTTCAGGCGGTTCTCAATGATGCCTGCAACCGCCACGTAGTCCTTCGGCTGAGCCTCAAGCTCCACGATGGAGGCGATGGTCAGAACCTCAAAGATCTTCTGGTCGCCGCTCACGCCGGCTTCCTTCAGGTCAGCCTTGGTCTTATCAACCATGGTCTGGATGACCTTCTTGATGTCGGTGCCCTTCGGGAAGCGGTACTCACCCGGGTGCAGCCAACCCTCAATCGAGGGGAAGTTGCTCGGCACACCGTACTGGGTGTAGTTGCTGACCGCGTCCTCAACCTGCTTACGGGTGAACGCACCATCGGAGCCAGAAACAATCAGATCGATGGTCTCGCTCACGCGCTTACCCTGCGGAATCGCCAGGTACAGTACGTTGCTGTTCGCATCAATAATGGTCGTAATCGCGCTCGAGCTGCTCATGTGCTGCTGCAGTTCATAGGTGCCAGGCTGCAAGTACTTACCCTTGCTCTCCTTGGTGTACACCTCAATGAACTTATCAGCATCAGCAATAACGCCCGCCGCCTCAAGCTCCTGCGCCACCTGCGCGGTGGACTGGCCGGAACGAATCGTGAAGGTCACGGTCGTACCATTGCCGCCACCCGAGTAGTCACGAGTCTTGAACGGGTCGTAGCGAGTAATCAGGGCACCCGAAATGATGACCAGAGCCACGACAAACAGGGAAATTGCGCTCAGCATGATGGCGCGGCGGCGGCGCTTACGCGCACGCAACGTAGCCACCGACACGATTTCCTGTTCCATCGTGATGCCGGTGATGCCCTTACGTTCATCCTCGGCTGTCGGCCTAAAGAGGTCGAGCCCGCTCTCTTCGGGCTGTTTATTCTGTTCGGTCACTGAAGGTTCTCCGTTTCGTTGACGGCACCGACCGTGGTCCCTTCTGACTCGGACGGTCGGTTTTCTTCGTGGGCCGGATCGCTCACCTTGTACCCGGCTACGGACTGCCCCGCCTTGAGGGCATCCAGGCTGTACTGCAAAATGTTCACAGCCGCCACCTGGTCAACCATAGTCTTGAAATCTCGGCTGGAAACCCCAGCCTCGTGCAGTGCACGGTGAGCGCTCACGGTGGTGAGTCGCTCATCCACCAGCCAAATGTTAATGTGTGTTTTCTCTTCGGCATCCAGCTCGGAGCGCAGAGCCTGAGCGTACTCCCGAGCCATTTCCGTGGAGGGAGAATCCCCACCACGCATGGTCTTCGGAAGCCCGACGAAAACCTCCACCACCTCGTTCACCTCAATCAGCTTACGCAGAACGCGGCGGTCAGAGTTCTTCTTCGCGTCGCGACGCAGCGTCTTGAGCGGGGTGGCGAGAATGCCGTCGGGGTCGCTGAGGGCGGTGCCGACGCGGGCATTACCCACATCGACACCCATCCGCACTCCGCGCTGGAATTCTGCCATGTTTAGGCCTGAGCCTGTGCGATAGCGTCGCGGACAGCGTCCAGTGCAGCACCAATCTTGGATGCGTCCTGGCCACCACCCTGAGCGACGTCGTCCTTACCGCCGCCACCACCGCCGAGAACACCGGCAGCAACGCGGACCAGAGCGCCAGCCTTCACGCCAGCCTCACGAGCACCCTCGTTGGTTGCCACCAGGACGACGGGGCGGCCATTAGCCACACCCACCACGGCGACAACAGCAGCCTCGGAGCCGAAGCGCGAACGCAGATCCAGAGCCAGGTCACGAACGCCGTTAGCGTCCAGTTCGCCAGCGTCATGCGCCAGAACGCGAACAGAACCGATGGTCTGTGCGTTCTCCAGCAGCTTGCCAGCCTCAGCCTGCAGCTTCTCGCGGCGCAGCTGAGCCAGTTCCTTCTCAGCCGCCTTCAGCTTAGCCAGAGTCTGGTTAATCTTCTCCGGCAGATCAGCGGAAGACTGAACCTTCATCAGGCCGGTCAGCTGGTTCACCAGGGTACGCTCAGCAGCCAGGTGGTTGAAGGAATCCAGACCCACCAGAGCCTCAACACGGCGGTTACCGGAGCCAACAGAGCCCTCGGTCAGCAGGGTCAGCGAACCAATCTCAGCGGACGAACCAACGTGGGTACCACCGCACAGCTCGCGGGAGAACTCGCCGCCGATCTCAACAACACGCACCACGTCGCCGTACTTCTCGCCGAAGAGGCTCATAGCGCCCAGAGCCTTAGCCTCAGCCAGCGGCATCTCACGAGTAATCACCTCGTGGTTATCGCGGATCGCGAGGTTAGCAACCTCTTCAACCTCACGCTTAGCGGACTCGGACAGGCCCTCGCCCCACGCGAAGTCGAAGCGCAGGTAGCCTTCCTTGTTGAAAGAGCCACGCTGAGTAGCCTCGTTGCCGAGCACCTGGTGCAGGGCAGCGTGAATGATGTGGGTACCGGAGTGTGCCTTCTCACCGTCGCGGCGGCGCTGAACATCAACCTGTGCCACAACATCGGCACCGGTGTGAACCTCACCCTCACGCACAACGGCGCGGTGAACGCTCAGGCCCTTCACGGGCTGCTGAACGTCCTGAACGTCAATGATGAAGCCGTTGCCGGTAATGACACCGGTATCAGCTGCCTGGCCACCAGCCTCCGCGTAGAACGGGGTCTCGTCCAGAACAACCTCAATCTTGTCGCCAGCCTTAGCGGCGGGAACCGAAACGCCGTCCACCAGGATTGCACGCAGCTTAGTCTCAGTACGCAGCTCGGTGTAACCGGTGAAGATGGAGCCGCGCTCGTCCACAAGCTTACGCAGCTCGGACAGGTCAGCGAACGCACCCTTCTTCGCCTTAGCGTCAGCCTGCGCACGGTGACGCTGCTCAGCCATCAGCTCGCGGAAGGACTTCTCATCCACCTTCACGCCAGCCTCAGCAGCCATCTCCAGGGTCAGGTCAATCGGGAAGCCGTAGGTGTCGTGCAGAGCAAACGCCTCAGCACCAGAAACAGCGTTGGAGCCGTCCTTCTTAGCGGCAGCAACAGCCTCTTCCAGACGCTCAGTACCGGTCTCAATGGTGTGCAGGAACGCCTTCTCCTCAGCGTACGCAATGCGCGAAATACGCTCGAAGTCGTCAGCAACATACGGGAACGCACCCTTCATCGCATCACGCGAAGCCGGGAACAGTACGGGCAGGCAGGGCTCAGTAACGCCCAGCAGACGCATCGCACGAATCGCACGGCGCATCAGACGGCGCAGAATGTAGCCGCGACCCTCGTTGGAGGGGGTCACGCCATCAGCAATCAGCATCAGCGAGGAACGGATGTGGTCAGCCACCACGCGCATACGCACGTCATCCTCGTAGCCCTCGTCCTCAGCGGACTCGGAGCCGTGGTACTTCTTACCGGACAGCTTAGAAGCAGCGTCCAGAACGGGGCGAACCTGGTCGGTCTCGTAGAAGTTCTCAACACCCTGCAGCAACATGGCAAGACGCTCAACGCCCAGACCGGTATCGATGTTCTTCTTCGGCAAATCACCCAGAATCTCGAAGTCATCCTTGCCGATGCCCTCGCCACGCTGGTACTGCATGAACACAAGGTTCCAAATCTCAATGTAACGGTCGTCGTCAGCCGCCGGGCCGCCTTCCTTACCGTAGGCGGGGCCACGGTCGTAGAAGATCTCCGAGTCGGGGCCTGCGGGGCCGGGCTGACCGGTGGACCAGTAGTTTTCCTTCATACCCATACGCTGAATACGCTCAGCCGGGAAGCCCACCTTGTTGTGCCAAATGTCGAAGGCCTCATCGTCACCCTCATAAATGGTGACCCACAGGCGCTCCGGATCCAGGCCGAAACCGCCCTTATCCTGAGGGGTGGTCAGCAGCTCGTAAGCAAACGGAATCGCCTGCTCCTTGAAGTAATCACCGAACGAGAAGTTACCAGCCATCTGGAAGAAGGTACCGTGACGCGCAGTCTTACCGACCTCTTCAATATCCAGGGTGCGGATGCACTTCTGCACGCTGGTCGCGCGGGAGAACGGAGGGGTCTCACGGCCCAGGAAGTAGGGAATGAACGGCACCATACCGGCGATGGTGAACATAGCGCCGGGCTCGTTCGAAATCAGCGATGCCGAAGGCACCACAGTATGGCCGCGGGAAGCGAAGAAATCGATCCAGCGCTTAGAAATCTCCTGTGAGAGCATCTCGTTCCTTAGAGTAATCTGTGCGAAATTCTAAATTAGTCTACTGACCTATGGTGCCTGTCCGAGAGCAAAATGGCTAATCGAGCCAGTCTCGTACCGTGGTTAACGGACAAAAGCACCACCTTTAAAAACCTAGTTGAAGAAGCCGTCGCCGAGCTGACGGTCACGCGCAATACGCTGCTCACGCGCTCGCTTCTGAGCCTCTTCCAAGGAGGCAATCTCAGCCTCCACCTCAATGAGTTCACGCTCAGCCAGGCGGCGGTTCGTGGATTCAATCTCAGCCGAGCTCATCTGGCGGTCCCACGTATCCAGGGAGCCAGGACGCAGATCCTGCTTCTGGCGCTCCACCTTAGCGTTGAGCTCCATCTCCTTCTCCTGCATGCCTTCACGCACGCGGGCGGCGAACTCAACAGCACGCAACGCATACGGCTGCAGGGGCTTGCCAATCGGCGAATCGAAGAACTTTCCCATCTGAGACTCCGGGTTGAGGGCAAGCTCACCATGCTCACGCATGAGCAGGGCGCTGCCGGGGGTACGCTGAGCAGGTTCGGAGGTGGTGGCACGCCTGGAAGCGAAGTAACCAACCGCCGCTCCGGCGCCGAGCAGAAGAGCTGAACGAAGCAGACCCATTAGTTCTCACCGCCTGCAGAGTAAGAGGACTGTGCCGAACCGTACTGACCACCAGCGTGGGTGTTGCCAGCGGTGCCGTGTGCATCGCCGGTCTTGCCGCCGCGGAACGCCTGACGCACACCGTACGAGAAGGACGCAACCTTAATCAGCGGCTGACCCACAGTCGAGGTCACCAGCGAGGACAGCGCAGAAACGTTCGCGGACGCATCCGAAACGTTCGAGGTGATGTCGTCAACCTTCTCCAGCTGCTCATTGGTGGTCACCACAGTGCGGGTCACCTCTTCAATGAGGGGGCCGGTGCTCTGGTTCAGCGAACGAATCGTCACGATAAGCTCATCAAACACCTTAGTCAGGCGAATAATGGGTAACGCAAGAAGAGCCACCAGAATCGCAAAAACTCCTGCTGCAATCAGGCCCGCAATATCTCCGCCGGTCATCTATAACCCCATTCCGCTCAATGCATGATGCTTATCAATAGTCGTACAAGGCTGGACGCCACCGTGGCGTACAGCCGGATCGTGCATACAGTTCAGGACTGTATACACAGCTCAATCCCCTATTTTAGTCGAAAAATCCTTCAAGCGCCCCCTAAACTCTCATGAAACTCCCAGCGACGGAAGATTCACAGGTTCAGCGGCACCACTGCCCTGTAGTGTATATACCCCAAAAAACCCGCGCGTTAAACGGGAACAACCCGCCCCCACCGAACGGTGCAGGACGGGTTGCTTCTCGAAAAATCGAGATTATGCCAGACGCGAGTAGTACTCAACGACCAGCTGCTCGTCGCAGATCACGGGGATCTCTTCGCGCTTGGGCTTGCGCTCAAGCTTTGCGTGCAGCTTCTCGATCTCAACGTTCAGGTATGCGGGAACCTCGGGCAGAACTGCCTGGTGCTCGCCTGCAGCCGCAGCCTGGAAGGGGGTGGTCTTCTCAGCCTTGGGGTGAACGTGGATCAGCTGGCCGGGCTTGACGTGGAACGAGGGGCGGTCCACGCGAACGCCGTCAACCATGATGTGACGGTGAACAACCATCTGACGTGCCTGTGCAATGGTGCGGGCGAAGCCTGCACGCAGAACCAGAGCGTCGAGGCGGGTCTCGAGCAGCTCGACCATGTTCTTACCGGTCTGGCCCTCGGTACGCTTTGCCTCGAGGTATGCGCGGCGCATCTGTGCCTCGCGGATGTTGTACTGAGCGCGCAGACGCTGCTTTTCCTTCAGCTGGGTAGCGTAGTTGGAGTCAGCCTTCTTGCGGGCACGGCCGTGCTGGCCGGGGCCGTAAGGACGACGCTCGAGGTACTTTTCTGCCTTCGGGGTCAGTGCAATGCCCAGGGCACGGGACTGACGCACGGTACGGCGGGTGCGGTTGTGCTTAGCCACAATCTACCTTTCTATGTGAGGCTCCTGCACCCTCACGGGTGGGGCCTCGGTCTGTTGAATACTGGCCTCCTCGGTTGACCCCGCCGGAATCCGTACGCGACCGATTCGGTCGTTGCTGTACGGCGGTGGGGCGGAGAGCTCGGGGCAGAGTACCCCGCAGCTACATTACTGACGCTCGCACGAATGCGGGCATAGTAATTGCCAGACCCGTCAAGCTTACCGGATACACCCGGGCTTTACCAGCCTTTTGGGAAATCTTTGGTTCAAATCACTGTGCGTGTGGGTTTTCGACACTTACCCACACGACCCCACAGGAATTATTTATGCCAGTCAGAGCTATTTAGGTGCGACTTCCCCGAAAAATTGCGGCGCTAAGATGTTGGATTGTAATCATTTCGTTATTTTTAACCTGTGTCTTTATGGGAATAGCTTGAATCAGACCCCCATATCGCCTAGACTAGAAACCATAACAAGCTTGGCGTCCGCCCTTCCGGGAAGGCCGACAGCCAAGACGTCTATCACAACTCAAAACTCTGACGCGGTGCGCAGTACTACCGAGGTACTACGCACCGCTTTCTGTTTGCGCTCAGCCCTATACGGTTGCTTGCTCTATACGGCTACCTGCCTGCCGAGGCGCGCCACTCCCCCGGTGGTCAGCACTCAAAGTAGTAGACGGCTCGATGGGAGCCACGTAAGCTAACGGGTCGTATCCTGCACCGGAGCCGCATCCAAAATACGGCGGATACGCTCACGACGCTCCGTCAACGTACGCTCAAAACCGTGCTGCGTCGGCTCGTAGTAGACCGTGCCGCGCAGAGTATCCGGCAGGTACTGCTGTGCCGCCACATGCCCCGGCTCATCATGCGCATAAATGTACCCCACGCCGTGACCAAACTGCTTAGCCCCCGCATAATGACCATCACGCAAATGCACCGGAACCTGACCCGAAGCGCCCGCACGCACATCCGCAATCGCGCGGTTAATCGCGTTATACGCCGCGTTTGACTTCGGCGCGAGCGCACAATAAATCACCGCCTGCGAGAGGATAATACGCGCCTCCGGCATGCCCACCAGCGCCACCGACTGCGCCGCAGCCGTCGCCACCTGCAACGCCTGCGGATCAGCCAGACCAATATCCTCACTCGCCAAAATCATGATGCGACGCGCCACGAAACGCGGATCCTCGCCGCCCTCCAGCATGCGCGCCAAGTAGTGCACCGCGGCATCCGCATCAGAGCCGCGCATGGACTTAATGAAAGCGCTGACCACGTCATAATGCTGATCACCCGAACGGTCGTAGCGAATCGCGGCGCGGTCCACCGCCTCCGTAGCATGCGCCAGGGTGATGCGCACGGGCGCGGCAGGGTCAGCCTCTTCGGCACCGGTTTCTGCGGGGCCAGTTTCTGCAGGGGCATTTCCCGCAGCTTCAGCCTCGCTAAACGCAATCGCAGCTGCCGCCTCCAGCGAGGTCAGGGAGCGGCGAGCGTCGCCTCCAGAAACCGCCGCGAGGTGGGCACGCGCATCCTCATCAATGACCGCCGCGCCACCAAAACCACGCGGATCAGCCAATGCACGATCAATCAGACGCTCAATATCGGACTGCTCCAGCGAATGAACCCGCAACAGTAGCGAGCGCGAGAGCAGCGGCGAAATAATGCTGAACGACGGGTTCTCCGTCGTGGCCGCCACCAGAATCACCCAGCGGTTCTCCACGCCGGGCAGGAGCGCATCCTGCTGAGCCTTCGTAAAACGGTGAATCTCGTCGAGGAAGAGCACGGTGGTCGTGCCGTACATGTCGCGGTCGAGTAGCGCCTGATCCATGACCGCACGCACGTCCTTCACGCCCGCGGTAATCGCCGAAAGCTCCACGAACTTACGACCCGGCGCGCGCGCAATCACATGCGCCAGGGTGGTCTTACCCGTACCCGGCGGGCCGTACAAAATCACCGAGGACGGGCCAGCCGGGCCGGCATTCTCCCCCGCCAACACGCGCAGAGGCGCACCCGGAGTCAGCAGATGCTCCTGGCCGAGGACCTCATCAATCGTGCGCGGACGCATACGCACCGCCAACGGCGCACGAGACGCCGAACGGGCAGAGCGCGCACGCGACGCAGAGGCACGCGAGGAGGCGGGCTCCTCAGCGGGCGCACCAATCAGGCTCACGCGGTCCCCGTCATCGGGCAACTCAAGATCAAAGAGGGAATCAGCCATAGTCTTACTCTATCGTTTCACAGGCTTGAGGTGGGCGCGGGGTATGGACTTACGGGTGCGGATTTAGCTCGCGGCGTGACGCCACACGGGTTTTCGATAGGTTAGTGTCTTCGCCGTGGGTTTTAAACCCCGGGACAATCCACTAACCTATCGAAAGCGCCGGCCTAGAGGGTCTCACTATCGAGAATCAGGGTCACCGGGCCGTCATTGACCAGCTCCACCTGCATGTCCGCACCGAACACGCCGGTCTCCACGTGCAGGCCACGCTCACGCAGCGCCTGAACATAGTCGTTGAACAGCGGCTCACTCACCGCGCCGGGCGCAGCGGCAGACCAGGAGGGGCGGCGGCCCTTCTTCGCATCCCCGTACAGGGTGAACTGGCTGACCGCCAGCACGGGTGCGCCCTCATCGAGCAGGGACTTCTCCCCCTCCAGCAGGCGCAGGTTCGCGGTCTTATCGGCAAGCTTCGCAATCTGCGCCGCACCGTCACCGTGCGTGATACCGACCAGCACCAGGTAGCCGGGCTGCTCAATCGCGCCGACCGTCTCACCCGCCACGCGCACCGCCGCGCGGGTCACGCGCTGAATAACTACTCGCATCGTTCACCTTTCAACTTGGAGCCGGCCTTCACCGGGCTCATACATCTCTTTCGACGCCACTCTCGGCGGCTGGTTTAGGGGAGCCGCAGTTCTAGAGGCAACCGCCTCAGAGCACACCGCGCAGCTGCACGGCACGCAAAAACTGGTTCGCCGCCCGCGGGGTACGAAACTCAATAAAACGCTTCTGCAGATGCTGCCCGCGAGCCTCCGCCAGCAACTCCCCGACGTGCGGGTAGCTCCTCCACGTGTACCGAATCATGTTGTCCGGGTCGCGCAGAATATTCTTCAGCGGCGGCTCCACATTATCAGCCCACAGCCTCTGACCCGTCACCGCACGGCGCACCGTCCGGCGAACCACACGCCACATGACCAACGCACGGCTATAGCGTAGGTAAATCACCACATCCGCACGCTCCAGCAGGCGGCCGCGCACCTGCGGATACTGCCACTCCGTAATCCACGCAGGCCGCTCAATGAGCGCCTGAACATCCGCCTCAAAACTAGGGCGCGGAGTCCAGTTCGGCCCCCAATGCAACGAGTCCATCTCCGTATGCGGAATGTCCAGGAGGCGCCCCAACCGCGCCGCAAACGTCGTCTTACCGCTACCGCTCGGGCCGGCAATCAGAATACGCATGCTCCCCTCCCCCTTGGATAGTACACAAATCGGCACGCACGCCAGTTGATACAAAAGGTGGGCTGCGACCCTGCACCAGCAGAATACACAGCCCACCCTCAACGGCGACCCCGGCACAACTCAACGCCCGCCGGGCCCACGCCGCACAGCCCGCACCCCCTACGGGGCGCACGACCAAAGACTAGAGAAGATTACTCCTCGTCCTTCTTCTTCGGCTTGAAATCAACGCCAGCTTCCTTACGCTGCTCCGGAGTAATCGGTGCAGGAGCCGCAGTCAGCGGATCGAAACCATTACCGGTCTTCGGGAACGCAATAACTTCGCGGATCGAATCAACGCCAGCCAGCAGAGACACAATACGGTCCCAACCGAACGCAATACCACCCATGGGCGGTGCGCCGTACTTGAACGCATCCAGCAGGAAGCCGAACTTCTCCTGAGCCTCTTCCTCACCAATGCCCATCACAGCGAACACGCGTTCCTGCACGTCACGGCGGTGAATACGGATCGAACCGCCACCAATCTCGTTACCGTTGCAGACAATGTCGTAAGCGTACGCCAGAGCCGAGCCCGGGTCAGTATCGAAGGTGTCCAGGAACTCGGGCTTCGGGGAGGTGAAGGCGTGGTGCACGGCGGTCCACGCGGAGTGGCCCAGAGCCACGTCACCGGACTCAGTAGCCTCAGCAGAAGACTCGAACATGGGAGCATCAACAACCCACACGAAGGACCACTCGCCGTCCTTAATCAGGCCGGTACGGTGACCAATCTCAACACGAGCAGCACCCAGCAGCGCACGGGAAGCCTTAGCCTCACCAGCAGCGAAGAAGATGCAGTCGCCGGGCTTCGCGCCGGTAGCCTCAGCCAGGCCAGCACGCTCAGCGTCAGTAATATTCTTAGCAACCGGACCGGTCAGCTCACCATCCTCCTGAATGAGGACATACGCCAGGCCCTTAGCGCCGCGCTGCTTAGCCCACTCCTGCCAAGCGTCCAGGGTACGGCGAGGCTGAGAAGCACCACCGGGCATCACAACAGCACCCACGTAAGGAGCCTTGAACACGCGGAAAGTGGTGTCCTTGAAGTACTCGGTCAGCTCAGTCAGCTCCAGACCAAAACGCAGGTCAGGCTTGTCCGAACCGTACTTCTCCATCGCATCCTTGTAGGTCATGCGCTGAATCGGGCGGGGAACCTTCACATCAATCAGGTTCCACACAGCCTCAACGATGCGCTCGCCCAGCTCAATGATGTCTTCCTGATCAACGAACGACGCCTCAATGTCCAGCTGAGTGAACTCAGGCTGACGGTCCGCACGGAAATCCTCATCACGGTAGCAACGAGCAATCTGGTAGTACTTCTCAATACCGCCCACCTGCAGCAGCTGCTTGAACAGCTGCGGGGACTGTGGCAGAGCATACCAAGAACCCGGAGCCAGACGAGCCGGCACCAGGAAGTCACGCGCACCCTCAGGGGTGGAACGAGTCAGGGTCGGGGTCTCAACCTCAATGTAGCCGTCCTCAGCCAGCAGGTTGCGTGCCGCACGGTTCGCGTCCGAACGCAGGCGCATGATGCGAGCCGGCTCCGGGCGGCGAAGGTCCAGGTAGCGGTAGCGCAGGCGCGCCTCCTCACCCACCTCAACGTGCTCGTCAATCTGGAAAGGCAGCGGAGCAGCAGTGTTCAGCACCTCAACGGCGGACACCTCAACCTCAATCTCGCCAGTCGCCAGGTTCGGGTTCTCGTTACCCTCCGGGCGCTTAGTCACCAGACCGGTCACACGCAGCACATACTCGTTGCGCAGGTGCTCAAAATCAGCCTCATTGTGGAAAACACACTGGGTGACACCCTCACGGTCACGCAGGTCAACGAAGGCGACGCCACCGTGGTCGCGGCGGCGAGCCACCCAACCGGTCAGGGTAACAGTCTCTCCAATATTTGCGGCGGTCAGCTCGCCGTTGGTGTGAGTGCGAAGCACAGACATTCCTTTCATAGCGGGCACCTCACGACTATAGACAGTAGCCGGGTACACGCGGTTGATGATATGCGCACACTGCGTGCGCCTCATATATTGTATCCCCTCCGGGCAGGTCGATGGCGGGTCGGGGCAAGTCAGGCACCAGAAAATGGGGCGCGGAGGCGGGATGCGGGTAGGGCGGCAGGTTCGTGGGTGTCTGCGGTCGATAGGTTAGTGTCTTCGCCGTGGGTCTTT
>NZ_KV831926.1:1108157-1112668 GCF_001837265.1 Rothia sp. HMSC064F07 | reverse complement strand
TCTTCGCCGTGGGTCTTTAACCCGGGGTGAAGGCATTACCCTATCGAAAAGCCGCTAACCTATCGAAGTATTACCGGGGAATCCACTCCGCATGCCTGTGGACAAACACTTTTTCGGTAGAATCCGCGAAGTTATCCACAGATTTCACGAACAAGCCCCACAACCTCACACAGCCTGCCAGGATAAAGCCTATGAACACAGCAACTATTCCGTGGCAACGCGTCCCAAACGTACTACCGGCTACACCAGAAATTACCCGTACCGCAGAACTACACCCATTCGTGCTGAACTCCCAGATGCTCAACCTGCGAGGAATCGGGCCGAAACGCATTCGCAAGCTAGTGGCGGAAGGGTCTCTGCAACGTATCCAGCGAGGAGCCTATATTTACACCCGCGATGCCCAAGCGCTCACCCCCGAAGAGCGGCTCACGGTACGGTGCATCGCTGCTCAGATGATGGGTCTTCAAGGGATCTTCTCCCACACATCAGCCGCGGCGCTATGGGGACTTGATGTACTCTCTGTTCCCCAAATGATAAGCGTGTATAGCTGTAGTCATAGCACCTCTGACAGGGGAAGAATCACCCGGCATTACAGCGCCACTGGCCCCGAGGAAGTCACCAGGTTGCCGGGCACCTCCATCATGGTTACGACGGTGGCTCGCACGCTGCAGGATTGTGCGCGCAGCATGCCCTTTCGGGAGGCGGTGGTCCTCGCTGACTCCATCATGCGGCGAGGGCTCATGGAGCCCCACGAAGTTATCGAGACTCTACTAAACCTCACCGGGTACGGCGGCTCCGCTGGACCTCTCCTGGCGCAGGCGGTGGATGCATCCAGTGAGTCGGCCGGTGAAAGCCTCACCCGGTGCCTACTCATGGAGCACAGGCTACCCTCCCCCGTAACGCAGTACCCGATTTCGTGCGAGGGTCGTAACTACCGGGTAGACTTCGCCTGGCCCGAGGCGCGGGTCATTCTCGAGTTCGACGGTGAACAGAAATACGTGGACCACCCCGGCAGGGACCGCTACGAGGCGGCCCGCGACCGCGCACTGACCCGCGCCGGGTGGACGGTCGTACACCTCACATGGGCTGACATCTTTCAAAAAGAACGGGAAGTCATCACCCACTTGCGGAAACTACTCTTGAGATAAAGCGAGGAAACGCCTCAGTCGATAGGTTAGTGTCTTCACCCCGGGTTAAAGACCCACGGCGAAGACACTAACCTATCGAAAATCTGGGCTCACACAAAAGACCCGCCCGGCAGGGAGGTCAACATCCTCCCCACCAGGCGGGTACACATCCATATGCAGGCTACAGTAACCAAATTATTACAGCAGCCAGATAATACTGCAACCAAACACCGCAGGCATTACAGGCCCCTAATGTTTACAGGCCCTCAGCACGCACAATCTGAACGTGCAGGTCCTCAGCCGGCGGCATCCACGAAGCCGGATCAGCAGCAACCTGCTCACCCGAACGGATATCCTTCACCTCGTGAACCGGGGCACCCGACTCATCCGAGGAAATGAACCACACGAACGGAATGCCGCGCTTCTCAGCGTACTTAATCTGCTTACCGAACTTCGCCGCATTCGCGGACACCTCGCAGGCAATACCGCGGGCACGCAGCGCATCCGCAACATCATTCGCGGCCGACCAGCCCTCATCATTCGTCAGGGCAACAAACACAGCCGAAGGCACCTTACGGCTCGCCTGCGCAAAACCCTGCGACAGGATACGAGCCACCACACGAGTCACACCAATAGACAGGCCAACACCCGGGTACGTCTTCTTACCGTTCGACGCCAGCGACTCATAACGGCCACCCGAGCAGATCGAACCCAGCGACTCGTGACCAACCAGAACAGTCTCATACACGGTGCCGGTGTAGTAGTCCAGGCCGCGAGCAATCGACAGGTCAGCCAGCACCTTACCCGGCGCACGGCGGGACGCCTCCTCAATGACCTCAGCCAGCTCAGCAAGACCCTGATCCAGCAGCTCATGCTCCACTGAATACTTAGCGGCAAGAGTACGCACCTGCTCCACGAAAGAAGCATCCTCGGTGCGGATCTGCGCCAGCTCCAGGGCGGCAGCGGCAGCATCCGCGCTCGCACCAGCCTCAGCCTGCAGCTCCTCAGCCACACGCTCAGCACCAATCTTCTCCAGCTTGTCAATAGAACGCAGAACAGCCGCAGTATCAGTCAAACCCAAGCCCAGGTAGAAACCCTCAGCCAGCTTGCGGTTATTCACACGCAGCTTGAACTCAGGAATCGGCAGCTTCGACAGTGCATCAACAACAACCAGCGCCAAGGTCACGTCGTAACGGAACGGCAGCTCGCCGTCGCCAACCACGTCAATATCAGCCTGAGTGAACTCGCGGGCACGACCCTCCTGCGGACGCTCACCACGCCACACCTTCTGAATCTGGTAACGCGAGAACGGGAAATTCAGGTAACCGGCGTTCTCCACCACATAACGGGCAAACGGCACAGTCAGGTCAAAGTGCAGAGCCAGTTTTTCCTTAGCCTTAGCAGCCTCGTCCTCCTGCAGGCGAGAAATTGCGTAAACTTCCTTGTCAATCTCACCCTTGCGCAGCAGCTGCTCAATAGTCTCTACCGAACGAGTCTCAATCGGGGAGAAACCGTGCAACTCAAAAGTCTCACGCAGAGTGTCCAGAACATGATTCTCAACCAACCGCTCAGCCGGAAGATACTCGGGAAAACCAGACAGCGAAGCCTTGCGAGCCATACGCGATACTCCTTGACAAAGAACTCGACAACAAAACCCCGGAACACCTCCGGGCATATCTACCCATCATACCAACACCCGCCCCAGCACAGCACCCACTCCCCCCGCTCACCCGACACAAACCCGCAGCCGGCAGGTTCGCCCACAACACAACACGACCAGACACTACTCACACACACCCCACAGAGGCTATGCTTAGGAGGTGCACACGCACACCCAAACGGGTGCCCACCACGGGGAACAGCGCAAAGGCGCCCCACCCCCAGCACCCCCGAGTGAAAGAGTTATAGCGGTGACTACCAAACCCGACGACACTGTAAACCTCGAAAAGGCACGCCAGTACGGCCGCGTCTCCGAGGACGGCCACGTCTTCGTCATTGTCGACGGCGAAGAATACGCCGTAGGCCAGCTGCCCGGCGCCTCCGAAGAAGAAGCGCTCAGCTACTTCGCCCGCAAGTTTGAAAACGTCGAGGCGCAGGTTGCCCTGCTCGAATCCCGCCTCGCCAACAACGCCCCCGCCGCAGACCTGCAGAAGGGCATCACCTCCATCGGCGCACAGATCGGTGTGCGCAACATGGTCGGTGACTACTCCGGCCTGCAGAAGCGCCTCATCTCCCTCGCAGAGCAGATCGCTGAACTCGGCGAAAAGCAGCAGCAGGCACGCACCGAAAACCGTGAACGCGCCCTCGCCGTCCGCGAAGAAATCGTCGCGGAAGCCGAGCAGATTGCCGGCCAGGACCCCGACCAGATCCACTGGAAGAACTCCCACTCCCGCATGAACGAACTGTTCGAAGCGTGGAAGAAGGCACAGCGCGAAATTCACCTGGCAAAGAGCGTAGAGGACGAGCTGTGGAAGCGTTTCCGCGCAGCCCGCACTACCTTCGACCGCAACCGCCGCGCGCACTTCTCGCAGCTCGACGACCGCAACGCACGCATCAAGCGCGCCAAGGAAGAGCTGATTGCACGCGCCGAAGAGCTGTCGACCTCGACTGACTGGTCTGAGACTTCCCGCGTATACGGCGACCTGATGCGCGCCTGGAAGCAGGTACCCCGCGGCCACCGTCGCGAAGACGACAAGCTGTGGGCACGCTTCCGCGCGGCACAGGACGTGTTCTTCAACGCCCGCAACGAAGCCGAAGCAGCGCAGGACGCAGTCTACGCCGAAAACCTCAAGGTCAAGGAAGCACTGCTCGAAGAAGCACGCGCACTCCTGCCCGTCGAAGACATTGAGGGCGCGAAGGCAGCCTTCGAGAAGATCCTGGACCGCTGGGATGCGGCAGGCCGCGTACCCCGCAACGACCTGCGCCGCGTCGACGGCGAACTGCGCCGTATTCAGGACGAAATCAACGGCGCCGAAGAGGCAAAGTGGAAGCGCAACGACCCCGCCAAGGCGGCACGCGCGAACTCCCTGCTCGCACAGATCGAGGACTCCCTCGCCGAACTGGAAGCAGAGCTCGCAGTAGCTGAAAAGGGCGGCGACTCCAAGAAGATCGCCAAGGCTAAGGAAGCTCTGGAGGCGCGCCGCGCCTGGGCAGCAACCCTGCAGGGCTTCGGCAACTAGGGTCTAGCCGACGGTCTAAATAACGGTCTAATTAACGCCGAGAAGCCACATGTGTTTCGAAAAGCCACTTCTTTGGTGGCTTCTCGAAACACATGTGGCTTCTGCATGTCTGCGGGGGGTTATATTCGCGCCCCCACCCGATGCAGATGGAGGCGCACCGGGTTCATGGATTTTCGATAGGTTAGTGACTTTAATGCGGGTTAAA
>NZ_KV831926.1:1107676-1108057 GCF_001837265.1 Rothia sp. HMSC064F07 | reverse complement strand
CAAAGACACTAACCTATGGCACAAATCCGTAACCCATGACCGAATCTCCGGCTGCGCCAGGTATGTGAGAGCCGGTTATGGGTTATGACTTAGCCTTTTCGTCGATAGGTTAGTGACTTTAATGCGGGTTAAAGACCCACGGTGAAGACACTAACCTATCGAAAACCTCTGTCTAAAAAGCAGGCGGCCCCGGATGCGCCAGGTGGGCGGGGAGCTGTTAGTGGTTTAGCTTTTTTGGTGGCGGGTTAGTGACTTCAGGCTGGGGTTTTAACCATTACCAAAGACGCTAAGTCATGACCGAAATTGCTAGGTCATGACCGGATTTTCACCGGTGCTGAGGCGCCGCTTCTGCAGAATTTGTGCCATGGTTTAGCGTCTTCT
>NZ_KV831926.1:1105644-1107576 GCF_001837265.1 Rothia sp. HMSC064F07 | reverse complement strand
GGGTTAAAGACCCACGGTGAAGACACTAACCTGTCGAAAACCTCTGTCTAAAAACAGGCGGCCCTGAATGTTCAAACATTCGGGGCCGCCTGCTGTGGTTATTTATATGTTGGGTCAGAACTGGTTTACATATCGGGCCAGTCGCGGTGCAACGAATACTCCGTGTCCCCGTCACCGTTATCATTCAGATGCCAACGCTGACCGGTACGAATATCAGCCTTGCGCAGACGCGGGTTCGGATTATCCTTCTTACCCATCGTAGGATCGTTCTTACAGCCCCAACGAGTATCGTCTTCATCGCAGGTGCCGCCGACACGGCCCACATCAACCCACCACACACGCACCAGCAACGGATCACTGGTCGCCTGCGGAGTCACCTCCATCATCTGCCACGGGCCACCATCCACACGGAAACGAGCCGTATAGTGCACGGTCGCGTACGCATGGAAGTTACCCGAACGCTGGTAGGCGTAGCTGGTATCCGTCTGACGCGGACGCTCACGAGGGTAGGTGGTGACCGGTTTGCCCGCGGTGTAGTTGGTGGCAGTATCACCATTGCCGTACTCGATGACATAGGAGGAGGGCATGAGCTCAATTTCGACGTGTCCGGCGAGCATGTCTGATTCAAGGCGGTAGGGGCCTCCGTCATCGACGTAGAAGTTGACCTGGTCGCCCTTGTAGACGTTGGGGTCGCCTTCTGCTCGGCCAGTGCCTGCGGGGTTGTTGTAGGACTGGTGCAGGGTCGGCTTGCCCGGCTCTAGGGACTCTGCAGCGTGGCGGATTTCCTCCATGACTTCTTCGTAGGTCGGGCCGGTGGGACCTGGGCTGTCGGCACTGGTCAGGGTGCGGGTATCGTCGGGGACACAGGTTTCTGAGGTGGGGCTATATTTGCCGAGGCCACCATCGATGTAAGTCCCATCGTCACGAACGATGAGATTGTTGAGTTTTACGTGTCCAACCTTTCCGTCCTTTACGCAGCCAAGGATATTAGAGTCACTTTTGGAACGAATTAGGGTAAGGCCGTTGGCGCCTTTGGTGGTGTAGGTGCTAGGTTCTGCTCCTTCCGCAGGCTGATGAACAACTGAGTCATTCTGAATGCTTTCTCCGCCCCTTTTACCTGTATTGGTTTCAGTCCTTTTCTTCGCGACTGTAGATTCTTGGCATACGGATGCGCCGTTACCAGATGAACATTCTTTAGTAGATACATGTGCACCTGCAGGTGCTGGCAAGAGACATATAAATTGCAATCCAATGACGCAATAAGCTATACGTTTATTTATTTTGCGCATAACTAATCATCAACCTCTTCACAGCTTATAATTTCCCATTTTTTCCCATTATGCTTCATCTCGAATTTGAAAGTGTCGTTAGTTTTATCATCGTTATCCCAAGCAGTCCATTTACCACTCGGCTCAACATGGATTTCCTGGTTCCATCCGCGGTAGGCTTTCCAGAAATAGGTTTCCCCATCTTCAGACCAAGGAGATCCATCTGCCGTAAATTTCTCGATACCGTCGATGACCCATCCACCGCGCTTATAAAGGTTTTCGACACTTTCGTAGGCTTCCAATTCGGAAGTGAAATTGCGTGAGGTGAACTCTCGCGCCTTTGTGTAGTCGCCGGTCTGAATACCGTAGTTTCCCCATTGAATCCATGCATCAAGCGTCTTGCGCATGCCTTCCAACGACTTTTCGTTGTAGCCGTCCTCCGGAACGTTAGGCTTCGGTACATTCTGTGCCGGACCGTACTTATCCGCCGGGCGGTACTCACCGTCAGGTGCCTTTGAGCCACCCGAGTAGCCGCGGACAGTAGACGGGGTGGCACTCGCAGAGGGAGATTCAGAAGCTGCTGCAGACGCCGAAGCCGACTCGCTCGGCGCGGCGGTCGATGATGCCGAGGCGGCTGCCGCCTCGTTATTTGCCTGCTGGCCGC
>NZ_KV831926.1:1097591-1105544 GCF_001837265.1 Rothia sp. HMSC064F07 | reverse complement strand
GCTGCCGCCTCGTTATTTGCCTGCTGGCCGCACGCAGCAAGCAGGGCCCCCAGGCCCATGAGTGCGCCACTACCCAGCAGGGTACGGCGGTTGAAGATGGTCGAATCCATAGAAGATGCGCTCCTATCGTCGGTGATGGTGTGTTGTTTAGTTACTAGTGTCGGGCTGCTTTTGTGGGTCGTATCTGACCTCCGGAAGGAAAACAGCCCCGTAGCGCACCCAACAAACGCATCAATGCGTTATGGAACACTACAGTTACCACCCTACCGCATGTTTGCGGTCGTTTGCACCCCGTTGAGCCACATGACCACATGTTGTGGCGTTTGGGTGCAACAAAAGACACCAGGACCCCCCTAACACTGGGGACCTGGCGTGGGCGGGCGGGCTACACGGCGAGCGCATACATGTCGCGAAGGGCCTCTTCTGCCTCGTCGAGGGCGTATCCGCTCTGGCAGAGCGCGTCGCAGCCGTTACCGTAGCGGAGGCCAGCAAGGAACTCGCGGTCGGTCACCTCCGGCAGGTACACCATGAGGTATTCGCCGTTGTCAGTGAAGAAGTCGTCAATATTAGCGGCGTCCTGGCCGGAGTAGAAGGCGCGGAAGTCTTCGTCATTGTAGTAACCAACCGTGTACATGAGGGGCTCCTTTGGTCGCTCGGCGGAGTGGGTGAGAACGCGTCGTTGTTCTCTACCACCAAAGTACGGGGCACCCCTGACAAGATAAGGGGCTGCACCACCCTGTGCCAGAAAAACACCAAAAAATATTGGGTGACAAGGGGCTTTCTGGAGGCGCACTCCCCCGCCAAACTCCCCCGCCGCACGGAAGATTAGGCGCGGACGGGCTTGCCTCCTGTGTGCCGTTGCCCCGCCTCCCACCCACCGGGCGGGAAATTCGGTCATGAGTTACGGACTTCTGCCATGGGTTAGTGACTCTGGGCTGGGGTTTTAACCATTGCCAAAGACGCCAAGTCATGACTGAACTTGCTAAGTCATTACTGAATTTTCACCGGCGGTGGATAACTGGCTATTTCGATAGGTTAGTGTCTTCACCGTGAGTCTTTAACCCGTAGTGAAGACACTAACCTATCGAAGGGGCCCCGACTCTCCCCCATAAACAGCGAAAAGCCACATGTGTTTCGAGAAGCCACCAAAGAAGTGGCTTTTCGAAACACATGTGGCTTCTGGGCGAATAACGGCGAATTACTACCGCCGGTTACAGCACGTAACCGCGGGTTAGTTTCCGCCAAGGAACGGCATGAAGCGGACGATGTGCTTCTCCAGCTTCTGCTTCACGCGCTTCGCCTTGGTTGCTGCGTCCTCGGTCTTCGCGCCGCCGAGCTTACCGCCGAAGAGCGAGATTTTGCCCTTGACCAGGCGGCTGATCTTGCCGGGAATAGTGCGGCGGTTTTCCTTGAGGGCACGGTTGACGACGCGCTGGGTTTCTGCGGAGTCCAGCTCTTCGTCCTTGACGATGGTGTCTTCTTCGCGGGTGCGGCGGTCGGTCACGTAGTGGTGGAAGTGTTCCTGCACGTCGTGGTCTTCGGACTCGTTCAGGTAGGTATCGAAGTAGTCCTCGATGATGTCGCCGCTTTCACGCAGGTCGGCGTCGTTACGAATTGCGAGGCGCACGCGGTCGCGGAAGTACTCGACGGTGTCCTGAGTGGTTTCGGCGGTGTTGTTCTCCCCTGCCGCGTCGGCCTTGCCGTGGCGTGCGGCGCGGGCTGCCTTGACGAGCTCGAGGATATAGAGCACACCGACTTCCTGCTGCTTCACCAACTCAGTGAGGAAGTGGATACCGGCGAACGGGTCGACCTTATCGGTCCTATCTTCGCCCTCGTCGGTTCCTTCTTCCTGTGCCTTACGCTGCTCACGAATCTCTTCGTAGATGTCGTTGTAGACACCGGTGTAGCCCTGCATGTCGTAGTCGCTGATGAGTTCGTTGCCGCCGTCGCGGATGAACTCGTCGTGCACGCGCAGTTCCTGCTGTAGTTCAAGCACCTGGTTCATGAGCTTGATGTAGCGGGCCTTGTCTTCGGGGGTATCCACGGTGATGGAGCCGCCCTCGTCGATGGGGAATTCTTCGCGCAGTTCAGATACGGCCTTGTCGTATGCGGCGTAGGCTTCCTTGTAGGGTCGGGTGAAGGCGATGTCGAGGGCGGACTGGCCGCTGCTGTTTTCGGTGTCGCCGAAGAGGGTGAAGGCGTCCTTGGTTGCCTGTTCGAGGTCGCGGAAGCACACGATGTTGCCGGAGGGCTTGAGCGAGTTGAGGATTCGGTTGGTGCGGCTGTATGCCTGCACCAGGCCGTGCATCTTCAGGTTCTTGTCGACCCAGAGGGTGTTGACGGTCTTGGAGTCAAAGCCGGTGAGGAACATGTTGACGACGATGAGCAGGTCCAGTTCGCGTACCTTCATGCGGCGGGAGACGTCCTTGTAGTAGTTGTCGAAGGAGTCGCCGTCGGTGCTGAAGTTGGTGCCGAACATGGTGTTGTAGTCTTCGAGGAAGCCGTCCATGCGGCTACCGGTGCCTTCGGTGGCGAAGGTGAAGTTTTCTTCATCGCCGAAGGTGTCGAAGAGCTGCCCGCCGTTGCCCTGCGAGTAGATGATGGCGACCTTGAGCTTCTGTTCGGGGCGCAGGGTGCCGTCTGCGATGCGTTCTTCCTGCAGGGTGTTGAGGGCGTCGTAGTAGGTGCAGGCAGCATCAATAGACGAGGTTGCCAGGATCGAGTTGAAGCCGCGCACGCGCTGTACGTAGTGTTTGGTGACGCCGTTGATGGTGCGGGTCTTCTTGACCTCGTAGCTGGTGGCGGAGCTCTGGTTGGTTTTGCGGTCGTAGTTGTCCAGGATGTAGGTGGCTACGGCTTCGATGCGTTCGGGGCTTTCGAGTACTTCCTTGCTCTTTGCGAACTTGGCGAGTTCCTTCGCGTCGGGGGTTTCGGCGCGTTCGGCGGCGATTTCTTCTGCGTAGGAGGTTTCTTCGAGCTCAGCAAAGGTGGGGCTGGTGTTGGTGTATTCCAGGTGGAATTTCAGCACGTTCTTGTCGTTGATGGCGTCAACGACGGTGTAGGTGTGCAGGCAGTCGCCGAAGACTTCGACGGTGGTGGTGCCGGGGCCACCTGCGGAGTTCTTTTCGAAGATGGGGGTGCCGGTGAACCCGAACATGCTGTACTTCTTGAAGTGCTTCTTGATGGCGGTGTTCATGCGGCCGAACTGGGAGCGGTGGCATTCGTCGAAGATGATGGCTACGCGCTGGCCGTAGACGGGGTGCTTGGAGTCGGCGGTGATGAGGTTGGACAGCTTGTGGATGGTGGTGACTACGATGTTGGTTCCGCGGTCGGCGAGGCGGGTGCTGAGTTCGCGGGTGCTGCCGGTGGAGCTGACGGAGTCTGCCTGGAAGTTGTTGTATTCGAGCATGGTCTGGTAGTCGAGGTCCTTGCGGTCCACGACGAAGATGACCTTGTCGACGAGTCCGGTTTCTGCCAGGCGGCGTGCGGTTTTGAAGCTGGTGAGGGTCTTGCCGCTGCCGGTGGTGTGCCAGATGTAGCCGCCGGCTTCTTTGGTGCCGAGCAGCTTGGGGTTGTTATTGGCGATTTCGACGCGCTTAATGATTTTCTCGGTTGCCGCGATCTGGTAGGGGCGCATGACGAGCAGGTCCTGGCCTACGGTGAAGATGCAGTAGCGGGTCAGGACGTTTGCGAGGGTGTGGCGGGTGAGGAAGGTGCGCGCGAAGAGAATCAGGTCGTTGATTCGGTTGTTCTGTTCGTCTGACCAGTAGCTGGTGAATTCGAAGCTCTTGCCTGCGGAGCCGCCGGAGTCGGTCTTACGGCTGGCGGTCTGCTGGTCTTCGATGTGCTTGTGGCGCACGGTGTTGGAGTAGTACTTGGTTTCGAAGCCGTTGCTGATGACGAAGATTTGGGCGTATTCGAAGAGGCGGTGCTTGTCCTGCTGGAAGCCTTCGTTCTGGTATCGCTCGATCTGCTGGAAGGCTTCGCGGATGCTCACGTTGCGCTTCTTGAGTTCGATGTGTACGAGGGGCAGGCCGTTGACGAGGATGGTCACGTCGTAGCGGTTGAGTACTTTGCCGTTGGGGGCGGGTACGCGGTACTGGTTGATGACCTGCATGTGGTTGCGTGCGGGGTAGGCGGCGTCGATGAGCATGATGTTGCGCAGGGTGCCGTCTTCGAGGCGGAAGTCGATGAAGCGTTCTTCCTGGATGAGCTTGGCCTTCTCGAGGATGCCGTCGTTGGAGCGGGCGATGTGGTTCTTGAGAAGACGGTCGAATTCTTCGTCGGTGAAGTGGAAACCGCTGTTGGGGCCGTAGGCGCCTTCTTCGGGGCGGGTGTTGAGGCGTTCGAGCTGTTCGCGCAGGTTGCGGATGAGTGCGGCTTCGTCGGTGAGGCGCGGCAGGTAGTCGTAGCCCTGGGTTTTGAGGGTTTCGATGAGTTCGGATTCGAGCTGCGATTCGCTCTGGTGCTCACGCTTCTTCTGGTGCTGTGCCTTCCATTCCTTGTAGTCCTTCGTTTCGGCAAGCTTGGCGATGACGGTGAAGTCGTCAGAGCTGAGGATGCTTTCGGTGCGTCCTTCGGTGGGGCGGGGGTGGTTGGGTACGGTTTCCACGGGGTGCTCCTTTGCGTAGGGGTTGAGTGCGTGGATGGTTGGGCTCAGGGATTAGTGGGCCCAGTTTGTTGAGTGTGGTTGAGGTATGTGGTTGAGGTCTAGCGGCCCGTGCAGGGGTGGCGGGGTGCCACCCCTGCACGGGTTTCGCGCGTGATGCGCAGTTTGATGCGCGGGTGGCTACTGGTTTTCGCCCTTGCGGGGGAAGGTGAGTAGCCGGTCGCGGTAGTACTCGTATTGGCTGCGACGCGCTGCAAGCTCTGCGGGTAGACCCTCGGAGAGGCTGCTGGTTAGGGAGTCGAAGCGGTCGAGAATATCGACAATGCGCTGTTGCTCGTCCAAGGAAGGAAGGGGAAACTCAAACTTCTTGAAACGCTTCATATCCACGCTGGCAAAGCTGGACTGCGTAGTATTTGTAAGGCACCAACGATCCAAAACAAACGAGTAGTAGTAGAGGAACTTCGGGAGCAGAAGGCTCTTAAACTCTTCCTTAGGGGTCAGAACAGTGAACCTCTGATTGCACAGAAAATCTACGTTAATCAGCGCATGCTCACCAATCGTTGCAGAAGTCGCCACAATGATTGAACCAGCGGGGAACATCCCGCCCTTTTTCAAAGCACTTTCATGAACGGACTGCAAGGCTTCTGATAGGACTCCGCCATTTTCACGGATGTCTTCCATGCGGAACCAGGGAACAGTTCCGTTCTCCCAGTAGCTGCTATTGGACTTAGACGGGGTGTAACCATTACGGGTGGTAAACAGTTCCTCTATCGAGTAGAACTTGACCGCTGGCTCGGAGAAAGAAGCCAAGAGCAAATCCCGGTAGTACTCGTATTGCAGAGTACGTGCTTCCAGCTCCGCTTCCAGCTCCGCTTCCAGCTCCGCTTCCATGTTCGTGAATTTGTCGAGAATTTCAACAATCGCTTCCTGAATCTCCAGCGGCGGAACAGGAAACTCAAACTTCTTGAAACGCTTCATATCCACGCTGGCAAAGCTGGACTGCGTAGTATTCGAAAGGCACCAACGATCCAAAATGAATGAATAGTAGTAAATAAATTTAGGAGACAAAAGGTTCTTAAATTCATCTTTAAGAATCAGAACGGTGAACCTTTGATTGCACAGAAAATCTACGTTGATTAGCGCATGCTCACCAATCGTTGCAGAAGTTGCCACGATGATTGAACCAGCGGGGAACATGCCACCCTTTTTCAAAGCGCTTTCATGAACGGACTGCATGGCTTCTGATAGGACTCCGCCATTTTCACGGATGTCTTCCATGCGGAACCAGGGAACAGTTCCGTTCTCCCAATAGCTGCTGTTGGACTTAGACGGAGTGTAACCATTACGAGTGGTAAACAGCTCCTCAATAGGGCGGTACTCTACCCCGTCCGGGCAGAGCTCAGCCACCAGGCGGTCAATATAATTCGTCACCTCAGCCACGACTACTCGCCGCCTTCCAGGCGCGCCACAATAGCGTCAATCTCCACGCGCAACTGAGCCTGACGAGCCACAATACCCTCAATACGAGTATTCAGCTCAACAATATCCACACGCTCACGGGTATCCTCCGGCTCAACCCAGCTCGAAACCGCCAGGTTCGCCTCCTGCTCCAGCAGCTTCTCCACCGGAACCAGCGCCGAGAAATGCTCACGCTCCTCACGAGCCGCCAGCACCTCCAGAATCTTCTCACGGTGCACCTTACCCAGAATATTCTGGTTCGTACCCTTATCGAAGAGCTGCGAAGCGTCCACGAACAGCACCGAATGATCCTTACGGCGGCCCTTCTTCAACACCAGAATGCAGGTCGCAATGCTCGTACCGTAGAACAGGTTGGCGGGTAGCTGAATCACAGCGTCTACCACGTTCTGCTTCAGCAGGTACTCACGAATCTTACGCTCCGCACCGCCACGGTACAGCACACCCGGGAACTCAACGATAGCCGCCGTACCCGCCTCATCCAGCGACGCCAGCATATGCATCGTAAACGCCAGGTCAGCCTTCGACTTAGGCGCCAACACAGCCGCCGGGGCGTAACGGTCATCGTGAATCAGGGTCGGGTCATCATCACCCTTCCACTTCGTCGAATACGGAGGGTTAGACACAATCGCACCAAACGGCTCCTCAAAATCGCCACCCGCACCACCGCGGTGCTTCGGGTCAATTAGAGTATCACCGTGTGCAATACTGAAATCATCCACCGGCACACCGTGCAGAATCATATTCATACGGCACAGGTTGTAAGTGGTCAGGTTAATCTCCTGACCCACAAAACGCAGGCCGTCCGAGTTCTTACCCAGCTCACGCTTAACCTTCAACAGCAGCGAACCCGAACCACACGCCGGGTCATACACGGTACGAATCTGCTCGGCATCACGACCATCCATGGCAATCTTCGCCAGCAGCTCCGAAACCTCCTGCGGAGTGTAATACTCGCCGCCGCTCTTACCCGCATTCGCCGCGTACATGCCCATCAGGTACTCGTAGGCGTCACCGAAAGCGTCATTTTCGCTATCCTCGTAACCCTTCTCAAGATTCATGCCCGCCACAGCATCCATGAGCTTGAGCAGGTTCTCGTGACGAGCCGCCGGGCTCACACCCAGCTTATTCGAATCCAACACAAAGTCGTCGAAGAGGCCCTTCACGTTCGCTTCGGAGTCGGTACCGCGCGCCGACTCTTCAAACGCCTTGAACACGTTCGCCAGAGTCTCGTTCAGGTTCTGATTATGAGGGGCGTTCTTGTACACATTCGAGAACAGCTGCGAAGGCAGCAGCAGGAAGCCGCGCTCATTAATGAAGTAATCCTTAGCGTCCTCGTTTTCCTTAAACACGTCATCCGATAGGTCTTCAAAACGCCCCGGCATTTCAATTCTCTGAGCCTCAACAAAGCGCACCTGGCTCTCAGAGAGGTAACGGTAGAAAAGCATACCCAGCACGTACTGCTTAAAGTCCCAGCCATCTACCGAACCACGCAGGTCATTCGCAATACGCCAAATCGTGGAGTGCAGCTGCGCACGCTCCGCATTGCGGTTACGGTGCTCGTCAGTGGTAGCGGAAGAATCCGTAGACTGCGTCGTCATAGGGGCGGTCAACCTCTCATTAGTTATCGTTTCTCGTCGAAAGAAACGTCAAAAGTTTGGGACCCGTACGGTCCCGGTCGTACACATGCGCCAATGCCGGTCTAGATGCTGTACTCCGTGGGAGCGTTCGTAGCTTCCACAAGCCGTTTCGTACCCGGCGGCGCGAACTCTTTCAGTATACGGGTTCCCCCGACCCCGCACGCGCCGGTTCGTCATCGCCGAGCCACTGGTTGTTTCGATAGGTTAGTGTCTTCACTGCGGGTTAAA
>NZ_KV831926.1:918676-1097491 GCF_001837265.1 Rothia sp. HMSC064F07 | reverse complement strand
AAGACCCACGGCGAAGACACTAACCTATCGAAGGAGCCCCGACCCTCCCCCATAGACAGCGAAAAGCCACATGTGTTTCGAGAAGCCACCAAAGAAGTGGCTTTTCGAAACACATGTGGCTTTTCAACGTAAAGACCAGAAAATAGAAATCCGGCCCGTCTACTCCATCAAGAGTAGCGGGCCGAACGGTTAACTCAAGAGTACAAAAACCAGCACCCAAAAATCAACACATGAAGGATATTTCTAAAGAGCCTACGCCTCCGAGGGCTTCGCGCCGGTCAGGCGGTACGCCTTGTACACGCCCGTCACGTTACGGACCACGTTCAGCACGTGCTCCAGCATGAAGCGGTCACCCAGCTCCAGGGCGAAGCGGTCCACCACGGTACGATCCTCCGAAGTGTGCACGCGCGCATCCAGAATGTTCACGCCCGACTCAGAAATCGCACGAATCAGGTCGCTCAGCAGGCCCTTACGGTCCAGCGCCTCCACCTGAATCTGCACACGGTACGTAGCGGTCGGCGAAGACGCCCACTCAACCGTCGTCACGCGCGGCTCCTCGTCAGCGTTACGCATGTTCGGGCAGTCACGGCGGTGCACCGAAATACCGTTATAACGGGTCACAATGCCGATAATGTCATCCGGCGGGACCGGGGTGCAGCAGCGCGCAATCTTCGTCAGCACGCCCTCAGCACCCGGCACAATCACGCCGTTATCGCCAATCGCCTTGCGGGTCGACTTCAGCAGCGTCTCGTCAAAGTCGCTGACCTCAACCTCGGGTGCCGGCTCGTCGCCGCGGTGCACCTCAACGAGGGTGTCAATGACCTGCTTCGGCGCGATCTCGTGCTCACCAATCGCACGGTACAGCGACGCCACATCATTCTTGTGCAGCAGCTGAGCCACCTGAGTCATGATCTCCGGGCTCATCATCTTCTGCAGCGGCAGCTCACTGTTACGCATGCTCTTGGTGAGCATCTCGCGGCCGGCGAGCAGCGCCTCCAGGCGGCGTTCCTTCGCGAAGTACTGGCGGATCTTCGTGCGAGCGCGTGAGGAGCGAACGAACTTCAGCCAGTCCTCGCTGGGTCCGGCGTCCTCGTTCTTCGTGGTCATAATTTCGACCGTGGCGCCGGTGGGCAGGACCGTGTGCAGCGGCACGAGGCGGCCGTTGACCTTCGCGCCGACGGTGCGGTCGCCGACCTCACTGTGGATGGCGTAGGCGAAGTCCACGGGGGTGGATCCGTTGGGCAGGGCGATTGCCTCGCCGTTGGGGGTAAGGACCACGATTTCGTCGGTGTCAAGGGTGTCAGCGAGCGACTCGTAGAACTTCTCCGACTCCGGGTTGGAGTTCGAAATCTCGGCAATAGACTGCAGGATGCCGACGTTCATCATTGCCGAGGTCTGGGTGCCCGGCTCTTTCGGGTCCTTCGCGGGCGCGCCGCCACGAGCCGCGACCTTCTCGCCGCGCGATGCCGCCTTGTAGCGCCAGTGCGCCGCCACACCGTACTCAGCCTCTTCGTGCATCTTGTAGGTGCGAATCTGAATCTCAAGCGGCAGGTTACCCGGACCGTACACGGTCAGGTGCAGCGACTGATAGTTATTGTTCTTCGGGTTCTTAATGTAGTCCTTGAAACGGCCGGTCATCGACGGCCACAGGGACAGCACGTGGCCGAGCACGGTGTAGCACTCCGCCTCTTCCTCAACCATGATGCGCACGGCGAGGATGTCATTAATCTCGTCGAAGCTGCGGCCCTTCGTCTTCATCTTCTGATGAATCGAATAGTAGTGCTTGGGGCGGCCCGTCACGGTCGCCTCAATGCCGACCTGTGCCAGGCGCTCCTTAATCTTGGTGCGCGCCTCGTTCAGGAACTTTTCGAGCGCGGGGGTGCGTTCGCCGACCATGCGCACCATTTCGGCGTAAATTTCCGGGCTCATGGCGGCGAAGGACAGGTCCTCCAGCTCCCACTTAATCGTGTTCAGGCCCAGGCGGTGCGCGAGCGGCGCGTAAATCTTCAGGGTCTCTTCTGCCTTCTTCGCGGCAGAAGCCTGCGGCACGAAACGCCAGGTGCGGGCGTTGTGCAGGCGGTCGGCAAGCTTAATGAGCAGCACGCGGATGTCCTTGCTCATGGACAGCACGAGCTTGCGGATCGTCTCAATGGAGGCGTTCTCACCGTAGGTCATCTTGTCCAGCTTGGTCACGCCGTCGACCAGGTAGGCGACCTCTTCACCGAACTCTTCGGTGAGCTGCTCCATCGTGTAGTCGGTGTCTTCCACCGTGTCGTGCAGCAGACCGGCGGCGAGCACGGGGCCGGTCGCGCCCATCTCCGCAAGAATCGCAGTCACGGCGACCGGGTGGGTAATGTACGGGTCGCCACTCTTACGCTTCTGACCCTCGTGGCAGCGGTTCGCCACCTCGTAGGCGCGCTGTAGCACCTGGATGTCTTCGTCCGGGTGGTAGCGGCGCACGGCACGTACGACCGGCGCAATCATCGGGGAGAAACGGATGGTGCCGCCGTGCGAGTCGGAGGCCTCCATCTTGCTGCTGCGGCCACCAAAAACGAGGCGGTTAGGCACACGCCCGCTAGCAGCCATGACACGGTGCGAGCCGCGCTTCCTCTTCGCATCAGACGAATCAGTTTCAGGCAGAGGAATCGGGCCAGCGGGCCGAACCGCGGGCTTCTCGGCGGTCCCTGCAGGGTTCTCAGCGTTGGTGTTCACGGCAGGTTCTGCACTCATTCCGGGCTCCTTCGGGCTCAAGATAATCAGCCGCACACTCAGGTTCCTCATCATTGAGGGCTATACCGGCCAAACCAGCTATCAGCAGGCTCAAACGCGAGCGCACAGTATCTTCACTTCTTATCCTACCCAGCGGTCTGGAACGCGCCAAACTATGCGACGTTTTAACACACCAGAGCGCGTTGTTTAGGAAATAATTGGGCACGCTAAAGGGGAGCCGACACCTTTCGGTATCGACTCCCCTATCATTAGCAGCGCCAGTAGCGCTGGCGGAACGCTGGCTAACCGTTCAGGTTCACGCGGTGAATCTCAATGGTTGCACGTGCCGGCTTCTTAGCGGGCTTCTCGGCTGCCTTCTCGTCCTCGGTCGCCTTGTCAGCAGACTCCTCAGACTTCGCGGGCTTAGCTGCCTTGCTGGGCTTCGCAGCCTTCTCAGCCTCGGCGGGCTCCTCCGAAGAGTCGCCCTCAGCCTCGTCAGCATCCTCAGCGTCCTTGAAGTTGCCGCTCTCCACCTTCGCGGTGTGCTCACGAATCTGAGCCTCACCCAAACGCAGCGAAGCATACAGCGGCGCAGACACGAACAGCGTACCGAACATGCCCACCAGAATACCCACAAACAGCGACAGGGACAGGTCCTGCAGAGTACCCGCACCCAGGATGAACGCACCAATGAACAGGATCGCACCCACCGGCAGAACACCCACAATAGCGGTGTTAATCGAACGGACCAGGGTCTGGTTCACCGCCAGGTTAATCTGCTCGGCAAAGGTCGTGTCGCGGCGTTCCAGCACATCCTCGGTGTTCTCACGAATCTTATCGAACACCACCACCGAGTCGTACAGCGAGTAGCTCAGAATCGTCAAGAAACCAATAATTGCACTCGGAGTAATCTCGAAGCCGAACGCGGCGTACAGACCAACCGTCACCACCACGGTGAAGAACAGACCCGCAATAGACGCCAGCGACATCTTCCAGGTGCGGAAGTAGAACGCCATACCAATCAGCGCAAGCACCACAAACGCGATCAGACCCCAGAACGCCTGACGGGTCACATCCGCACCCCAGGTCGGGCCCACAAACGAAGAGGTCACGTCATTCTCAGAGACGCCGTAACCCTCCTGCAGAGCCGCCTTCACCTGCAGAGTCTCATCATCGCTGAGCTTGCTCATCTGGGCACGAATCGTACCCGGCGCAATATTGGTCACGCGAACATCCGAAGCGTCCTTCGCCTTCTCGTGAATAATGCGCTCACCCGTAGCAGTATCAACGTGCGCGGTCTTCGAGACCACGAACTCCGAACCGCCACGGAAATCAATACCCAGGTTGAAGCCGCCACCAACAGCCGGAATCAGAACCGAAACCGCCATCAGCACAGCCGCAAGCAGCAGCCACAGGCGGCGCTTACCCACAAAGGGGTACGAGCGGGCACCCGAATGCAGGTCATTACCGAAGCGGGCAAAAGCATTAGGTTTCACATCGGTAGCCATGCTTAGCTCTCCTTCTTCTCATCAGAAGCAGACTCGTCAGCCTCAGCGGCAGCACGCTCTGCACGGCGACGCTCAGCAATGCTCAGCTGCTTCTCCTCCGGGCTGCGGAGGCGACCGGCACCACGGTACAGCGGCGTAGCGCCCAGCGACTCAGGCGACAAGCCCGAGTGGCGGTGACCCTCACCGAAGTAGCGGGTATTCGCCAGCAGAGTCAGCATCGGGTGGGTGAACAGGTACACGACCACAAGGTCAGCAATCGCAGTCAAACCAAGGGTGAACGCGAAGCCCTTCACCGAACCGACCGATACCACGTACAGCACCACAGCAGCCAGCAGGTTCACAGCCTTCGACGCCAAAATAGTGCGGGATGCACGCTGCCAACCGTGGTTCACCGCCGACGGGATCGTGCGGCCCGCACGGATCTCATCACGGATACGCTCAAAGTAGACGATGAACGAGTCAGCCGTAGCACCAATCGCCACAATCAGACCCGCCACACCAGCCAGGGACAGGCGGTAGTTCAACGCCCAACCCAGTAGCGCAATCGCCTCATACGAAATAATGCCAGCCACAACCAACGACATCATCGTGACAAAGCCCAGCAGACGGTACTGGAACAGCGAGTACACGAACACCAGCAGCAGACCAATCAGGCCGGTCAGCAGACCCACACGCAACTGCTCCGAACCCAGAGTCGCAGAAATCTGCTGCTCCGACTGGATCGTGAAGCTAATCGGCAGGGCACCGTACTTGAGCTGATCGGCGAGAGCCTTCGCCTCCTGCTCGGTGAAGTTACCGGTAATCTGCGGCTTGCCGTCAGAAATCACTGCCTGCGACACCGGCGAAGACAGCACCTTGCCGTCCAGCAGAATCGCGAAGCGGGCACGCGGATCATTTGCGTTCTGCGCACGAATCGCGTTCAGGCGAGAAGTAATGTTCTGGAACTTCTCACGAGCAGCATCGTTGAACTGAATGTTCACAGCCCAACGGCCCGTAGTCACGCCCTGGCCGCTCGTCTCCTGCGAGTGGCTTGCGGTAGAAATATCGCTACCGCTCAGCTCCACAGGACCCAGAATGTACTTCTCCTGACCGTCCGTGGAGCACGCCACCATCGGCTTAGTCGGGTCCGCACTATCGGCGTCCTCATTGCGTGCCGCGGTGCAGTCCTTCGCCTCGTACTGCTTGTACAGGTCCGCAGTAATCCAGTTACGGTCCGAACCATTAGTCGGCTCCGCAGACGGCTTGGGCAGCTTATCGTCCGCAGTGCGGGCATCCTCAGCCACCGCAGTACCGGCACCAGAAAGCAGCACCGGGCGGAACGTCATATTTGCAGACGCCTGAATCAGCTGACGAGTCTCAGCGCTAATCGTTCCGGGAACCGAAACAACCACGTTATTGCCCGAGCCGAAAGAGGTGGTAACCTCCGCCTCCGAAACGCCGGCACCATCAACGCGCTGACGAATAATCTCAACCGCCTGGTTCAACTGCTCCTGGGAGACGTTCTCATCCGAAGAGCCATTGACCTTCGGAGAAAGAATCATCTGAGTACCACCCGAAAGGTCCAGGGCGAGCTTCGGTGCCCAAGAACCTCCCGCGTAGGTGGTGCCGAAAATACCGGCAGCCATAACAACCATGAGCAGGACCATCGAGAGGAGCGCCCCTCGCGCGGCTGCAAGCGGTGAACGCTTAGCCATAATGTTCCTTCTTCGTGTGAATAGTATTGAGTGTTCTACAGATTCCGTAACGCGAAAACCCGACGCCGCTCACTGGGCGCCGGGCTCATACGCTCTGAATTACTTAGCAGTATCAGAAGAGGTATCGGAAGCGGGAGCTTCGGATGCGGTAGCCTCGTACGCGTCCTCGGTCAGGGGCGCTGCGGGGGCTTCCTCCTCGACGACGGCCATAATCGCGTTCAGTGCCAGGGTGATAACAACACCGTCCGCAATCTGAAGCTGCAGCTTGTTGTTCTCAAGGTCAGTGCTGACAACGGTGCCGTAGATGCCGGAACCAGTCATCACCTGGGTGCCGGGGACGAGAGACTGCTGCATTGCGCGCAGTTCCTCCATCTGCTTACGCTGACGCTTCTGGGCGGAGAACATCATCCATGCCAGCAGCGTCATCATGGCAATCATAATCAGGAGGTTAAAATCCATGGTCTCACTTTCACATCCGCACCCGTGCCGCTCACCGCGAGGGTTGAGCGTACCAGAAGGTGTGGAATCGTAGATACAGTACGTATCCATCCTACGCGAGAGCATGAGCTTTAGCGCCCCGAACCAGCGTTTTTGTGAGGTTAACCTGAGTTTTGGACTCTCTCGGCGTAATTTTATGTCGCTGGTAAAGACCAGCAGAGCCCGGCAGAGCCCAATGGAACCCGACAGCGCCTGCAGAACCGGTAGAAAAGTTGCCGCGCCTGCAGAAGAGCTACCGGGGGCACAGAGAAGCCCGCAGGAGGCGGATACCTCCCACGGGCTACTACAGTGTTATCAGCTGATGCGGGCCTAAAGCTGATACGGATCTAGAGCTGAATCTCCGGTGCTTCCAAGCCGAGGTGCTCCCACGCCGCGGGCAGAGCCACACGACCGCGCGGAGTGCGACCAATCAGGCCCTCACGCACCAGGTACGGCTCGGCAACCGTCTCCACGGTCTCCGTCTCTTCACCCACCGCAATGGCGAGGGTGGACAGACCCACCGGGCCGCCGCCGAACTTGTGAATGAGCGCCTCCAGCACGGCGCGGTCCAGGCGGTCCAGGCCGCGCGAATCCACCTCGTACATATCCAGCGCGGTTGCGGCATCGGTCGCGTTAATGCGGTCCACGCCGTTCACCAGCGCCCAGTCACGCACACGACGCAGCAGACGGTTCGCAATACGCGGCGTGCCGCGGGAACGACCGGCAATCTCCGTGAAACCCTCGGAGGTAATCTGCATATCCATCAGACCAGCACTGCGGCGCAGCACCAGCTCCAGCTCCTCCACCGAGTAGAACTCCAGGTGACCGGTAAAGCCGAAGCGGTCACGCAGAGGGCCGGGCAGCAGACCCGCACGGGTCGTCGCACCCACGAGGGTGAACTGTGGCAGCTCCAGCGGAATGGAGGTCGCACCCGCACCCTTACCGACCACAATGTCCACACGGAAATCTTCCATCGCCATGTAGAGCATTTCCTCAGCCGGGCGGCTCATACGGTGAATCTCATCCAGGAACAACACCTCACCGGGGGTCAGCGAAGACAGAATCGCCGCCAAATCACCCGAATGCTGAATCGCCGGGCCGGAGGTAATGCGCAGCGGCGCCTCCATCTCTGCCGCAATAATCATTGCGAGAGTGGTCTTACCCAGACCGGGAGGGCCCGACAGCAGCACATGGTCGGCGCTACGGCCACGCATCTTCGAAGCCTCCAGCACCAGGGACAGCTGCTGACGCACACGGCGCTGACCCACAAAGTCATCCAGGGACTTAGGGCGCAGTGCCGCCTCAATCATCTTCTCTTCAGGCTCTTCTTCCATCGCCACCAGGCGCTGGGCGGGAGCTGAAGACGCCTGAGTGCCGGGCACCTGACCGGGAAAATACCCGCCGGAAACCAGGGACGCCGCGGGCTGCGGCTCATAGGGATTCTGGCTCATAGAATTCTTCTTTCACAAAAGTTTGAGTGGGATACATCGAACAGGGCGCACCGCTTAGTGGCGGCCCACCGTGTTCTGAGTACCCAAGGAGGCGAGCACACCACGCAGAGCCACACCCACCGGCTCAGTCTCTGCGGCAGGGTTGTGCTGCACGTAAGCGTCAATAGCGGCGGAAGCGTCCTTCTCGCTCCAGCCCAGAGAGGTGAGAGCGTCAAGCACCTGCGGCTTCCAGACAATGCCCTGGCTCAGCGGCAGCTCATCGGTCTGACCATCGCTGAGAATCAGCTTGCCGGCAAGCTCCAGCACAATACGGCGGGCACCCTTCGGACCGATACCGGGAACCTTCGTGAATGCCTTATCGTCACCGGTCGCCACAGCGCGCTCCACCTCAGCGGCAGTGTGAACACTCAACACCGCCAGCGCAATACGCGGACCAATACCGGAAACCGAAAGCATCATATCGAACACTTCACGCTCGGCAGGCTCCGAAAAACCGTACAGAGTCATCGACTCTTCACGCACAATCATGGTGGTCAGCACGGTAGCTTCCTCACCGGTGCGTAGCTTGGAGAGAGTACGCGCGGTAGCGTACACAAGCATGCCGAAACCGTTCACGTTAATCACCGCATGATCAAGGCCCACCTGAGCCACACGACCGGTCAGGGATGCAATCATTTCTCTCCACCTTTCAACACCGCGCCCACAGATTGAGGCTCGCGGCAGTGTGAGGGCCCCGGGAACTCCGGCACCCACAGAACGCACTCCCCCAGTTCAACGGGGAGACACTACAAGTATATTAGAATATTTCTTCTGAAATCAAGCATATATTCGAACTTCTTAGCGAATACATGCGAGCCAACAGGAGACGGCACACAAGCCCACGAATGCGCCTCTAGCGGCGAGCACGCGCCTCCGCCTCCATCCAGGCACGCTGCGCCGGAGTCAACGACCCGCCACGGCGAGCCTGCGCCGGGCGTGAACCCTGGTGAGTCTGCGTCTGGGCCGCCATGTTGATACCCGAACCAATACCGCCGCCACGCCAGCCGTGACAGATCGCAATCGCCAGGGCATCGGCAGCATCGGCGGGCTTCGGCATGGAATCCAGCCCCAAAATGCGGGTCACCATACGACCCACGGACGCCTTATCGGCGCGGCCGCTACCGGTCACCGCCGCCTTCACCTCCGAGGGGGTATGGAAGAACACCGGCACGCCGCGCATTGCCGCAGCAGAAATCACCGCGCCTGAAGCGTGTGCCGTACCAATCACCGTGTTCACCTGCTCCTGAGCGAAGATACGCTCAATCGCCAGGGCATCCGGCTTGTAGGTGTCGAGCCAGTGGGAGGCGGCGTTGAAAATCCAGAGAATACGCTGGTCCAGGGACTCCGCCGGGATCGTGCCGGCAACACCCACGTTCACGAAGTGCGCCTTACGGTCGGCGGTCATATCGAGCATGGAGAAGCCGCAGCGGGTCAGACCCGGGTCAACACCCATGATGCGGGTTGCACCCGGCACACGCTCCACGGCGGCGGCGGTACGGTTCTCGCGCATGCTATCGCGTGCGGCAGGTTGAGCGGCGGCCATCATCTCCCCTTTCGACAAACTCCCTATAGAATCTCTAGATTCTAGCCCTTCAGAATCCTAGCACCCGGTACCGGGGCGTGCCACGAACACGGTCACCGCGTAAACAATCACCACGTGAACAGTCACGCGCGCACCACCAAAAGTACCCAGCGCCTCCCAAAAATAGCCCCAGACGCTAAGAAGCCACTCCCCCAACCAGCCACCCTACGGCGGCTCGGTTAAAGGAGCGGCTTCTTCAAGCATCAGATATCAGAATCCGAGTGATTACTCAGCTTCCAGCTCTGCCATGACCTCAGCAGAAACATTAGCGTTCGAGTAGACGTTCTGAACGTCGTCGAGCTCTTCAATAGCGTCTGCCAGCTTCATGAACTTCTTAGCACCCTCAGCGTCCAGGTCAACCTGCATGGTCGGGCGGAAGACCGGGTCGTCGTTGTTGTACTCCAGGCCAGCCTCGTCCAGTGCCTTACGGATCTCGGGCAGATCGGTCGGTGCGGAAACAACGGTGAACACGTCGCCCTCGTCCAGAACCTCTTCGGCACCTGCATCCAGAACAGCCATCAGAACGTCGTCCTCGGTCAGACCGTCAGTCTTGGTGACCTCAGCAACGCCCTTACGCTCGAACAGGAACGCAACCGAACCCTGGTCAGCCATGGTGCCGCCGTTACGGGTCACAGCCAGGCGAACCTCAGACGCTGCACGGTTACGGTTATCGGTCAGACACTCAATGTACAGAGCGGTACCCTGCGGGCCGCGTGCTTCGTACATGATTTCGGTGTAGTCAATGGTCTCACCGGTCAGGCCAGCGCCACGCTTGATTGCGCGGTCAATGTTGTCGTTAGGAACGGAGTTCTTCTTCGCCTTCGACACAGCCAGGTCAAGAGCGGGGTTACCAGCAATATCAGCGCCGCCCATACGTGCCGCAACTTCAATTGCCTTAATGAACTTCGCGAAAGCCTTCGCGCGCTTAGCGTCGATAGCAGCCTTCTTGTGCTTAGTAGTCGCCCATTTAGAGTGACCGGACATTCGTATCTCCCTTAGTCAAAACCTCCGTGCGGGCACGGCGAAACGTCCCACGCACCGTACTGTACTCACATAACTATACCGTAGCGGAGGCGCACACCACCTCAGAAAGTGCACGCCACCACCAGGAATAGGCTAGCGGGGGCGAGACGCAGCCGAAGCGCGTGCCTTCTCCACCAGCGAGTCGTTAATCGTGTTCGGCGTGAACTTGCCAAACTTACGCTTAGCCGCCTGTTCAATCAGGTAGTCCGAAATCTTCGGGTTCTTCGGCAGCAGCGAACCGTGCAGGTAGGTGCCAATCACATTGTGCACGCGCGCACCCTCATACGCATCGGTCACGTTGTTGCCCTCACCCTTGGTGACGGTCGCCAGCGGGGTGCAGCCGGGGCCCAGGTAGGTCAGGCCCGAGTGGTTCTCAAAACCAATCACGGTGCCGAACTCCTCAGACTCCTCAACAATGTTGCCAATCAGGCGGTCATCGCCGCCGACCGTATGCGCATCAAAAATGCCGATACCCTTCAGCACCTCACCCTCACGGGTGCGGAATTCCTTGCCGAACAGCTGGTACAGGCCACAAATGACGAGCATCGGTACGCCAGCCTCAGCCAGCGAGCGCAGCGTGTCACCGTTAGCGTGCAGGTCATCCTGAATCACGGACTGACCGGAGTCCTGGCCGCCGCCACCCAGAATGATGTCAACATCTTCTGGGAAAGGCTGACCGGGGTTGTGGTCCAGAATCTGCACGTCAAAGCCGTGCGCCTGCGCGCGACGAGCCAACGCCAGAGTGTTACCCCAGTCGCCGTAAATGTTCATGTCGAGCGGATACAGCTGCAGAATACGCAGAGTCTTACCGTTATTGGGGCCGGAGGCGGGGGTGCCCTCAAAAGTGTGAGTTGCCGTCATTAGGAGACCCTCTCAACGTCAGTGATCTTTGCGAGCTCTTCACGCAGAGCCAGCATTGCGGTGTAGGTGCAGAAAATACGCATGGGCGCGTTACCGCTGGAGGCAATGAAGCCCTTGAGCGCATCGGCGAGGTTCTCGTTGACCTCGTCAACCTTCACGCCGTCATGCTCCAGGCGCAGCGCCATATCCCAGGCGCGCACACCCGAAACCATCTGCACGCCGGTCTTCTTCAAGCTGTCGAAGTCAACATCCCACAGCCAGGACACGTCACGACCGTCAGCGTACTGATCGTTAATCGTGATCATGGTGGCGTAGTCGTCAGCGTTCGCGCTCGCCAGGGACAGGCGGAAACCGCTCGGGTTCTTCACCAGCAGCAACTGCAGCGGGCGGCCGTTCACGTTCAGAGTCTCACCGCGACCGAAGGCGGGGGTAATCTTCGCCAGCTCGGCGATGAGCTTATCTTCGTTGAGCTTCTCACCCATGACGGCGCGGGTCAGCGCCATAGCGCCAGCCGCGTTGAAGATGTTGTAAATGCCGTAGAGGTTAATCTCGCCGACTTGCTCCACACCCGCCAGGTCGAAGGTTGCGGAGGTGCCGGAGAACGCGGTCAGAGTGACGTCTGCCTCGGGCAGGGTCGCCTTCGCGACGGTGCCGCCGCGCATCTCATCATCCGAAGGGAAGTACGAGCGCAGGGACTCATCCAGGCCGTAGTACTTGACGGTCACGCCCGGCTGCACGTTCTCAGCGAGGGAGCGGATGCGCGGGTCCTCACGGTTGAGCACCACGGTACCGGTCGTTGCGGAGGCGACGGTCGCCAGCATGCGGCGGGTCGTGTCAATCTCACCGAAGCGGTCCAGCTGGTCACGCAGAACGTTCAACAGCAGAGCGTAATCGGGCTTGACGGCCTTGACGAAGTGCACAGCGTGCGCCTCGTCCAGCTCAAGCACAGCAATATCAGCGTCAAGCTTGCCGCCGAGGGTCATCTCGCCCAGCAGTGCCGCGGCGACACCGCGCACAAAGTTCGAACCGGTGCGGTTAGTGAAAACCTTCAGACCCTGAGCTTCAAGCAGCTGCACAGCCATCTTCGTGGTGGTGGTCTTACCGTTCGTGCCGGAGACAACAACCACGCCGTAGGGCAGCTTCGCGAGCTCTTCAGCGACGAAGTCGGGGTGCAATTTTTCCATGACAAGGCCGGGGAAGGCGGAGCCGCCGCCGCGAAGCTTAGTCGCGGCGCGTACGCCCTGGCCGAGAAGACGAATGAGGGGTTTGGACATGCTTACCATTTTAGTACACGCACGCCAGCGGCTGAATGGCCCGCCGGGCTCGTTCGCTCATGCCGGACGGGGCGGGGTTACTGGGGTTTTGGTGCGGGGTGGGGTTTGGTGCGGGGCTCCGGCTAGGGCGAAGCGCCGGGGGTATTAGAACAGCGAGCCCGCTTAGAAGAGCAAGCCCGCTTAGAACAGAGAACCCTGCACCCTCACCCGCGTGAACTCCTGCGCCGGCTCCACCAGCACATTCCGCCACGCGGCAGTATTCACCAGGAACGCCGCGTCAGCATCGCCGGTGTGGGCGCTCAAAAACTGACCCGCCGCGCCCGTGCAGAAGAAGCCAGCCGCCCCGCTCTCAGTACCGGAACCACCCAGACCAGATTCACAGGGCGCCAGCGGTTCGGGCGATTGCGCGCGCAGAGCCGCATACGGGCGGTTCATGGCAAGCGACGGAATCCACGGCTCATCCAGGGCGGTGAGCGGCACCTCCGGGTCGGTACGTGCTAGTTCGGCGAGCGCTTCGCGGGCGCGGGCAACCGCCTCCTGATGGGCAACACGAAGCTGCGCACCGGGCAGCGGGTTCGTCCAGGCGCGGTACTTGCTCGCCACCTGCTTGACCTGCGGAATCTTCGCGAGGGCGGTCACGGCGTCCTCGGCGCGGCGAATGGCAAGGCCGTCAGGTGCAAGCGCAATGTAGGTGGCGGTGGCGACCGCCTGCTCATCCAGGCGGCGCGGGGTCGAATGCAGGGAGCTCGTGCCGACCTTGTGCGTGCCGTCGGGGAAGGTCGCGATGTAGAGGCGATGCTCCAGCATGGCATAGGCGCGCATGGATTCGGTGAGCGTTCCGGGGTACAGGTGCGCGCGGTGCAGGGCGGTAAATTCGTCGCGGGCGGTGCAGCGCGGGCACTGCTGGCCACGCTGGATGTGGGTGCCTTCGGGGCAGGGTACGCGGCGGATTCCCGCGGAGGCTCCCACGGATTCGGGGGCGGCGTCATTGCTCGTGCCGGTGGTGTAGCCGGCGCAGTAACGGTAGAGTTCCCCCTCGCTATCGCGCGGAATACGCAACCCCAGGTAGGCGCCGGGAGTCAACGGAATCTGGATGCGAACCCCGCTCGGAACGCCACGCTGCGCGGGGCTGTTTTCCTGGTTGGGGGCGCTCTCCCCCGCCGCTTGATATGCCCGGTTATGAGCTCCTTCAGCGACCCCTCCGGGCACGACCGGTTCCACCTCAATGAGCGGGCGGCGGTTGGACCAGCGGATCTGCCTCCAGATGAGCAGCTGCGGCGCGCCTGCAGAATCACCAGCGGCATCATGACCGGCACCGGCACCATTACCGGCGGCGGGCACAGCACTAAACTCGTCGAAAGCAGTCTCAAGCAGGTTGGGGTAGTCCATAGCATTCCACTCTAGCGGGTCTGGCGGGTTCTTTCTCGAGGGGTGGGGTGCGGTGCATCCGGGTATCACGTCTTCGGCGGCGCATCCTGGCGCAACGTCCCCGAGGGGCAAAAGCAGCGCCCTCGAAATGCAAAAAAGAGGCCAGCGTCCTTCACGCTGATCCGCACCCCTCGCAGTGTTGCCGTGCGTTCACGCACGACGGGGTGGGTTCTCAGCTGAGGCGCTGACCTCTGTGGTTGAGGCAGGGTGCTTACCCTGCCAAGCCCGAAAGCGATCGGTGACCGCTATTTTTCGGTGAGCTATGCGGTGTTTCTGGAAGCCGGAAGCTTCCCAACAGCGTCGCTGCATTTAAAACTTTGCCATATCCAATGGACATAACATCATTCAAATACGCGTCGACTGCCCAATCTGCGCATTTATGACGCAGAATTTCTGTGCACTAGCTGGCAAATTGAAGCAATTAGTGCAAAATTTCAAAATCACCAAGCCACCCAGACTATCTGACGGATGAGCCACGCCATCTAGCTGAGGCGGGCAAACCCCTCCGCAATCGCAGAGCGCATATCATCCAGCGTGCGAGACATGGTCTTCGTCTGAGCAATAATCGGCAGGAAGTTCGTATCTCCACTCCAGCGCGGCAGAATGTGCTGATGCAGGTGATCAGCAATGCCCGCGCCGCCCACCTTGCCCTGATTAATGCCAATGTTGAAGCCGTCATTATGCGACACCTCGCGCAGAACCTTCATGGCGAGCTGCGTCAGCTGCGCAATCTCCATGGTTTCAGCCTCGGTCGCATCATCATAGAACGGGATGTGGCGGTACGGGCAGACCAGCAGGTGACCGGGGTTGTACGGGTAGAGGTTGAGAATCACGAAGGCATGCTCGCCGCGGTACACAATCAGCGACTCCTCGTCACTGCGGCTGGGCGCGGTGCAGAAGGGGCAGGTCTTCTCGGTGTAGTCCTTCTGGCCGCCGCTCACGTAGGCGGTGCGGTGAGGGGTCCACAGGCGCTGGAACTGGTCCGGTGCGCCGGGCAGCTCGAAGGAATCCTGCACCGAGGCTGCGGTGCCGTGCTCGGGGGTCGTGTTCTCGCTCATAGTCCCATTCTATAGCCCACACGCGGCAACGGGAACGCCCCGCCCATCATGCGTGCCAGATATGAGATAACTCCCCCGGCAGCGCGCTTAGCTGTGCTGCTTTTCCAGGTGAATGATGCGGGTGGCACCCTCAAAGGTCATGGGGAAGCTCAGCACGCCGTCCTCCATGGTGAATTCCTTGGTCTCCTTATCGGAGGCATACGGCGCGCGGCTCAGCTTCGCACGATCCACGTGCGAAACGTAGCTGAAGCTGCCGGTCTTCGCCTCGAAAGTGCCAACCCAGAAGGGGGTTGCCAGCTCTTCGTGGTTCAGGTGGTAGGTGACCTCGATAATGCCGTCGTGAATGACGGCATCCATGTAGTTCTCAAGGTTGGTGGAGTCCTGCTGAACCCATGTGCCGTCCATGATTTTCTGCGAGCGCACAACGGCGGCAGAGGAAGGCATCGGCGCCGCGGTGAAGGCGGCCTGCTCCTGAGCATCCGGCGTATAGCTACCGGCACCCGCCGGCGCGGGGGTCTCAGTGGGCTGGGTCGCGGTCGGGTGAATCGACGGATCCTGCGAGGCATTAACCGCCGCCTTGATTCCGGTGCTGTCGTCGCCGGGGGCGGAAACAGCGCTGGGCTCGGCGGTTTCAAAAGCTGCGGGGTCAACAACCGCACTTGCGGAGGCGTTATTCGGTGCGGATGCGCACGCGGTGAGGGAGAGCGCGCCGAGTAGAGCGAGCGCGCCCAGAGTGGACTTAGGTGCCACGAAAGTGTCCTAACAGAGTATGTGTTTGAGTGAGTTTGTGAGTTGAGTGGTGCCTCCCCGTGAGTGAGGTGGGGATACGACGACACCCCCGTAGCGCATTGAGGCTACAGGGCGTTCGATAACCGGCACGGTAGATAGTTTATAGGCTCTGGCTAGGAGTTTCACCAGTGGCAGCCATTTTTAAAAGATAGTTTGGTCACATTAGACCTTAAGTTGAGGGGTTTTTCACGCACACGAACCCCAATTTGCACTCCGCGGGCTAATTTTGCCTCGACAAGGCAAAATATCCCGCACTGTGGTGTGGGCGGCAATTTTCTTGCCTTCGTCTTGCCTTCGCGTGGGCTCGGCACCCAAACCCACCGCTTCAACGGGTAGCGGTGTGGGTTTGAGTGCCGAGCCTCAACTGAACTGTTATATCTGCGCTGATGCCAGCGCTACCGCAGTCCAGCTACTGTTCGCAGGGTATTTGCGAGCGGGCTACTGCTTGCGGGAACGCAACGAGAACTTCTCACGAATAATCGTGAAGGTCTGGCGAGTCTCCTCCAGCAGGGCGACCGGCTCCTGCTCACGCACCGCAACCTCATGAGATGCCGAGGAATCGGCGGATTCCTCAGTAGGTGCGGCCTTCGGAGCATCTGCAGAAGCGCTCGGTGCGGCAAAACCGGCGGCACCGAAACCACCAGCCCTGAAACCTGCGCGGCGTGCCGCCTCCGCCTCCGAAGGAACCGGGTGCACACCGTCTTCATCCACGACCTCACGCAACGTGTAGTCGTGAGCTTCACGGCGCGCATACTCACGAGCCAGCAGGGCACGCAACTCAGAAATCTCCTGGCGAAGATCGTCCACGTCAGCCTTGGTTGCGGGGTACTCCTGCTCCTCCCTGCCACCGATCTTTTCGATAATCCAGCTGGCGAGCGCACCGGTCGCGACCGCGACCATACCCACGCCGTACAGCATGACGACCACGGCGATAACCCTGCCGATACCGGTGACCGGGTAGACGTCGCCGTAACCGACCGTGGCGAGGGTCGTGAACGTCCACCAGTAGGCGGTGGGCAGGTCACGAATCATCGCGCCCGGCTCGGAAGACTCCACCGAATAGATCGCCAGGGCGAACATGATGATGAAGATTGCGGTGTATCCGAAGAGCTTCACCGCCAGCTCCGAAAGCCTCTTGTACTGGCGGTTGGTGGTCAGGTGAATCATGGCGAGGAAGCTGACAATACGCCACGCGGGCAGCAGCACAATCGCCAGGTTCATCAGGTTATGCGTGATGAAGTAGAGTCGCCGCGGCGCCAGGTACAGGCGAATGCAGTAGTCGGCGGCGAATAGGCCCCACAGAATCAGCTGAAGGATGTTGAGGTACCCGTCGTACGGCTCCTGGATGCGCGTGCTCATGATGGGCGCGGCGAACGCGAGCAAGTACAGTACGGACGCCACGAACATGGGCCGGGAGGAACGCTCCTCCCACGCTGCTAGGTTCTTCTCACCGCGGTACTTGCTGAGCGTGCGGAATAAGCGGGTGCGCGGGGCAGGACGCGGCGGGTCCGTGACGGTGCGAGTGACCGTGCGGATGGTCGTGGTGTGCGTTTCAGGTTCGCCCGCGTCAATAATCTCGGCGGCACCATCAGGGCCACCCGGGGAGCCTGCTTTCTGGGTGCCCGCTTTCTGGTCGCCCTTGCCGTGCGGGTGATGCGTGGTGCGGGTGATGCGGCGTTCCTCGCGGTGCGTGCCGTCCGGCGCGTCGGTGGTGGCGTATTCTTCGACGACTTCTTCGTAGTCGTCATCAGGATCCAGGTCGGTGGAGTAGACGGAGTGGGTGCTGTCCAGGTGGGCGCTATCAATCTGCACGGCATCAACCTGCACTGCCTCCATGCGAGGAGCGGTAGCCTCTGCGGGGCTACTTGCTGCAGCACTAGTTTTGGCGGCACTGGATTCTGCCGGTGCCGACTGGGTATAACCAGCCTTTGCGGTATTCTCAGCGGCGGCTTCAGATGCGGTAGTTTCAGATGCAACAGTTTCAGGGCGCGCAGACGCACCCACCGGGCTGTTCTCCACCGACGCATTGGGTGCTGTGCCGTTCTTTACCGTGTTTTCTGCCTGGTTCTGTTCCGCCTTATCCATAGTGTGAATGATACTCCGCCTTGCAATCCTGCCCGACTATTTCTTTGCACTACAGTCTTTGCACTGTGAGCATTCAACCTGACACAATATGTGATGTACCAACCACGGTGGCCGTGTTGCCGATGCAGCGTTGTCGCCCCGCACATCGGAGTGCCTTATGCCTTCACCCACCACCGCTTTCTTCTTCCGCCTGCGGAACTTCCGTCAGCCGGGTTCCCGTCAGCTGAGTTTCCGTCAGCTGGGCGCGAGCCTGTGCCTCTCCGGTGCACTTACCGCCGCCCTGGGCGGATGCGCCACCTTGAACTCCTCCCCTTCTGCGTCTGCTGAGGCTTCGTCTACGCCGACTGCGGCGAGCCATGCGACGGCGCCGGTGCTTCAGGATTCTGAAGGTTTCCGCCTGTTTACGGGTCGCGGCCCCGTTGAGGAGGCGGTTTTTGAGGGCCCGGCGGCGCCCGCCTCCTATTCGTATGTGGAGTTTGAGCGTCGCGGTGAGCCGGAGGGCACGATGAAGGTTTCGGTTTCGGACGGTTCGGGTACTCAGGTTGAGGTGGTTGCTGGCGGTTCGGGTGAGGGTGCGGGCGTGTGGGTTCGTAATACGGCGAGCGCATCGGCGCCGAGCCCGTCTAGTTCCGGTCCTTCTGGTTCCGCTAAGTCTGCCGGTACGGTGAGTGTGCCGTATAGTTCGGCGCGTGTGACGGCTTCGACGTCGCAGTTGACTGATGATGCTGAGTGGATGGTGTCGGTTCGTGCGGCGGGTGTTGATTCTTCCGGTAAGTTTGAGGCACCTGATGGTGTGCCGTTGACGAGTCAGAGCGCGGAGGTTGGCGAGATTCAGATGCAGGGCAGCCGCGGTTTTGTGCACGATACTGTGTCGAAATCGGGCGGCAGTTCGGTTGCGGTTGAGAACCGTTCGGGTGCGAAGATGACGGTGTATTGTGCGGGTGTGGATCGTAAGAAGCGTAGTGTGCCTGCGGGTGGCCGTGTGTTTGTGGAGGATTTGGGGGTGCGTGCTTCGGCGGGTTCTCCCCTGTTTTGTGGTGTGGTGACGCCCGATAGTACTGCTAGCTGGAATGTTACGGCCCTCGGCGGCCGCGCCTAACAGTTCGACGTAGTACCAATAAATCCTACACAAGGGAAAACAGGTTCTCCCTACAACGATTATCTTTTGTAACAGAGGTATATTAAGAACGGACTACCCGCCGTTATCGATCAATGGAGATACCTATGACCGCTCAGTCACCCAACCATATTCAGGTTGTAGTGCCCAAGTTCTACGAGTTCATTCCGGCTATTCTGAACTACCTGGCCGACGGCCGCGAGCGCAGTAATAAGGAAATCTATGCCGCCGTTGCCGAACGTTCCGCGCTCTCTCCTGACCAGATGAAGGAGCTCATGTCGAACGGTCGACGCCTCGTGTACGTGGACCGCATTAGCTGGGGTCTCACCTACCTCAAGCAGTGGGGGGCCGTCGAATCGCCGGGCCGCGGCCGTCAGAAGATTTCGGACAAGGGCAAGAAGCTTACCGCTCAGTATCCTCAAGGTCTCCCTTCTGAGATTGTCGCGGAGATTGTTCGCAGCGTTAAGTCGAATTCCGCCTCGGAAACCCCGACTCAGCTGTCTAAGAGCGGCGCGAAGAATATCGCACCTAATGTAGCCCACAGCGCATCCGAACCGACGAACGTAGATGAGAACACTCCCCAAGAGCTCATTGATGAGAGTATTGCTCAGCTGGAGTCCGCGCTCGTGCACGATATTTTGGAGCGCGTACGTTCCATCTCTCCTAATGCTTTTGAACAACTGGTGATAGATGTTCTGCTTGCCATGGGATACGGCGGTGCCGAAGAGCGTGGTATTGTCACTCAGGCATCCCGCGATGGCGGTATCGATGGAGTTATCGACCAAGACGCACTAGGCCTGTCAAAGATTTACGTTCAGGCCAAGCGATACGGTGAAAAGAACACCGTAGGCCGACCGGCTATCCAGGAGTTTGTCGGTGCGGTACATGCAGAGGGCACACAGGGTGTTTTCATCACCTCGAGCTCTTTCACCACCGATGCTCGAGATTTCGCCAAGAAGCTCAGCGGCAGCACCTCAGTGGTCCTGGTGGATGGTGAACAGCTGGCCCGTCTTATGGTGAAGTATGGTATCGGCGTGCAGGTGGAACGAACCTACACCATCAAGAGGATTGACGAGGACTTCTTCGACGAAGCCTAAACGTTACACAAGCGTGGGGTGGAAAGCCTGTAGCTTTCTGCCCCACGCTTTCTTTTTGGTTACCAGCTGGAATGTTACGGCCCTCGGCGGCGGCGCCTAAGAGCAGCCGCGGCGTTCTGCGTGTGGTGGGTGCGCCTCCGCAAGCCCGGGCGTATTCCCCCGGAAAACCAGCAAATACGCGGCAAAAACGCGCATCGGCACGGTGTATAACCCACCCTCTTTATGGTGACAAGTAGTCGCCAAGCTTAGCCATAGCTAACAGGAAAAGACGGTGTTCAAGAGCAGATACTGGAATAAGGACAGCATTCACACCCTTCACCAGTAAGGAAGCAAGATCATGACCGTCGTGTCAAACACGTCCGAAGCACTCAAGTCCCCCTACGAGGACACCCTCAAGCGCCTACTCTCCGATGCGCGCGCCGAGGCAGTCGAATCCAGCGTCTCCGAACTCGAACGCCTCGCTATTGCACACGACGCATCCCACTACCTGCTCGTGCCCGCCGGTCTGGTCCGCCCTGACTCTGCCGAAGACGTCGCAAACATCTTCCGCGCAGCCGGCGACCTCGGCCTGCCGCTCACCTTCCGCTCCGGCGGCACCTCCCTCTCCGGCCAGTCCAGCGGTGACGGCCTGATGGTCGACACCCGCCGCCACTTCAAGAAGATCGAGGTCCTTGAAGACGGCAAGAAGGTGCGTGTGCAGCCCGGCGCGACCATCATGATGGTCAACAACTACCTAGCACCCTACGGCTACAAGCTCGGCCCCGACCCGGCATCCTGGTCCGCATGCACCATCGGTGGTGTGGTTGCGAACAACTCCTCCGGTATGTCTTCGGGTACCGCCTACAACACGTACAACACCCTCGACTCCATGGTGTTCGTGCTCCCCAGCGGCACCATCATTGACACCGCAGAACCGGACGCCGACCAGAAGCTACGCTCCCTCGAACCTGAACTTCACGAGGGCCTGCTGCGCCTGCGTAAGCGCGTCACCGAGAACCCCGAATCCATGGCGAAGATTCGCCAGCAGTACTCCATGAAGAACACCATGGGTTACGGCCTGAACTCCCTGGTCGATTTCGAGACCCCCGTGGACATTCTGCAGCACCTGCTGATTGGTTCGGAGGGCACCCTCGGTTTCGTCGCTTCGGCAACCTACCGCACTCTGCCGATTCTGAAGAACATTTCCACCGGCCTGCTCGTGTTCGACAACCTGATTGATGCTGCACGTTCCGTGCCCGAACTGGTTGCTAACAAGCTCGCTACCGTGGAGCTGATGGACGCCACCAGTATTCGTGTGGCTCAGCGTACCGGCCAGGCTGCGGAGGCGCTCGCCGCCATTGACGTGAAGGACCACGCCGCCCTGCTGGTTGAGTTCCAGGGCAACTCTGAGCAGGAGCTGAACGACCTGGCTGCCGCTGCGGCACCCATGTTTAAGAGCCTGCCGGTGGCTTCGCCGGTGTCGATGACCAGCAAGCTGTCTGAGCGTAACGCACTGTGGGCGGCACGCCGTGGCCTGTACACCACCGTTGCGGGTAACCGCCGTTCCGGCACTAACGCACTGCTGGAAGACGTGGTCGTACCCGTCGAGGTTCTGGGTAACACCTGCAGCGACCTGACCAAGCTGTTCGACGCACACGGCTACCAGGACTCCGTGATTTTCGGTCACGCGAAGGACGGTAACATCCACTTCATGCTGAACGAGCAGTTCCGCGACCCGAAGCAGCTGGACCGCTACCGCGACTTCACTGAAGAAATGGTTCAGCTGATTCTTGGTAATGAGGGCTCGCTGAAGGCTGAGCACGGTACCGGCCGTATTATGGCTCCGTTCGTGAGCCGCCAGTTCGGTGACGAACTCTTCGACGTGATGCGCCAGATCAAGCGCCTCATTGACCCGAAGGGCTTCATGAACCCGGGCGTTCTGCTGGTTGAGCCGGACACCGACTACGTGACCGACCTGAAGGTCGCCGAAACCGTTGAGGAAGAAGTCGACCGCTGCGTGGAGTGCGGCTACTGCGAGCCGGTCTGCCCCTCCCGCAACCTGACTTTGACCCCCCGTAAGCGTATTGTGCTACGCCGTGAGATTGCTGCCGCTGAGGCGAACGGCGACCACGAACTCGCTGAGCGCCTGCGTAAGGAGTACGAGTACTACGGCATTGAGACCTGTGCTGTGGACGGCATGTGCCAGACCCGTTGCCCCGTGAACATCAACACCGGTGACCTGATTCGCCGCCTGCGTTCTGAGAACCAGGACAAGCTGGCCGCTACCGGCTGGAAGATCGCCGCACAGCAGTGGGGCATCATGGATAAGGTCGCCGGTAAGTCGCTGACCGTGGCGAAGAAGCTGCCGTTCCCCGTGGTGCACGGCACCACCAACATTGCCCGCAAGGTCATGGGCGACGACATGGTTCCTTCCTACAAGAAGGACCTGCCGGTCGGTGGCCCGGCACGTAAGCCGCACAAGGACGCAACCGCTGAGATTGTGTTCTTCCCCGCCTGCGTGAACTCCATGTTCGGCGGTGTGGACGGCGACGGCAAGCACGACCCGGTCAACGCAACCCAGGCGTTCATCCGCCTGTGTGAGCGTGCGGGCGTGAAGTACCGCATCCCGGACAATATTGGCGAGATGTGCTGCTCCACCCCGTGGAAGTCGAAGGGCTTCACCGACGGCTACTCGATTATGAGCGACCGTGTGCTGAAGTCCCTGTGGGAGGCTACTGACGGTGGCCGTCTGCCGGTCGTGTGTGACGCTTCGTCCTGTACTGAGGGCCTTGAGGTGATGCGCGAGAAGGTTATTAAGGCGCTTGAGCACAAGATCGTGAACGGTCTGAAGCCGGGCGAGCCGGACTTCTCGCGTCTGCGCATGTACGATGCGGTGCAGTTTGCCGCCGACAACATGCTGGATAAGCTGACTGTGTCTGCTCCCCTGCCGTCGGTTGCGCTGCACCCGACCTGCTCCATGACTCACTTGGGTACTCAGCCTGCGTTTGAGAAGATTGCGAACGCGATGAGTGACGACGTGTACGTACCGAAGCACTGGGGTTGCTGTGGTTATGCGGGTGACCGCGGTATGCTGCACCCGGAGCTGACTGCGAGCGCTACGGAGGCGGAGGCTGCGGAGCTGAGCGAGCAGAAGCAGTTCGCCGCATACATTTCGGCAAACCGCACCTGTGAGCAGGGTATGACGGAGGCGACCGGCCACAGCTACCAGAACGTGTTGCAGCTGCTGGAACGGACTACTCGCTAAGGGCTGAGCGCGTAGCAACGGTATAAAGAAGGGACCCGGCGGGCTATCTGATGGATAGTCCGCCGGGTCCTTTTCGTCTATCTCGGTTCTTCTGGGCTTTTCTCTAGGCAATGACTAAGTGAGTTCCCAGCGCGTTCTGTGCAACTGCCTGCACCGAGCTCAGGTCGCTTTCTAGGACAACTGAGCCGTTCGGGATCATCTGTGCGTACTGCAGGAAGGTGCCGATTGTTAGGTCTTCGTGTGCGGTTTCTGGCTGGGTAACGCCAGATGCGCTGGCAACGGTTGTTACACCGCGTGAGTCTTGCCCGAGGTTTCGGACGCGTTCGGCTTGGATAATCTGGGCGTAGAGCGTTCCGTTGATTTCGGTGACGATGATGACGGCTGATTCTCCAGCAATGTTACGGGAGCGGCGGAAAACGTCAGCGACTTTCTCGCCGGGTGCAGCGGGGATGACGTGGCATTCTCCTCCGGCACGTTGAGCCGCTAGGGTTACGAGTGCGCGGTGTTCTGGATTGCGGCGGGCAGACAGGTTGAAGCGTCCCGCAATGCGAGCTCGTTCTTTCATCACTTCAATGCTTGCCATTCTTCAATCCTTTCAAATGCACCTTCTACGATAAAGGCTGTTGCTTCTTCGTAAGCGGCGTTGCTTTCCATAATACTATTCAGGGGTCGGTTCTCTTCGACCATGTAATAGCGAAGGCACAGGTATACCCGCGCAAGCACCGTGCTTGACCGCCGCCGTCGCGCAAAAAGATTGGGAACAACTAGGTGCGAGTACAGGATTTCAAACGAACCCTAGTGCGCTACCGTAGACACACCATATGGCACAGACACACAAAAGAGAGGTAGGGCTGACAATAGCCCTACCTCTAAGATGTTTTAAGATAGCACGGTTGACTAGTCATGATTCCTGAATGCAAAGAAGTACATGGTAGCCGATGCCAAACCCATACCTAAGGAAATCATAAGAACGTTTGGTGAACAAAGATTTCCCATTCCCTGAATCACTGTCAAGAACAGACAGGAAAGAGAAAATACGAGGATAAAAGCACCGATGCTCTGAAAAATAATACTTTTCATAATATACCTCCTTGGTTGCTTATAATGCACCTCGGCAGCTCCATGCAGCTACTGCCAGCTGAGCGGCCAAACCGGGAAGACCCCCAGCCCCCTTTTCTCAGTTGCAGCACCTATTTTCGACTATTAGATAGTCCAATAATCAATACCGCTATCGAGATGCCGTAGAGAATTCCAAGCACTAGGTCGCTGACAGTTGACACTGCGTTCAAGATAATTGCCAGGATCAAGAACAGCATCCCAACAGGAACATACTTATTCGACTTCATACGCTCGTGCTCCCTCAATAATCAACAGCGATACATCATTTTCGCAGACATCCAGCTACCCATTTTCTGAATGACTATGGACGTTCACCTTACTACTACACTAGCACTCTGGGGTTAAAAACTCCCTTCACAACACAACTTTCTTCACCCAACCTCCCCCTCAAAGCACACATAAAACCACCCCCTCCGCAAGTTGTTCAATATTTAAAAATCTCTATTTTACTAATGAAGTAAAAATATTGGTATTACAGTGAAACACAAAATATGATACAATAAAAAATTAATAGTTTGATTATTTATCAAAGGGCGGTAAGCATTATGAAAAATATTTATATGTATGTTCAAGATACTATGGCTGATTGGGAACATGGCTATTTGATGCATGCACTAAGTTTACAGGATATATTAGGAGAACCTAAAGTAAAATTATTAACGGTTTCTAAAGGGAAAAAGTCTATAAAAACTGCTGGAGGAATGACAATTGTTCCAGATTTTAATCTATATGATATAGATACTGCAAATACAGATGCTCTATTGCTTATCGGAGGAGATAGTTGGTTAAACAATGAGCAAGATGACGTTTTAGAACTTGCCTCTAAACTACTACAAGAAAATATCTTAGTTGGAGCTATCTGTGGAGCCACTTTGGGATTAGCCGAAAAAGGAATTTTAGATAATCGATATCATACAAGTAATGCTTCATTCTTTTTAAGCCAAATGAGCCAACATTATCGAGGACATAGTTATTACAAAGATGAGATTGCAGTTCAAGACGGAAAGCTTATTACCGCAAGTTCAGCCGGCTCTTTATTATGGGCTAAGTTAATTGTCGAGGAGTTGGGTCTGTATTCAAAAACTACAGTTGAAGCATGGTTTAATTATTTTTCAACGGGAGCCCCTCAATATTATGGGGAAATGATGAACTCTCTAGCAAAAGACGCATTGGAAAGATAATATGAAAAAGATTATTTTCCTTCGTGGAGTAACACCAACTGGTACCAATAGAATTCCCAAAATGTCTTATTTAGTAGAAATCCTAACAGAAGTTGGTTTTTTAAACGTTCAAACATATATTCAGAGTGGGAATATTATTTTAGAATCAGAGTTATCTGACGAAGAAATCAGAAAGTTAGTTCATGATACAATTTTGGATAAAATTGGAGCTGATTTATCAATAATTATCAAAGAAATTAACCAATTAGAGATTGCTATTCAAGAAAACCCATTTGATAATACTTATGATAGTTCTCGCGTTCATCTAGTTTTTACTAATGAACAGATTCCCGAAAGTACTCTAACAGAACTTAGTAGAGAGAATTTTGGAGATGAAGAGTTCTATGGTGGTCACGAGTGCTGTTACCTATATTTACCACGTGAAGCTCGAAAAAAACGTTTAAATACTAATTATCTTGAAAAAAAATTTGGAATTCGGATGACTATGCGAAAATTAAGTGTAGTTAATCGACTTTCAAAGTTTTAACCAGACAGAAAAGGATGGTCAAGTCCATACCACACAGACAAAAGAAGAGTTCTATCAATATTACGATCTAGATATGGCAGGCAAAGCCTATCATGAGATTGATTGAAGTAAGGTATACAAAGGAGAAGAACGATGATAGAAGAACGAATCCATGCTACAAAGCAGTATGTTAAAACTTTATTTGCTGATCGAGCGGATGGCCATGATGTAGAGCATACCCTTCGCGTCTATACCAATGCTATGAGAATCGCACAAGCAGAAGGTCTATGTGATATGGAGGTAGTGGGCTTGTCAGCTCTTCTTCACGATGCTGATGATGATAAATTATTTCAAACAGAGAATAATGCGAATGCTCGCACGTTTCTAGAAGAGATTGGTACTCCTCAAAACCAAATCGACCAGATTTGCCAGGTTATCAATGCTGTTTCTTTCAGCAAAAATCGCGGTAAACATCCAGAAACCATAGAAGGCAAGATTGTCCAGGATGCAGACCGCCTGGATGCGATAGGAGCTGTAGGAATTGCGCGAACTTTTTCCTATGGTGGCCACAAAGGGAGACCCCTTACTGATACCATTCAACATTTCCATGACAAGTTGCTCCTCTTAAAAGATGAAATGAACACGGAGACTGCCAAACAAATGGCAGAAAGTCGCCATCAATTTTTAATCACCTTCCTAAATGAACTAGAAAAGGAATTGTACTGAATAAAACATTGAAATTAACTTTTATAAAAGACTCATTTGAGAGGAAGATATGCTAAATCGACTATTACCCCCCATTTTAAGTTGTTCAATGCATTCAGACATCCTTATCTAAATCGAACAATTACCGGCACCTCCGAACGGCAAGGAACGTTAGCGCCATCGCTTACACTAGCACGAAGACACCCGCGCCTCCTCAAAGCAAACAAAAAACCACCCCCTCCGCAGCTTGTCGCCGCAAAAGGGGGTGGTTTCTATATATGAGCTAGACCCAGAAAGCCTAGTACTACTCAGCAGCCTCCGTGCTGGGCTTGGGGTCTTCGTTCACGCGGTTGCGGATATGCTCCACAATACGTGCCACAGCCTCATCCACGGGCACGCCGTTCTCCTGCTTGTTGCCGCGGAAACGGAACGAAACAGCGCCGTGCTCCGCATCCTCACCGCCAGCAATCAGAATGAACGGAACCTTCTCAGTAGACGCAGTACGAATCTTCTTGGTGAAGCGGTCCGAACCGTAATCCACCTCAACACGCACACCGTGCGCACGCAGCTTGTCCGCAATCTCGGTCATGTAGTCGTTGAACGCCTCAGCAACCGGCACACCAATGACCTGAACCGGTGCCAGCCACGCCGGGAACGCGCCCGCATAGTGCTCAGTCAGCACACCCAAGAAGCGCTCAATCGAGCCGAACTTCGCCGAGTGAATCATGACCGGCTCCTGCACGGTACCGTCCGCAGCCTGGTACTCCAGACCGAAACGGCTCGGCTGGTTAAAGTCGTACTGAACGGTCGACATCTGCCAGGTACGGCCAATCGCGTCCTTCGCCTGAACCGAAATCTTCGGGCCGTAGAACGCAGCACCACCCGGATCCGGGACGAGCTCCAGGCCGGTCTCCTTCGCAACCTGCTCCAGAACCGCGGTAGCCTCCTCCCACTGCTCATCAGTACCGATGAACTTATCCTTCTTATCTCCCTCAGTGTCACGGGTGGACAGCTCAAGGTAGAAGTCAGTCATGCCGAAGTCCTCAAGCAGGCTCAGCATGAACTTCAGCAGGTGACGCACCTCGTCCGGTGCCTGCTCCTTCGTCACATACGAGTGGGAGTCGTCCTGGCTGATCATGCGCACGCGGGTCAGGCCCTGCAGCACGCCGGACTTCTCGTCACGGTACACGGTGCCGAACTCAAAGAAACGCAGCGGCAACTCACGGTACGAACGGCCACGAGAACGGTAAATCTCGTTGTGCATCGGGCAGTTCATGGCCTTCAGGCGGTAGTTACCGTTATCCAGCTCCATGGAGGGGAACATGCCGTCCGCATAGTACGGAAGGTGACCGGAAGTGTAGAACAGGTCTTCCTTCGAAATGTGCGGGGTGCTGACGTACTGGAAACCCTCCTGAATGTGGCGGGTACGCACGTAGTCTTCCATCTCGCGCTTAATCACGCCACCCTTAGGGTGAATGACCGGCAGACCGGGACCAATGTTCTTCGGGAAGGAGAACAGGTCCAGCTCACGGCCCAGGCGGCGGTGGTCACGGCGCTCCGCCTCAGCGATGCGCTCCTTGTATGCCACCAGCTCGTCCTTAGTCGGCCAAGCGGTACCGTAAATACGCTGCAGCATGGGGTTCTTCTCAGAACCGCGCCAGTACGCGCCACCGGCACGCATCAGGGCGTAACCGTTAGCGATCAGCTTGGTGTTCGGCAGGTGCGGGCCGCGGCAGAGGTCCTTCCAGACGGTCTCGCCGGTCTTCGCGTTCACGTTGTCGTAAATGGTGATTTCACCCTCGCCGACCTCCACGGATGCGCCCTCGGCAGCATCCGCACCAGAACCGGGGCCCTGGGTCAGGGAGAGCAGCTCCAGCTTGTACGGCTCGTTCGCCATCTCGGCGACAGCCTCGTCGTGGGTGACCACACGGCGGCGGAACAGCTGACCGGACTTGATGATCTTAATCATCGACTTTTCGATCTTCTTCAGATCTTCCGGGGTGAACGGCTCAGCCACATCAAAGTCAAAGTAGAAGCCGTCAGTAATGTACGGGCCGATGCCCAGCTTGGCGTCCTTGCGGTACTCCTGCACCGCCTGCGCCATCACGTGCGCAGCGGAGTGGCGCAGAACGTTCAGGCCGTCCGGTTCGTGAATGAAAACCGGCTCAACGGAGTCGCCAGCAGACAGCTCGTGGGAGAGATCAACGAGCACGCCGTTCACGCGTGCCACAACGATCTTCGGGTCGTCAGCGAACAGCTCAGCGGCAGTCTTCGCGGTGACCTCGCGCTCCTCACCAGAAACGCTAATAACAATTGCTGAAGAATCAGCGGCAGACATAAGTCTCCTTAACTCAGGCGCAAGCGTGCCACTCTGGGCGCCGCCGGTGCGCATACTATTCCGCACTGTACTGGTGCACGGACACACACTATCTTACAACGGCTCCCAGGCAACGCTCAGCTTGAGGGCAAACTAGTCCGCATGATGCTCACGCGTATGCTCATACACGTCAACCACAATGTGGCTAATATGGTCGTCCTTCAGACGGTAAATGGTGGTGCGTCCCTGCTGCTCACGGTCAATCACGTGAGCCTCACGCAGGATGCGCAGGTGGTGCGAGGCGAGCGGCTGCGAAATACCCAGGCAGGTGTGCAGTTCGCTCACGCTGTGCGGGCGGTGCATCAGGTGGTGCGCAATCGCCAGGCGTAGCGGGTTCGCGAGCGCAGAGAAAATCGCGACGGATCCGCCGAACTGTTCCTCCCAGTCTTTGGGGCCGCTGCCTTCGAGGAGGGGCGCGTTGGTGGGTACCTCGTGGGTATGGTCCGATGCATGCTCATGGGCATGGTCAGTGTGGGTGGTGTTAGTTTCGGTCTGGTCTGTGTGCTGGCTCTGAGTCATAGTATTTTCACCTTATGTACAGGAAAGGGGGCACGTCAAGGAAGTTACGCCTGCGCGGCGTGCTTTCTTGACGTGCCCCTCTCCCCTAACTGCGCATCAGCTCGCGGGCATGCAACCCTAGCGGGCCCTTAGCGGTTAGCGACTGCCACCTGCAGGTAACCTTCAGCGGACTTTACGCCCTTGTCGGTCACTGCGCGGTAGCGGACCAGCGGCGCGAAGCCCTGCTTATTCTTAGCAGATACCGCAATGCCCTGGGTGCCGTCGGGCAGGGTCACCACACGGTAGGTGCCGTATTCATCGCTGTATGCGCTGACGGCCTGGCCGCGCTGGTTGAGCAGCTCGAGCTTCTTCACGGTTTCGCCGCGGCTGTATGCGCCGAAGGATGCTTCGTCGTTGTTCAGGACTGCCACGTTCTGGGTGGTGCCCGAGTACAGAGAGACGGAATCCTCACGTGCGATGGGGCTGTTCTTGTCGACCACGTGTACCTTCAGCGGAATCGAGTACAGCTGCGCGGCGGAGCCCCTCTTCGCCTTCACATCGGACATGCGTGCGGGTGCCTTGCCGGTGCGGTTCACGGTGATGTTCGTACCGTTGTCGCGGCGCAGATCCCAGGTGGTGCCGGTGACTTCGTGAGTGTTCAAATCGATCGAGTAAGTGCCGGTCTTGCCGTTGGAGGCAAAGCGGATGCCGGTCTCCGCGCTGGAGAACTGGCCGCCAGCAGTGTTGACCTTCTCCTTGTTGACCCAGCGGCTGGGGCGGAAGTTCGGGGTCTGCTCGATTTCCTGGAAGTTGTAGTCGCGGGCGTAACGGTAGTTCGGGGAAACCTTGTGCGACTGGTGAACGCTCTGCGCGACTGCGGTTTCGCCGGCGTAGACGGTGGCGTGGTGCTCGGCGGGCTGGTAGAACACGCCGGAGCCGGTGCCGGTCTTGCCGTAGGAATCCGAGGGGTACTTGAACTTCACGGCGTCCGAAGCCTGGTTCACTGCCGCGTTCTGAGTCTCGGCGTCGCTGATGCGCACGGCCTTGGGGGTGCGCACGGCGGAGCGGCGCACGGTCACGGGGCGTGCAATCTTGTGCGCGTCAGCGTTCGAGTCGGCAGCCTGGTTGTTGCTCTGCGGCAGAACCTGGGTGCCCTCGCGGCGTGCAGTGTTCTCAGCGGACTCGGTGTAGTTCACGGGCATCCACTGCACCTGCTGCCAGGGGAACTGGTTGCCGGTGAAGCCGCTGGGCACGAAGTTCGCGAACATTGCCGCCAGCTGCGGGTCTTCCTTATACACGTTCTTACCCTGGCGGGCGTAGGGCGCGTAGGAGCTTGCCGCCTCCAGGTTGAATGCGTTGGTGAAGAGGTTGTGGTCCGTGAGGATGAAGCCGTATTCCTTCATTGCGGTCAGGATCATGCGGGTGAGCTGGTCGTCAGCGTGGCCGGTGTTTGCCAGGTGCTCTTCCACATCAAAGCTTGCGGGCAGGAAGCCACGCTGACCTGCGCGGGGTGCGTTCGGGTACTTGCTCGCGTCAATCTTGCCGTCGGTACCCTTCGCGGGGAAGGAGGAGACCAGTGCAGCGTAGTCAGCCGCGGTGATGGACACCATGTGGTTGATCTTGCCGGCCTTGAGCTCGTCCACACCAATCTGGGTGAGCTCATTTGCCAGGCCCACCACGGAGGAGGTGCCGTTCTTGAGGGTCAGCCAGTAGTTGTCTTCGCCCACGCCGCCGAAGTTCGGCTTAGCGAGCATGTAACCGCCGGAGGACACGTGGTAGGTTGCCGGGTAGTCAACCGCCACGGGAATGTCCACGGTGCCGCGGGTGCCTGCGGGAATCTTGTAGGTGATAACGCCGGTGTTCGCGTCGATGGACGCGCCGGGTACGTTCTTTGCCAGGCGGAACTTCGCGCCGCGAGCAATCGGGTAGGAGGTGCGGGCATTGCCGGACTTCGCGTCGATGCTCACGGGTGCGTTGATGGTGACGGTCTGACCTGCGTTGCCGCGGCCGACGTTGTCGTACTGAATCTTTGCGCTCTTGGGGGTGGATACGTTGCCGCCACCCACCTGCACACGGGCGGTGCTGGTGTAGGTCTGTGCGTCTGCATCCTTGACGAACTTGAAGTAGGAGCGCCAGATGCCGGTCGCTTCGTCGTAGAGGGCGACGGACTGGTCGCCAGAGAGGCCGTGGTCCTCGGCAAGCCACTTCGGGATCGGGACGCCGCCGGTGAGGATGCGCTTGTTCTCTGCATTGGCGTTGACACGGCCATCGCGGGAGACGACCTCGACGTACTCCTGGTGCGGGTTCGCGGAGTTCACGGCGAGGGTCGGGATATTCTCGTGGCCGCCAACGGTCTGGGCGCGGTCCTTCTTCACAGTGCCCGCGTTGATGGCGGTGGTGATGGGGTGGTTACCCGCATCGGCACTGTATTCGAGGAAGGTGCGGCTGATTTCGCTGCTATTGGCTACGACGGCTTCGGTGCCGGTGAGCTTCTTGGCGGCGAATGAATCACGGGCGAGCTTACCACTGAGGGGCGAGGTGTTCTCGGTGGTGGTCAGCTGCGCCTTAGTGAGGGAGGAGTTAACCGGTGCGAGGGTCGCGATGCTCTGTGCCTTCTGGTCGGGGTTCCAGTAGCAGGTCGGACCGGGCGCCACGTTGGTGAGGTTCGCCAGGGTCGGCACGGTGCGGTAGCCTGCGTCGACGCAGGTGGTACCGGCTACGTTACGGGTGGGGGCGGTTGCACCGAAGGTCGCGGGGAGGTTCGCGCCGGTGATGACGGTTGCCAGTGCTGCGGAGGCAGCGATGGTGGCACGGCGGCGGTTTGCCGGGCGCTGTGCCGGGTTTTTGGATGCAGTTGCGGTCATGTTTTTCTTTCGTTCGTGTCGGCTTATTTGAGTGAGTGCGTTTGTATGAACAAACACGGACGTGAGTGAAATATGCATCTGAGGGTGTGCCCGGGTGGGTCCTAATCTTCTGGCAGGAGTTCTCAGGAAACTCTCAGATAATCCCCATACCCTACATAGTCTTTTGGGTGAACGCAAAACGAGTTTGTGATTTTGGGCACCGATTTTTTGATAAAGGTTCAGGTTTAGAGTCACATCTCCTTGCACCTTTGTGCATTTATTGGTGTTTGAAGACGCAGAATTTGCACCGCAGTGTTTAGGCTTTACTCCTAGTCAAGCGATGATGATGTGAAGAAAACGAAAAATGCGCACGGGGAACTAAACCTTAAACCTTAAAATTCCCCAAAAGACGCGCCAAAACTCCCTGTTGAATTTCTCACAGGTGACCACAATCTGAGATTCTGCACCGAGAGCAGATAGCACCCCATGCACCGAGACGGGCACCCAGCCACCCCTCAAAGAGCAATTTTCTGGTAACCATCACCCAACAGGGGCACCCTGCGCTTCACCTCGCTGACCCCTCAAAACCCACGTAAAACCCTAAAATTCACGTAAAAGTTCAAAGTTTCTATGTGTTTGTCAGTGTGTAACCATGCAAACACACCACGCCCCCACTCGAGGTGCTGCACGCAGCTCCCAGCAACGACTCCAAGCCGCCCACCGGGGGCTTTATCAATGCAAAAAAGTACTCCGCATGTGCCTTAAAAACACATGCGGAGTGCATATATATTCACCTATAGCTACCGCGGGTGCGCCCCGCAGCAGGTATCGGTAGCCCCCCCCAGCGTGGGTTCACGTGGGTTCAATAGCGATTACTCACAGAGCTACCGGATAGCTACAGGGCGCCCGCCTCCGAGCAGACATTCACCAGCTCACCAATGCCCTCAATGCGGGTGCGCACCGTCTGCCCCGGCTTCAACCACTGACGCGGATGCAGCGATAAACCAACCCCGGCGGGAGTACCCGTCGCCACCAGGTCACCCGGCTCCAGGGTCATAAACCGCGAAATATAGGACAGCAGCTGCGCCGGAGTGAACACCATATCCGCCGTCGTGCCGCGCTGACGCACCACACCATCCACCTCACAGACCAGCTCCAGACCGGCAACCGGGTCAACCTCATCGGGGCTCACAATCACCGGACCAAACGGAGTCATCGCATCCCAGTTCTTACCCTGGAACCACTCCGAGGAACGACCCTGCCAGTCACGCACCGACACATCATTCATGACCGTGTACCCCATCAGAGCCTCAAGTGCCTGCTCCTCCGTGGCATTACGCAGGCGAGCGCCCACGACCAGGCACAGCTCAACCTCCCAGTCGACCTTCGTGCTGCCGGTGCCGTCGGCGGCGGGCATGCGGATCTGCTCGCCGGGGCCAATCAGCGCGTTCGGGAACTTCGCGAACAGCGCCGGATGCTCAGGCACCTCAAGGTTCATTTCCGCGGCATGGTCGCGGTAGTTCAGGCCGGCGCACACAATCTTGCCGGGCTTATCCAGCGGGCGAATAAAGGGTAGGGAGTTCCACAGCTCCTCGCCGTGACCCATGACGGTCGCGCCGTTCTCCTTCAGGATCGCCACGGCGTTCTTCGGGTCGCCAAAGTTCAGCCGGAACCGGCTGTAGAAATTCAGTAGCGGGCTAAGCTTCGCCGGAAGCTCGTACACGGTCTCTTCGAAGAAGCAGACCGCGCGGCTGCCCTTCGAGTCTTTAATCTGTGCCCAACGCATGGATGCTCCTTCGCTTCAGGTGGGGGTAAAAACGGAATAAAAGTTTAGGGGTGGGGTTTAGGCCGCTGGGAGCAGACCCGATAGTCGCTCCGTCAGATGGGTAGCCTAGTGAAAACCGTTTTGGGCGTACACCTCAACGATGGCGTCTTCCAGGTCTTCCATGAGCAGGGCGGGGTTTGCATCCTGCGCCGCGCCAACCGTAGCGGGGTCCAGGTCCATGCCGAGGGCACGGTACACATCCGCGGTGACCGCCCGCAGCGGCGCAGAGTCGGAGACCACGATGCCGGTGCTGAACCACCAGCCGCCGGTCACCACACGCTGGGCGGTGCCGACCAGTTTAATGCGGCCACCACCTGCGGAGGCGGGAAGCTGCGCGTGCACCGAATACTCGCCGGGGCAGTACTCCCCCGGAATCTCGCCCATGCGCGCATCCACACCGACCTCGCGGAGCGCCTGCGCGTACATGGAACCGAAGAGTTCGTAACGTAGGGTGTTACCGCTGCGGGCGTCGGAGGCGGGCTGAAAATGGTCCACGACCAGGCACCCCTGATGGTAGGCGGCGGCGTGCCCGCCGACCTTGCGCACCAACACTTCAAAACCGTGCTTGGCGCACGCCGCGGAGGCCTCCGCGAAGCCGGGGTTCAGTTCGTCACGGCGGCCGAACGCGACCGTCGGGTTCGGCTGATACATGCGTAGGGTTGCTTCACGCTGCCCGCTTGCCACCTCGCGGAGCATCTGCAGCGTCTGGTCGTGGTGAATGAGGATATCGCCGGATTCGGGGCCGGTCTCTCGAATAATCTGCACGTTCCTATTTTACGGTTACGCCCGCCACAGCTCCTACGTCTCCCCACAATGGAAAACGCCCACCCGGGTAGCTAAAACCTAGTAATCCCCCTCCCCCTCCGCTAGGGTAGAAGAAAATCCTAAAGCACCTTGGAGGATGCCGTGCATCAGGACCAGCACATCACCGCCCAAACCACCGCGCTACCCAGCGTCAGCGCTGAACAGCCCACCAACCCGGCGCTGACCGAGCCGCAGCCGCTCGGCGCGTTCCCTGACGGTTTCCTCTTCGGAGGCGCCACCGCCGCCAACCAGTTCGAGGGCGCCTGGAACGAAGACGGCAAGGGCCCCAGCCTGCAGGATGTGCTGCCCGCCGGCGGCCTGTACCCGCGCACCGCGGAACCCACCGAGAACAACCTCAAGCTGGAGGGCATTGACTTCTACCACCGCTACCGCGAAGACATCGCCCTGCTCGCGGAGATGGGTTTCAAGGTCTTCCGTTTCTCCATCGCCTGGTCGCGTATCTTCCCCCGCGGCGACGAAGAAACCCCGAACGAGGCGGGCCTCGCCTTCTACGACCGCGTGCTCGACGAGCTCGAAAAGCACGGCATGGAACCGCTCATCACCCTCAGCCACTACGAAACCCCGTTGCACCTGGTGGAGCAGTACAACGGCTGGACCAGCCGCGAACTCATCGGCTTCTACGAACGCTACGCCCGCACCGTGTTCGCCCGCTACGGCAAGCGTGTGAAGTACTGGCTGACCTTCAACGAAATCAACTCGATGCTGCACCTGCCGTTCATGTCCGGCGGCATTAACACCCCGGCGGATCAGCTCAGCGACGCCGACCTGTACCAGGCGATGCACCACGAGCTGGTCGCCTCCGCACGCGCCACCGCTGCGGCACGCGAACTGGCGCCCGGCGCCCAGGTCGGTTGCATGATTCTTGCCATGCCCACCTACCCGCTCACCCCCGACCCCGCCGACGTACTCGCCGCCATGCAGACGGAACAGGCGAACTTCGCATTCGGTGACGTACACGTGCGCGGCGCATACCCCGGCTACTTCCTGCGTGCCCTGCGTGAGAAGGGCGTGGAACTGAACATCACCGAGCAGGACCGCGAGGACCTGAAGAACACCGTGGATTTCGTGTCGTTCAGCTACTACATGTCCACCTGCGCGACCGGCGACCCGGCACGAGGCGAACGCGGCGAGGGCAACATCCTCGGCGGCGTGGTGAACCCGAACCTGCCCGCCAGCGAATGGGGCTGGCAGATCGACCCGATCGGCCTGCGCGTGGTCCTCAACCAGTATTGGGACCGCTGGCAGAAGCCGCTGTTCATCGTGGAGAACGGCCTGGGCGCCCGCGACGAGCTGGTCGAGGTGAACGGTGAGCTCACCGTGGAGGATGACTACCGCATCGACTACCTGCGCCAGCACCTGCACGCGGTACGCGAGGCGATTGAGGACGGCGTGAACGTGCTCGGCTACACCACCTGGGGTTGCATCGACATGATTAGCGCCTCCACCGCGCAGATGTCCAAGCGCTACGGGTTCATCTACGTGGACCGCAACGACGACGGCACCGGTACCCTGGCGCGTTACCGTAAGAAGTCCTTCCACTGGTACCGCGAGGTGATTGCCAGCAACGGCGCGGAGCTGTAACTGGTAAGGCTCTAGACGTTGTTCCTTATGCGGCGACCCTAGACGCTGAATCCCGCGAAAATCCCGGCACGCTGAATCCCGCGCGGCTAACACGCGAAACTCAGCAGCAAAAATCCCCCGAGACTCCGAATCTCGGGGGCTTTCTACATGTCGTTATGCCTAGCGCGGGCGGCTCTAGTCTGTAGGCAAATCTAATCCATGGGTAGGTCATTCAGGCTGGTGGACACGTACTCCCACCAGGTCGGCACCAACCCGGCATTCATCGCAACCCTCTGCGACAGCATGTGCGACGGGCTCGTACCGTAGAACGGCAGGTACCCTTCCGCCAGGGTCAGGCGTGCGGCATCTCGCACCAGGGCGCTCGCAATACCCGCGCCGCGGAAGGCGGGCAGCACATCAATGCCAATCTGACGCATAATCGGCGAATCGTCACTCAGGCCAACCATAGCGATAGGGTCTGCGAGCGCGGGGCTCTCCCCTGCCGCGGGTGCATCAGGTGTATCCTCTTCCACCGGGTATGCGGCAAGCACCAGCACGTCCGGGCGGGTCACGCTAAAGCCCAGCGCGTTCGAGTAGCGCTTATCCCCGCGGAAGCGCTCAAACTGCTCAGCGTCCAGCAGCTCCACGCGCAGACGGGTTACGCGCGCCTCGGTGTCCTCCGGGTCGGCCTCAAGCGCCCCCGCGGAGGCGTTCGCCTCCCTGCGGATGGTGCGCTCGCCGGTGATTTCGGCAAGCAACGCAGCCTTTAGCTCGGCGGGGTCAACGCGGCGCATCATGCCCACACCGGGCACGGCGCACTTGACCTCCTGCGCCTGCACACCCTCAGGTACGACCGAGTTCAGCAGGGCGCGGCCGGGCGTGTAGTAGATGCTCGTGCCGCTGACCTGCTGGGTGTAGGGGGTGAGCAGTTCGTTGAGCTGGCGTAGCTGCGCGTAGTCGCCGAGCCAGTTCGACTGGTCGCCGAGCATGTAGTCGATGGCCTTGTCCAGCACGCGCGGATGTTTGGCGCAGAGAATGCCGATGCTCGCGTAGTTGGCGACGCGCAACTCCCAGATATCGTCGTTGCGGCGGCGTGCGGCGCCCATCTTCTCGGAGGGAGGCTGCACGGTGGCGAGTAGCGGCAGGCTCTCGGCTTCCGGGTAGTCGCGTAGCTCTTCGAGGGCGCGGCTAATCGAGCCGGGTGCCTGGCAGAAGTCCGCCTCCAGCTGGGTGTGCAGGATGTGCCGCGCACGGTCCGCAGTGGTCACAGCACCACGATTCACGGCATCACGGTTCACAGCGCCACGGGTTGCTTGAGCTCCCCGCGTGGGTTCGGTTCCTTGAGTATCAGTCACGTAGGTTTCCTCTAGGGCAAGTTTTTGACTAGTTCAGGATCTCAGCAAGGAACGCGCCGGTGTGCGAGCCCTTCACCTGAGCCACCTGTTCCGGGGTGCCCTCGGCGATGACGGTACCGCCGCCGCTACCGCCTTCGGGGCCCATATCGATAATCCAGTCGGCGCACTTGACCACGTCCAGGTTGTGCTCGATGGTGATGACGCTATTGCCCTTGTCGACCAGCGATTGCAGCACGGCGAGCAGCTTGCGGATGTCCTCAAAGTGCAGGCCGGTGGTCGGCTCGTCCAGCACGTAGATGGAGCGGCCGTTGGAGCGCTTCTGCAGTTCAGTTGCGAGCTTCACGCGCTGCGCTTCACCGCCGGAGAGGGTGGTTGCGGGCTGGCCCAGGCGAATGTAGCCCAGGCCCACATCCACGAGGGTGTTCAGGTGGCGCGCAATCGGGGTGAATGCGGCGAAGAACTCTGCTGCCTCCTCCACGGGCATTTCGAGTACGTCGGCAATGGTCTTGCCCTTGTAGTGCACTTCGAGGGTTTCGCGGTTGTAGCGCTTGCCGTGGCAGGTTTCGCAGGGCACGTACACGTCCGGCAGGAAGTTCATTTCAATCTTCAGGGTGCCGTCGCCGGAGCAGTCCTCGCAGCGGCCGCCCTTGACGTTGAAGGAGAATCGACCCGGGGTGTAGCCGCGCATTTTCGCTTCGCTGGTCTCTGCGAACAGCTTGCGGATGTGGTCGAACACGCCGGTGTAGGTGGCGGGGTTCGAACGCGGGGTACGACCGATGGGCGACTGGTCCACGTGAATGACCTTGTCCAGATGTTCCAGGCCGTCGATACTCTTGTGGCGACCGGGTACCTGCTTGGCGCCGTTGAGCTTGTTCGCCAGGGAGGTGTACAGAATGTCGTTGACGAGGGTGGATTTACCCGATCCGGACACGCCGGTCACCGCGGTGAACACGCCCAGCGGGAAGGAGACGGTCACGTTCTTGAGGTTGTTTTCGCGGGCGCCGCGCACGGTCAGCTGGCGTTCCTTGTCCACGGGTCGGCGGGAGGCGGGCACCTCAATGCTGCGGCGGCCAGCCATGTAGTCGCCGGTAATGGACTTGGTGTTCTTCAGCAGCTCCTCAAAGCTGCCGGAGTGCACGATTTCGCCGCCGTGCTCGCCGGCGCCGGGTCCCACATCCACGATCCAGTCGGCTTCGCGCATGGTGTCTTCGTCGTGCTCAACCACAATAAGGGTGTTGCCCATATCGCGCAGCTTGGTGAGAGTCTCAATGAGGCGGCGGTTATCGCGCTGGTGCAGACCGATGGAGGGCTCGTCGAGCACGTAAAGCACGCCGACCAGGCCGGAACCAATCTGGGTTGCGAGGCGGATGCGCTGCGCCTCACCGCCGGAGAGCGTACCGGCAGAGCGTGAGAGGGTCAGGTAGTCCAGGCCCACGTCCAGCAGGAACTGCAGGCGCGCATCAATTTCCTTGAGGACCTGCTCGCCAATCTTGGCTTCGCGGGGGCTGAGCTGCAGACCGCGCACGAAGGCGAGCGCGTCAGCCAGGGACAGGTCAGTAATGTCTGCGATGGACTGGCCGCCGACCTTCACGCCGAGGATGGTCGGGTTCAGGCGCGCGCCACCGCAGGAGGGGCAGGCAACCTGGCGCATGTACTGTTCGTAGCGGTCGCGGGCGAAGTCCGATTCGGTTTCTTCGTGCTTGCGCTTGATGTACGCCTTCACGCCTTCGAATCCGGAGGTGTAACGACGTTCGCGGCCGAATCGGTTACGGTAGGACACCTCAACCTTGTAGTCCTTGCCGTCCAGGATGGCGGCGCGGGTCTTGGCGGGTAGGTCCTTGAAGGGGGTGTTCAGGTCGAAGCCGAGCTCCTCCCCCAGGCCTGCGAGCAGGCGCAGCCAGTATTCGGTGGTTGCTTTGCCCTGCGACCAGGGGGCGATAGCGCCCTCGCCGAGGGTCAGGTCGGGGTTGGGTACGAGCAGTTCGGTGTCTACTTCCAGGCGCGAGCCGATACCGTCGCAGGCGGTACATGCGCCGAACGGCGAGTTGAAGGAGAAGGCGCGCGGCTCGATGGTGTCGATCTGCAGCGGGTGATTATTGGGGCAGGCGAGGTTTTCACTGAAGGAGCGGGTGCGTTCGGGGTCGTCCTGCTCGCGGTCCACGAAGTCGATGAGCACGCGGCCGTCGGCGAGCTTGAGCGCGGTTTCGATGGAATCGGTCAGGCGCTGATGGATACCGTCCTTAATGACGATGCGGTCGACGACCACCTCGATGGTGTGCTTGTACTGCTTGGCGAGCTTGGGCGGGTCGGAGAGCTGCACGGTTTCGCCGTCCACACGGGCACGCGAGTACCCCTGGGTGAGCAGATCCTTGAAGAGGTCTACGAACTCGCCCTTACGTGCGCTGACGACGGGTGCGAGGATCTGCAGGCGGGTGCGTTCGGGGTACTCCTGCAGAATATCCACAATCTGCTGCGGGGTCTGCTGGGTGATTTCTTCGCCGCATTCGGGGCAGTGCGGGTGGCCGATGCGCGCCCAGAGCAGACGCATGTAGTCGTAGATTTCGGTGATGGTACCGACGGTTGAGCGCGGGTTCTTGGAGGTGGACTTCTGGTCGATAGACACCGCCGGGGAGAGGCCCTCGATGAAGTCTACGTCGGGCTTGTCGACCTGTCCGAGGAACATACGCGCGTAGGAGGACAGCGACTCGACGTAGCGGCGCTGACCTTCCGCAAAGATGGTGTCGAAGGCGAGGGAGGACTTACCGGAGCCGGAGAGGCCGGTGAAGACGACCATCGCATCACGCGGAATGGTGAGGTCTACGTTCTTGAGGTTGTTTTCGCGGGCACCCTGAACCCGGATGCTGGTCAGATCGTTCGCTTTGAGTGCGGTGCTACCGTGTGCCGGGCGGGGTGTCATCGAAAATCCTTTCGTCTTATCTTCGAACTTAAATTCTACACCCTCACGCCTTTCACCAGCGGGATTATGCGGCGGGTGAAGGCATGAGGGTGCAGTACTTATATGAGGTGGACTAGGAGGCGCAATTCATCAAGTGCGGCCTACCAGCCGCGGGTTCCCCACTCTTCCAGGTGGGGGCGCTCGTCGCCGAGGGTGGTAGAGCGGCCGTGGCCGGGCAGTACGATGGCGTCGTCTTCGAAGCCTCCGAAGAGTTTTTCGAGCACGTTGGAGAAGAGCTCACCGAACTGCTGCGGGGAGTCGGTCTTGCCCACGCCGCCGGGGAAGAGGGCGTCGCCGGTGAACAGCAGGGTTGCGGGAGTGCCGTCTTCCCAGGTGGTTTCGAGGGTGTAGACGATGGATCCGGGGGTGTGACCGGGCACGTGCAGGGCGCGGATGACGGTATCAGAGAGGTAGAAGTCGAAGCTTTCACCGCCGGTCAGCTCTTCTTCGACGGTGTAGTCTTCCTGCTCCTTAATAGCGGCGGCATCAGCTGCACCCGCGGAGGTCACGGCACCGGTGAGGTGGTCGAGCTCCTTAATAGCGCGGATGTGGTCCCAGTGGCCGTGGGTGACCAGGATGCCGGTCAGACCGATTGCGCGGGGCCTGATGGAGTTGAAGTCCTCTTCCTTCTCCATGACGCGCACGCGGCGTTCTTCGCCGTCTGCCAGTTCGAGCTGCGGGCAGTCGTTCAGGAGCGCGTCGAGAGTGAATGCGTAGAGTTCTTCTGCGTCGTCTGCGGGGTCGATGAGCACCTGCTCGCCGGTGGCGCGCATGGTGATGAGGTAGACGCTATTGTCCATCTCGGAGACGCTGAACGCACGGACGGTCAGTTCGGGGTTCTCAAAGATGAGGGTGGGTTCGGGGTAAGTAGTCATAGTTCCAGTGTAGGGGTTGTGACCGCACAGCATGCAGCTATGCGGTTCGCTCCCCTATCAGCGCATTCGGCGTTGAACGCGCGGGATACATGTACGGGTGCATGTGCGGGTTGTATGTATAGGATGCACAGGGAACAGATTCTGGAGCACGCTCGGTACGGATTGGGTTCAGCGCGGATTAGGTTTCGGCTGGATCCCGCCCGGCTGAGGGTTCAGTGAAATTCAAACAGCGAAATTCAAAAGTTAAACAGAGAAGCGACTGCGCATCGATACACAGTCGCTTCTCATGACACCCAGGGGTATCTATCACTCACTCAAACACAAGCAACCCGAGGACTTTGGAAATCTCACGATTACTTGATGACTCAATAGTAGCGAACTTTTTGGGGGCTGTTTTACCACCCAATTTGGTACGGAGAGCCGGATTTAGTGACCCGCACCTCATTGTAATCATTCTGTAATAAAAACAGGTGTTTTTTAGGGTATCCATACGTACCAATTTCATTTTTTTCGAGTTTTAGCGTGACTTATTTCACCCAAAATAATTTTAGAATTTCCCTCTTTTGGCACTTCGGTGCACCTTTAACTTAAGCTCCGCACTCGGCAATCCCAAAGGTTCAATACCCAGTTTTAGCCCGGTATTCTGCGGAAGTAGAGGGTTAAGGTGAAAGTATCTTCAAGTACTTGCAACTTCATAAGCGGGAAAAAATGTACTGCTCACCGTTCAAAATCTACACAATTATTCGCGCGAGGGCAAAATCAATTGGTCTGTTTTACCCCTGTAGGTACCCCCTAAAGTAGAGGTTTTATTACAAAACAATAACATCAGCCCCACTTTCAGGTTCACTGAGTGCACCCATTAAAACCCCTTTCAAAAAGCAAAATACCTAGTCAATGCCGTATTTTCACAAAATGCAAGACAGTGTGTCACTAAAAAATCAACCTCTACAGATTGTTTAATAAAACCTGACCTTCAAGCACAAATAGAGCCCAATTATTAACCAGCACGTACCAATTCCGCCCTCAAAACAGGCGCTATAGAAGCCTCAATGAAAGGTTGAAAGACCCCTCCACTAGGGGTTTCAGGATCCTTCACTCCCCCTGGTTGATGCCTGGTTGCAGCCTAGTTTCAGCCCGGGTTGTAGCCTGGCTGCAACCTAGTTTCACTCTATTTTCAAGAGCTCCGCTCCCCCGCCCTCAAGCGTTGCGCACCTCGTATTCGCCCCTCATGCTTCCATATATCTGGGGCAGAGCCACTCCACAAAAGCGCCACAGGCTACAGCAAAGGCGGCGCCTCTCCCCCGCTGTGGGGAAGGAGCGCCGCCTCCACTAGCTATAAATCAGCTGGAACAGCCGCCTTAGGACAGGCCGATCATCACGCCGTTCTCGTCGAAGCCGATGCGCTCAGCTGCGGGGCTCTTGCTCAGACCCGGCATAGTGCGCATGGTGCCGCAGATAGCGTAGACGTAGCCAGCACCTGCAGCCAGGCGAACCTCGCGCACGGGCAGAGTCCAGCCGGTCGGTGCGCCCTTCAGAGTTGCATCCGAAGAGATGGACAGGTGGGTCTTCGCGATAACCACGGGCAGGTGCGAGTAGCCCAGCTCAGCGAAACGCTTCAGCTGCTTAGCGGCAGCGGGAGCAATCGAAATGCCGTCCGCGCCGTAGACCTTGGTCGCAACCTTCTCAATCTTGGTCTCGATGGAGTCCTCAAGATCGTAGGTGTACTTCAGATCCGAAACGTCGTCACATGCCTCAGCAACCACGTCTGCCAGGTCGGTGGTGCCCTTACCGCCCTCAGCCACACCGCGGTGGATAGCGACGCGAGCACCGGCTTCCTCAGCGATACGGCGGATGGTCTCGTGCTCGGACTCGAAGTCGGTCGGGAAGGCGTTGATTGCCACGACCGGCTGAACACCGAAGTTGCGCACAATCTCGATGTGCTTCTTCAGGTTCTCTGCGCCCTTCTCCACGTCGGAGGGGCTTTCCTGCAGCATGCCTTCGGGCAGGGGCTTGCCCGGAACGATCTTGTACAGGCCGGAGTGGGACTTCAGGGAGCGCACGGTTACGACGAGCACTGCTGCGTCCGGCTTCAGGCCGGAGACGCGGCACTTGACGTTGAAGAAACGCTCCGCACCCATATCGGCACCGAAGCCAGCCTCGGTAATCACGTAGTCGGAGTACTCCAGACCAACGTAGTCGGCGACCACGGAGGAGTTACCGGTTGCGATGTTGCCGAAGGGGCCCGCGTGAATCAGTGCGGGGGTGTGCTCCAGGGTCTGCAGCAGGTTCGGGTTGATTGCGTCTGCCAGGATGACGGACATTGCGCCGTCAGCCTTCAGGTCGGCTGCGGTGACGGGCTCGCCGTCGTAGTTCAGTCCGATCACGATCTTTGCCAGGCGCTCGCGCAGGTCCTTGAAGGAGGTTGCCAGCGAGAGAATCACCATGATTTCGGAGGCGCTGGTGATGTCGAAACCGGTCTCGCGGACCACGCCGTCCATGCGTTCGCCCAGGCCCACGACGATGTTGCGCAGGGAGCGGTCGTTCATGTCGATAACGCGGCGCCACTCGATTGCACGCGGGTCGATGCGCAACTCGTTACCGTGGTGCAGGTGGTTGTCGATCATTGCGGCAAGCAGGTTGTGTGCTGCGGTGACGGCGTGGAAGTCGCCGGTCAGGTGCAGGTTCAGCTTCTCCATGGGAACGATCTGGGAGTAGCCGCCGCCCGCTGCGCCGCCCTTAATGCCGAAGGTCGGGCCCATTGCGGGCTGACGCAGAGCCAGGATTGCCTTGCGGCCGGTCTGTGCGAAGCCCTGTGCGAGCGAGACGGAGGTTGCGGTCTTACCTTCACCGAGGGGGGTCGGGGTCACCGCGGTAACCACGATGTACTTGGAGCCGCGCTTGCGGGCGGTCTCTGCGTTGGTGGTTTCGTCGAGGAGGACCTTAGCGACATACTTGCCGTAGGGTTCAAGGCGATCTTCGCTGATGCCGTTGTCTGCTGCGATCTTGTTAATAGGCCAAAGATCGGCGGCAAGTGCGATTTCGAGGTCGGAAGGGAAAGGCTTCTTCGTCATTGTCATCCTTCGAGTTGTACGAATCATGCTCTTTTATTCTATGCCTTGGCTCACTCATTTGTCCCTCACCTCGCCGGAAGGTGGCAAATAAACCCAATTTTTAATGCACTAATCCCCGCAACCGGTGACCTCCGCTCACGTGGAGCGGCAGGATCGGTGCGGGGATTAGTAGCGCATATACGCCGGGTTGCGGGTACAGCAGCCGGTATAGGAACCGGCGATACGAGCGGCTATTACGGCATAGTCAGCAGAACCTTGGTAGCGGTACGCTGGTCCATTGCCTCGTAACCCTTAGCCGCCTCGTCAATGGGCAGAACCATGTCGAAGACGCGGCCGGGCTCAATTTCGCCCTTGTAAATCAGGTCGATGAGGGTCGGCAGGTACTTGCGTACGGGGGCGGGGCCACCTTCCAGGTGAACCTGCTTGCCGAAGAGCTTATCGGTGCCGATGGAGCTGTCGTGCGGAACGCCCACGAAGCCGATGTAGCCGCCGTGGCGTACGCAGCCGAGAGCCTGGTCGAAGGACTGCTGGGTGCCAACAGCCTCCGCGACGCCGTGTGCGCCCACGCCGTCGGTGAGCTCCATGACCTTGGCGATGCCCTCTTCGCCGCGCTCTTCCACGATGTGGGCTGCGCCGAATGCCTTAGCGAGCGCCTGACGTTCGGGGTTGCGGGACATGATGATGATCTTCTCCGCGCCGAGCTGCTTAGCGCCGATGACTGCGCTCAGGCCGACTGCGCCGTCGCCAACAACGACGATGGTCTTGCCGGGGCCTGCCTGCGCTGCGTCTGCTGCGTACCAGCCGGTGCCGAGCACGTCGGATGCCGCCATCAGGTGCGGAATCTGCTCTGCGGTGGGTGCAGCGGGGGTCTTGACGAGGGTGCCATCTGCGAAGGGTACGCGGGCGTATTCTGCCTGGGTGCCGTTGGAGCGTGCGCCAATGAAGGCGTCGCCTGCCGCGATTGCCTTGAGGCAGCGGGAGGGGTAGCCTGCGGTGCAGGTTTCGCATTCGCCGCAGGAGATGCAGAAGGAGCCTACGACGAAGTCGCCGGGGGCTACGGTGGTGACCTCGGAGCCGACCTCGACGACCTCACCGATGTATTCGTGGCCCATTGCCCGGTGGTCAACGGGCTGTGCGCCGCGGTAGGGCCACAGGTCGGAGCCACAGATGCAGGATGCGGCGAGCTTGATGATGGCGTCGGTGGGTTCGAGGAAGGTCGGCTTGTCGACTTCGTTGACGACGACTTTGCCGGGGGCTTCCATGACAACTGAACGCATGATGTTCCTTTCAAATCTGCGCTGATAGTTAGTCGTATCAGAGTACGCCCCGCACCCCGATATATCAATAATTTTTTATGCTACGGGGTGAAGGTAAAAATTCCGACAACCGGAACCGGCAAAACCGCGCCCGCTCCCCTGTTTCTCCGGCCCTTCTCCACTACTTCCGCGCCAGGTTACACCGGGAAAGTCTGGGCATCTCGGCACACTAGATAGCCCGGTTAAACGGCGGAACCCCCGCGCATCCACAGTGGACACGCGGGGGTTCCGCTCGGTTTATTCAGCCTTATATCTGAAGGCGAGAAGGGTGCTTAGAAGTCCCAGTCCTCGTCCTCGGTGTTCACGGCCTTACCGATCACGTAGGAAGAGCCGGAACCGGAGAAGAAGTCGTGGTTCTCATCCGCGTTCGGGGACAGCGCCGACAGGATCGCCGGGGACACGTTAGTCACGGACGCCGGGAACATCGGCTCGTAGCCCAGGTTCATCAGAGCCTTGTTAGCGTTGTAGTGCAGGAACTTCTTCACGTCCTCACTCCAACCCACACCGTCATACAGGGAGTGGGTGTACGCCACCTCGTTCTCGTACAGTTCGTACAGTAGGTTGAAGGTGTACTCCTTCAGCTCTGCCTGACGCTCCGCGGACTCCTTCGCCAGGCCGCGCTGGAACTTGTAGCCAATGTAGTAGCCGTGCACTGCCTCGTCACGAATAATCAGACGAATCAGGTCAGCGGTGTTAGTCAGCTTCGCGTGCGAAGACCAGTACATGGGCAGGTAGAAGCCCGAGTAGAACAGGAAGGACTCCAGCAGAGTGGAGGCAACCTTCTTCTTCAGCGGGTCGTCACCGGTGTAGTAAGACAGAACGATCTTCGCCTTCTTCTGCAGGTGCTCATTCTCAGCAGCCCAGCGGAACGCCTCGTCAATCTCCTTGGTGGAGGCGAGGGTCGAGAAGATCGAGGAGTACGACTTTGCGTGCACGGACTCCATGAACGCAATGTTGGTGTACACGGCCTCTTCGTGCGCGGTCACAGCGTCCGGCAATAGGGACACAGCACCGACAGTACCCTGGATGGTGTCCAGCAGGGTCAGACCGGTGAAGACGCGCATGGTCAGCTGCTTCTCTTCCTCGGTCAGAGTCTTCCAGGAGGGCACGTCGTTGCTCAGCGGCACCTTTTCCGGCAGCCAGAAGTTACCGGTCAGACGATCCCAAACCTCAAGGTCCTTCTCGTCCTCAATACGGTTCCAGTTGATAGCCTCGACCACGTGGTCGACGAGCTTCACCTTTTCGCTCATTAGTAATTCTCCGATTCTTAAGGGGCGGTTACGGTGCCACGCGCGGCCAGCCAGTCGCGCAGGCGGTTTGCGTGTTCACCGTAACCGCCCCTTCCAGTCTTTAGTTATAGTGTGCCAGCTCAGGCTGAATGCGTCACAGCATTCGGGCTAGAGCATGCAGGATACGCAGCCTTCAACCTCGGTACCCTCAAGAGCCATCTGACGCAGACGGATGTAGTAGATGGTCTTGATGCCCTTACGCCATGCGTAAATCTGGGCGCGGTTGATATCGCGGGTGGTTGCGGTATCGCGGAAGAAGAGGGTCAGCGACAGGCCCTGGTCCACGTGCTGGGTTGCAACAGCGTAGGTGTCGATGATCTTCTCGTAACCAATTTCGTAGGAGTCCTGGTAGTACTCCAGGTTCTCGTTGGTCATGTACGGTGCCGGGTAGTAGACGCGGCCGAGCTTGCCTTCCTTGCGGATCTCAATCTTCGAAGCGATCGGGTGAATCGAAGAGGTCGAACCGTTGATGTAGGAGATGGAGCCGGTCGGCGGAACAGCCTGCAGGTTCTGGTTGTACATGCCGTACTGTGCCACGTCAGCAGCCAGCTGAATCCACTCTTCACGGGTGGGGATGTGGTGCTTAGCGAACAGTTCGCGGGTACGCTCGGTCTGCGGTGCCCATTCCTTCTCAATGTACTTTGCGAAGAACTCACCGGATGCGTACTTCGAGTTCTCGAAGCCCTCGAAACGCTGGCCGCGTTCCTTAGCAATCTGCATGGAAGCGCGGATTGCGTGGTAGGCAACGGTGTAGAAGTACATGTTGGTGAAGTCCAGTGCTTCTTCGGAACCGTAGTAGACGTGCTCGCGTGCCAGGTAGCCGTGCAGGTTCATCTGGCCCAGACCCACGGCGTGGCTCATGCCGTTGCCGCGCTCGATGGAGGGCACGGAGCGGATGTCGGACTGGTCGGAGACTGAGGTCAGCGAACGAATCGCGGTTTCCACGGTCTTGCCGAAGTCGTCGCCGTCCATGGTCAGTGCAATGTTCAGCGAGCCGAGGTTGCAGGAGATGTCCTTACCGACGGTCTCGTAGCCGAGGTCAGCGTGGTAGGTGGACGGCTCAGAAACCTGCAGGATCTCAGAGCACAGGTTGGACATGATGACCTTACCGGCGATGGGGTTCGCGCGGTTGACGGTGTCTTCGAACATCACGTACGGGTAGCCGGACTCGAACTGGATCTCTGCGATGGTCTGGAAGAACTCACGCGCGTTGATCTTGGTCTTGGTAATGCGTGCATCGTCGACCATTTCGTAGTACTTCTCGGAGACGTTGATGTCGGAGAAGGGCACTCCGTAGATGCGTTCCACATCGTACGGGGAGAAGAGGTACATGTCCTCGTTCTTCTTCGCCAGCTCGAAGGTGATGTCGGGGATGACAACGCCCAGGGAGAGGGTCTTGATGCGGATCTTCTCGTCAGCGTTCTCACGCTTGGTGTCCAGGAAGGCGTAGATGTCGGGGTGGTGTGCGTGCAGGTACACGGCACCGGCACCCTGACGTGCGCCGAGCTGGTTTGCATAGGAGAAGGCGTCTTCCAGCAGCTTCATCACGGGGATCACGCCCGAGGACTGGTTCTCAATCTTCTTAATGGGCGCACCGGACTCGCGCAGGTTGGTCAGGGCGAATGCCACGCCGCCGCCGCGCTTGGAGAGCTGCAGTGCAGAGTTGATGGAGCGGCCGATGGACTCCATGTTGTCTTCCATGCGTAGCAGGAAGCAGGAGACGAGCTCGCCGCGCTGCTTCTTACCTGCGTTGAGGAAGGTCGGGGTTGCCGGCTGGAAACGGCCGGAGATGATCTCGTCGACGATGTCTTCGGCGAGCTTCTCGTTGCCTTCTGCCAGCAGCAGTGCGACCATGCAGACGCGGTCTTCGAAACGCTCCAGGTAGCGCTGACCGTCGAAGGTCTTGAGCGCGTAGGAGGTGTAGAACTTGAAGGCACCCAGGAAGGTCGGGAAGCGGAACTTCACGGCGTAGGCGCGCTTGAACAGGTTCTTAATGAACTGGAAGTTGTACTTGTCGAAGAGTTCCGGCTCGTAGTACTGGTTCTCGATCAGGTACTCGATCTTCTCTTCCAGGTCGTGGAAGAAGACGGTGTTGTTGTTGACGTGCTGCAGGAAGTACTGTCGTGCCGCCTGACGGTCTGCATCGAACTGAATCTGGCCGTTCTCATCGTAGAGGTTCAGCAGTGCGTTCAGCTCGTGGTAGCTCATACCCTTGAACTTCTCGGGCACGCTCTTGCCGCTGTGGCCCGCACCGAGAGTTTCTAGTGCTGAGGGCAGTTTTGCGTCCAAAATGCTTCCAATCCTTCGTTGACTTTTTCTACATCTGAATCGGTGCCCATGAGCTCAAACTTGAAGAGCACCGGTACGTCGCACTTCTTGGCGACAATGTCTGCCGCGATACCGAAGAGCGGACCAAAGTTGGTGTTGCCGGAGCCAATCACACCGAGCATGTGGTGGCGATTCTGCTCCACGTTCAGGAATTTAACCACCTGCGGGGGAACGTTACCGGCGCCTTCAGGCTTGCCGTAGGTGGGGACGATGAGCACGAACGGCTCATCAAGAATGAGGGTGTCTTCGCCGGTGCGCAGCGGCAGGCGGAGGCGGCGGGCACGAATCTTCTCCACGAACTTGTGGGTGTTACCGGAGATGGAGGAGAAGTACACGATGAGTGGCGCTGTGTCGTCCAGTTCGACCTCGGTCGCTCGACCCTCGGAGGCGTTGCGTGCGTCCAGAAGGATCTTCCGGATTTCTGCGTGCTCGTCGACGGGGTTGGGCGTGAGGGCGGTACTCAATCTGTACTCCTTATTCTCGTGTGCCGGTGTGGTTCCGTGCCGATTGTCCGTTTGTACGGGTTTCGGCAGGGTTGTTACGCTGCCAGAGCGTTGATCTTGTCGGGCTGGAAGCCGGACCAGTGCTCGTCGCCTGCGATGACGACGGGTGCCTGCATGTAGCCGAGGGACTTGACCATTTCGAGGGCCTGAGCGTCTTCGGTGATATCAACCTTGGTGTAGCTGATACCCTTCGCGTCGAGGGCGCGGTAGGTCATGTTGCACTGGACGCACTGGGGCTTGGTGTACACGGTCACTACCATGGGAGTGCCTCTTACTTTCTCCCGCTCGGGCGGGGCTATCTCGTGAATGAATCTGGCGTGTTTCGTCGGTGGTTCGCCACGTGTTGTTTACGGCGGGCGCTGTGCCGTCCACTGCCCCCTCCTAGTGGGGCGTGGTGGTTTCCTGCGCTGGGGCAGGGCGCCTAAAAGTGCCGTAGTGGTGGAACCGAGTATTAATACTACATCTAGTGTCAAGATTTTTCTGCACCACAAGATGATGTGGTGCGAGGGTCGTGTTTCGTTCGATAAACCCACAGTTGAACCCACTTAAGAGGGGGTGTCTACAGCTTATCCACACCCTGCCGCGGGGCTAGTTCGCCGTATTTTCGCGGGGTGTGCCGGGTTATCCACAGGTGGGGTTTAAGTTGGTCAGGATTTTTAAGGGTTCATTCGCCCGCTGAGTTGAGGTTCAGTTAACCTCATGTATGCGTTTGAGGGCATAAAACCCGGCAGATTCGGGCTTGATTTTAAAGAGATCTTAACTCTCGCCCGTTCTTGCGCGGAACGGCGCGGTTTTAAAGCAGAACGGACTTTCTTAAAGGCGGGGGTTAACCCCCTTCGAGCGGGTTTAAGCTATGTGATTAAGGCTGTAGAAAAGATTTTTAACTCTTTTTCAGCAGCCGGTGTGTCGTGGGTTTAAGTTGGTTAATTCCGCTGAAACACCAAAACCCACCGCATATACCGGTATTTCACGGTATTTGCGGTGGGTTTACTCGGTATCCACGCTGGTTTTAGCAACCGACAAGCAGTAACCGGCTAGAAATCGATCAGGCCCAGCTCGCGTAGCTTCTTGCTAAGCGTTACGCCGTCGGTGGCTTCAATCCACAGAGGTGAGCGCATCATCTGTTCGGCGCGGTAGTCGCTCCACACGCGGCCGGAGGCGAGCATGGTCTCCCCCACGGTCAGGTTGCGGATGACGATTGCCGCCACGTTGTCCGGGTAGCGTACCGCGAAGCCGTTGTAGATGTACGGGTCGCGCTGCCCATCGTCGCCGACGAGGATCCACTTCATCTGCGGGAATTCCTCGGCGAGGCGGCGCAGGGACTCGACCTTGTGGTTGGTGCCGGAGCGGAACCAGCGGTCGGGGGTGGGGCCCCAGTCGGTGAGCAGGAACGTGCCGCGCGGGTAGCCGTTGCGGCTGAGGAAGCGGCGCAGGGTCGGGGTGATGTTCCAGGCGCCGGTGGACAGGTACATGAACGGCGCATCCGGGTGGCTGCGGCGGATACGGTCGGTCATGACCGCCATGCCGGGGGTGGGGATGCGTGCGTGCTCGTCGAGAATGAAGGAGTTCCAGGCGGCGACGAGGGGGCGCGGCAGCATGGTGACCATGACGGTGTCGTCCACGTCCATGATGACGCCGAGCTTCTGGCTTTCGGGAACGATGTAGACGCTGGTTGCTACGGCGCGGGAGCCGGGCACGTACATGATGACTTCGTGCATGCCGGGTTCCAGGTCGATGCTGAGTTTGACGTCGAGCACGCCGCCGCGGTCGGTGTACGCCTCGTACTTGGTGCCGTCGATGACGATGGTGACGGGCGCATCGGACATTGCGGTTGCGGTGAAGGAGCGCCAGCCGCGCATGGGGTTGGCGGTGTCTTGGGTGCCTTCTACGACCTGCAGCAGGCGTTCGAGGTTGACCGTCTTGTAGAGTGCGCGGGCGATGATGCGGACCCAGCCGGGGTTTCCTTCGGAGGGGGCGCGGCCGTAGCCTTCGGTGGGCACGAGGATAGGTTCGCGACCGGCGGTGATGGCGCGTTTTTCACGCCACCTGTGCAGCCGGTCTGCAACACGGTAGCCGATGTTGACTGCCTCGTCGGCAGCATCGTTCACAAGGTTGCGCAGTTCGTGAGTGCCCAAATTCTCCATCCCACTAGTGTAGCGGAGCGTTACCGGCTTGCGGCTTCTTGATTTTGTGTTCTTATACCTAGTTTTTATACCTATTAATACTGTGGTGCTGAGCTCGCGGTGTGATGTGCACATTATTTAGGGTGTATTCGCTGTTCAGATTCGTTCCTTGCAGGTGGGGGCGTTATCCTGGAAGGTATGACCCACTCACAGCCTAACCGCCGACTTTTTGTGCTCGGCACTGCTATGCTTCCGCTGATTGCTGCCTGCTCGAAGAAGTCGAATGACTACGACGGCACCAGCGGTAATTTCACTCCGTATCAGGCTGGCGGCGAGACCTCTGCTGCCGCTACTCGCCCCGCCGCAACGAATTCGCCGACGGTTGCCGCTGCTGGCAACCCGGTTGATAAGCCGCGCGAATGGCCCGGTATCGGCAACTCCCTCGTTGGTGACGGCAAGTATGTTGCGTGGACTGTTGATGACGGCGCAAGCCCGGAGGCGATTCGCGGCTACGCTGAGTTCTCGAAGCGTACGAATACTCGCCTGACTTTCTTCATTAACGCTTCTTACACCGGTTTTAAGGAGCATGTGTCGTTGCTGCGTCCGCTGGTTCAGAGCGGCCAGATTCAGGTTGCGAACCACACGTACAGCCACGCCGATCTGACCACCCTGGATGCTGAGGGCGTGAAGGAAGAGCTGCAGCGTAACGAAGACGAGATTATGAGCATGTTCGGTGTCTCGTCGAAGCCGTACTTCCGCCCGCCCTACGGCCGCTACAACGATGCGGTGCTGAAGGCTGCCGGTGAGATTGGTTTTACCCGCCCGGTCATGTGGAACGGCACCACCGGTGACGAGGCGAAGACCAGCTCCCGCGTGATTTACATGCGTTGCATCCGCTACATGCTGCCGCAGCAGATTGTGCTGGGTCACCTGAACTACGAGACGATCATCCCGATTCTGGATAAGGTGAAGGGTCTGATTGATGACCGCGGCCTGACTGCGGTGACGGTTCGTGACTACTACGGTGACGCATCCGAGGAAGAGATTAAGGCGGCGGCTCCTTCGCCGACCCCCACCCCGGAGGAGAACACCCCCTCCCCTGAGGCAACTACGGAGGCGCCGGCCCCTACCCCGGAACCGACTACTGAGGCTCCGACTCAGGCGCCGACTACCCGCTATGAGGATGAGGCGGCAGCTAATCAGCAGGCTACGACCGCTCCGGCGGCAACGACGGCTCCGCCGGCTCGTGCGACCGCCGCACCTGCGGCTACGACTGCTCCCGCGGCCACTGCCACTACCGCACCGGCGGCTGCCCGCCGATAGGGTCGCGTATTTCACGTGTGCTAAGCCCCCTTGACCCGGTTCCCCTACGGACCGGTACGAGGGGGCTTTGCCGTACCCGGCGAGAATAAACGCGCGGGAATAAAGGCTGGGGAATAAACGCGGCAACCGGGGCGTTAGGTGAGCGTACAGTTGCGGCAGTTGCCCCATCCGAGTGTGAGAGGAATAGACAGCATGCGTATTGATATTTGGTCCGATATTGTGTGCCCCTTCTGCTACGTGGGCAAGCGTAACCTGGAGCAGGCGCTCGCCGAGTTTGAGCACCGCGACGAGGTTGAGGTGGTGTGGCATAGTTTTGAGCTGGACCCGTCGGCTACGGAGCATCCGGCAGGTTCGTTGCCTGAGATGATTGCTGGCAAGTATCAGATGCCGTTGGAGCAGGCGATTGCGAGCCAGGAGTCATTGGCGGAGCGTGCCCGCGAGGTGGGTTTGGATTTCAATTGGCGTCAGGCGCGTTACGGTAACACGTTTGATGCGCACCGTGTGATTCATTATGCGGCGGAGCAGGGTTTGGCGTCGGCAGCGCAGGAGGCGTTTAAGCTGGCGTACTTTACGCAGGGCCGTTCGGTGCAGGATTACGAGTCAATTCTGGATATTGCTTCTGAGATTGGCCTGGATACCGCCGAGGTTGAGGCGGTGTTGAAGAGCGACCGTTACGCGGCGGATGTGCGTGCTGATGAGCAGTTGGCGCGCCAGCTGGGCATTAATGGTGTGCCGTTCTTCTTGATTGAGTCGAAGTGGGCGGTCAGTGGTGCGCAGCCTGCGAAGATGCTGGTGCAGGCGCTGCGTCAGGTGTGGGAGGAGACTCACCGTGTTGAGTTTTTGAACCCTCTGGCGGGCGCGGCTGGTGACGCGGCAGGTGACGGTGCTGCGGAGGCGGGTCCCTCCTGCGATATGAACGGCAACTGCTCCTAGCGACAGTCCTGGATAGAGCTGCCCCGGCGGGGGTGCTGCTCCCCTAGCGCCCCCGGCTAGCACCCCTGGCTAATGCAGCCTCAGATATAGCGAAGCCCCCTCGTACTATTTCTAGTACGAGGGGGCTTTACTATGCCCGCACGTTACATCTTCCCTTGTCAGAATATTTGGGAGCTCAATATTACCTGCGGATAGGACTGTTTTCATTTACACTTGAGTGTGTGTTCTACGGTGAACACACTTGTCCACTCACTTTATAAAGGAATATTGTGTTGAAAATTCACACCGCGACCGCTGGTGTTCTTGCGGGTGCTCTGCTGCTGACTGGTTGCTCTTCGTCTGTTCGCGCTCCGAAGTCTGTGCCTTCTGCGTCATCGTCGACGTCTGTTTCTGCTAGCCCTTCGGTTTCAGCTACTCCTAGTTCTTCTCCGAGTGCGTCTGCGACTCCTTCGGAGTCTCCTACCCCGACGGTAACCCCGTCTCCGGTTCCGACTACTGAGGCTCCCGTGCAGGCACCGGCTACTGAGGCGCCTTCCGCGGAGGCACCGACGGCTCCGGTTTCTGAGGCACCCGCGCAACAGGCTGAGCCTGTTCAGCAGGCGCCGGTAGCTACGGAGGCGCCCGTCCAGCAGGCGCCCGCGCAGGCTCCGGCGGCTGAGGCGCCCGCTCAGCAAGCTCCCGCGCAGCCGGTTCAGCAGGCTCCGGCGCGGTCGAGTGTTTATTACAAGAATTGTGATGCGGTACGTGCAGCTGGCGCGGCGCCGTTGCATCGTGGCGAGCCGGGTTACCGCCCTGGTCTTGATTCTGATGGTGACGGCGTGGCGTGCGAGCCGAAGAAGAAGCACTAAGCTTCTACCCCCAGATATGACGAAGCCCCCTCGTACTATTTCTAGTACGAGGGGGCTTCGTCGTATCAGCCTCGTTCTGTTAGAGCAGCCGGTGAGGTTAGCGCGGCTGGTAGGCGCGGGCACGCTCAGCGCGAGCACGGCGCGCCTCCGCATCCTGCAGGACCGGCACCAGCATACGCACCACCTGGCCCATGCCACGCAGCACCAAATTCAGCCACAACCCAACAGACCACACCGCCGCCACACGCGGATGCCCCGTGCGCATCCACCGCACACCCAGAAAAGACAGCGAGTAATACAGCAGAAGCAGCAGCGACTCACGGAAGCGGTGCACCTGCCGAAGGAGAGGGTTCTGAGGAAGCTTCATCATGCCTCCCAGTATACCCACCGGAACCCCTCGCCGGGGTTCCCCCGCACTACCCGTAATAGTCACGAATCGTCACCGTCTTCAACCCGCGCCGATCCAACAACGCCCGAATACGGTCCAGTTCAGACACCACACCCCGATAATTCAAATGCCCAATCACAATATGCTGAGCCAACGCATACTTCTCCGCATAGGCATACACCTCAGCCGAAGAAATATTAGACGAATCCGCCAACGACCCGTACCACAGAACCGGGCGCGTAAAACCACACGACGCCGCAGCCGCCAACACGCGCGCATCATAATACCCGTACGGCGGGCGGAAATACGGCTTCGAAGACACCCCAAAAAGCCGCCTAATCTCCTCATCATTACGGGTCAACTCCTGAACAATCTGCTCATCCGTCAGGCTCGTCAACGCCGCATGACTATACGTATGGTTCGCAATCTGCAGCTGGCCACTCTTCACCAGCGGAAGCAACAGGTCACGATGCTGCTTAAACGCCGGGTACTGGCCGTTGATAAAGAAGGTGAGGCGCGTGCCGGTACGGCGTGCGAACTCCGCGTAGGCGCGCACCACCTCCGGGTCGGCACCGTCATCAACCGTCCACGCAATGTACTTTCCCTCACCGGGCAGGCCGGTCTGCGGGCCGTCCCAGGCACGAGCTTCGGGAACCGGGTTCGACGAGGTCGCAGTCGCAGAATCGGTCTTAGATGCCGCGGCGGTCGGAGATGCAGTACCCGTTGCGGAGCCAGATGCGGAAGGGGCAGCCGCCGAGCTTGCCGAAGGGGTCGAAGAAGGGCTCGCCGAGGCGCTACCCGACGCACTACCGGACGGGCTGCTCGATGGGGTGTTCGACGGGGTGCAGCCGGTGAGGCCAAGACCCAGCACACCGAAGCTCACCGCGCCCAGGCCAAAGGTACCAACGTGTCGTAAAAGTTCCCGTCGTCCCATGGAGGCGCGGGCAGAGGCACCCACCACCGCCCGGTCAGCGGTGGGGTCAGTAATAGCGGATTGACGAGTAGTGATAGGTGTTTCTGAGTGTGGAACAGTGTTCATATTATGAGTGTATGATGAGATCGCCGTCAGCTATCGAAAAATTCAAAATATTACTTAATGATTAACAACGGCGCTATTAAAGAACCTTTATGCACTTTCAGTCCCCTCACTCACCGAAGACCACGCTCAGTACACTAAGCTACCCGCACGCCAGATAATCAAGGTACAGCTCTAGGTACAGATTCAAGTACAGCTCCAGCTACAGCGCAAGGTGCAGCTCTAGGTAAGCACAGCAAGGCCCCTCCCCCTGAACACGTTCATAACGCGCCTAGGAAAGGGGCCTCAATATATAAAGTTCACGCAATCGTACTGCCAAGTACGCAGATACGATCAAGTACGCGGAGTGAAACCTACTCGGACTCCGAAGCTTCCGGCTGCTCCGCCTTAGCGGAATCCAGCGCATTCAGCGCCTCCAGAGCCGCAGCCTCAGCCGCTTCTTCGGCGTCCGCCTCAGCCACACGCTCAGCATCCGACTCAGCAGAAGTCACCGCTGCCGGGTTCGTCAGAACCTTCACACCCATGCTGCGCAGCGCATCCGTATTTGTGATCGTCTCGTCATTATCAATCAGGTACACCTTGTACCCGTCATTCCGCAGACGACGCATCAGCTCCAGGAGCATGCTCTGAGCGACCTCATCCACTGCGTACACGCGCGTTACGTCCAGGGCAACCTTGGAGCCCTCCATCGGGGATTCCACAATCTCACGAATCACGCGCTCCACACCCGCAAAACGGATGCGGCCCTGCAACTGAATCAGGCGCATAGACTCGTCACCCGAACCGATCTGGTAGTTCGCGCGCAACGCCGAACGAGCCACGGTCGGCACATTCATCACGTGCATGCCCATGTCATCCGAGAACTGCTCGAACAGCTCCACGCCGCGCACACTGTTACCGTGACCGTCCAGACGCGGCGAGAACGTCGCCACACCCAGCTGACCGGGCACCGCACCAATAATGCCGCCGCCCACGCCGCTCTTCGCCGGAACACCCACCTGGGTCGCCCAGTCACCCGCAGAGTTATACATGCCGCACGTGAACATGACGCTCAGCACCTGACGCACCACAGTCTTAGGAACCACCTGCTCACCCGTCACCGGATGCACACCATAGTTCGCCAAAGTCGCCGCCATCAACGCCAAATCCTTGACCGTCACCATCAGCGAGCACTGGCGGGTATAACCCTGCACCGCCACAGTCGGGTCACCGGTCAGGATGCCGTGGCCGCGCAGCATGTGCGCAATCGCGTAGTTGCGGTGCGCGTGCTCCAGCTCAGACTCGTACACGCGCTCATTCACCGACAGGCGACGGCCCGCAAACGCAGACAAACCAGAAATGACGCGCTCCATACGCTCGCCCTGAGTCGCACCGGGAGGACCCACCAGCGAATGGGTGGTAATCGCGCCAGCGTTAATCATCGGGTTCAGCGGCTTACCGGAGCCGTCCTCCAGGGACAGCTCGTTGAACGGCTCACCGGAAGGCTCCACACCCACCTTCGCAAGCACATCATCATAGCCGCGGTCCGCGAGCGCCAGGGCGTACACGAACGGCTTAGAAATCGACTGGATCGTGAACTCCACATCGGAGTCACCGGCGGCGTACTGCTCACCATCAACCATGGCGATAGACGCGGCAAGCTTGTCCGGGTCCACGGCGGCAAGTTCCGGAATGTAGTTTGCCAACTCACCGGAGGTATCAGAAGCGACCGACTCGAGGGTCTCGGTCAGGTAAGTGGCAATAGGTGAATGCATAGTGTTCCGTATCTGCTGCTAATCGTGGTTGTTCTCGTCAAAAATTCTAGGATGCGCCCGCCCGCTGTTCCGTTTCAGCTGTTCCGTTTCAGTCGGGCTGAGGCGCTCATCGTTACAGGCTTCCGCGGCTACCAAACTAAAGAGCCAGCCAGCGAACCTGTCAAAGTGCGTGGGTGAGGAGCACCTTTTGCTCCCTAAAGAGTGTATCTTTTGCGTGTTGAAGCCACCAAATATAACGGTCACTACTCCCCCGCTATTTCAGGCTCTGGTACCTGTTCTGGTTTGCCGTTTTCTGCCGTAATTTACCGCGGCGGGCAGAACCTCCGGCGAAGCCCGGGCAAAACCTACGGGTGGCGAATCGAAGCCGGCTCACGACCACCCAACTCGGCAGTCTCCAGCTGGAACGTCGAATGCTCCACCGACACCTCAAAATGGGTCGCCACGCAGGAGCGGATACGGTCCAGAATTGCCACCGCAGACCCGTCATGGAAGCACGAATCGGCAACCACCACGTGCGCGGTCACCACCGGCAGACCGGTCGCCACCATCGAAGCGTGCACATCGTGCACCTCCACAACACCCTCAACGCGCAGCATGTGCTCACGCATCGCGTCCAAATCCAGACCGTCCGGGGTGAACTCCATGAGCACCGCAGTCGTCTGCCTCATCAGACGCATCGCACGCGGCACAATCAGCGCCGCAATGAACAGACCCGCCAGGGCGTCCGCCTGGTAGAAGCCGGTCAGCCAAATCACGATAGCCGCCACAATCACACCCAGCGAACCCAGGGCGTCATTGAGCACCTCCAGGAACGCGGCACGCATATTGAAGTTCGCGTTCCTCGCCGTAGCCAGCACCGCAATACCAATAGCGTTCGCCACCAGGCCGACCACACCAAAGATCAGCAGCTCGGTGCCGGGCACCTCCGGCGGGGCGAACAGGCGATGCACGCCCTCCACCGCCGTGTAGATACCCACCGCCAGCAGCAGCACCGACTGCCCGAGGGCGGCAAGCACCTCAATACGGCGGAAACCCCACGTGCGGCGGGACGTTGCCGGGCGCGTCATGAGCGAAGCCGCCGTAAGCGCCACCAGCAGGCCCGAGGCATCCGTAACAGCGTGCGCCGTATCAGTCAGCAACGCAAGACTTCCGGTGACCAACGAACCAATCGCCTGCGCCAACACAATAACGACCGCCAGACTGAACGCAATCAGCAGGCGCGGACGCATCGAGGCGGCGTCCTCCGGGCTCGGGGCATGCGAATGGTCGTGGTGATGCCCGTGATGCCCGCCGTGGCCGTGATGTGCGTGCGCTCCCATGAGTGACTCCTCAACTATGAACTGTGTTGTTGACTATCGAGAGTTATCGGCAGATAGCAAAATCGCCCGATTCACAAGAACCGGGCGACAAGCTCCTCAACCGAGGAAAACGTGGAGATAAGGGGACTCGAACCCCTGACCCCCTGCATGCCATGCAGGTGCGCTACCAGCTGCGCCATATCCCCATATTCTGTTAGTGACCTCAACGAGGCAACATGAATATATTACACACACCACGGACAGCGATGCAAACCAGCGCACCCAAAAATCCAAAAAGTTCCCGGCGGGTAAGCCAAAGGCTAAGCAAGAAGGGCGGCCCCCGCGGCACCATACAGCGCCAGCAGAGCCCACCCCTCATCAGCTAAAAATTAAGCAGAAGCCTACGCCTCGTCCTGAGCGGGAATGATGCGTGCAGCATCTTCCTCAGTCTCACCCTCAATGTCGAAGGGAGCCTCGTTCTCAACGCCCAGCTCAATACGCGGAGCCTCAGCCCACAGACGATCCAGAGCGTAGAACTCGCGGTCCTCCTCATGCTGAACATGCACGACAATATCGCCGAAGTCCAGCAGAATCCAACGACCCGAGGAACGACCCTCACGGCGGACCGGCTTCAAGTCAGCCTGCTCACGCAGAGCGTCCTCAACCTCATCCGCAACAGCGTTCACGAGGCGCTCATTGTGGGCAGAAACCACCAGGAAGCCATCAATCAGACCCATCGCGTCGGATGCATCCACAGCGAACAGGTTCGTTCCCTGCTTCTCCTCCGCAGCGCGGGCGGCAATGCGCAGAGCCTCAATCGAGGACTGTGCAGCAGTCATATTTTCCTTCCTTGCCGGCAGAACACCCGCCGGCAACACCCCGCAACAGGGGTGCATTGTTCACGGCCTACTTGGGGCCAAAAATCATAATCAGACCAACAACGACCAGGGCGAGCAACAACACAATCCACAGCCACGCCAGGGAGGGCTTCTGCGCAGGCTGCAGAACCTCTTCAGCCTTCTCAACAGCGCCCTTAGAAGCGGACTCCTTGGAAGCCTCAGCGGAAGGTACCGGAGCAGACTTGGACTTAGCAGACTTGGACTCGCCGTCTTCTGCGGCTTCCTCAGACTCTTCAGCGCCCTCGGTAACCTCTTCAACCAGGGCAGCGGACTCCTCGGGATCCTGACGATCCACCATGCGCTGCAGCAGCTCCTCAACCTCATCCGGGCTCAGAGCAACAGTCGGGTCGCCGTCCACCGAATCCACGGTATCCCCTGCGGAGGCGCTATCCAGCACGCTCAGGTCAAGACCCTGCGCGTTCACTGCGCTCACGCGGGTGGGCAGTTCGTCAGCAGACTCTTCAACCTCAGCAACCTCAACGGTCTCTTCCACAACGGAAGCGACCTCAGTCTGCTCAGCCTCAACGTCTGAGCTGTCCAGCTCCTCAACCTTCGGCTCATCGCGCACCAAGTACTGGTGCAACTCGGGTTCCGGCTTCTCCTCCTTGACCACGGCAATGACCGGGATCGAAGAAGTCATCGGGTTATCCACCGCGGAGGGGCTGGTCGCATCCACACGGTTCTGCGCGATCTCTTCGGGGCGCAGAACACGCAGGCTACTGGTCAGAGGAGCAGGCTCGTGCAGCTTCTCCTCATCGTTCGCCTCAGTGTCAATCTTGCCCTGGGCAGCCAACGCCGCAAAACGACGCTGAACAGCCAGAACCTGCGGGTCAATAGCGTCCGCATGAATCACGGAGCCCATATTCGCAACAGGCTTCGCGGGCTCACCGCGGCGGGCTGCACGCAGGTACTCGGCAACTTCTTCACGGTAGCGGGCAAGACGGCGCGGACCCATCACCTTAGTAGGCGGCGGCACCTCAATGCCGTCCTCGGTCACGTACGTCTCGTAGAGGTACGCTTCGTCCTCGCTATAGGGCTTCGAACCCGTAGCTTCACTCATGTGTTCCCTCATTATTCGTAGATTGGGGTGCCTGCCCAGACTCATCTTTCACGTGGGGCAAGCCGTCACGGTACGCCGTCAAGGCGTCCTTCTTGTACAGGCCGTACTTAGCAATGTACTGCACCACACCATCCGGCACCAGGTACCAGATGGGGGCGTCTGCAGCTGCGCGGCGACGAATATCAGTCGAAGAAATCGCCATCGCAGGAATCTTCAGGGTCGTAATATGACGACCCTCTGCCAGCGGCGGATCCAGCTCATGATCGGGGCGGGTCACGCCCACAAAAGTCGCCAAATCCCACAGCTTATGGGCATTGCGCCAGGTCATAATCTGGCTGATCGCGTCCGCCCCGGTAATGAAGAACAGGTCAGCATCCGGGCGCAGGGCGCGCAGCTCGTTAAGCGTATCAAAGGTGTAGGTGGCGCCGCCACGGTCAATATCAATACGGCTCACCGTAAAACGCGGGTTCGACGCGGTCGCAATCACCGTCATCAGGTAGCGATGCTCAGCGTCACTCACGTGCCGCTCCCCCACCTTCTGCCAGGGCTGACCGGTCGGAACGAACACGACCTCGTCCAGGTCGAACACGGCGGCAACTTCACTAGCTGCCACCAGGTGTCCGTGGTGAATCGGGTCGAAGGTTCCACCCATCACGCCCAGACGCACCCGACCGGGAGTGCGCGGGGGAATCGACTCGGTGCTCGGAGCACCAAAATCAAGGTGAACAGGCTGGTCAGTCACAAATGCCGTCCTTGCTGGGGACAGAAACCGCACCACAGCAGCTAAAAAGCCACCACAGGCGCGGATGCGGGCAGGTACACAGAAGGTACGCAACACCGAAAAAGGTGCCCGCGTACATTCCCCTCTATGCTACCTTCTTACGGTCAAAAACATCGAAATGACGGGGGTGAGCTAAGCCGCCAGTGGAATACCCAGCCAGCACGCCCGACCGCAGGCTCACCCGCGTGTTCCGACACGCACATCCGGCGCGAGCGGCAACCACAGAACCTACGAGAAAGCACCGCACACAAGAAAGCGCCGCGCACCGGAGCCAAACCCCGGTACGCGGCACCATTCACTGTCTAGGAAACAGCTACGCTTCAGCTACTAGTCGTCGATGTTCGGCATGTCGATATTCTCGTCGACCTTGCCTTCCTTCAACTTCTTGCGGTACTCAACCGACTCGGTCCACACGCCTGCAACACGCTCGGACTCCAGCTCGGCACGAGCCTCCGCCTTCGCGTCCATACGCTCCTTGTACTCCACACGCTTCTGCGCACGAGTCGGGCGAATAATCTCCTCCAGACGAGCGTCCGTACCACGCGGGGAGGATAGCAACTCAGCGCCACCGACCATGGTCGGCTCCCAATCGAAGATCACCGAGTTGTCGTTCTCACCAATCACCACGGCGTCACCGGCACGAGCACCAGCCTTGAACAGCTCATCCTCAACACCCAGGCGCGCCAGGCGGTCCGCCAGGTAGCCGACAGCCTCATCATTATTGAAGTCAGTCTGCTGAATCCAACGCTCAGGCTTCTCACCAATCACGCGGAACAGCGGCTCAAGGTTACGCTCCTCGCGGCGAATAGTGAACTCCTGCTTCTTCTTACCGCGGAAACCCTTCGGGCGAACCACAGGAGCCTCAACAACCACGCGCTCCGCTTCCTTCTCTGCAGCGGCACGAGCCACGCGGTCCTCCTCCACAAGCTTTGCCATCGCAAAGATCAGGGACTTCAGACCCTCATGGGAAGCAGTCGAAATCTCGAAGACCTTGAAGCCCATTTCCTCAAACTCGGGGCGAACAAACTCAGCCAGCTCACGAGCCTCAGGAACGTCAATCTTATTGAGCACCACAATCTGCGGACGCTCATGCAGCGGCACGGTCACACCCGCAGTCGGGTCAACCTCATAGTTCTGGAGTTCGCCACGGATCACCTCAAAGTCGCTGATCGGGTCGCGGCCCGGCTCCAAAGTAGCGCAGTCAATCACATGCACAAGAGCCGAAGAACGCTCCACATGGCGCAGGAAGCGGTGGCCCAGACCGCGGCCCTCCGAAGCGCCCTCAATCAGACCCGGAACATCCGCGACGGTGTAGCGAACATCGCCTGCCTGCACCACACCCAGGTTCGGGATCAAAGTGGTGAAGGGGTAGTCAGCAATCTTCGGACGCGCCGCAGAAATCGCAGCAATCAACGAAGACTTACCCGCCGAGGGGTAACCCACCAGAGCCACATCCGCAATGGACTTGAGCTCCAGAACAATATCAGCCTCTTCACCGGGAGTGCCCAGCAGAGCAAAACCGGGAGCCTTACGCTTAGCCGAAGCCAACGCAGCGTTACCCAGACCGCCCATACCGCCACGGGCAGCAACATATTCGTCGCCCACACGCAGCAGGTCAGCCAAAACATTACCCTCGCGGTCCTTCACCACAGTACCCTGCGGCACGGTCAGAATCAGGTCCTCACCGTTAAAGCCGTGGTGCATATCGCCACGACCAATATCGCCATTCGGGGCGTGCTGGTGCGGGCTGTGGTGGTACTCCAGCAGGGTCGTGGTCTGGTTATCCACGCGCAGAATCACCGCGCCACCATTACCACCGTTACCGCCGTTAGGGCCGCCCAGGGGCTTAAACTTTTCACGTCGCACGGAGACGCAGCCGTTACCTCCGCGACCGCCAGATACATGCAAGACCACGCGGTCCACGAATTCTGCCACGGGTTCTCCTTATCTTGGAAAATCTTCACTTCGCCACCGCACGGCACACACCAATCATGCTGCGGATGCGGCGGCAGGCGCGACCGGGTTGGGGTGCGCCTCATCGTGGAGCCCAGCACGGGCGTCCACGGCATTCGAGGTCATAGCGAGAGGGGGTAGACTAACGCCTACCCCCTCTGCCCTAGCGGTGAGTATTACTCAGCTGCTGCCAGGATGTTAACGACCTTGCGGCCCTTGCGGGTACCGAATTCGACGGTGCCTGCTGCCAGAGCGAACAGGGTGTCGTCGCCACCGCGGCCAACGTTCAGGCCGGGGTGGAAGTGGGTGCCGCGCTGGCGAACGAGAATCTCGCCTGCGTTGACGGACTGGCCGCCGTAGCGCTTAACACCGAGGTACTGGGGGTTCGAGTCACGGCCGTTACGGGTGGAGCTTGCGCCCTTCTTGTGTGCCATTCTGTATTCCTACCTTAGGGTTGAATTCCGGTCGTTTCGATTACGCGTTGATAGCGGTAATCTTGACGGTGGTCAGCTCGGCGCGGAAGCCCTGACGCTTCTTGTAACCGGTCTTGTTCTTGTACTTCTGAATAACGATCTTCGGACCGCGCAGGTCCTCAACCTTCTCAGCAACAACCTTGGCGGAAGCCAGGGACTTTGCGTCAGCGGTGACCTTGTCACCGTCGACGAGCAGCAGCACGGGCAGCTCGATGGTGCTGCCGGGCTCGCCTGCAACACGGTCAAGGGTAACGAGGTCGCCTACGGAAACCTTCTCCTGGCGGCCGCCAGCGCGTACAATCGCGTATGCCACTATGGGACTCACTTTTCTCGACAACTTGCTTCTTGAATCTCACACGAATGAGCAGCCTGCGCTTTCATTGCTGTGCGCCCTCCCCCGCCAGTCGAATGACCACGAACAAGGAGGAACGGCCCGTGCGTTCCGGCGGGATTGCCCGCCGAAGCCAACACGCGAGGCTCACCGGTGGTGTCTCTCTCCCGCACGTTCCAAACTCAGCCGACTACTCGACCGCGCCGAAGACGATGCGGGTGGGAGCGGTGTCTCCCGCTGGCCCTGCGTCGATAGGGCTTCACTGAGATAAACACCAGTCCTTAAGGATACGGCATGATCTACGCGCCGCGCAATAGATAATTTTGCGGAACACTCGAAGTCGGCACGTGATGCTACTCAAGCCGGTAGCGGCGCCATACGTGGACCGGGAGTGCATCCCGCGCATAGCTCGCGCATAAACGAGCCCCGGCGAAGTGGATTACTCCACCCCACCGGGGCTCGACATGCACATACCATCGGGATTCCGATGATCGGAAGCTAAAGACTAATCGTCCTTACCTTCACGCTTAATATCGGCAGCAGCAACGCCAATGCCGAACAAAACAGGAGCCGAAGCGTCATCAGCCACCGGAGCCACATCCGCAACAGAAGCGGAAGCAACCACGGAACCCTCAGCACGCTCGGAAGCGTCCACGGTCACGACCTGAGCACCGGCACCAGCGCTCGACGCCGCACGGCGAGTGCGACGCTTACGCGGGGTCGAACCGGGCACCTGAACCGCAGGCTTCTGAGCCTCCTCAACCGGAGCCTCAACCGCTGCGGGAGCCGCGCCCACCACACCGGTCACCGCCGGAGCACCAATCACGCCGGTCACAACCGTACGAGACTCAGGCTTCTCAACCTTATCAGCCTTTGCGGGTGCCTGCTCGGATGCCATGCTCTGCTCAGCTGCCTTCTCGGCGCGCTTCTCATCAGCTTCGCGACGAGCACGGCGGCGGGAGGCACGCGGAGTCTCACGAACGTCCTCAATGCGCAGGTCCTCACGCTCAACACGCTTGGACTCCTGAGCCTTCTGCACACCCGAGTTTACCTCAGCGGAGGTTACCTCTGCGTTCTGCTGCTCGCGGTTCTGACGCTTGGACGAACGACGCTCTTCCGAACGATCCTCACGGCCCGAACGGAACGACTCGCCCTCGGCACGGGCAATACGGCCAGCCTTCTGAGAAGCACGAGCCTTCGCCTCACCGGCGCGAATCGCCTCAAAACGATCCGAAGAGCGGCTAAAGCGCGGGTCGAGCTCCGGGTCAACGTGGTGCTCGTCCTCCAGCGCACCCGCGCCGGAATCCTCCACAGCGGCAATATCCGCATCGGTCAGCTCACGGCGCTTACGGTTACGAGAAGACTTCTTCTCGCCACGCTTGGACGAACGACGCTCCTCCGAACGATCCTCCGAACGCTCCTGTTCAGAGTCCTTCGAGGAATCCTCAGCGGACTCTTCCACGCGGTCAAACGCGCTCGCCAGCTGCTCCAGGGAGAAACCGCCCTGCTCGCCAATCCAGTTGCCCTCGGTGACCTCAGCGACCTTGTCCTCACGCTGAGCAACCTCCGCGTGAGCCTGCTCGCTGGCGGCCTCGGCAATACCCTGAATCTCCTGCTCAAGCGAAAGCTCAGCGGTCTCCGCGCGGCGCGAACGCTTACGGCGCTTACGCTTCTTGCGGGTCGAAGCAGTCTCCTCCGAAACGTCCTCGCTCTGAGCGGATGCGGCAGCCACAGCAGCCATAGCGTTACGGCGCTCAGCCTTCTTCGACTCCAGAGCATCCTGCTTCTGCTGGTCACGAGAATCCTCGCGGGCAGCGGCACGGCTACGCTTACGGTCATTACGCTCATGGCGGTGGATGTAATCCGACGCGCCACCGCTACGACCGCTCAGCGGCTGATCGTGAACCACCAGGCCACGACCGGCACAATGCTCACAGGGCTCCGAGAAGACCTCAAGCAGACCGGTACCCAGGCGCTTACGGGTCATCTGAACCAGACCCAGCGAAGTCACCTCAGCCACCTGATGCTTGGTACGGTCACGGCCCAGGCACTCAATCAGGCGACGCAGAACCAGGTCACGGTTCGACTCAAGCACCATGTCAATGAAGTCAATGACGATAATGCCGCCGATATCGCGCAGACGCAGCTGACGGACAATCTCCTCAGCAGCTTCCAGGTTGTTCTTGGTGACAGTCTCTTCCAGGTTGCCGCCGCTACCGGTGAACTTACCGGTGTTCACGTCCACCACGGTCATGGCTTCGGTACGGTCAATCACCAGCGAACCACCCGAAGGCAGGTACACCTTACGGTCCAGTGCCTTCGCCAGCTGCTCGTTAATGCGGTAGTGGTCGAAGAGGTCGTCATCGCCGTCCCACTGCTGCAGGCGGGAGACCAGGTCCGGCGCCACGTACGTCACGTACGCCTCGATGGAATCCCACGCGTTCTCGCCCTGAACGATCATCGCGGTGAAGTCCTCGTTGAAGACGTCACGCACGGTCTTAATCATCAGGTCGGGCTCCTGGTAGAGCATTTCGGGGGCCAATACCTTGCGGGAGTTAGCCTTCTCCTGAATCTCTTCCCACTGCACACGCAGACGGTTAATGTCGTGGGTCAGCTCCTCCTCAGAAGCGCCCTCCGCCGCGGTACGAACAATCACGCCAGCACCCTCGGGCAGCTTGTCCTTCAGAATCTTCTTCAGACGCGCACGCTCGGTGTCGGGCAACTTACGGGAAATACCGGTCATCGAACCACCCGGCACGTACACCAGGAAGCGACCGGGCAGGGAAACCTGGCTGGTCAGGCGGGCACCCTTGTGACCAATCGGGTCCTTGGTGACCTGCACCAGAACCGAATCGCCGGGCTTCAGGGCGTTCTCAATCTTGCGGGGCGCACCGTCCAGACCGGTGACATCCCAGTTGACCTCGCCCGCGTACAGCACAGCGTTGCGGCCGCGTCCAATGTCAACGAACGCAGCTTCCATGGACGGCAGAACGTTCTGAACCTTACCCAGGTACACGTTGCCGATCAGGGAATCCTGCTGGGTCTTGGACACGAAGTGCTCAGCCAGCACGCCGTCCTCAAGCACACCAATCTGGATGCGGCCGTCCTTCTGACGAACCAGCATCTGACGGTCCACAGACTCGCGGCGAGCCAGGAACTCAGCCTCAGTCACGATGTGGCGGCGGCGGCCTAGGGAGCGGGACTCGCGGCGGCGCACACGCTTCGCCTCCAGGCGGGTAGAACCGCGCACACCAGTCACAGTGTTGGATGCGTGAGAGTCAGCCAGGCGCGGCGCACGCACCTTGGTGACGGTCTCAACGTCGTCATCAACGCCGCCCTCAATCTCAATATCTTCGGTACCGCGGCGACGACGACGGCGACGGTGGCTCGTCACCTCAGCCTCAGCGGCAGCCTCCTCACGGCGGCGCTCCATGCGCTCCTTACGCTTCTGCTCCTCGGCAGCGGCGCGGCGCGCCTCACGCTCCAACTTGGCGGCAACAGCGAGCTCACTCAGTTCCTCCGGCTCGGGAGCCATGAACAGCGGCATCGCACCCATGGGGGTACGCGAGCGCAGCTCCTGCAGCTTTTCGCGCTGCAGGTCGCTAATGGTCTTGACCGGCTCGGGAGCTTCTGCGGGATCCTCAGCTGCGGGCTCCTCCGCAGACTCTTCTGCGGCGGGTGCCTCAGGTACAGCTTCTTCGGTTGCGGATTCTTCAGCAACCGCAGTAGCCTCGGCGGGCTGCTCAGCAGCTTCAGCGGTAGCCTCGGTCTTCTCAGCCTTCTCAGCTTCCTCAGCCTGTGCCGGGGGCACGACCTCAACCTTGGCGGTCTCTTCCTTCACCTCAACGGCAGACTCGGCAGCGGGCTCAGTAGCGGCGGGCTCAGCAGACTCAGCGGCGGGGGAAACAACTTCCTCCACCTTCGCGGTCTTCTCGACGGTCTCAACCTTCGCGGTGTTCTCCACAACAGCAGGCTCAGCCGCCTTCTTCTCAGCAGCCTCAAACAGGCTATTCAGAGTAGAAGCAACCTCGGTCTCAGATGCAGCGGGAGCGGCAACCTTCGGTGCCGGCGCGTGCTTAGCCTTAGCGTTACGCAGGTTGGTCAGGCCAGCAGCAATCGCCTCATCCAGGGGAACCTCAGGAGCTTTCTCCTTCTTCGGGCGACCCGGACGGCGGCGCTCAGTACCCTGCTGGGCGTCAGAGCTCTCACGAACATTCTTACGCAGAGTTTCACGGGTCTCTGCAGAGGCGTTCTTTTCCTCCGCGAGGGCGTTCAGCGCCTCAAAAACCCCAAGTTCGACGTTCTTCTCGTCAGACATTAATCTTCTTTCGTTACACCCTGCTCCGCACCGCAAGGATTTTAACAGCGCGCATACAGCGCAAAGCCTAGTTGCTGTCACCGCGGCTCAAGCCTCACCCTACGGCGCGCGTTCATCAGCGCTACCGGGCACTATCTCGTTCAGTGCTTCTGCCGTAGGGGGCGAGCGGGCGGAACGCAGAGCGCGCCGCGACGGTCACAGCCACCTCGCTCTCGAGCACGGCACGCTCACACCTTCCTGGGTGCCCTGCCGGTCTTCGGGTTTCTTCGCCGAGGCGGGCGGCCCGCGCGGTGCGACAGTTATGCTCCGCGGCTTATAGCCGGCGCTCTTCGGGTACTCTCCCTCGATGCGTTGGTGGGGATCTTTATGCGCGTGCGGGGCGCACAAGACACCGTGTTCCATTATACCCGGTAGAGGGTACCTCTAAGCCACCCCACCCATCCTATCTGGGCTCCACCTCCCGGCAGGATGCGCGAGTACATTGCCGCGGGCACACTGCGGCGGGCGCATGGCGGGTACAGCAAAGCCGGGCGTGCCACTACGCACCACCCGGCTTCAAAAACTTTCACAGAGGAGGGGCTAGTCCAGACCCAGCTCCGCATCGCGCGCCTCACGAGCCTGCTGAGCAAGCTTCGGGTCGGTCGGCAGGTACTCCGGACCGGAACCGGTCGCAAACGGAACGCCCAGAATGAAAACAAACGGAGAAACAACCAGCAGAATCACCCACAGCAGCGAGAAGTGACCGGCGGTCAGCAACAGCAGGGCAGTCAGAAAAATAACGGCAGCAACGCCCATTGCGGCAATTCCGGCAGTCTTCACGGTTCTCCTCGAAGGGGTATCAAGAATCTAGTGTCCAGCAGAACGGCAGGCAGTCAACGCCGCAGGCAAAACCCGCGGACGGCTGCGGCTGACGCCGCTCAAGAATATACCTGACCATTATACGCACCCGCGCCGCCTCCCCGCTGACTGCCACCGGCAAAGTCACCGGCGCCTCCCCCACTACCCGGCGCCCCAGCCAGGCGTATTCTGCCCGGCACGATCAGCCAGGCGTATTCTGCCCGGCACGATCAGCCCGGCGTATTCTGCCCGGCACGATCAGCCCGGCGTATTCTGCGCAGCCTCACCCACCCGCAGACGCAACAACGCCCCGGCACCAACAGGCACCGGGGCGTTGCACGTTCGGGGCATCAGCCCTCAACTGCTTAGCGCATCATATTCACAATGACCTCGAAGAAGCGGATCACAATAATGCCGAAAATCAGGATCAGCCACAGGCTAATCGCAAACCAGGACCAGCCGCGAGCGCTCTCACGCATCGACTGCGACGCCGGAATAACACCCGCCGAAATATTGCGGACCGTAGTCTTCACAAAAAGCGTGATGGTCATAACCCACACGATCATGCAGAACAGGCACAGGGCATTAATCTGGAACGTCGTCTGGTACCACAGCCACATAATGAACGCGGTTGCCGCAGCCAGACCAATGTTCATGCACACCCAAAACCACTTCTTAAACTGTGCGCCTGCCATGATTGCGGCACCGATAGTCACCACAATCGAGAAGCCCACCAGACCAATGAACGGGTTCGGGAAGCCGAAAGCTTCCGCCTGCGGGGTGCGCATCACCGTGCCGCAGCTGAGCAGGGCGTTGATATCGCAGACCGTGGAGTGGCCGGCATCAATGTAAATCTGCAGGCGCTCGTACACCAGAATCGCTGAAGAAATGAGTGCGATCAGGCCGGCGCCAACCAGCCAGAATCCGAGCTGTCGGTCTGAGTAGCTGCCCGGGGTTCCCGCGTGCCCGTGCTGCGCTTCTTTTGCAGCGCGGGTGGGCTCGGTAGTACTCGATGCGGCGGTACTCATACGACTCCTTTAGATAGTGTTTTACGGTGGTACTGTCCCAGCAGCACCGTCTTAAGCTCTGTAGTGTTGAGGGGCGCATGCAACCGTCAACGCGGCAGACGCCGGGGAGGGTTGAGGAGGTGCCGGTTAGGTTCCTCAAGGGTGCGCCTCACCTCGTGCAGTAGCGGGTACATACCGGCGCGGCATAGCCAGCACCCCGGAAGCGGTACCCCATTTATCCTAGCCTCTCACACCGCCAAATGGCACGCCATCAGCCTATATGTTCCGTTTTATGACGTGCTATTTTACACAGGTGGGCGCGTTTTCTGTGCACTTTCGGGGCATTTTCAGGGGCTCATTCCGGGCACTTTCGGGGCGTCTTGAGCACGCGAAACCCCCGGGAGGCGCCCGCAATTCAGCGGCGGGCGGAACCTTCCGAGGGTTTCAACGGGATATTTTCTAGGGCTTTATCCGGGGCATCACTTAGGGCGGTATTACCTAGGGCAGCGGGTGGGTGTACGACTCATCAAAGAACAGCTGCTCCAGCTCCACCGCGCGGCTAAAGAACTCGCGGGCACGCTGCGCATCCGACGGGCCCACACGGTCCAGTTCGCGGCGCAGGAAATCAACCAGCTCACGAAACTCCGGGTAGTCGTGAAGGCTAATCCACTCGTGGTGCACAAAAGATTCAGGACGCTTGGCGGGAGCCTTCGACGCCCAATCCAGGTACAGGCCCTCGCAAACCACCAGCACCGACAGGATCGCCGCGTAGCTGCCGCTAGCCGCCGCGTCGAGGAAGAGACGCTTGAAGCCGGTGGTCGCCTCCGTATCGGGCATGGAATCACGCTGATGCTCAGTCACGCCGAGAGTTTCAAAACAACGCAGGAAGTAGGTGTTCTCATCGCCCGCAATCTCGCCGGCAAACTGCGCCAAGCGCAGGCGACCCGCGAGAGTATCAGCGTTAGCAATCGCGCCACCAATCAGGGCGAGGAAGGTATCGAGGAAGCGGTAGTCCTGCACCAGGTACCCCGCCATGACCTGCGGGGCGATCGAGCCGTCAAAAAGCTCAGCAACAAAGCGGTGATTCGTGGCGGAAAGCCAGGTGTCGATGTTCTCCTGACGCAGCGTCTCCGTGAACGAATCGGTGCCAATCAAATCGGTGAAGGGTGCGGGCATGATGGGTGCCTTTCACTATGTGGCATACCGTCGCTGGTATGCGTATGTGTGCGGGTGTGTTGGTGCGGCCTCAGGCGTTGGGGCCGGCGCCTCAGCGAATATAGCACCGTGACGCCAAGGCGTGCCCGGTTTTGCGCCCCGGTGCCCGCAAATTTTCGTTCTTTTCGATTTTTGGGTGGGTGAGGGCGGATGATGCCGGTCAAACTCGCGCGATTGGGGTTAGGTGAGAGCCTATGGGAACACGTGAGAAATCATGCGTTCGAGTGGGACTATGAGGGCAAAGGCATAAAAAGCGGGGGCACGAAAAAACGGGGTGCCACTCCCCCAGCCAGTAAATACTAGAAATACTAGCCGGAGGACGGCACCCCGCCTTCTTATCAATAACCTCAGTGGGCTTTATTCGTCTTCAGAGTCATCGTCACCGAAGAAATCATCGGTGTACGAATCCCCCAGCGGCAGACCCAGCGAATCCTCCAGCGAAGAACCCGCCGCCTCGCCACCCAGCTCAGCCATGATGCCGTCCAGCAGCTCATCCGGCTCAGCAGAGGCAGCCGCAGCCGCCGCGGCAGCCAGAGTCGAAGCCGACGCCGCGCCCGCAGAACCCGCATAAGCACCCTCGGCGCCCAGCTCATCCGGCAGCTCCTCAGCCTCAGCGCCGGGGGTCTTCGCCTGCTCATGCGCCGCCAGCAGGGTACGTGCCTCACCAATGACCGTAATCGAACCGGTAATCAGCACACCCGCCGACTCCTGCTCAAAGAGGGCGTTCTCCATGGCGGTGGCAATCGCCTCGTCCAGGTGCTCAAACACCTCGATCGAGTCTTCGTCCAGGCCCGCGTCCAGCGCCAGCTCGTGCAGACGCTCCGGCGCAATCGCACGCGGCGAATCCGACGCCGCCAAGTACAGGCGGAAGGTACCGTCAGAAGCGTCAACGTACTCTTCGCGCATGGTCTCAAACATGCCCAGAGCATCCTTCTCACCCAAAATACCGACCACGGCGTGCAGGTGGGACAGCTTGAACGCCTCAGTCAGCGCAGCCGCGGAAGCACGCACACCGTGCGGGTTGTGGCCCGCATCCAGGATGGTCAGCAGCTCGGTGCGCACAACCTCCAGACGGCCCGGCGAGCGCACCGTCTCAAAGGCGGTACGCACCACGTCCTCGGGTAGCTGACGCTGACCGCCGAAGAACGCCTCCACGGCGGCAAGAGCCACCACGGCGTTCTGCGCCTGATGTGCACCGTGCAGGGACAGCGGCACATCCGGGTACTCGCCCGCTAGGCCGCGCAGGGTCAGCAGCTGACCGCCGACCGCAAGCTCACGGGAGACAACGCCGAACTCCACGCCCTCAAAGGCGAAGGATGCTTCCTTCTCGCGGGCGGAAGCGAGCAGTACGTCCGCCGCTTCCGGGTCCTGTGCCGCAGAAACCAGGAAGCCGCCGGGCTTGATAATGCCGGACTTTTCGGTCGCAATCTCGGCGAGGGTTTCGCCGAGCATGTCGGTGTGGTCCAGACCAATCGGGGTGACCACGGAAACCACGCCGTCGGCAACGTTTGTGGAATCCCAGGTGCCGCCGATACCGACCTCGAGCACCACCACGTCCACCGGCTCGTCCGCGAAAATCGCGAAGGCAAGCACGGTAACGGACTCGAAGAAGGTCAGGGCGGGCTCGCCGCGGGAGGTCATCTCCGCGTCCACAATCTGCAGGTAGGGGGCAATTTCCTCCCAAATGCGCACGAAGGTGGCGTCCGGTACGGGCGCGCCGTTAATGCAGATACGCTCGGTAACGCTTTCGAGGTGCGGGCTGGTAAAGCGGCCCACGCGCAGGTCGTGGCCGAGCAGCAGCGCCTCAATCATGCGGGCGGTGCTGGTCTTGCCGTTCGTGCCGGTGATATGGATGACCGGCGCGGCACGGTGCACGTCGCCGAGGATTTCGACGGCGCGCGCCACAGCGTCCAGGCGCGGCGCCATCTTGTTTTCGGGTGCTCGCGCCAGCAGTTCACCGTAGACCCGCTCCACGCCCTCGGGGTCGGGAATTGCGGGGTAATTCTTCTCGCTCATTGTTCTCCTCACTGGGATAGCCGGTCGGTGCCGGCAGGGGCCCACCGTGCGGCAGGATAACCGTGCGGCGGGATAGACGACGGGCCGCCCCGCCCGTGAAGGGGGCGGGACGGCCGTACGGTTCAGGCGTTTTATGCCTTGGCTACGCTAATGCTCAGCTCGGCTGCTTCGCTCAGCTGCAGGGACACGGCGAGGGTTTCACCGGTCACCAGTGCTTCGTTGGCGCGCAGAGCTGCCAGAGTTTCCTCCGGTGCAGCGATGCTCAGGTTGATGCGGTCCGCAACGTTCAGGTCGGCGTCCTTACGAGCCTGCTGAATAGCGCGGATGGTGTCGCGGGCGATACCTTCGGCAACCAGCTCGTCAGTCAGCTCAATGTTGAGGACCAGGAAACCACCGGGTAGAACCGCAGCCGCAGTGTGCTCAGCACCCTCAGCGTCAGCGGCAACCACGGTTGCCAGCTCGTATTCGCCCTCTTCCAGAGCCAGGCCGCCGTCCAGAGCTGCCACGCCGACCAGGACGGTACCGTCCTCGGTCACGGTCCAGTCACCGGACTTGGATGCCTTAATGGCAACCTGCACCTGCTTGCCCAGGCGCGGACCTGCCGCACGTGCGTTGACCTTCAGCTGCTGGGAGATGCCGTAGTCAGCGGGGTCGACGGTATCGGCGCTGACCAGCTCCACCTGGCGCAGGTTCAGCTCGTCCTCGACGATGTTCGCGAAGTACTCCGCGCCCTTCTCACCGAAAGCGGTACCCAGGGCTGCGAACTGCTCGGGTGCGATCGCCACGGTCATCTTCTGCAGCGGCTGGCGCACGCGGATCTTCTTTTCCTTGCGCAGTGCCGAACCGGCGGAGCAGACCTCACGCACGGTCTGCATGAGAGCCAGCAGGTCGGACTCGTCAGCGAAAGCGGATGCCTCGGGCCAGTCAGCCAGGTGCACGGAGCGTTCACCGGTGAGGCCGCGGTAGATTTCCTCGCTGCTGAGCGGCAGCAGGGACGCGGCGACCTTCGACACGGTCACCAGTGCGGTGTAGAGGGTGTCGAATGCGTCGGTGTCTTCGTTGAAGAAGCGCTCGCGGGAGCGGCGCACGTACCAGTTGGTCAGTGCGTCGGCGTACTGGCGCAGGGATTCGCAAGCGTTCCAGATGTCGTAGGAGTCCATCGCTACGGTGACCTGCTCGATGAGTTCGCGGGTCTTGCCGAGGATGAAGCGGTCCATCACGTGCTGCGAGTCGTACTTGAGCTTTGCGCTGTAGCCTTCGCCGTTGTTAGCGGCGTTAGCGTACAGGGCGAAGAAGTGGTAGACGTTCCACAGCGGCAGCATGACCTGGCGAACACCCTCACGGATGCCCTGCTCGGTCACGATCAGGTTGCCGCCGCGCAGAATCGGGGACGACATCAGGAACCAACGCATCGCGTCGGAGCCGTCGCGGTCGAGAACCTCGGAGACATCCGGGTAGTTACGCAGGGACTTGGACATCTTCTGACCGTCCGAGCCGAGCACAATACCGTGGCTGATGACGTTCTTGAACGCGGGACGGTCGAAGAGCGCGGTCGCCAGTACGTGCAGCACGTAGAACCAGCCGCGGGTCTGACCGATGTACTCGACGATGAAATCTGCCGGGTAGTGGTTCTCGAACCATTCCTGGTTCTCGAAGGGGTAGTGCACCTGTGCGTAGGGCATGGAGCCGGAGTCGAACCAGACGTCGAGCACGTCTTCCACGCGGCGCATGGTGGACTTACCGGTCGGGTCGTCCGGGTTCGGGCGGGTCAGCTCGTCAATGTACGGGCGGTGCAGGTCGGGTTCGCCGTCCTTGTTCAGGGGCAGGCGGCCGAAATCTGCCTTGAGCTCTTCGAGGGAGCCGTACACGTCCATGCGCGGGTAGTTCGGGTCGTCCGAAACCCACACGGGGATCGGGGAACCCCAGAAGCGGTTACGGGAGATGGACCAGTCGCGTGCGTTCTCAACCCACTTGCCGAACTGGCCGTACTTCACGTTTTCCGGGATCCAGTTAATCTGCTTGTTCAGCTCGTACATGCGGTCCTTGAAGTCGGTGACCTTCACGTACCAGGAGGTGATTGCACGGTAGATGAGCGGGGTGCGGCAGCGCCAGCAGTGCGGGTAGGAGTGCACGTAGGACTTCTCGCGGATCAGCACATCGTCTGCCTTGAGGGCGTTGATGATGGTGCGGTTCGCGTCGAATGCCTGCACGCCTGCAATCTCAGCCAGGGCGGTGGTGCCGGAGGCGGTGGGCTCGGCGAAGAGGTTCAGGAACTTTGCGCCTTCGTCGAGGGAGAGGATCACGGGGATGCCGTAGCCTTCACAGACCTTCTGGTCGTCTTCACCGTAGGCGGGTGCCTGGTGGACGATGCCGGTACCGTCACCGGTGGTGACGTAGTCGGCGACGAGGATCTGCCAGGAGGTTTCGGTGCCCCACTTTTCGGCGTCTGCGAAGTAGTCCCAGAGCGGGGTGTAGCGTACGTGCTCGAGCTGGGAGCCGGTGTAGCGTGCGGTGACGGCTGCGTCTGCGTCCTTTTCGGGCTGGTCACCTTCGTAGCCGAGGTCCTTGGCGTAGGAGCCGAGCAGCTCGGAGGCGATCAGGAAGGAGCGGCCCTCGAACTTGCCTGCGCCGGGTACGACGGAGTATTCAATCTCGGGTCCGACAGCGAGCGCCTGGTTGGTGGGCAGGGTCCAGGGGGTGGTGGTCCATGCGAGTGCTTCGACGCCGTCGAGTTCTGCGGCAACCTTCTCGTCAGCACCGAGGGCGGTGTCTGCGGTGAGGCGGAATGCGACGGTGACGGTCTGGTCCTGGCGGTCCTTGTACACGTCGTCGTCCATGCGCAGCTCGTGGTTGGAGAGGGGGGTCTCGTCCTTCCAGCAGTAGGGCAGCACGCGGAAGCCCTGGTAGGTCAGGCCCTTGTCGTAGAGGCGCTTGAATGCCCAGATGACGGACTCCATGTACTCGACGTTCAGGGTCTTGTAGTCGTTTTCGAAATCGACCCAGCGCGCCTGGCGGGTGACGTACTTTTCCCACTCGTTGGTGTACTTGAGCACGGATGCGCGGGCAGCGTCGTTGAAGTTGTCGATGCCCATTTCGAGGATTTCGCGCTTGTCGGTCATGCCGAGCTGCTTCATTGCCTCGAGTTCTGCGGGCAGGCCGTGGGTGTCCCAGCCGAAGCGGCGTTCTACCTTGTGGCCGCGCTGAGTCTGGTAGCGTGCGACGAGGTCCTTGGCGTAGCCGGTGAGCAGGTGGCCGTAGTGGGGCAGGCCGTTAGCGAAGGGAGGGCCGTCGTAGAAGACGAATTCGTTTTCGCCGTTTTCGCCTGCGGGGCGGTTCTCGACGGATGCGGAGAAGGTGTTGTCCTTCTTCCAGTAGTCGAGGACTGCCTCTTCGAGTGCGGGGAACTTGGGCGATGCGGTGACGCCGCTTCCTGCGGCTTCGAAGGCGCTCGCCTTGGGGTAAACATGGGACATGTGTTTGTGCGCCCTTATCTGTTGTTCTCAACGCTGAGAGGTTGGGGCGACAGGGTACGTAGCACTCGTCGTCCGCACCGTTTCAGCGGGTGAGGATTGACATGACGGGTGCAAGGACGCCTAGGCATCGCTGACTTGCCCGGGTTGTGCCGGGGGTCGGGATGCGGCGCGGTACCACCTTGCTTACTGATTTAACAGCTCAACGCACCGAACCCTCCCGGGGCTAGCGGGGTGTCGCGTGTCCGCGATACCTAGCCACCGGAAGAGCGGCGCGTTGGGCGGGTATCAGTCGCTTATTACAGCTATATCGGGCTTAACCGTCCGGTTCTACTGGGACTACATCTCTTCCGCTAAGACACCCTCGCCGCAGCGATTGGCGGGTGCCCGCAGGTGCGGTCCGTTCTTCCGAATTGCTCGCCGGTGATGGCCGGGTCGTTGCAAACACTAATAGTTTATGTGGCTTTTGTGCCTGTATGCAACCCCGCGGGGTGTGGGTTTGAACAGTACTATTCAGATGCGCCGATGCCGGGGACACAAAACAGAATGGTTCTTCGTTCGGCGATATTTAGAGCGAGTAGGGGGCTTAAGGGGTCTTGCCTCACCCCACGCTCGGGCGTGTTTAAGGATGTATGTTTTTGCATTCCCCCGGTGTTGCTTTAAGTGGGTTTCGATTTTTTCGTGGGAGCCCATGGGATTGCAGTCAGTGCAACCACAAGATATGGGGTGAACACCGATGTAATTCCACTAGATATTCACCCCTGCACGTTTTCATCTCTTCAACACCCCGTGTGGGAACCGGTTTTTCTGAATGATTCAGCAATGCATAGCGGGTGAATAGAGTGCATATTTGGGAATTGTTGAGCGGGTTTCCCCTTATTGAATCGGGTATTTCTTCTGGGCTTTTGAAGACTTTCTTACGACCAGAAGGTTGAGCCAACCATCCTCCTCTCCCCCACCCTTGGAAACACTGAGGCGCAGCTCTTTCATTTTCCAAGTCATAAATATGATTGAAATCACTTAGCTCAACATGCACGCAACCCTCTCACGGAACAGTTGCCTCCATCAAACAGCTCCTCACTAACAGGGTGTAGCCGCAATACTTTACAGTGATTGATATCTTGAGTGATCCATAGACTCACAGAGATTACTAAGGTGTATTTTCGTACATTTTGAGTTCAAAATAGTCTAAAATGAATCGTGCAACACATCAATGATGATTCGATAGTATTACCTACCCTCTCACCGGGGTGTGAACATAGCAGTCTCAACGATGAGTTCACCGCGTATCCGTTCGCTCCACCAGCAGCATGTACGCGCCCGAGGTCACTTCCGGATTTGGGCTGAAACCGCGGCATTTGCCCGAAGTTTTATCCCCTTTCACGGCCTCACCCAACACGCCATACAACCACGCGCCCGCCGCCGGGTGCCCCGAGCCCGCCTCGGCATAATTCAAGGAGTTCACCGATGCTCTCACCCTCTTCGAGCACCCGTTCCGCCGCTTCCCGTCTAATGAACCGCCGCGCCCTACTGCTCGGTGGCGCGGTTTCCCTCATGGCCGGTTGCGCCTCCGATATTCGCCCGTTGAGCGAAGAAGCAAAAGCGAAGGTCGGCTCCCCCACCCCTTCCGCGAGCGCGACCGCTTCTGCGTCTAGTTCGCCGTCTGCTTCACAGTCTGCTTCGGCGACCGCATCAGCAAGCGCTAAGAGCAGCTCGTCCAGCGCGGCACGCGTACCCGTATCTGAGGATGCACTCGTTGAGGGTTGGGAAAAGTACCCCGGCCCTCTGAAACTGACCGGCGAATACATGGGCGAGTACCAGTCCGCAACGGATTCTTCCCCTGCGAAGAACGTACCTAAGCCCCTCAAGACCGTTCCGCACCGTGAAGAACCGACCTTCCAGGGCGCCTACGAGACGTTGCGTGCCTACTACAGTGCTCAGATCACTGCACTCAAGGATGGCCACTATGCAGATCAGGCGATTGAGCTGACCTACCCGGCAGACAAGAGCGCCATCGACGAGGTTAAAGCAGTCAAGGAACTGTATGAGCAGAACGGCTGGTACATGGACTTCACGTGCAGCATTTCCATGCGGAATACGGAGCCTCGAACCGCTCTGAAGAACGGTGACGGCTACGTAGAAATCATGATGGACGCCAAGTATTCTGCCACCGCCATCCATCAGCCGGATGGCACCGAGCGCAAGATACCGGCGATTACTCAGGTAGCCATTCCGCACGTGATGCTCTACACCGAGGGTAAGTGGTGGCGAATCGGCAACGATTATCTGAACGAGCGTCTGAATGGCGGCAAGGGCTCTTCCGACTCTTCTAGTTCCGCTGGTTCCAGTTCCGCAGGTTCTAGCGGTTCTTCGTCCTCGGGTCGCGGCTCCACTAAGGTCTAAATCCGCAGGGGTCTAATACCCTAGTCGAGAGCAGCCCGTCTCATCAATTCCATATGCACTAGCCCAAAGTCGAGGAGGCGCACTCCCCTGCACCTCACCGACTTTGGGTTATTGCGTCTTAAAGACAATGTTCAGGGTTTTTTGACGAAGTTTTAAAACCAGTCTTCTATAGTAAGAAGTGGATACTTCATACCGCCGCAGTTCACGCTCCGGCACACCCGTATCCCGGTACCCCCCCCCTGTACCGCGCACCATACAAAAACGATGAGGCGGATCCTTTCGTACGCATCACAGCGTTGTGAAGCGAGCTACCTCGATCAACCACTTTCAGGAGATACCATGTCCTTCCGGCCGAGTGCACACACCAGCTTCTCTGCTAACGACCGAAACGGATTGACCCGCCGCGCCGTTCTTTTTGGCGGTCTGACCGCCGGTGCTTTGACTCTAGCAGGATGCGCCTTCAACAAGGATATTCGCCCCACCGGTAGCGGCGACACTTTCTCCGGCTCCCCGAGCGCCTCTCCCTCGGCGTCTGCGTCGGCCTCGCCTTCTGAGTCTGCCTCGGCTTCGGCATCCGCTTCGTCTTCGTCCTCGTCAAGCCGTAACAGTGCGAAGATTATTCCGTCCGACGAATTCTTGAAGGACTATAAGAAGTACATTGGCGACGTCAAGTACGAGTACAAGCCCGCCATTGCGCACTATGTTGAGCCGACCGACACCTCCCCCGCGAAGAACGTTCCGATCCCGGTCATTGATACTGTGGCTCAGCGTACCGTCAGTCTCGAGGGCGCCTACAAGACCCTGGCTGCTTACCAGAGCGCGTACATCGCTGCGATGTACAACGGCGACCTGCAGTACCTCAAGGGTCTGGTCCACGGCGCTGACAGCGGTCTGGTCAACAACCTGAAGGCTATTGCTAAGCTCTACGCTGCGGGCGGTTGGACTAAGGACTACGAGAGCAAGCTGAGCATCCGTGACGATCTCGATGCGAAGGCTCTTGCCTCTTCCGATTTGGCTGTTGTGGCGTTCCCCTGCCGGGATGTCGTCAAGGAATACACCATCTACCAGAAGGGCACCGGTGAGGTTCAGAAGGCAAGCACCCTGGATGTCGTTATCTATGTGGTGTACGCCGAGGGCAAGTGGCGCGTGACCAGCCGCGAGTACTTCGTGTCCCAGTACAGCGACCAATTCCGCAAGGTCTTTGAGGGTCCCTCCTCATCGGCTTCGGCAAGCAAGTCCAGCGGTGGCGGCTCCGGCAGCTCCGGTGGCTCTAGCTCCGGTAGCAGCAGCGATTTCAAGGTCTAGGCTCTGAGACTCTAAGCTCCAAGATTAGGATTTGAGCGCAACACCCCTGACGAAAGCGGGGCGGGTATCAACTGATACCCGCCCCGCTTTCGTATGTTTTTGTGCCGCTGTTTTTGCTCCGCGGCGCTCCCGGCGCGGCAATATGACCCGGCACAGCAACAGCCCCGCTCCTTGGCAACTAGGAAAACCAAGGATGCGGGGCTGCGCAATACTATCTAGCGCACCGCCTCTAGGAGGTGGAACGTTCACGCAGACGCTCGTGAACCTCGCTCACAAAGCGGTTCTGATTATCGCGAGCATAATGCACGACCTCACCTATGACGGTAATAGCCGGCGCCCTAACCGATGCGCAATCTGCCTGAGCGTTCTCAAGGGTCGTGACAGTCACGCGCTCCTTCTCAGAGAAACCGTTCTCAATGGTTGCCAGCGGCGTGTCAGCCTCAATCCCACGAGAGAGCAGAGACGCCACCGTATCGGGCAGGGTACGAACGCCCATCAGCAGCACCACGGTGCCCTGGGCACGCAGGGTCGCCTCAACCGCCGACACTTCGGTCTCCGACAGGCCGGAGTGACCAGAAATGACGGTGAAAATCGAGGACACCTTACGCAGGGTCACCGGAATCGCCGCACGCGCAGGAACCGCAATGGCGCTGGTAATGCCGGGGATAACCTCAGCCTCCAGGCCTGCGGCGATGCACGCATCCAGCTCTTCAGCGCCGCGACCGTACACGTACGGGTCGCCACCCTTCAAACGCACCACGGTCTTACCCGAAAGCGCGTAATCAATCATGAGCTGCTGAATGCGGGACTGCGGAACAGCGTGCTTGCCGGGAACCTTGCCCACATCAACAATGAGGGCGTTCGGCGCGTACTCACCATACTCCTGCGGGGCGAGGTGATCCAGAAGGACCACGTCCGCCTCACTCAGGGCACGTGCCGCACGCAGGGTCAGCAGGTCAGCGGCACCGGGGCCGCCACCCACAATGTAGACCTTGCCGGGGTTCTCAGCAGGCTCGCCGGGCAGAAGAATGCCGCGTTCCGTCACGCTATCGTCCAGGGTGTGCCCGGGCGCCCCGCCCGCGAGGATTTCGTCAATAGTGGCGAACTCGCGGGGCGGGAACGGAGGAATCTTCGGGCACATACTACGCTGCCGGGACCGGGTTGAGGTCACTGGGCTTGCCCACGGGAATCTTGGCACCGGTCAGCAGGACGGTGTTGGACTCGCCAGCTTCTGCCACCGCAATTTCCTCGGGGGTTGCGGGGCGAATCTGCTCGCGCTCCAGCACATACAGGTGCGAACCCTCGTCGCTGCCGTTGGGCTCGTTGATGAAGGCGCGGAAGCGGCGCAGACGGCGCTCGTCGCGCAGGGTTGCTGCCCACTCGTCCTCGTAGGAGTCAACGTGACGCTGCATGTCGCGCTCCAGGTCCTCGCACACGCCCAGGGAGTCCTCAATGAGGACGGACTGCAGGTGTGCCAGACCGTCGCCGTGCTCCTCATCCAGATCCTCGAGCCAGCGAGCGGTACGCTGCAGCTTGTCTGCGGTACGGATGTAGTACATCAGGTAGCGGTCAATGTAGCGGATGATGTCCTCGCTGGAGGCGTCCTTGACGAAGAGGCGACCGTGAGCGGGGTTTGCACCACCGTTACCGCCCAGGTACAGGTTCCAGCCGTTGGTGGTTGCAATCAGACCAACGTCCTTGCCCTGTGCCTCAGCACATTCACGGTTACAACCGGAAACGCCGAACTTGAACTTGTGCGGGGAACGCAGACCGCGGTAACGGTTCTCCAGCTGGATTGCCATGCCGGTAGAGTCCTGAACACCGAAGCGGCACCAGGTCGAACCCATGCAGGACTTCACGTTACGCAGGGACTTACCGTATGCCTGACCGGATTCGAAGCCGGCATCCACCAGGCGCTCCCAAATGTAGGGCAGCTGCTCCAGGCGAGCACCGAACATACCGATACGCTGCGCACCGGTAATCTTCACATACAGACCGAACTCTTCAGCGACCTCTGCGATGACGCCCAGCTTCTTAGCGGGAATCTCACCTGCAGGAATACGCGGAACGACGGAGTAGGTACCGTTCTTCTGCATGTTCGCCAGTGCGCGGTCGTTGGTCTCCTGAATACCACCGCGGCCTGCGTCCAGGACGTAGGAGTTGCGGAAGGAGGAGAGAATCGACGCAACGGTCGGCTTACAGATTGCACAGCCGTCGCCACCGCGGCCGAAGCGTGCCAGAACGGAGTCAAAGTCGTCCAGGTTGGTCAGGCGCACAGCCTCAGCCAGCTCCGCACGGGAGAAGTCGAAGTGCTCACACAGTGCCTTGGAGACGGTCAGACCCATCTTCTTCATCTGCTGTTCCAGAGTCTTCTGCAGCATCGGAACACAGGAACCACACTGGGTACCCGCGGTGGTGCAGGACTTCAGGGATGCAACATCGTGGTTGCCGTCAACGATAGCCTCGCGGACAGCACCGAAGCTGATGTTGTTGCAGGAACACAGGATTGCGTCGTCGGGCAGTTCGGTGTCGGGGATGCCGTCGCCGCCGCCAGCTGCGGTCAGGTAAACGTTCGGTTCAGCGGGCAGTTCGCGGCCGAGCAGGGGCTTAAGGGAGTCGAAGGGAGCGGTGTCACCGACGAACACGCCACCGAGCAGGGTCTTTGCGTCGCCGCTAGTCACGATCTTCTGGTACATGCCGCGTGCGGGGTCTGCGAACAGAACCTCGAGGCAACCCTCGGTGGTGCCGCGGCGGTCACCGAAGCCAGCGACCTGAACGCCGGAGAACTTCAGCTTGGTTGCGATGTCGAACTCTTCAACCTGAGCTTCTTCATTGTCGTTGAGCAGGTTAGCTGCCACAGCGTCAGCCATAGCGTTAGCCGGTGCGACCAGACCCCAGGTGCGGCCCAGTACGCAGGCGACCTCACCGATAGCCCAAATGTGCTCGTCGGAGGAGTGGCATGCGTCGTTGACGAGAATACCGCCGCGCTCGCCCAGTGCCAGGTCGGCGTCGCGTGCCAGCTCGTCGTTGGGGCGAATACCGGCACCGAAGACCACCATGTCGGCGGGCAGGGTGCGGATTTCTGCATCCTCAGAGGGAGAATCTGCGATGGAGACGGAGACGACGTTGCCGTCAGCATCCTTGTTGATGCCGGAGATGTACACGCCGGTCTCAATCTCAATGCCGGTTGCCTTAATCTGGGCATTCACGGCGTAACCGCCGCCCTGGTCAACCTCAACGGAGAGCAACCAGGGAGCCACATCCAGAATGGTGGGCTCTGCGCCCAGGTCCTTCAGACCCTCAGCTGCTTCGAGGCCGAGCAGACCGCCACCGACGACAATACCGCGGGGTGCGCGGCCGAGGGTGTCCTGCAGGCGGTTAACCTCGGAGACCATGTTCTTCACGTCGTCAATGGTGCGGAAGACGTGTGCGGCGTCCGAGTTAAGAATGGGGATACGAACCGCGCGGGAACCGGTCGCGAAGACCAGTACGTCGTAGGGGTACTCGTTGCCCTCGGTGTCGGTGACGACGCGGCGGGTGCGGTCAAGCTTCTCTGCGTGGCAGTTGTTGACCAGGTTGATGTTCTCTGCATTCCACAGTTCGGGGTCACCGAGGGTCAGGTCCTTCTCGGTGTCCTTGAAAATCTTCTCGATAGCAACGCGGTCGTAGGGGATGTAGGGCTCATCGTTGAGGACGGTGATGGTGTCCGCTGCGCGACCGGCAGCTTCAGCGCCTTCGTGGTACGCGCGTACAAAACGCCACGCAGCGGGGCCTGCGCCGACAACGAGAATGTTGCGGGGGGTGTGCGACATGGATTTTCCTTCCTAGTTGTAATGCAGGTAGTTCATGGCACTTATCTACCCTCAGTGTGCGGCTGGATCGTGCCCGGTATTGGAACTCCTAGTTTCCGTACCGTTGGGCTCGTACCTGATGCGTACCGAGTAGTTGGAGCGCCCGCTTCTTTAGAATGCATCTGAAAATTACGAAACATTTTTGTGTGGGATTATGTTGTTTTCTTCAGGCAGTCAAAAGGCGTTTTAAACTACGACTTTTATCGTACACTCTAGCGCGGGGTCGAAGCATCGAAAATCCGTATTTTTTGGGAAAATTTTCCAAAAAATCCGCGGAATACCGGGCTGGAATAGGGTATTCTCACCTTACCTGAAATTAAATTAGGTAAGGCTAATCTATGAAATTTGAGATCATCTTTTAGGGTAAAAATAACCTTTAGCACCCTCCGCGTGCCCCATTTCCAAATGTGGGTTTCATAAGGTAAACTCCAAACAAAGAACACACGAACCGCTATTGTGTCCTGCACCCCGCGCGGCGCAGACCACCACTTCGAAAGGAAACCCCCATGGCTGAGAACTGGGTACGCATCTGCGCCGAATCTGACCTCGAAGAAAACTGGGGTGAAGTCGCCCTGGTCGACGGCTACCAGTACGCCATCTACAAGACCAAGCACGGCATCTTCGCCGGCGACCACCTCGACCCGCACAGCCAGGCACTGGTCCTCGCACGCGGTATCGTCGGCGAGAAGAACGGCAACCCCACCATCACCTCCCCCCTCTACAAGGAGGTCTACGACCTGACCACCGGCGAGTGCGTCTCTGACCCCTCCTACTCCATCAAGGTCTACCCCGTAGAGGTCCGCGACGGCGACGTCTACCTCAAGACTGCCTAAGCACTCAGCTACTTCAGCTACATACAAAAAACCTCGGGAGAATCACCTCCCGAGGTTTTTGTATGGATTTTCAGAAGCCCCTCATCAGGTGAGTGAACAGCGAGCGCACTAGCCTGATTTTAAGTCATCTAGGCGGCATCCAGCTGGGCAATAGCGGCATCCATGCGGTCAATAAAGCACTCCGCCACCACGGCAGCAGAAGCACCACCCTGCGCGTTCACCAGCGGCGCGGCAACCTTCACCGGCACACCGGTCGACTCAGCATCACGGCGCATCTTACCGGAGAAGAAACCATCCGCCAGCAGGTAAGTCGCGGCAAACTTAGGCTGATGTTCGGCAACGACCTCGTGGAACTTTGGATCGATAGCGGCAATAAAGCCGTGATGTACCGGAGCGTTCAGCTCGTCAGCCAGCAGCTCAGCGGCACGCTCCATATCGGCACGACCATCGGCGCGGGAAGAACCAGCGGCACCCTGCACCACAGGGCCGTCGCCGGGAGTCCAACCAGCCTCTTCCAGGCGGGCGCGGGTCAGAGCGGCAAGACGTGCATCCGGTCCCAGAGACTCGCCAATACTAATACGCTCAATACCGCTATTGCGTGCGGCACGACGCAAATCCACCTGAGTGTGGAAGCCGGTCGACAGCAGAATCGGCACGATCACGCAGGGCTCATCATTGGGCAGAGAGGCTGCGGCATCATCAACGCTGGGAGATTCCACATCCACATATGCGGCGTGGACACGGTACTCCACACCGTCATTACGCTGGGCAAGCAGGAACTTGATCTGCTCACGAATCAGCGTGATAGCTTCACGACCGGCGACCGAGTCAGTGCCGTGCGAAGTTGCGATTACATTCAGAATAGTCATATTTCCATTGTATGAAAGGAACACCCCGCTCCCCCACTCATGAACACGAGTGGCGAAGCGGGGTGTTGCACGAAGGCTAAATTTTAGCTCTTGCGGCGGCGAGCCACGACCAGTGCGGTACCCGCAGCCAGGGTGATAGCACCAGCTGCTGCGGCGAACATAGCGCCGGATGCGCCGGTCTGTGCCAGCTTGGAGGAGGAGCTACCGGAGGTCGAGGAACCACCTGCGGAAGAACCACCGTTAGAGGAACCGCCGTTGGAGGAGCTGCTCACACCCAAGTTGTCGGAGGCGCCGGAACCTGCGTCAGAACCGCCGTTGGAGCCACCCTTGTGGCCGGCTGCGTTCTGGTCAGCGGTGCTGCTCTCAGAAGCAGAAGCGCTCGCGGATGCAGACTCGCTTGCGGACGCACTCGAAGAAGCAGACGCACTAGCCGATGCGGTCACCGATGCGCTGCTGGAGCTGCTTGCGGAGCTCGACGCGCTCACAGACGCGCTCGAAGAAGCAGACGCACTAGCGGACGCCGATGCAGACGCGCTCACCGAGGGAGGCGCTGCGGGAACGCTCGGAACCGCGGTCGGGGATGCGCTCACCGATGCGCTCGGGGTTGCAGAAGCACTCGGGGCTACAGAAGGTGCCACGGATGCGGTCGGCAGAGACGGCGAGGTGGGCTCCTCCGAAGGCACTACGGTGGGTTCTGCAGTCTTGGTGGGCTCAGCAGTCGGTTCTGCGGTTGCAGTGGGCTCAGCCGTTGCCGAAGGCTCCGCGGTGGGTTCTGCAGTTGCCGAGGGCTCAGCAGAAGGCACGACGGTCGGAGCGACGGTCGGCTCAGCAGACGGGGCTTCGGTCGGTGCCACGGTGGGCGCGACGGTCGGCTCAGCAGACTTAGTGGGCTCTGCGGTCGGTGCCACGGTGGGTGCGACAGTCGGCTCAGCAGGCTTAGTCGGCTCAGCGGTGGGCTCTGCGGTAGGAGCAACGGTCGGCTCGGGTGCCTTAGTCGGCTCAGCAGTCGGTGCCACGGTCGGAGCTACGGTGGGAGCAACGGTAGGCTCAGCAGACTTGGTGGGCTCGGGTGCCGGGGTCGGTGCCGAGTTCGCTGCCAGGCGGTTCAGCCACAGCTGATCCTCGTAGGTGTTCGGGTTCTCGAAGCTGGTCGGGTAGATAATATCGCCGTTGGGCAGTTCGAGAGCGTTGTAGCCGCCGCTCTTGTCGGTCTTGCGCATCGAGGAGAGCACCACCTCGTTCACCTTGTTCAGGGTCTCATCCATGAACACCAGGCGGGAGCCGGATGCGTCCACCACAACCACGTTACCCGCGCGGGTCAGGAACATGGTGGCAACCTCGGTCTTCTCGAAGCCCTCAAGGGTTGCGGACTCACGGACCACGCTGAAAGTGCCGTTCTCGTACTTGAGGATCTGCACCTTACCGCCGTACCAGTTGTTCCAACGGTAAATGTAGCCCTTGGGGCTGACCAGGGTCGAGGGCAGGGCGGTGGTGTACCCCTCGGGCGAGGAGTTCGGCACCAGGGACACGCCGTTGCTGCTCATGTGCAGCAGGTGACCCTTCTGAACCACCTTTTCGCCGGCCGCATCGTAGATGGAAGTCGACGGCGCGTACACGAAGCTGCCGTCGGGCAGCGGTGCGAGGGTCACGGTGTTGTTGGAGAACGAATCACCGTAGTACTCGTCGAGCGAGTAGGCGTTCACAACCTGCGGGTCGATCGAGTCGGGCTTCGGCAGAGCCTGCGAGGTTGCCTTGCCGGATGCGTCAATGATGGTGAGCTTGCCGCCGCCCTGGCCGTCAATGCTGACGATACCCCAGGTGTTGTTGGCGGGGTTGTAGCCGATTGCCTTGACGGTGGTGGTGCCGAGGTCTGCGTTGGAGTAGGTGCCGGAGGAGACGAGCTTACCTTCAGCGGTTACGGTGTACAGCTCGGGCTTGTTGGTCTCGCTGTTGATGACGAGCATGCGGTTGCCGTCAGCATCCACGGCGAAAACGCCCTTGTTGGCCTTCAGTACGCCGGTGTCGGTCATCTTCAGGTTGGAGCTGGTCAGCACGGTGTAGGTGGTGTCGCCGCCGAAGCTCGGGGGTGCCACGTGCACGATGTGGTTCTGGCCCAGACGTGCGGTGTTCTGGGGCTGGTTCACGCCCGCGCCGGTGTTGTAGGACTCAGCGACGCTGTAGGCGCTCTTGGGGGTGTTAGCTGCGCTACCGTTGTAGGAGATGCTCAGCGGGTCGAGGCTGGCGCCTTCGTTGTAGAAGTCGGAGAAGGCGTGGTTACCGTCGGCGGTCAGGTTCGCGGAGATGCCGCTGATGCTGACCACACCGTCCTTCTCGCTCTGCTTGGCGGTGCCGGTGCTCAGGGTCGCCATCTTGACTTCCATGGGGCCCTCGAACTTGCCGGAGGCGTAGTTTTTGGTGCGCACGGTCATGTAGAGGGAGCCGGTGCCGTCAGCAAGGTTCAGTTCCACGCGGGGGTTGGAGAAGGTGAGGTTCAGGGCGCAACCAGTTTCGGGGTCTTGACCTTCGGCGCAGTGGCCGGTGAACCAGAGGCGGCCGGCAGCCTGCAGGGTGACCTGCTTGCCGTCTTCAGAGACGGTGGTGGAGGTCGGGGTGAAGGTGAACTGCTTTGCAGTTGCGTCCCAGGCTGCGCCGTCGGTCATTTCGCGGGGCATACCGTTGTAGGACAGGAAGGAGGCGCGCACGCCCCAGCCGAAGGACGCGCCTGCAGTTGCCTGGTCGCCTGCAGCGACGTTCTGTGCGGCAACGTTCTGGGCAGCGATATTAATGTTCTCGGCGAGAACGGGTGCCAGGGGCAGGGCGACAGCGCCAGCGACAGCGAGGGCGCAGGCTCCCTTGGAGAGGCGGGTGCCAGATGTGAAAATCTTCATTGGTGTGTATCCATACTATCGACACTGTTAGGACAGGCTTACTATATCGATAGCGTGAGTATTTCTCAACATCAGGTTCCAAGAAACCGTTTTGTGACAAACCACCCCACAGCACACCGACAGGGCAATACCCCCTCAACAGGCAACAGGGGCCGCTACTCCCCCACCCCCTACGCGACTAATCCTTCTTCGAGGTATGCATGCGTGACATGCCCAGAGCACCAAGAATCAGGCCACCGCCCAGGGTCACCAAAATCGGCAGAAGAGGCGAACTCTTATCCATGTTGCGGGTAATCTGCGCCTCCGTTGCCTTCACACCGTTCGGCGATCCAGGCTCAGTACGAACCTGAGAGGAAGAACCATTCAGAATCGCGGCACGGCGAGACTGCGCCGCCGAATCAGTACCCGAAGGTAGGTTAGAATCGGGGGTCGCAACCCGAACAGGCTGCGCCTCCTCAGTGCGGTACCCCAGAGCCGAGGAAGACTCGGTAGCGGAACCACCCGAGGGGCGCGGAATAGAAATCGTGGCGTCATTAGTACCCGGAGCCATGGCGGTATCAGCCTGAATACCGCGGGTCTTAGACTTAGAACCCGCAGCGGGTGCCTTCGCGCCGGATGCGTTCGCAGTCTCAGAGGCAGTCGAAGGAGAGGCGGAAGAAGCCGCAACCGGCTTCCCCTCACTCTTAGACGAAGGACCGGACGACGACCCGCCATTCTCAGAGGATGCCTGAGTCACCGTAAAACGCACCGTATTGAGCTGAAGGTTACCGTCACCGGCAGCATCAAAAGCCGCCACCAGGTACGTCTTACCAATCTGTAGGGACGCACCGGGCACACCAATCACCGCTTCGAAAGCGCCCGCAGAAATCGATTCCGGACTAACGTGCACAATGGCGAGCGCGTCACCCACAGTGTTGCCGTTGGAGTCGATTTCCATGACGATCAGGTCGTAACCCTTGTCATTCTGGGGGAAGTTCGTGGCACGGACCGTAACAGGCTTCGTATCATCCCGAGAGTCACCCTGCGAATCCTGAATGGACAGGTACGCCTTGCCCTTGCGCTGATTCGTCGGGTCATACACGCTATTGTCTTCGGAGATAACGTACTGGCCAGAATCCTTGTTCTGCGGGTTGTCTACGGTACGGCGGACCGTGTCAGTAGCGGTAGGCGAAGGCAGGCTCACTGCCCCGGGGCTGGGGGTGGCAGTCTCTTCGGGGGCTCCTCCCTCTTCACGCTCAATGTCGACCGGCGGCTGGGTGGGCTTTACCTTACCGTTGCGCGGGTCAGCAGCCTGGACCAGGCGGTTCCCCTGCTCGGTCACAAAAAATTCGTAGGAGGCGCCGTGGACCGTATCCTCCAGAACGATCACGTACATGACGTTCGAGTCCGTTGCCGGGCTCATCAGGAGGTTCAGCTCCCCTTCCTTGGTTCCTTCAGAGAGGGCCGGGTTCTCCAGAATGGAGCCACCGTACTCGCCGGAAGGGGTGTAGAAGTTCACGTCAACTAGAACGCTGGAGGCCTCCAAATCTTCGGGGAAGCCTGTCCAGCGTAGCAGGTAACCACCATCCTTGAGCTGCGCCTTCATGGTGATTGTGGAGGCGGCACCCTGAACCTCCGGGTTCTGTTCAGTTTGATTCGGGGTCGCGTCCAGGGTCGTAGTTTTTTGCACGGCAGAGTGCGTCGTGACGGGCGCTTCCGTTGCGACAGAGGGTACAACAAGCCCGCACTGAAGCCCCGCAACCAAAATGGTTGCGGTGACAATACGGTGCTTCGCTGAATAAATACTCATGCAATGCATCTTTTCATGGTGGAAATGTGCGTGCTACTGCCCGTTCCTCATGTGCCGCACGGACTCCCGAGTGCGCCATGCACCCGGATTCGTCGTACCACACTCCGCTTCATATTTCAGGTGAAGAAGACCTGACAACAGCTCGCATCTATTTATCGGTTATTTCAACCCTATCACGAACCTTAAGGTTCACTCACGCGAGGGTAGAGTTTTTTTGAACACCCTGAACGCACGACTCGCCCCCTGGGATCTGCACCAACAGATAGCGGGGGTGAGTGTTCCTCATGAAACAACGAACATACTATGCGATGCCGTCAAAAAGCACGGATTAGGGGCGTTAGCCGCCGAGGACTCCCCTGCGGTGAGCCAGCCACGCGGCACCAACCACCAGCGCCAAACCGGTGCCTCCAAGAGCCCAGAAAGCTACACCGTGCTGCGCAACCTCTTCACTAGCGGGAGACTCCGCCGAAGCTGCAGCCTTCACGCCATCCTGACGCTCAGCATTCGCGGTGGAGCGCACCTGAGTGGTATTCGAGTTCACCGTAGCTGAACGATTATTAGGCTCCGAATGAACCACGGGGGTGAAACCCTTATTTCCGTTACCGGAAGCTGCCGATGCTGCCTTTTCTTCATCCGTCAAAGCATCCAGCTTCGCGGTAGCAGCGATAGATGCCGGATCAGAGCCCGAACTGTACGCCGAAATCTGATTGGTGCGAGTCGGCTCAAAAGCCGAACGCGGAGCCATCGTACGTGCCTGAGCCAAAGCCTGCAGAGCCTGACGCTGACGCTCAGCCTTCGCTTCCTTTGCCTTGGACATGGCGCTCACCGCATCCAGAGTGGAGCGGGGTGCGCTCGCGGCAGACTGACCCGAGCCCGACTGGGTGTCATCAGAACGAGTCGAGACGGCGCTAGTAGCAGCCGAGGGGCTACCCTGAGTGCTACCGGTCGCCTCGGCCGCATTGGCGCTGGGCGCGAGCGATGCGCTTGCATCCTGGCGGGACAGCTCATCCTTCGTCAAGGAGGTTGAGTTGCCGGTCGCCTCGCCACTGATCTTGAATCGCACCGAGACAACTTCTTCCGCATACTCAGTATCGTCCGCATGCACCAGGTAGGCGGTGTACACCGAGCCGGTCTTCAGAAGAGAGCCGGGCATGCCGACCTCTTCCTTGAACGCGCCATTCACAATGCGATCAGAGCTGATGTGCGTAATGGACAGCGCATCACCCTTATGGTTGCCACTCATATCGGTTTCAACCACAATCAGGTCGTAGCCAGCCGCATTCGCGGGCAGACGCGCTGCACTGATAGTCACCGGCTTGGTTTCCTTATCAGAGCGAACCTCAGCATAGGCGACCTTCAGTTCCGCAACACTCAGGGTCTGAGTATCGCGAGAAGAGGTCGATCCGCCGGGGACCTGCTCCAGCTTCTGCGTGTGGGTTTCGAGGTTCAGGTTTTCAGCAGACTCGGAAGGCACCTCAGTCTTAACCTTATCCTTGCTACCCTTCTGATCTGCAGCCTGCTGGTTCTTCTGCTCCTCTTCACGAAGCTTTTCCATCGTCTTTAGCTCGTCAATGGTCGGCACCTGGTGGGCGTTTTCCTTCTTGTCCACCATCACCTCGTCAGAGTCATCCTCAATCGGGATAGCGTGCGGAACGAGGGAACCCTCAGAAATCATGAATTCGCCATAGCCCGCGTCGGAGGTCGTCAGGTCCATGACGCTCATGGAGTAGTAGCCCTCCTGGGGCATCTGCGGCATCTCAAAGGTGACGAGCATCGAGCCGTCGTCCGCACGCTCAACCTGCATTGCGGAGGGCTCGTAAGTGTCAGACCCAAGCAACGTGCCAGTGGCGTCGTAGTACTGCATTACCAGGTACACCCTAGAGGCATCGCCCACGTAGCCGCCCTCATAGAGGGGGGCGAGCTTAATGGTTGCCTGACCGTCCTTGATGGACTGAATCTGAATCTCAATAGTGTCGACCTCAATTTCGAGGTCTTCATAGGGGCAACTCGATTCAAATTCGCTATTAACCAGAGCCGCCAGGCAATCATTCACGTTAATTGCTTCAGCCTCTACTGCGGAGGCGCCAGGAAGCATAAAAGTGCTTGCACCTAAAGCGGCTGCAAGCGAAAGAGCATGAATGCGTTTCGGAAGTCGAGTGATAGTCATGTGCGCCATTTCGATCGATGTAGGCGCAAAGCCTGGACTAGGGAAGGCTCACCACAAGCCCGGTGTTTCTATCCAAGTATTTGCGCACCAGTACGTCGGTTACACCCTAGCCTAACACGGATATTGCACTTAATGTTGCATTGCATTCATGTGCTAAAACTTTATGTCGCAATAATTACCGAAATAAAAGGGAATTAATTACTTTACTGAGATATAAATAACGCAAAATTCGAATGTCAAAATATATTCTCTAAAGTGCACCAAAAAGAGATTTTTACACCGCCCCAAGGCGCACCAGACCACCGCGCAATAGAGTCAAACATCCGGGCACGCAGAAGGCGCCCCACCGAACACGCACCCATACGGCACGCACCCGACAGAGCGCCTCCCACTCAACAACTCCCCTACAGAGAGCCACGCCTCACAGCGCTAAGCAACAAATAGCTGACCTACTCAGCACCCAGCTCCTCAGCACCCTCAAGGCGGCGACGATACACATTAACCGCAACAGCAGTACCCACAAAGGCAACCGAACCCAGCAGAGCAATACTCAGCGGCAAGGTACCCTCCGGCAGCGGGCCATTATCCTGAGCGCTCGCCTCCAGCTTCGAACCGGCAGAATCACCGCGCGACTTCGAGCTACGCGTATAGAAACTACCCGAACCTGCAGCACCCACATTCTCCTGAGGCGAAGCAACAGTCACCGTCTCCCCCTCAGCAGACTGGTAACCCAACAGGTTCACCACGGTACGCCCCGGCAACATCACCGCATAACCAGACATCACCATCGTCGAAGGAACCACCGCAGTCTCAGCCACAGAACTACGAGCCTGCGCGGTAATCGCACGCGCCGACTGCTGCGTCTGCACAATATAGCCCAGAGCGCTATCCACCGACGGGATCTTAGCAACAGAATCAGTCACCAAATCTTGAGCATCCGCAGAGGCATCTGAAGAATCCACAGTGCTCACGCGACCCGAAGGGGCCGATGGGCTCACACGCTGATTCGCATCAGAAATCATCGGAATCTGCGGGTGAACAACAGTATTCGTAGGCTTCGGAGCCGGATCAACAGGAACCGCACGCTGAATCACACTCACACCAAAAGCACTGGTCGCCATGAGCTGCAGCTCCTCAGTGGAGTTACCACCCACCACAACCACACGGTAGCGCTTACCCGCATTCAAAGAGGTACCGGGAACCTTCAAATCAGCAGAGAAAGAAGCATCAGTCACCTGCTGAGGGCTCACATGCGTGGTCGCCAGCGGTGAACCCACGGCACCGCCGTCAGCAGGCATTTCAAAGACCATCACGTCATAGCCCAGGCCGCTCTCCGCAACGTTCCTAGCGCGCACGCTAATCGGCTGCAGCTCATCCGATCCGCGCAGCTCTGCGGTAGAAATTTCCAGGGTCGCCTCACGGGTCTCCGCGGGAGCCCGATCGGAGCGGGAGTGCACCAGCAGACGATCCTCGGTCACCTCAGCGGGCGCCGCATCATCGGTAGAAGAACTCGCCGAAGCAGACTCACTCGCGGACGCACTTACCGAGGCGCTAGCAGATGCACTCGCAGAAGGACGAGTCGAAACTTTCTGCGATGCAGACGGCGCTTCAGAAGGTGCCGGGGCGACCGTCGGGCGCGGGCTATCCTTCGCGCCGCTCGGGGATGCGCTGGGGCTCAGGGACACCTCGGGGGTGGGATTCGCCTCCACGCGGTTAGCACGGGGAACACCGGGGGTGTCCGGGAAGAAAATGTTCTGGCTGCTAGCCATAATCTCGTCGACTGTTACACCGTACTCGGGCATAAACTCAACGGAGACAGTCTCGCCGTTGCTCAGATTCTCAATTTCCACCATGTACGGCTGCTCAACGTTGAGGCGCTGGTGGATGCTCAGCTCAATATTGCCTTCTTCATTCTTTGAGGCAGTCATCTGGGCTGCGGGTACGGTCATGGTCGCCACAACGCCATCTTCAACGGAGATGGCGGACAGGCGAACCCTCAGATTCTCCAAAGAGGTTACACCGGTCAACGACAGCAGGGTGTAGTCATTGCTCTGAGCAACCAGGTCCAAGGTAATGTCGTGGCTAACCACATCGGCGGCAACGGCGATGGGAAGTTCAGGCTTCGGGGTCTGCTGAGTCTGCGCGTGAGCGGCAGAGGCAAAGGTGGCGGGGGCCAGAGTTGCAGGCGCGACGGAGCCACCCAAACCGAGGGCGGCAGACGCTACTAGCGCCGCGCCGCGAGCAGTTCGCTGCGTGGAAAACATGGTCACCTATTTTCGTGAGTGAGTGTGATGAATCGTCGTGTGACTCCTGCGCCCAAAGGTCGGAAGTAGGCACAGAATAACGGTTCTCTGATATCGGTGACCGGAGGCGCTTCACAGCGACTCCTCACCTCGGGTGAACGAGGTGGTAAAGAGTGATAGTACCGTCTATGACAGCACTCTAAATTATAGGTATAACCTTAGAAAAAGTTAAAGATGTAGGGACGCCCGAATCTTGCATTTCGGACATCCCTACATCTATATGCATATTTTGCCTAGTGGGGCAATAATTGACCCGTTTTAGCGGCGAGAACTGAGCTGCATCTCACTACGGCGACGGCGGCTCAAACGCATACCGGCAAGCAGTGACAGCGATCCAGCGGCACTAATGACCAACATATTGGAGGCGCCAGTAGCCGCCAGCTGCTCACGCTTCTGCTGGGCACCGGAGGCAACCTTCTGGGAGCCAGATGCCTGTGCTTCGACCTTCTGCGCGTTGCCCTTCTGCGCTTCAGTCTTCTGCACAGAGGTATTCTGTGCAGAAACATTCTGCGCGGGAGCACCCTGAACACCAGCCGGAGCGTCCTTCTTCTGCTCAGCACCGCTCTCCCCCGCCTTCTGCTCGGTAACAGAAGCCTGATCAGCCGCAGGCTCAGTAGGCACCGAAGCATCGACCGTGGGAGTCTCGACAGCGGGAGTGTCGGCTACGGGAGCCTCGACAGTGGGCGTATCCTGCTCAGGGGTAGTGGGCAGGCTATCCACGCTATCGCGCTCGACGGTAAAGCCGCCATTGACCATACGCACGGTGCCCTGCTCATCCTCAGCCACAGCGCTCACACGATAGGTGGCACCGGACTTGAGCTCCGAGCCGGGAATCTGCACCTGTGCGGTGAAAGCACCGGAGTCGTCAATCTCAGAGACGTCAGCCGACGCAATCACGCCGCCGGTAGCCACTCCGTATTCATCGATAGCGCTAACCATCAGGTGCACCGAGCTGACGCCGGTGAAGCCCTCTCCACGCAGGGTCAGGGTCTTTGCGGAATCGTTTTCGGGAACTACGGTTTCTTCTACGTGCAGGCGGGCGGTCATCACGGGGCTAGCGGTGTCGTTGGTCTGTTCTTCGGTAGTGTCTTCTTTGGTGGTGTCATGGACGCGGTCAAAGAGGGTGTTACGCGGCAGGTCGTAGTGGCGGCGCGGATCATCCTCGGGCAGCACGTGGTCGAACTGCTCGGCAGTATTCGAGGAGGCCACCTGCTCGGACTGAACACCCTGAGTCGGCTGGGTAGCCTGCTCGGGCTGCGCTTCCTCTGCAGACTGCTTCTTCTTGAACTGTGCCTGCTCCGCCATTGCACGCTCAGCGGTGGCAACCGGAGCGGAGCCATTCTGTACATTCCAACCATTCATGAAGGGAACCTCAACTTCCTGGGCGGTGTAACCATTAGCTGCAGAGGGAGCCACCTCAACGCTCAGCACGTAACGCAGATTCTCGTGGACGTTCTGAACTTCTTCCAGCATGGATCCGGGCACCTCAATGCCATCCAGGAGGGTACCGTTCACAACGTCGGCGCGCGCGGGAGAAACAGCCAGCAGCATGCGGTTACCCTGGCTATCCAAGGCGTAGACGTAGGTCATCACTTCAAATGCCTGCGCTTCACCCAGGCCGGTGACCTTGTAAACCACCAGGTTCTTCTCCTGTGGAATTTCCATCTGGCCCGAGAGAATCTGAGCATTCAGCGGCTCATCCTGAGTATTTGCGGGCAGCAGCTCCAGCGGTGCAGAGGAGTTGTAGGAGGGATCCTCCGTCGCGTAGCCCTTGGCAGGGTCAACCACGGCAGTTGCGACGACGTACTGCTGGTTGGGGTCGAGGGTACCTGCAGGCAGGGTCAACTGGGTGCTGAAACGGCCACCGTCCACATCGAGTTCGGGCACGAGGGTCATCGTCACTGCAGAGCCGCGGCCCAGTGCGTAGAGGGGGTACTGGCGGTATTCGCTCACGTACACTGCCACACCGTAACGTTCAACGGCACCGCCGGTAAAGCCTTCACCGGTGACGGTGATGCTCTGGGAACGTGCCGGGTTAATGACGACGCCCTGCTCGACGTACACCTGCGGGGAGGTTTGGGTGGCAACGTTTTCGATGGGGGTTGCGTTTGTTGCGGAGGGGGGATTGTCGGGTTCTACCGCAGTCGATGAAGCAATTCCGCCGGTATTTTGCACCTGCACATCTGCGTGCGCAGTACCAACACCGGTAACGGACAGGACGGATGCAGCAATAGCGGCTGTTGCTCGGGTTTTTGAGTGAGCGGGTTCGGGCATGGAACACACCTTTTCTGTGAGTGTGAACGATACCCTCCGGAGGGTGCCACGGATTGAAGATGGTTGGGTACCTCTTCGGGAATGAACGCTATAACGCACGGACTAGTCATAACATTCATGTAATGGTGGAAGTTGCCGCGAAGGGAATCGCTCTATTTATCGGTAATTCCACACTAACAATACTTTTTAGGTTATTGCTGTAAATACGCTTTACGTCCTGACTATTTTCTTGTGCAATAACCCACATGGAATATTTTTTACTCTCCGGAACAGTATCAAGAGCACTCAAATTGCATGGACTAGGCGAAATTTTTCAACTCTCCCTTGAGGTTCAAGGTTTTATTGCATGCATATGCAGTTTTAATGGATTTGAGATAAAAATATTCTGCACATTCATGCATTTAATTTATTTCTTTTAAGTGAAAAAATGCAGGTCACAGCGCCTTTTCCCGCACATTGATTAAAAGCGTACGTACCAATAACCACGCACAAAATAAGTCGACAAAATCATTCCGCTACACCACCCCACCCCAGCACCCTCAGTAATAAACTCCCTATGAATCGGTAATACGAACGACTCTCTTGCCACGCGTATGGCCAGCCTTCAAATCGCGGTATGCTGCACGGACGCCCTCAATCGTGAACCCGTACACGCGATCCAGCCGAATTGACACCTTTCCCTCGGTAACCAGCTCGGCTAGGGCTTCAAAATCCCCGTGTTCCGAGTGGCGGGGGCCCGTAAACTGCGCTCCCCTGATCATGACCTTGGGCGAGGGAACGAGAGTTCCAATGTCTTTACCCTTCAGACCCAGCGAGAATGCCAAGCTGACGTAGTCGCCACCATAGCAGTCCAGGAACTTCGTCACGCGGCCCTCAGCAGCCTTGAGCACACGCTCCCTAACGCCCTCACCGTAGGCAACCGGAACAGCACCCAGTGACCTAACAAATTCGGCATTCACAGCCCCCGCGATTCCGACGACCCGTGCGCCACGAGCCACCGCATACTGCACGGCGGTGGACCCAATTCCGCCCGAGGCTGCAGAAATGACCACAGTATCGCCCGCACCCACGCCAATATGGCGGAAGGCGCCTCCCACGGTCAAGGCCGCGACACCCATTGCAGCGGCATGGTCAAAATCGATGGAGGCGGGCTTAAGCGCAATATCACCGGTATTCACGCAAATTTCCGTAGCTAGAGACCCCCTCTTGGTACCCAGACCGGGGGCACTAACAATGGTTCCGAAGACCTCGTCACCCACAAGATAACCCGATACACCGGGTCCCACCTCAGTCACAGTGCCGGAGAAATCGCGCCCCACTCCGCGAGGAAACTGTGCTTTCTTCGATTCAAACCAGCGGCGGGGGTTCCTGATTTTCATGACGCGCGAGAGCATCTTGAGCTGAGGAGAACCCTCAAAGATTTTATAGTCCACAGGGTTCAGGCCGACCGCATGAACCGCAATCTTTACCTGCCCCTCTTCGGGGTTCTCCCCCGGTACGTTCGCGAGCTTCAGATTCTCCACGGGCCCAAAGCAGTCATACTGCACCGCCTGCACGCTCATCGTTTCTCGTTCCTTTCTTCCCAATTCGGGACTCCAAAACTCACAGGCTCAGGAAACCTGCAACAAACAAATCTGCACCGGCTTGTCCAACTATCGCGATTGTTACGTTCCGCAAAATACCGCTTTGCACGTTGTTCCCACTGGTCTGAACACACAGAAACGCCCCGCGGTCTCCAGGAATATTTTAATCCCAAGGAAACCACGAGGGCGTTTCATAAGACTCTATGTGAAAGGATAAACCTTAGAGGCTGCGGCGGCGCAGGAGCATCAGTGCAGCACCAGCAATCAGAGCTGCGGCACCAACGCCAGCGATACCTGCAACACCCTCAGCACCAGTGTGAGCCAGCTGCTGCTTCGAAGAGGAAGAAGAGGTCGAAGACGAACCCTGGTAACCGGAGGTGCTCAGGCCGTGACCCTTCGACGAGGTAGCAGCAGATGCGTTGCCAACCTTAGCCTTGGGTGCCTGAGAAGAAGGTACGCGGGTCTCGCTCACCACAACAGAGCCATCTTCGCGCATCTCAGCGGTGAAGACACTGGTGGTGCCGTCGCCATTATCGCGAACGGTGGTGTTGTCACCCTCGGTAGCTGCCGGCAGGGTCGGCGCCGGGTGGTCTGCATCGCTCACAACAGCAGTGGTTACTGCTACCTGGTGTACCAGACCGTTGGGGTCGCTGGTTGCCACCATTGCGTATGCGTAACCGGGCTGCAGGCGCTCGGACAGGATGCTGACCTTCGCACGGAAGGTACCCTCCATGATTTCGGAAGCAGGCACATCGTAGGTTGCCAGAGCCTCGCCGGTGATGTTGCCGTCAGCATCCAGGCGGTAGATGTTAATCTGAACGCCCTGAGCAACAGACTCGTGGGTGAAGCCGGAACCATTGATAGTCAGAACGTTGTACTGGTCGTTCGGATTCAGGGATGCATCCTCGGTGGTGAGGGTTGCGTTCTCGGGTGCTGCGGGAGCCTCAGGAGCGGGGGTCTCGTCAGCCTTGGGGGTCTCAGCCTTGGGTGCCTCCGGAGCAGGAGTTTCTTCCTTGGGGGCCTCGGTCTTGGGAGCCTCGGGTGCCGGGGTCTCGTCAGCCTTCGGGGTCTCGGGCGTCGGGGTTACGGGAGCGGGAGTCTCGTCAGCCTTGGGGGTCTCAGTCTTGGGAGAGGTGGACTCAGTGACCTTGAAGGAGGAGAGAGCCACAAGCTTCTGCTCGGGCTGACCCTGCGGGTTGCTGACAGCAACCAGAGCGTAGGATGCGCCGGCGGGCAGTTTGCTTGCCTCAACAGTGAAGGCGGTCTTGAAGGAGCCGTCCTGAATCTGGTCTGCAGACACGGAAACGGTTGCGATAGCATCGCCGGTGACCTGGTTGTTTGCATCCAGTGCGTAGATGCTGACCTGAACGCCGGGGCCAACCTTCTCGCCGTAGAAGCCGGTTGCAACAACGCTCACGGTGTTGAACTGTGCGTCACCGGGGAAGTGAGCGTTCTCAATAACGACGGAGGGGTCAGCCTGCTTTGCCTCGGGGGCCGGGGTTGCAGGGGTGGTGGGCTCGGGGGCTGCCGGAGCAGTGGGGGCAGGAGTCTCAGCCTTGGGAGCCTCGGATGCGTCTGCCTTAGGAGTCTCTGCCTTGGGGGTTTCAGCCTTGGGAGCTTCGGTTGCTTCAGCCTTAGGAGTCTCTGCCTTGGGGGTCTCTGCCTTAGGTGCCTCGGTAGCCGGAGCAGTGGGGGCAGGAGTCTCTGCCTTGGGGGTTTCAGCCTTAGGAGCCTCAGCCTTGGGGGTTTCAGCCTTAGGAGCCTCGGTAGCCTCAGCCTTAGGGGCCTCGGTCTTAGGAGCTTCAGCCTTAGGAGCCTGGGTTGCCTCAGCCTTAGGGGCCTCGGTCTTAGGAGCTTCAGCCTTAGGAGCCTGGGTTGCCTCAGCCTTAGGGGCCTCGGCTGCATTGCCACCAGGCAGGGAAGAAGTCTGCGCAGTTGCCTTCTGATTGACAACCTGCTGCTGCTGATCAGCGGGTGCTTCTGCCGCGAAGGTTGCCGGGATTGCTGCCACGGAACCAGCCGTAAAGGCTGCCGCTGCTGCGATCTTGTAAACGCGACGGGTAGTCTTCGACATTTTTCCTCGATCTCTGATTATCGGTGTTGAGCCTACCGTAGTACGCCTCCGTCTTTGAAGGTGCAGTAAGCCCATACATGGGTGTGACTGCTAAAAGGCTAGCATTTGCCCCTGGAGGTTTAGCCCGCTTACCACCGCCTTTGCGCAACTGTAATGAAATCGTTATAAAACCACCCCTTAAGTTGAAGTTTAATGCAGACCAATTCAGGGATTTTGCGCCCATCTAGTGACACACGAGGGCATATAACCCTATCTTTTGATTGCGTTTGAAGAAAATATAGGGTGTTCCATAGGTGATTTCGACTCACCATTTTCATCTAAGTGAACCTTAAAGTCTCACGTACCACTTTATAGTTCCCTCAAGTTCTCCTTCATACCTCTCCCCTGCCCTCCAGAACCCCTTAGGTACCCCCTGTATACCTTCTATATAGGGCCCCGAGAACACAGAGAAAGCCCCGCCCACATCCAACACACGAGGATGCAGGCGGGGCTATCAAAGCCTCGCTGAGGCTCAAGCGTCACGGCGCGCCGCGAGCTTAGCCCTCCTTGCGAATCACCTTGAACTGACTCGGCTGGGCCACCGGGCGAATCGTAATACGGTCAAGGTTCACATGGTGCGGAACGTTCAACGCAAAGGTCACGGTCTGCGCCACATCCTCTGCGGTCAGGGGCTTCTCAACGCCCGCGTAGACGCGCTCGGCTGCTTCCTTGGACCCCAGGCGGTTTAGAGAGAACTCTTCGGTGTGCACCATGCCCGGGCAAATCTCAATCACGCGAATATTATTCTCCGCCTCCTCCAGGCGAAGCGCCTCGGTCAGGCCGCGAGCGCCGAACTTCGCCGCGTTGTACCCGGCGCCTCCCTCATAGCCGTGCTCGGCAGCGGTGGAGGTCAGGTTCAGAATCGTGCCGTGACCGTTCTGGCGCAACGCCTCTGCGAAGGCACGCACCATATGCAGAATGCCAAGCACATTCATCTGATACATCTTCAGATAGTCATCAGGCTTACCCTCTGCAACCTTGTCCACACCGATAGCACCGCCAGCAATATTGACCAGGGCATCAATGGTGCCCTGCTCTTCCAGGATCTGCTCGGCTACGAACTGAACGGACTGCTCATCGGCCACATCGCAGGTCACCGGATGAGCGCCGGTCTCCGCATAAAGGGTGTAAAGACGGTCAGTACGACGAGCCAGGGCGTAGACGGTCCAGCCACTTGCTACTAGCTGCTGTACGGTGGCTCGGCCAATACCGCTGGATGCGCCGGTCACCACGGCCACTTTGCCGTCACCGGTATGGGGCAGGAAAGGAGATGCAGGAATGTGGGTGTTCTCAGTCATACTTTAATCCTAGTAGAGTGATGCCCGCGGGTGCTCAGTTCGAGCAGACTCGCGGGCATATATTTTGAAATTTTCGATAGTGAGATAGGTATCCGCCGCCGTTCAGAACAAACGATACAGACACCATCACCCGTGCTACTTGCGGCGGCGCGGCAGACCCCAGCGGCTCCTGCCGCCGTCACGGAATCCGAGGCGATGCTCAAAGTACACGGGCGAGCTACTGCCGGTCTTAATCGTGTCCGGAGGGACCGTACCTTCACGCGCAGACAGCAGATAAAGAACCGCAGCGCCGGGCATGAACATAATCAGCGGTAGCACGAAACGCATACGCGCCTCACCATAGCCGCTACGCACCGTCAAATGCCAGACGCACAACGCAACCAGCACCAGGTGCAGTATCAGCAGAACAGTTTCAGACGTGCCCAAACCAAAAATACTCAGAGAACTCATTGGCAACTCCTCAAAGGTCGTGTACTTTCAGTCTACGCCGTGCCCGCGCCCCTGAGAAGGATTCGCCAACTGTTGATACTGCGGATTTTCGCGCCTACACTGCAGGTAACCGAGAGCGGCTTATTAGGGGGCTCTCTCCCCATTTCCGTTTTTCACTGAGCTCACCGCTGAATCACCGATTACTCCTCATATTGGGAACCTCCACATGACAGCAATACCGCACCAGCGCATCACCTCTCTTAAAGAGCAGCGCCAAGCACTCCAGCAGCGGGCGCGCACTATCCGTGCCGCCACCGGAACCCCCTATAGTTCTGAGGTGCATCTGATGCTCGGGCAGAGCTACCTCGACCCCGCCAGCTGGCAGGAAATCACCGCCTCCAGAGGGGTACGCGCCGCAGTACGCAGGGCACAATTTGTGCGCCAATACAAGCCCCTCCTGGCACGTCTAGAAGCCGCAATCAAGCAGTACGAACAGGCAAGCACAGCGCAGAATTCCCCTGGAGCTGAGAGAACGCCGTGAATATGAGAAAATAGCCGTTATGGCTGAAAACATTTTGGGCTCAGACTCGCCCGTACAGATTAACGTTCCCGACCGCCCCGCCCTCGAAGGCCTCGAAGAGAAGCTCTCGCAGCGCTGGGCCGACGAGAAGACCTACGCATTCGACGAGAACACCACTCGCGAACAGGTCTACTCCATTGACACCCCGCCGCCGACCGCATCCGGCTCCCTGCACGTGGGTCACATGTTCTCCTACACCCAGACCGACGTCATCGCACGCTACCAGCGCATGACCGGCAAGAACGTGTTCTACCCCCTCGGCTGGGATGACAACGGCCTGCCCACCGAACGCCGCGTTCAGAACTACTACGGCGTTCTCTGCGACCCCTCCGTGGCAGACAACGACTCTTTCCGCGACCTGATCACCTGGAAGGCAGACGGCACCCCCAAGCCCGACCGCAGCCAAGCAAAGTGGCCGCGCATTTCCCGCAACAACTTCATCGAACTCTGTGAAGAACTCGCGGTTGAAGATGAGAAGGTCTTCGAAAACCTCTTCACCACCCTGGGTCTGTCCGTTGACTGGTCGCGCACCTACCGCACCATCGACGCGCACTCCCGCAAGGTCTCCCAGCTCGCCTTCCTGAAGGACCTGGAAGCAGGCAACGCCTACATGGCTGAAGCACCGACCATGTGGGACGTCACCTTCCGCACCGCAGTGGCACAGGCTGAGCTGGAAGACAAGGAACGCCCCGGCGCGTACCACCGCATCAGCTTCCACCGCCCCAACGGCGAGAAGGTCTGGATTGAGACCACCCGCCCCGAGCTGCTGCCCTCCTGCGTGGCTCTCGTGGCGCACCCGGACGACGAGCGTTACAAGCCGCTGTTTGGCACCACCGTCACCTCCCCGCTGTTCGGCGTTGAGGTCGAAATCAAGGCGCACCCGCTGGCACAGCCCGACAAGGGTGCCGGTATCGCCATGATCTGTACCTTCGGTGACACCACCGACGTCACCTGGTGGCGTGAACTGCAGCTGGACACCCGCGCCCTCATCGGTCGCGACGGCCGCTTCTCCCGCGAAACCCCCGAGTGGATCACCTCCGCTGAGGGTCGCGAGCGCTACGAGCGCATGGCTGGCGCCACCGTCTTCACCGCACAGAAGACCGTCGTGGAAATGCTGGTTGAGGCTGGCGAAATGGACGGCGACCCCAAGCCGATTACCCACCCCGTGAAGTTCTACGAGAAGGGCGACAAGCCCCTCGAAATCGTTGCTTCCCGCCAGTGGTACATCCGCAACGGTGGCCGTGACGCTGCACGCCGCGAGAAGCTCATCGAGCGCGGCCGTGAGATGAACTGGTACCCCTCCTTCATGCGTAGCCGCTACGAGAACTGGGTTGAGGGCCTGAACGGCGACTGGCTGATTTCTCGCCAGCGCTTCTTCGGCGTTCCCTTCCCCGTCTGGTACCCGCTGGACACTGAGGGCGAGCCGGACTACGAGAACCCGATTCTGCCTTCTGAGGACATGCTGCCGGTTGACCCCGCCTCTCAGGCTGCTCCCGGTTACACCGAGGATCAGCGTGGCGTAGCGGGCGGCTTCATCGCCGACCCGGACGTTCTGGACACCTGGGCTACCTCCTCCCTGACCCCGCAGATTGCGACCGGCTGGGGCGTGGACCCGGACCTGCACGCGAAGACCTTCCCCATGGATCTGCGCCCGCAGGGTCACGACATTATCCGTACCTGGCTGTTCTCCACCGCTGTTCGCGCGGAGACCCTGGCTTCCTCCGTGCCGTGGTACAACACCGCGCTCTCCGGCTGGATTCTCGACCCGGACCGCAAGAAGATGTCCAAGTCTAAGGGCAACGTTGTGGTCCCCAACGAGGTTCTGGAGAAGTACGGTTCGGACGCTGTGCGCTACTGGGCTGCTTCGGCTCGCCTGGGTGCTGACACCGCCTACGACGAAGGCCAGATGAAGATTGGCCGCCGCCTTGCCATCAAGCTGCTGAACGCATCCAAGTTCGTACTGAACCTGGGCGCTACCGAGAAGTCCGTCATCACTTCTCAGGCTCAGGGCCGCGTGCTCATCAACGCCCTGGACCGCTCCCTGCTGGCTCGCCTGGCGTACCTGATTGAGGAAGCAACCACCGCATTCGAGAAGTACGAGTACGCTCGTGCCCTGCAGATTTGTGAGAGCTTCTTCTGGTCCTTCACCGACGATTTCGTTGAGCTGATCAAGGACCGTGCGTACGGTGCTCGCGGCGAGCAGGAGCAGGCTTCTGTTCTGGCCGCGCTGGCAACCACCCTGGATGCTCTGCTGCGCCTGTTCGCACCCTTCCTGCCGTTCGTGACCGAAGAGATTTGGTCCTGGTGGCGTGCAGGTAGCGTGCACCGCGCCGAGTGGCCGCAGGCACTGCCCATTCTGGAGGGTACCCTGCTGGCTGAGTACTCTGCACAGAACCCGACTGCTGGCATTTCTGCTCAGTGGGTCCTGGCGGACGCTGACCCGGCTCAGATTGAGTCGCTGAAGCAAATCCTGCCGGATGTTGCTGAGGCTCTGGGTGGCCTGCGTAAGGCTAAGAGTGACGCGAAGGTTAAGCAGCGCACCGAGGTTGAGTCCGCAACTATTGCGGCTCCCCAGGCACAGCTGGATCGCATTGCTGCTGGCATGGCTGATCTGAAGGCTGCCGGTAACGCTCGTGAGCTGTCCCTGGTGGCGGCTGAGGGCGAGCTGGAGGTTCGCGATGTTGTGCTCGTTGTGGAAGAAGCAGCTGAGTAATCGCGCCTTAGCGTTTATCGCTTGATTTTATGACGCCACTTTGGTGTTGGTAACGGGGCGGTACTGGTTTTCAGTACCGCCCCGTTTTCTGTGCCTGCTGTTCGTTGTAGCTCGCCGGGTGTGAGATTCCGACTGCGGACCTATACGGTGCTGACTTTGGGTTTTATTTCTGTGAGGCCCGCAAGTACCTGCGTCTGATTCGAAGAACTTTCCTTAGCTTCCTTCCCCAACGATGTGGGTTTAGCCTGCTAATCTGTGGGGATTCTGTGGGATTTCCAACCCCTTTTTATATTCATCAATGTGCAAAGAGCATAATCAACCTTATGAGATTGACTGTCACTTATGTATGATTGTTGATGCGAGGGTTTTACCATCAGGAACAACCCTCTATTCAACTTCAGCAACAGACAAATTACCGGTACGAGTAACGACATACCCCGACCAACCGCACGACAGTAAACCACCCGTCAGGCGCAGCGATGCGTCCTGACTCTGACCCGCGCCAAAGTAGGCGCACCCATAATTACTATGAATTCACGTTCTTCATCTTCCGGATTACCGCAAGAGCCTCAGGCGAGGCAGAGCTCAACCCCGAGCTCACCGCCAGGAGCGCAAGCAAACATTTCCCCCGACCAGCTTCAGCACTATCACACGAGCCTGAACGAATACATCAGCCAGGCACGTGAGCACGCCCAGGCGCTGCGTGCCAGCTACACCAACGAGGTGTACGAGCTCTGGCATCAGCATATTTCCACCAGCGCCGCCACCGATGAGGCGAGCATCGCCTCCGGCTCGTTGACCGCTCAGCAGCTTGAGGAGCTGACCCGCAAGTGGGTGCGCCTCATGCGTGAAAGCCGCGACATGCTGCATCACGAAAGCACTATTGCTGCGGCACGCGCCGCGGTTGAGACTAAGCCCCTCCCCGAGTAGGAATTCTCACTGTGGGAATTCCCCACGCAGTACATGCCTGCTTTGGGAAGGTACAAATAGGGCTAGCACTCCCCCTGTTTCTTCTATTGTTCATTTCTCCCTTTATTCAACGCACTTTCAGCGCACGCTCTGTACGTTGAAGCACCCCGCGATTCCGTCGCAATTCCGTGGCGGGGCGATCGACCCAAGCGATTAAGCCCTGCCCGGAATGCGTACTTCACACAACCTGCCCCCTTGCTATAGTTATGGATATTCAAAGACCCTAACTATGTTGCAGAAAGGGCGGGAATGTCCCACCAAAAACGCGTCCTGCGGCCTATACGTAGCGATGTTGCTCCCCCAGTTACTTCCCCACCGGTTTACCGTGGTGATATTGACGCGCGCGGCACGGCGCAAGACCTCGTCCCGCGCAGCTTGTGGGTCGATTTCTGGGACACTCTCTTCTTTATCTTCGCCGGCATCGCGGCCCTCGTGCTGACCTTCATGATTCTGGCGAATACGGTTGGCCATTCTTTCTGGGGTTTCCCCATTGCCTTCATTTTCTGGGCGGTCACCGCGTACCTGACGCTACCGCGTTTTCACGCCATCATGACCCGCATCTATGTGCCCGACTACTTTATTGGGCGTACCCGCACCCCGGACGGCCTGCTCGGCGACCCGGTCAATATCGGTCTGATTGGTACCGAGGAGCAGATTCACCAGGTCATGCAGGACGCAGGCTGGACCCGCGCTGACAACGTCACCCTCGTCTCTTCCTGGAAGATTATTCTCTCCACCATCACCCGCCGCTCCTACGCGGAGGCGCCCGTCTCCCCGCTGAAAATTTTTGGTAAGACGCAGGCTTTCGCCTACCAGAAGGAAGTGGACGGCAACCCCGAGAAGCGCCACCACGTGCGCTTCTGGAAAACCCCGGACGGCTGGCTTCTGCCGGGCGGTCACCAGGTGGATTGGTTGGCGGCGGGCACGTACGACTCTGGTGTGGGTTTCAGTTTCTTCACCCTGCAGGTCACGCACCGCATTGACGCTGAAACCGACTTTGAACGCGACTATATTGTGGAGTCCATTCAGTACGCTCACCCGGAAACTCACGTTGAGATTCTGCACGATTTTTCCTCCGGCTACCACGCCCGTAACGGCGGCGGTGACGCGATCCGCACGGACGGCGCGCTCCCGGTCATCGTGCTAAACAATGAGGGACTGGAGCCGCAGGAGCAGGAAGAAATTCACCTCTCCAGCGCGCACGACCTGGCGTACCGCATGCCGCTGAGCCTGCTGGTTGGTTCGGGTATGCTCATCGCTGTGACCCTCGCCGACATTGTCAACAGCGTCATTTTGGCGCTCAGCCGCCCGGCACTTCGCGCCAAGCTGCTGGAGGAAGGCTCCGGCAACGACATTGAGCTGCTGGACCTCTTCGATCAGGTGGATAGCAACGTGCTGCTCACCATTACCGGCACCGTGCTGGTGGGTTTTGTAGCAATTTATTCGGCGGTGCACCTGTTCCTGCTGTGGAGCACGTTGCGCGGCTCGTCGAAGGCTCGTCGCCTGGCTCTGCTGTTGACGGCGCTGAACTTCGCGGCGATTACCGGTGGTGTGCTGTGGGGCCACCAGTCCCTGCCGCTGTCCACGATTTTCTTCCAGCTGGGTGTTGCGGTGTTTGCGATGCTGGCGTTCACCTCGGATGCGGCGGTTCAGTACACGGCAACCCGCACCTTCCACATGCGCGATACAAAGATTGTGCAGCGCGCGACGCACCCGAAGGTTCTCGAGCACAGGGCACAGCGCAAGGCTCAGAAAGCCCAGAAAGCCCAGAAAGCGCTGAAAGCACAGAAGACGCACAATGCGCAGAAGGCACCCAATGCTACCTCTGCAAGTAGCGCTCACCGCGCGTAGATTGCACGTTTCAGCGCAACATCGTGAATAGAAAAGTACCGCCCGGTCAGTACATGACCGGGCGGTACTTTTATGCTCTGCAACCGCAGACTCTACCGATCCTGCGCGCATTGCAGGACTCTCAGCGCATTGCAGGGTTCTTAGGCTTCGCCCTTTTCGCCGTGGAAAATCGGGCCCACGTTACGGGGGCGCTTGAGCTCAAAGAAGCCGGGGTAGGAAGCCAGCGCCAGGGCGCCATCGAAGAGCTTACCTGCCTCTTCACCGGCAGGGCTCGGGGAGATGACCGGGCCGAAGAAAGCGGTGCCGTTAATGGAAATCAGCGGAACACCGATGTCGGTGCCACCCACGGTCTTCAGGGCGAGGTCCAAAGAAGCGCGCATCTGCTCGTCGTACTGATCGGTGAAGGCGACGTCCGCCAGCTCTGCGGGCAGGTTGACCTCCTCCAGCGCCTTGACGATTGCATCGCGGTAGGAATCAGCCTTGTTCTTGTTGTGGTGAATCTGCTCGCCCAGAGCGTCATAGAGGGGCTTGATGACCTCGTTGCCGTGCAGCTCACGCACAGCGGTAATGAGGCGGGTCGGCGCCCAGGACCGGTCCATCATTGCCTGGTAGTCGGCGGGCAGGTCGCGGCCCTGGTTGTGCATGGACAGGGAGAAGGGACGCCAGGTCACCTCAACGTTGCGGACCTTCTGCACCTCGCCAATCCAGCGGGAAGTAATCCAGCACCAGGGACAGATCGGGTCGAACCAGAAATCAATCTGTGCGGGTGCGTTCTCAGTCATGAGTGTTCCTCTCTCATACGGTTGCGCCAGCCGCTTCTATGAGCCGGCGCTTATTCTTCGGTACACGCTCATCAGGACACGCCAGCGAGAGCAGTACCTGCTAGTGAGCCGTCACCCCGTATAACCGGGGCGACGGCTTCTTTATTCCCTAGCCTATCGGCTGGAAGTATTCGGTTATGCCGCCTGACGGTCCGCTTCCTTCAGGGAGGCAGCCTTCGCCTCCCCCTTCACGGTGCGGGTGGTCTCGGTTTCGGGGTCGGGCGCCTGCAGCACGTAGCGGGGTTCCGTGCCGTTGAGCACGGTGTCCTCACCGATGACGATGGACACCACATCGGTGCGGTCCGGGATATCGAACATAATCGGCTGCAGAATCTGCTCCATCATGGAGCGCAGGCCGCGGGCGCCGGTGCCGCGTTCGGCGGCGAGGCGGGCAATAGCCGCGATCGCTGCGTCGTCGAGGACCAGGTCCACGCCGTCCAGGGCGAAGAGGTGGCGGTACTGCTTGAGCAGTGCGTTCTTCGGTTCGGTCAGCACGCGAGCCAGCTCTTCTTCGTTGAGCTCACTCAGGGTCGAGATGACCGGCAGGCGGCCAATCAGCTCGGGGATAATGCCGTAGTGCGCCAGGTCCTCGGGCATGATCTGGTCCAGCGGGTTCTTCACGGAGCCACCCAGTTCAGCACCGAAACCGATACCGCCGGCACCCACGCGGGCTGCGATGCGGTCGTCAATATTGTCGAAGGCGCCAGCCACGATGAAGAGAATGTTCGAGGTATCAATCTCAATATTCGCGTGTGCCGGGTGTTTGCGTCCGCCCTCCGGCGGTACGGTCGCCACGGTGCCCTCAATAATCTTCAGCAGCGCCTGCTGCACGCCCTCACCAGACACGTCACGGGTGATGGAGAGGTTCTCGCCGCCCTTGCGGGCAATCTTGTCGATCTCGTCAATGTAGATGATGCCGCGCTGAGCCTTAGCAATATCGCCGTCAGCGGCGTTGATGAGGCGCAGCAGAATGTTCTCCACGTCGTCACCCACGTAGCCCGCCTCGGTGAGGGTGGTTGCGTCGACCAGGGCGAAGGGTACATCCAGCTTCTTCGCCAGGGTTGCCGCCAGGTAGGTTTTACCGCAGCCGGTCGGGCCGAGCATCAGAATATTCGACTTGCCCAGCTCCACCTGCTCCCCCGCGGTCGCCGAAAGAATGCGGGAGGTCAGCACCGGGTTATCAATATCGTGGATGCGCTTGTAGTGGTTGTACACCGCCACCGCCAGGGTGCGCTTCGCCGCGTCCTGACCGATGACGTAGTCGTTGAGGTAGCTGTAAATTTCGCGCGGAGTAGCCAGCTGAGATGCAGGCGCCGCCGCGGAGGATTTCACCTTCAGACGCTCTTCAGCAAGGATCTCTTCGCACAGCTCCACGCATTCGTCGCAGATGGAAACATTCGGGCCGAGCACAATCTTGAAAACCTGCGCGCGAGTCTTCTTGCAGAAGGAGCATCGCATGCTGGCGTTGGGCTGTTCGGGAGGCACAATGATGTCTGTGGCCACGAAGATTCCCTTTCGATCGGCGTGGTGAAATCGGTGCAGAAGGGTCAGTGACCTGATATCTGCGGTGATTTCTCAGGAGGGGCACCGGTGGTGGGTGGGCGCCTTAGTTTGAGTGAGAAACCGGTATGAAATACTCGAATTTTCTCCTTCTCTAAGGCTACCGGAGTTCACCCCGGAACTCAGAATTACGCACCGCAAATGAACGGACTTACCGGGCATATGACAAAGCGCGTCTTTTATGACGGCGGCGAGGCTGATACTCCGGCATATGACGATAGGTATGTGACGCTAAAGCCCGGCAAGAAAGCGCAGGTCAACGCCACATATCAGCTTGGTTCGCCGCCCCCACCCGGCGGGCGCAAAAAGGGCGGCACCGCACCGCGCACCAGCCCGAAGGCTCGCACACGGAGCGATGCCGCCCCTCCCCCGAAAAACGCTCGGGAATATTCCTCAAAACTAAAGTTTAGGTGTGGGAAATAGCGGTGTTGGTCGCAGGCTTACGCAGCTTACGAGACTCCAGTACCTTATCGACCAGGCCGTACTCCAGGGCAGCAGCCGCAGTCAGAATGTTGTCGCGCTCAATGGCACGGTCAACTTCCTCGTAGGTCTTGCCCGAGTGCAGTGCCAGGGTCTGTGCAGTCCACTCACGCATACGCATAACCTCGTTCGCGTGAATCTCAATGTCAGATGCCTGACCGCCCTGCTGGCCGCTCAGTGCGGGCTGGTGAATCAGCACGCGAGCGTTCGGCAGTGCCAGACGCTTGCCGGGGGTACCGGCAGCCAGCAGAACCGCCGCAGCGGATGCCGCCTGGCCCAGGCACACGGTCTGAATCTCGGGGCGGATGAACTGCATGGTGTCGTAGATGGCGGTCATCGCGGTGAAGGAGCCGCCGGGCGAGTTAATGTACAGGGTGATGTCACGCTCGGGGTCCTGTGCCTCCAGAACCAGCAGCTGAGCCATGATGTCGTCAGCGGATGCGTCGTCCACCTGGGTGCCCAGGAAGATGATGCGGTCCTCGAACAGCTTTGCGTACGGGTCCTGACGCTTGTAACCGTAGGGGGTGCGCTCCTCGAAGCTGGGGAGCACGTAGCGGTTGCTCGGCATAGCCGGCGCCGAGGTGGTGATATCGTTCGGCAGGTAGTTCATGTGCATCTCCCTTATGCGTTCTTCGATTCGGGCAGCTTACCGGCGGTGGTGGCAATGTGGTCGAAGAAGCCGTATTCCAGGCCCTCTTCCGCGTTGAACCAGTTGTCGCGGTCGTTATCCTTCAGGATGGTCTCAAGGCTCTTGCCGGTGCGCTCAGCGGTGATCTCTGCCAGGCGCTTCTTCATGTCCAGAATCAGCTCAGCCTGGGTGCGGATATCCGATGCGGTACCGCCAATACCGCCGAGGGGCTGGTGCATGAGGATGCGGGCGTTCGGGGTTGCGTAGCGCTTGCCGATGGTGCCTGCGGTGAGCAGGAACTGACCCATGGATGCTGCCATACCGGTCACCACGGTCACCACGTCGTTCGGGATGAGCTGCATGGTGTCGTAGATAGCCATACCGGCGGTGACGGAGCCGCCGGGAGAGTTGATGTACAGGTAGATGTCTGCCTCGGGGTCTTCAGCCGAGAGCAGCAGCATCTGGGAGCAGATGAGGTTGGCGTTGGAGTCGCGCACCTCGGAGCCGAGCCAGATAATGCGCTCCTTCAGGAGGCTGTTGTAGACGTAATCTTCCTGGGCACCAACGATGGGGTTTGCCATAGACGGCGCGGGCGCCACGCCGGCTGCCTGGGAGGCGCCGATGGGCAGAGGCATGTAGCTGGACATTCTTCCTCTTCTTCTCTAATGGGTCTTCGCTGCATCTTTGCGCGATTTACGCGCCGGAGCGCACGCGAAAAGTTTCGTTGCTACTACCTTACCGATAGTTGCTCTCCCCCGCTTCCCTTCGGGTTGTTCGTTCGCCAGGGGGTGAAGCAGAGGCGAAAACCTCGGTACGGAATAACTTGAGGGCGGAATAGTTTGGGGGGAAAAGAGCCTCAGCGGGCACCCAACCGGTAATTCGGTGGATGCCCGCTGAGGCTACACGTTTCAAGCAATCAGCGCACGCCCTCTAGCGGGGTGGCTTTTTGCAGACCGTGGCGGGGATTTAGGCAGCTGCCTCTTCGCCCTCGCCCAGGTACTTGGACAGGTCAACAACGTTGCCCTTAGTGTCCTTGACCACTGCGGTCTTCAGCACTGCTGCCAGAGCCTTGGAGCGGCGAACCTCGCCGACCAGTGCGCCAGCCTGGCCGGAGCCGTCCAGCATCTGTGCGAACTGGTTGGGGTCCATACCGTACTGGGAGCTCATGGTGATGATGTAGTTGATCATCTCAGCCTGGTCGACGGTCACTTCTTCCTTGTCCGCAACAGCGTCGAGAACCATCTCGTTCTTGAATGCGGTCTCGGTGTTCTCGCGAACCTCGGTGCGGTGCTCCTCGGTGTCGTGGTCTGCTTCAGCGTTGGGGTTGTTGAAGTGCTGCTCGAGCTGGTCCTCGATAACCTTCTCGGGGACGGGGATCTCGACGAGCTCAACGAGCTTTGCGAGGACCTTGTCGCGTGCCTGGGTGCCCTGCTCGGCAACCTTAGCTTCTGCAACCTGCTTCTTGATGTCTTCCTTCAGCTCTTCGATGGTGTCGAACTCGGAAGCCAGCTGTGCGAACTCGTCGTCAGCTGCGGGCAGCTCGCGCTCCTTGACTGCGGAGAGCTTGACCTTGATGACTGCCTGCTCGCCTGCGTGCTCGCCGCCGGAGAGCTTGGTCTCGAAGGTTGCGTCCTCGCCAGCGGACAGGCCGGTCAGAGCCTCGTCGATGCCGTCGAGCATGGTGCCGGAACCGATCTGGTAGGACAGGTCGTTTGCTGCGTCTACCTGCTCGCCGTCGATCTCAGCTGCGATGTCGATGGTCACGAAGTCCTTGTCAGCTGCGGGGCGCTCAACGGTCTTCAGGGTGCCGAAGCGCTCACGCAGAGCGTCCAGTGCCTGCACCTCGTCCTCAGCGGTGACCTCTACCTCGTCAACCTCAACCTCGAGGCCCTCGTAGTTGGGCAGCTCGATTTCGGGGCGGACGGTGACGGTGATGGTCAGCTTGACGTCTGCCTCACGGTTCTCGGTGGAGGGCTGGGACTGAACATCCAGCTCGGGCTGTGCCAGGGGGGAGAGTTCGTTCTCGCCCAGTGCCTGTGCGTAGTAGTCGTTCAGAGCGTCGTTCAGGGATGCCTCGACGATGTAGTCGAAGCCCGCACGCTGCTCGATGAGCTGCTTGGGCAGCTTACCCTTGCGGAAGCCGGGAACGCTGATCTGACCCGAGAGGTTCTTGTAGGTGCGGTCCAGGTAGGGCTTGAATTCTGCGAAGGGAACCTCGACCTCAATCTTTGCGAGGGTCGGGTTGAGCTTCTCGACGGCGGTCTTCACGTCCGTGATCTCCTCATATAGTTTCGGTGCGGCACGAATCGTGTGTGCCGCGGTTGCTTAGTGGAAAGAGCGCCACGACCTTGTAGCGTCGCGGCAACCGTTTCACGTCGGGGCGACAGGATTCGAACCTGCGATCTCCTGCTCCCAAAGCAGGCGCGTTAGCCAAGCTACGCCACGCCCCGTGAAACCGACCGTGTTGCGCACTTGCGTGTTTAACACAGTCAGTGCCCTAGTTTACCTGTTTTCCCGCTAAATGCCCAACACAGCGGCTCGTGCGCGGTTTATTTCCACTGAGCGCGTACTCCCCTAATAAAGATGCGCAGACCGGCACAAAAAGAGGAGGCGAGCGCCCACAAGAACAGGCAAAGGCCACCACGCAAAACCGCGCCAACACGCCAAAGAGTTTGACAGCACAGATGGAACCTCGCTACTATGGTCAAGTTCCATTCCGGGGATGTAGCTTAATGGTAAAGCCTCAGTCTTCCAAACTGATTACGCGGGTTCGATTCCCGTCATCCCCTCCATGAAAAAGGCTCCGACGCAAGCGTCGGGGCCTTTTTATATTCCGGGGATTCCGGGAATCGCTTACGTCTAAAAGTTCCGAAAGCTTTCGAAACTTTTAGACTCCAGCCCGTCATCCCCTCCACCAGAACGTCACTCTGGATGCAAAGATTTCCGGGTTTCCCGGGAAGTATCCGGGGTGGCGTTTTCCGTGTTCTGCAGCGGTTTTTGATCTGTGGCGACTGATCGCTGATGCCCCTTGATGGACTCCTGGATACGGCTGATTAGGCCCTCGGAGAGTCCTCTCGGGGGCTTGCTCAGCAGGTTGAGGCGCGAAGCGTCAAAAAGTATGGGGCTAACGTCAATAGGTTTTCCAAAGCCATGCACCGATGCCGTATGTAGCGTGGGAAAGCGCAATCATCGGGCCGCTCGTGTTTTTCGACCTTGATACAGAATGTGCCACAGTCGTAGGATAGTCGGTCTCATCTTGTATAAATTGGCGTAGTGTTCAATGCAGATTTTGTTTAGCGCCTTTAGAACGATCAAGGTGGGGTGTCCAGGAGTTGAATTGCCCTGGACACCCCACCTTTGCTCTGATGCGGCTATACCACCGGGATTTCCCAGACAGGGGTGCGCATCTGGTCTGTGGCCAGATAACGCTCCACAGTGTTGCGCTGCGCTGTGGCTCGTTGTTTGAGGAATGTTGACTGTGACTGGTTCATTGGTAGGTACTGGTTGATGACCCAGGCTCGTGGCGTAATGCCAGCACGGGCGAGGTCATCAGCGAGTTCCTTGGCTTCCAAGATCGGAGTTGACTCGGGAAGCGTTACCAGGATTGGGAATGTCCGGTTCTGATCTCTCAGACGCATTAGAGCGGTCATGGTGCCATTACTCCCTTCATCTGCCCCGGATTGGCGCAGGAGCTCTCGGTGATAGGAACCCGTAGCGTCCAAAAGCAGCAGGGTGTGTCCGGTGGGAGCTGTATCGATGATGACCCAGCGGTGGTCGGCTTCTTCTAGGACAGCAGAGAACGCTCTGAAGACAGCAACTTCTTCCGTGCATGGGCTGGCAAGGTCCTCGACAAGCTGTGCTCGGCCATCAGAATCCAGTGTCGCACCCTTTGTGTTGAGCACTTCTCGACGGTACTCTTCCACAACCTTGTGAGGATCGATGCTGACCACATCGAGACCTGGATATTTCTGCGGAAGAGTCACATCCAGGTGCGAGGCCGGGTCAGTGGTCGCCAGAAGTACAGGCAACCCCTTGCTGGCGACAGATATGGCAAGAGCCTGCGCAACGGTCGTCTTACCTACTCCACCTTTACCCATAGCCAGAACGACTTTGGGGCCGCCTTCTACGATCTTTTCTGTTGCCTGAGACAGGGCAGGTTGCACCGCCTCGTTAACGTCGACAACTTCGGCGGAGGACAGTTCCTCAAGGCCGGCCACGCTCTCGTGGGACTGCGGGGCAACAGTGGTCAGTCCCTTGATTCCCATGACGGGTTCAGGGTTCATGGGAATCGTGAAGCATGCCAATCCACTGAGCACTGGATGGGTAGTTGCGAGTCCATTTAGGACACTCCGCTCGCCGAGCATAAGCCTACGGTGGAGCGGGTCATTGCCTGCTTCGGGTAAGAGTGCGTTGACAACCAGCGCCTGCGGATTAACCCCGAGTTCCGAGAGCTCGCTGGCTGCACGCTCAGCCTCCTGGAGACTGGAATCTTGAGCACGTGCCACAAGCACCAAAGTGGTCAGGGCAGGGTCCTTCAGTGTGTTGACCGCATCGTCATAGGTCTGGCGATGCTTATCGAGTCCCGACAACGGACCAAGGCAGGAAGCATCACCAGCTCCCTTCTTAATGAAAGACGACCAGTCACCCGGCAGTGCGAGCAGCCGCAACGTGTGGCCTGTGGGTGCGGTGTCGAAAACAATGTGATCGTAAACATCGACAATGTTCGGGGAAACGAGGAAATCAACAAACCTGTTGAATGAGGCGACCTCCACCGTGCATGAGCCAGAGAGCGTCTCCTCGGACTCGCGCAACACTTCGGGCGGCAGGAGATGACGAACTGGCGCAAGAATCGACTCGCGATACTTTTCTGCCTCCATGTTCGGGTCAATCTCGATCGCATCGAGCTCGACCTCCATCCCCATCTCCCTGGCAACAACGTCGCCTAGCGCAATAATTTCAGATCCGATAGGTTGCCCGAAAACCTGTGCAACATTTGATGCCGGATCCGTCGACACCAGCAAGACTTTGCGCCCTTGCGCAGCAAGCGAAAGGGCAGTAGCGCATGACACCGTCGTCTTACCAACCCCACCCTTGCCAGTGAACATCAGAAACTTTGTTGTTGGCGGCCACTGGCTCAACAGCATCCCGAAGCACCTCCACAACACGACGAGCCTGCCACTGGAAGCTCCGATCGGCCGTCACGTGCAACTTGAGAATCGGAGGTGCCTACAGAATCCCGACGCGCCCACGCACGCAATTGTGTCAGGGTGGGATACACGCCCTTAAGGACGATCTCGCCGTCAATCACCACCACGGGAAGAGAATCCGCCCCTTCAGACTCAAGCAACTCACGCACAACCGGAGTAGACGCAAAGTCCAACGGAGCACTGGCCAAATTGTGCCGCACCACGTCCAGCCCTTCCTTCCGCGCGGCACTCACAGCCGCCGCCGCATCAACGACTTCCTGATTAACGTCCTCTCCGCATACGCCCGACGAACAGCACATCGCCGGATCAAAGATCTCGATCTTGGTCATCTCTTACCTCCACATGTCATATCGATGATTATCGATATGACACATATTACACCTACATATCGAAATCTGTCAATATGTGACATGATGGAAGGGTGAACGATATTTACATGTGTGCTTACCCTGTGGGCGAGGTGACCTCGCCGTCAACGTCGCTTGAAGCTCGGGTGGAGCAGTTCAAGGCATTGGGTGATATCACCCGGCTACAGCTAGCTTTGATGGTTAAGCAGGCGGCACCGTCCCCAGTGTGTGCATGCAACTTCCCTGAAGCCTTTAGCATGAGTCAGTCGACGATTTCCCATCATTTAGGCAAGCTGGTCAAAGCAGGGGTTCTCGAAAGACAGAAGCGAGGGAAATGGGCGTACTTCACGCTCCATCCAAGCTTTGATCACAATCTTCTTGAAAACCTTGAGCCAAGAGTCGCCATGAATGTCAGCGATACAACCTCAGAAACCACAATCTTGTTCGTCTGCCGGCAAAATGCTGGGCGTTCCCAGATTGCCGCAGCGTTAGCTAAGCAACTTGCGCCAGAAGGTGTGACGATTCTGTCGGCAGGATCCGAGCCTGCTGATGCAGTTCATCCCGTCGTCGTTGAGGCTCTCGCCGAGATTGGCCTCCAACCCGATTCTCAGCCCAAACCACTAGACCCCGCACAGGTGAAAACGTCTGACTGGGTCGTCACCATGGGGTGTGGCGAAGTCTGTCCCTTCTTCCCAGGCGTCCATTATCAGGATTGGAAGATCGACGACCCCAGCGACCGTTCACTCGAAGAAGTCCGGGGCATCATTGACCAGATCAGAACACGCGTCCAGGAACTGCTTGACACAGTCTCCCAAGGGTAATCCCAATGAGCCTCTCTGGTTGCAAAGAGTTTTGGTGCAACTAGGAAGGTCGCCGGGACCATGTTTATTGCTCTCGCGCAGCTTCCGGAGCTCTAGCAACAGCTGCATTGAGCCAGCGAAAAGCTCCTGGCGAAGCCCCAATGTCGCTTCGACACTCCTTCATTAACAGTTCTGTTCCCTGCATTGCGTCGCCTAACAGCGGCAAAAGCTATAGGCCTTGCCGCCAACACTCAGCACCCCGCAATTACCCGTACACCCAAAGCCTCACAAGTCCTCGTCGACCAGGCCACCATTCACCCCGACGACGCTATCGCCATCAGGTTCAACAACGGAGCAACACACTGACTCAACAGGATCCTTTACCCAACGCACTCCCGTCATGTAGTTTCCCTGTCTTCCGGACGACGTGCACCCACGGGCTCAAACTGTGCACCCAGCACGGCTAGATACGCACCCACCGGGCCACCAACCGCACCCATCCCGAACTTTGTATCCATCGTGACCACCTTTGGTCCACTTCAAAGGCTCCGGCGCAAACGCCGGGGCCTTTTGCGTTCCGGGATGACGGGAATCGCTTCCGGGTGAAAATACATTCCCTCGCACGCTCGGAATCCGCACGCTCCAGCCTAACTTATATATACTTCTCAAGCACCTGCTGCGCCGAGACAATCGTGGCGAATTCATCGCGCAACGCCGCAATATTGTAGAGGTGCACCATCTCCGGGGAAAGAAAATCACCGGCACCATCAGAAAGAGCAAAGGTTACGCAGGCATCCTCAACAAGAGTCACCTGAAAACCATAATTTGCCGCCATCCGCACAGTGGTAGACACACAATGCGGCAACGTACAACCCATCACCGTGAGCCGATCAATCCCGCGTTCACGCAGATAGGCAAGCAGATTTGTACCAATAAATGCGCTATTCACATTTTTTGTAAATACCTTCTCCCCCACACGAGGCTCAAATCCGCTCTGGAACCTAATATTTTCCTCATCGTAAAAGAAGGAGCTCGAATCCGTTCCCCGATGCTGAATATGGATTATTTCGCGCCCTGAACAGCGGAAATCATCCATAATCTTCTGCATCTTCTCTTCCTCACCGTCATTATTTCTAGCCGGTAGCTGCGGATGCAGAAAACCCCTCTGAACATCCACCACCAATAGAGCCTCAGCCATTGTTCTTCTCCTCCTGTAGCTACTTCTGGCAGCCGGGGCACCAGTAGAGTTTGCGGCCGGCGATTTCTTCCATGCGGATGGTGGTTCCGCAGCGGCGGCAGGGCTCGCCGTGGTGCATGTACACGTAGTTGGCGTGGTCGGGCCACGCTTCGGTTTCGGGCACGCCGGGGCGGTCTTCGGGCTCGGTGGTGATGATGCGCCCCACGCGCACGCCGATGACCAGCAGGTGCTTATTGTCCTCCCAGAGTCGCTTCAGCTCCTCGTCGCTGAGGCTCTTGCCGGGGCGTAGCGGGTCAATTTCCTGGCGGTACAGCGATTCGGCGCGGAAGATATTGCCCACGCCGGAGATTGCCGCCTGGTCCATCAGAATCACGCCAATCGGGCGGGAGCTCTTGCGTGCGGCGCGGTAGAACTGTTCGGGGTCGGCGTCCGGGTTGAGCGGGTCGGGGCCGAGCTTGGAGCGGACGGTGCGCACCTCCTCCGGGGTGAGGGTGCGGCAGATAGTCGGGCCCACCAGGTCCGCCCAGCCGTGCTCGGAAACAATACGGCAACGCACCGTACTCTTCGGTTCGGGAGGACCGGCGTAGGGTTCCCCCTCCCCCGCGGCGTATTCTTTTTCGCCGATCTTGCGGGGCGCACCAATGCTCGAAGCCCCCGTGAACGTCTCGTCCCCGCCGAAGCTCCAGTTACCGTAAATACCCAGGTGCACGTTCAGGGTCAGGCCGTTCTCGAAGGTCACGAACAGGTGCTTACCGTGCGCGTACGCCCCGGTGATGGTGTGCCCGTCCAGCAGGGCGGCACCCTCAGCGTAGCGGCCCTGCGGGGAGGAAACCTGCACGCGCTCGCCGGTGAAGACGTCACTGATTTGGCGGGCGATACGGTGGATAGAGTGGCCTTCGGGCACGGGTTCTCCTCGAAAACTTGTCGGCTAGAAATAGTGCGGATTATATGGAGCGCAGAGACAACTGAGGCGCATAGCCTGCACTATGCGCCTCAGATTTTAGAGCTTAGGCAGCGTCAATCTGCTTGCCGGCAATGTCGCCGGTCTGCTCGTACTCAGCCAGCTGACCGATACGGCGTGCGTGACGCTCCTCGTTGGTCCAGGGGGTAGCCAGGAAGACCTTGATAATTTCCAGTGCTTCTTCCTTGCTGTGCTGGCGGCCGCCCACAGCTACAACCTGTGCGTTGTTGTGCTCGCGAGCCAGTGCCGCGGTGTCGTGGTTCCATGCCAGAGCCGCTCGGATACCCTCAACCTTGTTCGCAGCCATCTGCTCGCCGTTGCCGCTACCGCCCAGAACGATACCCAGGGAGTCCAGGCCAGCCTCGCGGTCACGCTTCACACCAAGGGCTGCGTTAATGCAGAACGAGGGGTAGTCGTCCAGCGGGTCGTAGTCGGCGGGGCCGTGGTCAATCATTTCGTAGCCCGCAGCGGTGAGGGACTCGATCAGGTAGTGGCTCAGTTCGAGGCCAGCGTGGTCGGTTGCGATGTGTACGCGCAAGGTACTCTCCTGGTGATTTTGTCTTGGTGTGACGTGCGTTTGTGCGTTCGTGGGAGGCGCCGGTTCTCAGTTCTGAGCGCCGTTGCTAGAGTGCGCCGCGCATCCATCAGGTGGGATACGCTTCCCCGTTTGGGTTTTTTCTGTCTTAACTGTATCGAATTCGCGCGGGTTCGGGTAATGCGGAGCCTTCTAGACCCCCACCTATACGGTAGACTGTGGGATATGGCACTTTTTGGTGTCCCGATTCGCCGCGCCCAAGTTTGAACGCCTCCAGCGCTACGTATGCAGCGTCGCAGGAGCCGCGCACCTCGGGAACCAGCGCACCATGACAGGGCGTGTCAACACGGCACGCTATTCACATCTAAGGAGAGGGAGCTGTATGCCCGGCCTGAACCTAACCCGCAATGAGGCAACCGAACGCGCATCCATTATTAAGCGCGTGCACTCGTACCGTATTGAACTCGACCTGCCGAAGGACAAAGACGTCTTCTCCTCGAAGGTTGAAATCCGCTTCGACGCTCAGGAAGGTGCCTCCACCTTCATTGACGCCATCACCTCCTCGGTCAAGTCCATTAACCTCAACGGCGAAGAGCTGAGCACCGACCTGGCGGACGGCGAGCGCATCCAGCTGCCGAACCTTGCTGCCGAGAACACCCTGGTCATTGACGCAGAGATGTTCTACACCAACACCGGTGAGGGTCTGCACCGTTTCGTGGACCCCGCCGACGGCGAAGTGTACCTGTACTCCCAGTTTGAGGTGCCGGACTCCCGCCGCGTGTTCCCCGTCTTTGAGCAGCCCGACCTGAAGGCTGAATTCGAGTTTATTGTGCGCGTTCCCTCGCACTGGGTGGTTGTGTCTAACCAGCCCGAGGTGAAGGTTGAGGAGAAGGAGTGCGGTTGCGGCCGTGCGAAGACCTGGTTCTTCAAGCCGACCCCGCGCATGTCTTCGTACATTACCGCGATTGTGGCTGGCCCCTACGAGAAGGTCACCAGCGAGCTGACCAACTCTGAGGGTCGTGTGATTCCGCTGGGCGTGTACGCTCGTAAGTCCCTCATGCCGTTCGTGGATGCTGAGGACATGTTTGAGCTGACCCGTCAGGGCTTCGAGTTCTACGAGGAGCAGTTCAAGACCCCGTACCCGTTCGAGAAGTACGATCAGCTGTTCGTGCCCGAGTTCAACGCCGGTGCGATGGAAAACGCTGGCTGCGTGACCTACCTGGAGACTTACGTCTTCCGCTCCAAGGTTGCGGAGGCTCTGCGTGAGCGCCGCGCTATCACCGTTCTGCACGAGCTGGCTCACATGTGGTTCGGCGACCTGGTCACCATGAAGTGGTGGAACGACCTGTGGCTGAACGAGTCTTTCGCTGAGTTCATGTCGACCCTGGCTGCTGCGGAGAACACCCGCTACGCGAAGGAGGCGTGGGCTACCTTCGCCGCGTCGGAGAAGACCTGGGCATACCGTCAGGATCAGCTGTCTTCGACTCACCCGATTGTGGCTGAGATTCGTGACCTTGCCGATGTTCAGGTGAACTTCGACGGCATTACGTACGCGAAGGGCGCTTCGGTGCTGCGTCAGATGGTGGCGTGGGTTGGCCAGGAGAACTTCATGGCTGCTCTGAAGGTGTACTTCGATAAGCACAGCTGGGGCAACACCGTTCTGGATGACCTGCTGGTTGAGCTGGAGCGCACCTCCGGCCGTGACGTGCGTGCGTGGAGCGCTAAGTGGCTTGAGACCGCTGGCGTGAACACTCTCGCCGTTGAGGTTGAGAATGATGAGGCGGGCAACATTTCGAACCTGGGCATCCGCCAGTCCTACGCTGAGGGCTTCGAGACCCTGCGCCCGCACCGTGCGGTAATTGGTTTCTACAACCTGGTGGACGGCAAGCTGACCCGCACCGACCGCATCGAGCTGGACATTGACGGCGAGCTGACCGTGGTTGAGGAGGCTATCGGCAAGAAGCGCCCCGACCTGCTGCTGCTGAACGATGAGGACCTGGCGTACGCTAAGATTCGCCTGGACGAGCGTTCCATCGAGACCGCTATCAAGCACCTGGGCGACATTGATTCGTCCGTGGCTCGCGGCGTGGTCTGGGGTTCGCTCTGGGATACTGTGCGTGACGCTCAGATGCCGGCACGTAAGTACGTTGACCTGGTGCTGAACAACATCGGTAAGGAGACCAACTCCACCGCTCTGCGCACCCAGATTAACAACCTGTCCGCTACCCTGCACTCCTTCGTGGCTCCTGAGGCTCGCGAGGAGACCCGCCACCGTGCCGCTGACCGTCTCTGGGAGCTGGCATGCGTTGCAGAGCCCGATTCGGATGCTCAGCTGCAGCTGCTGCAGGCGTTCATCAACCAGACCCGCACCGAGGAGCAGTACGACAACGTGCAGCGTCTCTTCGAGGGTGAGCTGACCCTTGAGAGCCTGGATATTGACGCTGACCTGCGTTGGAACCTGGTGTGCCGCCTGGCTACCGGTGGCCGTTTCTCCGCCGAGCAGATTGCTGCGGAGCTGGAGAACGACAACACCGCAAACGGTCAGCAGTACGCCGCTCAGGCATACGCGTCGATTCCGACTGCTGAGGCTAAGGCTGAGTACTGGAACAAGATCATGGTGACCGGCGAGCTGTCGAACATGATTCAGCGTTACGCTATTTCCGGTTTCAAGTCCGGCAAGCCCGAGCTGATTGCCCAGTACAATGAGCCGTACTTCGAGCAGATTGAGGGTATTTGGCGTTCGCGTTCGCACGAGATTTCCATGCAGATTATTGGTGGCATGTACCCGAGCGAGCCGACCGCTGAGCTGCTGGAGCGTACCGAGGCGTACCTGGCTTCTCTGCCTGAGGATGCTGCGGCTCTGTACCGTCAGATTGCGGAGGCACGCGACGGCGTGGCTCGTGCGCTGAAGGTTCAGGCGGCTGACATCTAACAATGCTTGTGAGCTGAGGCAGGTTCGCCACCTGCTCTCATAAGTTTTTATTCGTCCCCTTCTACCCCGAGATTCGGGGTGGGAGGGGACGTTTCTATATGGGGTTTATGCCGGTTCTATTTTGAGTTGTGCACCGGTTTGCGCACCGAGTCTAATTCTTGTCACTGCGGTGCATATTTTTTGTTATTTTCATTTGAATATCCCTCAAAAGCTCTCTACTTGGGGTTGCGCCTATCGTATACTGTTGTGCATGCCTTCTATCAAGTCTCCTATCGCGAAAGTTTCTCTGACCGGCACAATCCTTGCTGTGGTTGCTGCCGGTTCCTTTGGCGTGTACTCCGCAGGAGGCTTCATCGCGCCCGGTGGCACTGCCGCTACCGCTGCTGCGGGCGCCGAGCCTACCCAGTCGGCGCAGGAAAGCCCCAGCGAGTCCCCCTCCCCCGAGCCGACTCCGGAACCGACCACCCCGGCGCAGAAGATGGAACGCACCGCGAAGAACGCCTTCGGCAAGGAGGGTGCGCAGGCAACCGGTGAGATTCAGGCGCCGTTCCCCACCTCCGCTGATGCCGCCGACATGCTGGTTCAGCAGTTCAAGGGTGGCGTGGTCATGTACACCCCCAAGTACGGTCCGGTTGCGGTGGAATCCGGCGTCTACGAGCACTGGTGGAAGCAGCGCGGGTACAGCGACTTTGCCGGTTGGGAGGGTCTGCCGGTGAGCTGGCGATCCAAGAAGGGCGTTCTGTACACCAAGTTTGAGAAGGCTGAACTCTACTGGGATAAGGCGAACGGTCTGCCGCGTAACACCAATGTTCTTGGCGCTAAGGATGCCCTGGTGATTGGTGACTCGCAGGTGACCGCAACCTCCTGGGTTGGTTTGGGTCTGAAGCAGGCAGGTTTCGCCCCGTACCTGTTCCGTTGCGGCGGCATCGGTTTTGTGACTGCCCGCGAGGGTGTGTGCCCCTCCTACTATCAGGGTGTGATGGGTGGCCGTTGGGCTCTGCCGAGCGGTAACCCCGGCGTGATTTACCTGGATGCCTCCGGCAATGACATTTACATTCACGAGGATGAGACGAAGGCTCGCGAGCACGTGAACGCTCACCAGACTCAGGTCATTGAGCAGCTGCGACGTATGTACCCGTCGTCGAAGATTGTGTTCGGTGGTGTGGTGTCTATGGATGAGGCGTCTGCACCGGATAAGCAGGTGGCGCATAAGCGTCACGTGGCAAACGAGGTGGCAAGGCAGGGTGCCCGCGAGACCGGCGTGCTGTTCATGGACACCTCGGGCTGGCAGAGCCTCTACCTGGCTGAGGGTGACATGGCTGATGGCGTGCATCTGAAGGAGAAGGCGCACCATAAGCTGGCGGGCCCCTTTGCGACTCGTCTGCGTGAACTGCTCGGCACCGCGTAAACTAACTGTGTAATCAGCCGAGTACATCAGCTTCGATCAACGCATATAGCATTAGAATGAGGCGCCGGGAGGATTGAATCCTTCCGGCGCCTCATTCGTTTGAGTGGGTTACCCACCGCAGCTCTCAAGTTGGTGTGCGGGTTTTATGCCGCGACGTTTGCCTGGCGTTCCTTCGCCTCGGCCTTCTGGTGTGCGAGCACGCCCTCCGCAAGGCGACGCTTCTGACGCTCACGAGCGGCTTCCTTCTCACGCTGCTCGGCAGCCCAGGCGACCGGGTCGATGTCAATCGACTCGTAGTGCCATTCGCCAATGTAGTCGCGAATCGGGGCGACCCAGGTGACGGGAATGCCGCGGCGCAGGTACACCTCGTGGTCGGTGTCTTCAAAAGCGTGGATAATGCGGTTGCCGTCAGCAATCAGGGACTCAATGACGGAGTCCTTCCATGCGGGGCTGTTGGAGCCGTCGTTGCCGGGCTTAGCGAACACGTGCTTGGGTTCCAGACCTGCGCGGGCGATGAACTGGTTCAATTCCTTCATGTAGGTGCCATCGCGGCCGGTAATTACTACGACCTCTGCGCCGGTGTCTGCCGCGATTTCGCGAACACGGTCGGCAATTTCAACATTGACCGTGGCGTTGCGGATGGCCTTGAAGAATCGGCGGTTGCTTGCGAAGAAACCGGTCAGGTACTTGTCCATCTGATCTCGGTTGCTGGCAAGGGTACCGTCAATGTCGACTGCAATCAGATCCATATAGGTCTCACTTTCGATCCGTACGGGAAGAATGCGCCTGGTGAGGGCGCGGCGGAAGAGTTCCCGTGCGGTGTGGCTGGTAATCGGTGTGTCAAAGACGCCCCGGTGAAAGGGCGTAGTCTCTCTAGAATACCCTATTTTCGTAAAGTAATGCCCTATCGAATGTCATTATTACAACTACCCCGTTGATGTCATACGGCATAGAAAAACCGCTGGTGGCGCAGGCAAAGAGCCCACACCACCAGCGTAAAAAATCTAGAAATGTCTCGAGGAAAGTTAGAGTAGCGAACCGGAACCGCGGCGCACCAGCACCATACCGGCGGGCGCCACAATGCGCAGCCACTCCTCCGAACCTACATGCGCAGCGAAGAGCGGCAGATCGCCCGTGAAGCCTTCCGGGATGAAACCGAACACGCGCAGGGCGAATGCCGCGCCGGTCGGTACAAGCACAGTATCGAACTCAGGTAGGTACTCCAGCACCATATCGGAGGACCAAATACGCGAGCGCACCGTGGAAAGCACCGCGGCACCGGGGTTCTCGGGCAGGGCGCGTTCTACCGCCTCCAGGCCCTCTGCGGTGGCGCGGTGGAATTCTTCAACCGGGACGGTACCAACCTCGTACCAGCCGCTGAGCGGGGCAGACTTACCAGCCCAGCTAGCGTTGACGGTCACCGGCGGCATGAACAGCACCAGCTGCGGGTTCTCTTCGTTACCCTGTTCTTCTGCCTGCTTCTGCAGACGCGCCAGACGGTCCAGCAGCGCCTGCGCCTGAACGGTCATGTCCAGGGTGGAGTCAGCCAGCAGGTGCAGGGCGCGCAGACCCATAATGACCGGGGTGTTCGAGGAGGCGTCCTCCGGCTCCAGGGAGCAGGCGAATACCGCCACCACGCGGCCACGCGCAGTCAGGCGGATAGCGGCGTCCGGGTTCACCGCCAGAGCGCGAGAAATGTAGGTGGCAAGATCCTTGACCACTGCGGCACCCTGCGCGCCGCCGGGCAGAATCAGGTAGGGCTCCTCCACGCCTTCGTGGGGGTTGTACTTGAGCTCAATGGGTGCTGCCGCGTTCGATGCGCTGTTCTGGTCGGGAGCGTTCTCCTGCACGGGGGTATTGTCAGGGATAGTTTCAGACGGCGTAGTCATTTCTGCTCCTTTTCGGCGTTGGCCTGCTCGGTGGCAAGTTGGTGGGTGATATCTGCGATGGTGTGTTAGGCAGACGTTTCGGATCGACAATCCGGGTCATCGTTCCTAGTCAATGTTCCGAATCAACCTGTCGTGGTTGTCTCAGAGCATGCTCTCCCACTCTACGCCAGAAACTGGTTCATTGAAAACGTGCGAGAATAAAACCATGACCAAGCCCACTGTGACCCAAAACCTCATGCGGATGCTGGACCTCTCCCCCGTGGAAGCGGCACCCGCCTCCTTCGGTAGTGATGAAGTGTCTACCGGCGTGACGCTCACCCGTGAACAGCCGCGTACTTTCGGTGGTCAGGTTCTTGCCCAGTCGATTATTGCCGCCGACCGCACGGTGGAGGGCAAGGACATCCACTCGATTCACGCCTATTTTCTGCGTCCCGGCGATATTGAGCGTGAACTGTTCTTCGCCACTCAGCGTCTGAACGATAGCCGTTCCTTCTCGACCCGCCGCGTGCAGGTGTTCCAGGATGAGGCGCCCATGTTCTCGGCGATTATGTCTTTCCAGTCCGATAGCCGCGGCCCCGAGCACACCGCGGTGACCATGCCTGATGTCCCGGACCCCGAGTCCCTGCCGAAGGTCAGCGACTACCTGGGCGAGTTGCCGCATCCGATTGCGCAGGCGGTGGCGTGGGAGCGCCCGATTGATATGCGCCACGTGGATGCGCCCCTGTACACTCAGCCGGATTCCTCCTCGACGGAGCCGCGTGCCTGCGTGTGGTTCAAGACCTTTGACCGCCTGGTGCACGCTGATGGTTCCGAGGCTTCGGATGCGGAGCACCGCGCCGCAATCGCCTACGCTTCGGACTACCTGCCGCTGGAGCCTGCCCTGCGCCGTCACGGCAAGTTCTGGCTGGAGCCGGGTCTGAAGAGCGCCTCGCTGGATCACGCGATATGGTTCCACCGTTCGGCGCGCGCCGACGAGTGGTTGCTGTACGTGCTGGATTCCCCGAGCGCGCAGGGTGGCAGGATGCTCGCGCAGGGTTCAATTTTCAATCGTTCCGGTGAGCTGGTGGCGACCGTGGCGCAGGAAATGATGTTCCGCCTGCCCGAGTACCGATAGAGTTTCGGCGCAGCGACAGCTCAAAACGTTAGAGCATGCAGAAAGACCGTGTGAGGTGGTTGTCTCACACGGTCTTTCTTATGTTCTAGTGTACGGTCTAGAAGCCGTTTGGAAGCTCTTATTTGGCTTCGACGTCAATCACACCGTCCGGGGAAATGTGCACGGTGCGCTTGGTGCGGCGGGAAACGAAGAAGTCACCCACAAACACCAGACCAGCCAGCAGGAGCACCAGGGCAATCAGCCACACTGCCACCGCACCGAAGAACATCGGGAACAGCAGCACGAGCAAACCCAGGATCAGGGTACCGATAGCAGAGAACTGCAGGTGGCGTCCGGCGGCGAAGCTCAGGTATTTCAGGCCCTGAGCAGTCATCAGACGAATCAGTGCCCACGCAATCAGCCACACGCCCACAATAGTCGGAATGTACGTCGCCTGCGCACCAGCCGAAGCGCTCAGCAGAATCAGACCAACCACCACGGTCAGGATGCCGTTAACCAGGTCCCAGCCGGTACGTGCCGGCTTCAACGCGCCAAAGTAGCGGACCAGCTCAAACACGCCACCGAGCAGCACCGCGATGGAGAACACGAAACCCAGAACAGCCAGCGGGGTGGCGGGGTTGGCGAACATGTAGATTGCCGTTGCGACCAGCAGCAGACCGGTGGCTAAGGACATCCAGTTATATTTTGAAAGCATGACACTCTACCCTTCGTATCAAATGCGTTAGTTATACACGTCCATTAAACCGCGAATATGTACTCTGCTACGACGTACCGGTCACTACTGGGCGAACTATTTCTACCGGTGAACACGCGCACCTCCCCTCGCCAGCGCATACGGAATACAGCACATACGGCGTCCAGCGGGCACAGCAAAGCCCCGCCTCCTGCGCCGTAACAGCATCAGGAGGCGGGGCTCACCACCAAACCCTATCGGGTCAGCTTGCGGTGCACCACGCGGTGCGGCTTAGCAGCCTCAGGGCCGAGGCGCTCAATCTTGTTCTTCTCGTAGGACTCGAAGTTACCCTCGAACCAGTACCACTGATCCGGGTTCTCATCGGTGCCCTCCCACGCCAAGATGTGGGTTGCCACGCGGTCCAGGAACCAACGGTCGTGAGAGACGACTACTGCACAGCCGGGGAATTCCAGCAGCGCATTTTCCAGGGATGCGAGGGTCTCAACGTCCAGGTCGTTAGTGGGCTCATCGAGCAGCAGCAGGTTACCGCCCTGCTTGAGGGTCAGCGCCAGGTTCAGACGGTTACGCTCACCACCGGAGAGCACACCCGCCTTCTTCTGCTGATCCGGGCCCTTGAAGCCGAACGCGGAAACGTACGCACGCGAAGGCATTTCAACGTTGCCGACCTGGATGTAGTCCAGACCGTCAGAGACGACCTCCCAGAGGCTCTTCTCCGGGTCGATGTTCGCGCGGTTCTGGTCGACGTACGAGATCTTCACGGTCTCGCCGACCTTCAGCTCACCGCCGTCCAGGGGCTCCAGGCCAACGATGGTCTTGAACAGGGTGGACTTACCCACACCGTTAGGACCAATCACACCCACAATGCCGTTACGGGGCAGGGAGAAGGACAGACCGTTAATCAGGGAACGGCCGTCGAAGCCCTTCTGCAGGTTCTCAGCCTCAATAACGACGTTACCCAGGCGGGGTCCCGGAGGAATCTGAATCTCTTCGAAGTCAAGCTTGCGGGTCTTCTCAGCCTCCGCAGCCATCTCCTCGTAGCGTGCCAGACGAGCCTTCGACTTAGCCTGGCGACCCTTAGCGTTGGAGCGGACCCAGTCCAGTTCCTCGCTCAGGCGCTTAGCGAGCTTAGCGTCCTTCTTGCCCTGAACTTCGAGGCGGGAACGCTTCTTCTCCAGGTAGGTGGAGTAGTTACCCTCGTAGGGGTACAGGTTACCGCGGTCAACCTCGGCGATCCATTCTGCCACGTGGTCGAGGAAGTAACGGTCGTGGGTAATCGCGATGACGGCACCCTCGTAGGACTGCAGGTGCTGCTCCAGCCAGAGCACGGACTCTGCGTCCAGGTGGTTGGTGGGCTCGTCGAGCAACAGCAGGTCGGGCTTCTGCAGCAACAGCTTGCACAGTGCCACGCGGCGGCGCTCACCACCGGAGAGGTGGGTGACGGGCATGTCAGCGGGCGGGCAGCGCAGCGCCTCCATTGCCTGCTCCAGCTGGGAGTCCAGGTCCCATGCGTTAGCGGCGTCGATAGCCTCCTGCAGCTGACCCATTTCTTCCATGAGGGCGTCGAAGTCAGCATCGGGCTCAGCCATGAGGGCGGAGATTTCGTTGAAGCGGTCCAGCTTGGACTTGATTTCGCCCACGCCTTCTTCAACATTGCCCAGAACGGTCTTTTCTTCGTTCAGCGGCGGCTCCTGCATGAGGATACCCACGGTGTAGCCTGCGGTCAGGCGTGCCTCACCGTTGGAGGGCTGGTCGAGGCCAGCCATGATCTTCAGGATGGTCGACTTACCCGCACCGTTCGGGCCAACCATACCGATCTTGGCGCCGGGGAAGAACGACATCGTCACGTCGTTAAGGATGACCTTGTCGCCCACAGTCTTGCGGGCCTTGATCATCTGATAAATAAATTCAGCCATAGTTACCTATTTTAGCGTGATTCTGCGGCGCGCTGACGACTTAGTCAAATATTCCCCACCTTCAAGCATGCACGATTTTTAGTCACCTTCAGCCTGCGCGCGTTTACGTTCATAGGAGCGGGCGGCTCGGATGCGGTCACCACAACGCACGCTGCACCATCTACGTCGCGCATGGGTTCGTAACATGATGCGGTCGCAGTCGGGTGCTTCGCATTCAGAGAGTTTATCTGCTTCTTCGCCAGTCAGTAATGTGATGGCATCATAAGCGATGCGGGCGATGGCGTAATCCACCTCTTGGGTGAGGGGGTCTTCAATCCGCCGCGTGTACCGCCGGTTTTCTGCATCCCACGCTAGAGCGTTCATGGTGAGCGCTTCATGCGCTGTCTTATTAACGGCGTGAAGCGCACCCGGGTAGGGAGCGCGCTGCTCTAGGTACGCGTCAAACAGTTCTTTGATGACGTATCGAAAGCTGATGAATCTGCTGGCGCAATAGGCTTGTAGCTCATACGAGTTATTCACGATGTGGTGTTCGTGCGCCCATTCAGTGGCTGTTTCTGGGGTTCTGAGCAGATCGTATTGTTCGCCACCGGGTGTTGTATAGAGCGTATTTGCTAACGCTATGCAGGGGTGTTCTTGGCTTCCGGGTGCCGCAGGAAGGCGGGCGGTTCGGTGAGATTTTTCCATACTTCTCATGGTATCACTTGTATTTTTCCGTGAATATACCTATTGTTAATCACGGCAAAAATACATTTTATCCATGAGAGGAATACTTTTATGCCTGCAATTAACGTCATCACCGGCCCCACCGTCCTCATCGAATACGCGGGTTTGCGCTTCCTAACCGACCCCACCTTTGACGCACCTCAGGACTACGACTTGGGCATTACCGTTCTCAAGAAGACTGCCGGCGCACCCATCGCCCCTGAGTCAGTCCTCCCCATCGATGCAGTCCTGCTCTCGCACGACACCCACCCCGACAACCTTGACACCAGCGGTCGCGCCCTCCTCCCCAAGGTCGGTCACGTCATCACCACCGAAGACGGCGAAAAGAATCTTCAGGCAGAAGGCCTCACCAATGTCACCGGCCTGGCACCCTGGAATACCTTCATCGTGGCAAAGGGATCCACTGAAGTTACCGTCACCGCAATGCCTGCACTTCACGGCCCAAACATCCCCGAAATTCAGGAGAAGGCCGGTCCCGTTATTGGTTTCCTCCTGCAGGCTACAGGAGAACCGACCGTATACATTTCTGGCGACAACTCCGAACTTCACGTTGTAGAGGAAATTGCTCAGCGCATTGCTCCCGTTGATGACGCTATCCTTTTTGCGGGTGCTGCACACCCCATCGGACCCGAATTCGACATGACCATGACCGCCGAGAATACCGCAAAGGCGGCAAAGCTTCTGGGCGCCCAGCGGGTGTACATTGCTCACACTGATTCTTGGGGCCACCTGGGTGAAGACTTGCAGGATACGATTCAGGCCTTTACCCGCGAGGGAATTGACCACAAGCTCATGAATAAGTAGGGCACTAAAAAATCTGGGGTGTATGCGAACCATTGCATACACCCCAATTTTTGTATCAGCCCTTAGGTATCAACACCGTAGAGCCACCGACAACCGGATAGAATCGAACCCATGAGCACAAACCCCTCCCCCAAACTTCTGGCCTCCGAAGACCTCGAACATGCCGTTGACCGCCTCGCGCTCGCCATGCCGCTGGCGACGCGCGATCAGCCATTCGGGCCCGAGCACACGGTGTACCGGGTGGGCGGCAAGATCTTTGCCATGTACACGGAGGGCATCGGCTACCCCATCGTGAACCTCAAAACCGACCCGGAAGAATCCGAGGTGTTGCGGCGCATCTACCCGAGCATCATCCCGGCATGGCACATGAATAAGCGGCACTGGATTTCCATGGGCGCCGGCGAAGGCATAACCGAGCGGGTACTAGAAGAGCTGGTGGAGGATGCGTACCTGCGCGTCATGTACTCACTACCCAAGGCGAAGCGACCCATCGAGTTCCGCGAGCGCCCGGTACCCGAAAAGCACTAGACAGAGAAACATGACGAGCATAGAAGGAACGACTTACCAAAGGCAACGTTTAACAGCGGAGCGGGTGAGCACCGGTCCGGACCACCGGCTTGCTCACCCGCTTTGCAAAGCACTTTCCTATCCACGGTTAGGAGGGTCATCAACCACAATGAACGCTCGAACCACCAAGCTCCCATCCCATATATTGCGGGGTCCAGTACCATGCACCACATGCGTGAATACGTGATAGTTGAGTCGGCACCCTTGCCAGACCTTCCTATGCAGAGGATGGCTCACACGGGTGCACTGAATATTCCCTTGAGTGACTCAGCTACGTCATGCGATGCAGCTGAGAGGGGATCGCTGTCCCCGCCCGAACTACCGACTCGGGCGAAGCGTGCTCTCGGGAACAATAATAACCTTTTTGCACCATGGTGTCACTTTTGGATTGAGGTATTCCACCGGTTCCTATTGAGCGTATTTCAGGTGTTTTATAGTGCCGAACCCACATATCCAATCACAGCGAAATACCTGCGGATTTTAAGCCCCGAAAAATCAAGGAGGAGCCGCCCTAAACCCTCCTTATATCGCCTCCACATGGTCTAATACCCACTTAAAGCAATATGTAGAAAAGTTAGTGCAGCCCCTCACTATTTGAGATAAAAATGAGATAGACCCCTACTCAGAGCGATTACCGACGGGATTTATCTATTAATTCCCCAGAGTGACCGGTTACTCGCCGCGACCCGTTAGTCGCTGAACTCCACCTTCTCGAAGCTCATGGTGCCATCAGCGTGAGAAACAACAGTATTCGGGTCACGCTCACGACGAGCCGCCGCGTACGCATCATGGCTTGCCTCATCAACCCAGCGGGTCACCACGAAATAGTCGCCGCCCTCATCCAGGGGGCGCCACAGCTCAAAACCCTCAAAGCCGGGGAAAGAGTCAGCGATGTGGCGGGCAGCGGCAAAGCGCTTCTCCAGCTCAGCACGGTTGTCGCCAACGACAGCCAAACGGTGAACCTTAACAACGGACATGTGTCCTCCTTCTGTTGAGTACATGCTTTCAACGATGAAAGCGGGCTACTACCTCGCACCAGCTATAGGTGAGCTATGTTCTTAGCGAGGTTAACCTCAGAATAACGGGTCGCGGGCACAAAAAATAGGGGTTAGCGCCAACTAACAGTTATATGACGCTAACCCCCATGCAGAGAATCACGAGGCACCCACAGGCACCCGTTCGAAGCTTAGGATTCCAGCTGGGTCTGCACGGTATTAGGCTGCACGGTATTAGACTGTGCAGTATCAGGCTGTGCCGCCTGAGCCGCGCTATCAGCCTGCGGTGCGGGGTTCTTTTTCGCCTTCTTCTGAGCCGCCTTCGCCGGGTTCGCAAAATGCACCCCGCGCTCAGCCAAGAAGCGGCGATCCTTCTTATCCCACTGCTCCACCGGGTACGCCTCCAGCAGGTCCGGGCGGCGCTCCAGGGTGCGCTCAATCTGACGGTCACGACGCCAACGCGCAATCGCACCGTGATTACCCGACAACAGCACCTCCGGCACCTCACGGTCACGCCACACGGCGGGCTTCGTGTACACCGGATACTCCAGCAGACCGCCCGTATGCGACTCCTCCTCCAGGGAGGCGGGGTTACCCATCGCGCCCGGAATCAGGCGGGGATAGCCTCAATCATCGCCATGACCGCAACCTCACCACCGTATAGCACGTAATCGCCCAGGGACACGGGCATCACGCGGAAGCTCTCCTGCGCCCAGTCCAGCACACGCTCGTCAATGCCCTCGTAGCGCGCCGGAGCGAAGACAATATGCTTCTCCTCCGCCAACTCATACGCCATCGCCTGACCGAAAACGGCACCCGCCGGGGACGGGACAATCAGCAGCGGGCGGGTATCAGCGGCGGGTTCGGCAGGCTCGGCACCCTCAGTAGAGTCTTCGGAAGCGTTCAGCGGGGAGGCGGCAAGCACCTCATCCAGCGCCAAACCCCACGGCTCCGCCTTCATGACCATGCCAGCGCCACCGCCGTACGGGGTGTCATCCACCGTGCGGTGACGGTCAAAGGTGTACTCACGCAGATCGTGCAGGTGCAGATCCACCAGACCCTTCTCGCGTGCCTTACCCAGCAGGGACAGCTTCAGCGGCTCCAGATACTCGGGGAAAATAGTGACCACATCGTAGCGCACGGACTACTCCCCCGCCTGCTCGGTCGCCTGCGCAGAATCCTGCTCAGCGTCCTCGACCAGGTCAATCAAACCCGCCGGAGGGGTCAGCAGCACAAAGCCGGGCTCATCCTCGGTCGAGGGAACCACCTCGGGCACAATCTCCTCAACAAAAGGAATCATGATCTCTTCACCCGCACCGGAGGCAAGACGCGGCGAACGAGCCAGCTTAATCAGCAGCAAATCCTGAACCGGCATGGTCTGCAGACCGGTCACCTTACCCAGCGGCTTGCCCACAGCCGGGTTATCCACGGGGCTCTCACCCTCGGGAACGTCCGCCAGCAGGTACACGGGCAGGTTCACCAGCTCCTGCTCGTAGAAGCCCTCTTCATCGCCCTCGTCCTCGGGAACCTCGTAGACCAGGCGGCTGCCGCGCAGCTCCTCAGCCTGGTTGCGGGTAGTCACCTCATCAAAACGGACCACCAGAATCTTCTTGTTCCAGCGGGCGCCGGCAACCGTCAGCTCACCGGTAGGCGCCACCGAAGCGGCAGCAGAGCCGGGCTTGAAATTCTCGATACCGAGCACCTCACCGCGGGCAAAACGCTCCTGCGGGGCATCAGTAAAGAGCTGAACCGTCACCTCACCACGAATACCGTGAGGCTTACCGATACGAGCCACCACAACCTGCATATTTTCCCTCCGCTGGATACAAGCTAAAAACCTACGCCGTGCACGTGCACGGCTCCCACTATTCTACCGGGCACTTAGGGCGGGCGCATTCTGCCGCCCGCACTACCACCGGGACCCGGGTACGCGAAAGCCCCCGCCTTCCGGAAAAACTCCGGGAGCGGGGGCTTCAAGCGTTTACGAGCTAGCGTCGCTTTTTGTCGGTGTCGATAATGTCGATACGCATCGGCTCGCCATCAGAAATAGCGTCCATCACCAGACGGATGCTTTTGGCGGTACGACCAGACCTGCCGATAACTCGGCCCAGGTCATCCGGATGCACGCGAACCTCAAGGGTTTCACGGTGACGCTGAGTGCGCAGGCGCACCTTCACATCCTCCGGACGATCGACAATCCCTCGAACCAGGTGTTCGAGTGCGTCAGCCAACATAATTACTCAGCTGCTTCCTCAGCCTCAGCCTCGGGTGCTGCTTCCTCAGCAGCCTCTTCAGCCTTCTCAGCCTTGGGGGTGATAGCCTCGGGCAGGATCACGGAACCCTTTTCGGGAACAACGAACTCGGCCTTAGCCTCGACGGGCAGAACCTTGGACTCTGCCTTCTCGCCCTTGAATGCAGCCCAGTCGCCCGAGAGCTTCAGCAGAGCCAGAACCTGCTCGGTCGGCTGTGCGCCGACGGAGAGCCAGTACTGAGCACGCTCAGAGTTGATCTCGATACGCGAGGGGTGCTCGGTCGGGTGGTAAATACCGATCTCTTCGATGGTCTTACCGTCGCGCTTGACGCGCGAATCAGCGATCACGACGCGGTAACGAGGATCGCGGATCTTACCCATACGCTTGAGACGAATCTTAACAGCCACTTTAGTGGTTACTCCTGTTTCATAATTTGGTGCGAGGCACGCGGTTCAGCACCCGTGGGGCGGGCCATTCACGGCGCCTCTATGGACACAACGGCGCGCGAAGAGAGGGGTCGCGCGTCGCCGGGTACTCAGCTAGGGTATCAGAGCCCAAGATTTTAAGCTAGCGACACGGAAAAATAATTGCCCAAGGCACCGAACATCACTTTTAAACAGCGTTCTGTGCCCGGCAGCCCCCCCCCTGCGCAACCGCCCTGTAGCCGCCGCTAGTCGAGGTTGTTAGGAGTCGAGGTTGCTCATCTCCAGAGTCTCCCCCGTCTCCAGGGCGCGGTAGCACTCACGCAGACGCTCCACCATCGACGGACGCACGTAGCCTTCCAGGTTCTCCGGAGCAACCCACTCATAGGTCACCAGCTCAGCATCCTGCAGGGTAATCTTCGTATCCGCCGCAATCACGTCGCCGTCATACATGTAGTAGGTCGAATCGCCCCACACACCCAGCGACAAGCCGTGGAAAATCAGCAGCACACGACCCAGCTTCACATCCAGGCCCAGCTCCTCCACAATCTCACGCTCACAACCGGGCTTGGGCGCCTCGCCAGCCTCCACGGTGCCGCCGGGAAGAATCCAGCCGTCCTTATAGTTCGGCTTCACCAGCAGCATCTCACCGCGCTCATTACGAATCAGCGCGCCCGCCGCCAAACGGCGCGTGGGCAAGGTGGCGATAAAAGCCTTCAGCTCTTCATCGCTCAGATAGGAATCCTTCATGGCTTCTTTCCTTTAGCGGTCGGTTTTCTTTGCAGCGCGCTGCCTGATGCTACGCACTATACCCAGGGCACGCTCACGCAGTCCAGAGGGTGCCTGCTCCGTGGACGGGGCGGCATCCTCCACCGTGCGGTAGTGACCCTCACGCAAATCATCAATCAGAGTGCGCTTCTTGGTCGAGGGTTGTTCCGAGGTAGCATCGCCAGGATGCACCAGCTCAGCATCCGCCACCGGGCGGGCATGCTTCTTCATCTGCGTCTGCTCAAATGAACGCAGAACCGTCGGAATCAGAGCCGACTCAACCGTAGCATTCAGCGCAAAGAGTGCCGCGGCCACCGAGAACTTACGGCTCGCCTTACCCTGAGCACGGCGGCGGCGCGCCACATTCGCCAAGGTCAGAGCGATAGCGCTCTGAGCCGTCACATCCGCACCCAGGACAAGACCCACACGGCGGGTCTTCGCACGAATCTGCTCCGGAGTCAGGCGCTTGCGGCGCGAACGAGGCACGGGACTCTGAGCGGAAGTGCTCTGCGGTGCGGGGGCCTGGGGTGCAGGACTCTGATCTGCAGAGCTTGAGGAAGCATCGGGCACGGTCTCAACGCTCGGGGTGGCTTCGTTCTGAGGTGCGAGCGCGACAGAAGGCTCGGGAGCCTGCTGGCTTACCTTTGCCTCGTGCGATGCCTGCTCCTCGGTAGGCGAAGAGTCAGCCTCGTGCAGGGCGCTGTCAAGAGACAGGTAGCCCTCTTCGGTCTCCACGAAGGAATCCGGCGCAGAGCCCTCCGGCGAACCCATGTGCGTGTACTCGTAGGGGATGTGCGCGTTGTTGAGAGCGTCCATCCACTCGGAGAGGGTCACGCGGCGACCGGTCGCCACCAGGCGGTAGCTACGGTCCAGGGGCGAGGTGTAGCCGCCCGGGTAGGGTTCAATCTCCTCATCGTCAAAAGAAGCATCCTCGGCGGGAGTACTCTCGGAGAAGGTAGCCTCAGCATCAATAGATACGGTCGCATCGGCGGACTGCGCGAGCTCCTCATCCTCGTTGCCGAACACGCGAGCCGTGCTAATCGACGCCACATCAAAACCGGTGGTCGGCACCAGCGCCAGCTCGGTAGGAACGTCCAGTAGCTGCAGCACCGACTCCAGCGCCAGGATATTGCTCGTATCGCGCAGGTACGCGTTCAGGCGGCGGCCGGTAATGGAATCAGCCTCCACACCAAACATCGCCATGACATTAGCGATGCCCTGCTCGATTTCTTCCTCATCGGAACCGAAAATCTTCGAACCCGAAAGCTCCGGGGCGCTACCGGGAAGCTCCGACAGCAGGTCCTCCAGCACGCCGCCAAAACGGGCGACTTCCTCACGGCTGAGGGCACGGTTCAGGCGCTTAGGCACACGCTGCCAGGTGAACTCCTCCACGATATTCTCGTAGGGTTCACCGAACGTCTCCAGGTACCATTCCTCATCCGAGTAGGGTTCGCGGGCGGGCTCCTCATAGACCACCAGGTGCTGTTGGTTCGCGTTGCCCTCAGCAATCAGGGCGTTGCAGTTCAGCAGGCCCAGCAGCGCCATCAGATCCACCGGGTCGGCAGAAATGAGGGTCCACTCCCCCGCCGGCGCGGCAACAACCTGGCGGGTACCGGCAGGAAGGTACGCCAAAAGAAGTCCGGTAATCATGTCAATGGGCAGGTCGACGAGCATGGCGGCGTCGCCGTCCACCAGGAACTCCAGCTCACCCTGCCCACCGGGCAGCTCCTCCCACACGGTCGCCTCACCCTCAAGGGCGGCACCAGTAACCGGCAGCTGATCCACCAGCTGCGCCACGTAATCCTCAACGGGGGTACCCACGTGCAGGTGGCCGTCAGCGACCTCCAGCACGTTCATGTAGCCCTCATCATCCACGGCGCACAGCACGTAGAGCTGCACCTGATGCTCCCCCATCTCGTAGGCAATCAGCTCCGGGGAGGCGGCAGTCGCCTCAATGAGGGCGGCAATCAGCTCCTCATCGGTGGTGGAACGAGCCATGATGCGGCGGCGCTGAATCGTCTCCTCCAGCTCCATGGTCTGCTCGATGCGCTCATTGCGCTGCTTCTCGGCGGTGCGCTCCTCATCCTGGGCGCGCAGGTACTCGGGGCTATCCGACTCACCGCTACCGGCGGGCGCGGGGGCACCGTCCCACATGTCGGTGAGCTTATCGACGGTCCACTCTTCGCTCTCCAGGGCGGCGGCGAGGCGGTCAACCTTCGTGCGGTCGTTCCAGGCGCGCTGCTTATCGGGATCTTCCGCCTTCACCTCATCGTGCATGCTGCGGGCTTCACGAATCAGGTTCAGAATGGTTGCGGCAACGTCGTCGACTGCGGGGTCGTCGCTCTCGCTCGAGTAGACGAGGTCGCCAGCCAGTTCGGCGGAGTGCTCACCGTACTCGAGGGCAATACGCGCCCAGACGGGAGTGTACCCGGGAAGGATGCTCGAATCATCGTCGAAATCGCCCACGAGGTCTTCCGAGAACTCGCATGCAGGCTCCTCTACAAACTCAGCGGCAGATGCGCCGGCAGGGTCCTCTACAGCATCATCAGCGAAGGCGCGCTGAGACCACGGCGTGACCTGCTCATTCAGCTGATCATCCGCGTTCTCTCGATCCCAGTTCTGCTCGTTCTGAGCCATTGATACCTTCCCTTCACACCCATTCATGCACCCAAACCGGGCACCATACCGGTACGGGTGCGCCCGTCACCACGTGCGCACCCGTACCACCCCTTACCGGGCTCATATTTGCTCTTACTGCAGGAACTTCTCGAAGCCCTTCGGCAGGTTCATGCTGGACAGATCCATCTCCTGGTTCTGAGCCTGCTGACCGAATGCAGCACCGGCGCGAGCCTGCTGCGCCTTGGCTGCTGCCGCCTCCTGCGCCGCACGCTTCTGCGGGTTGCCGGAGCGAGCCTTCTTCTTCTTGTTGTTCTTCGCGTTCTTACGAGCGCCACCGGCCGCAGCCGCCATGCCGGGCATCTGCATACCACCGGGCATGCCGGGCATCTTGCCCGAAGCGAGCTTCTTCATCATCTTCTGAGCCTGAGCGAAACGCTCCATCAGCTGGTTCACCTCAGACACAGTCACACCCGCGCCCTTAGCAATACGGGCACGGCGAGAACCGTTAATGATGCGCGGAGCCACACGCTCATGCGGGGTCATGGAGCGAACAATCGCCTCCACGCGGTCAATCTCGCGCTCATCAAACGCTTCAAGCTGCTGACGCATCTGAGCCGCACCGGGCATCATCATGAGCAGCTTCTTCATGGAACCAAGCTTACGAATCTGCTGCATCTGAGCCAGGAAGTCCTCAAAAGTGAAGTCTTCCTGATCGATGAACTTCTTCGCCATGCGGTCGGCTTCAGCCTTATCCCACTGAGCTTCAGCCTGCTCAATCAGAGTCAGGATGTCACCCATATCCAGGATGCGGCTTGCCATACGGTCCGGGTGGAACTGCTCAAAGTCAGTGACGTTCTCACCGGTGGACGCGAACATAATCGGCTTGCCGGTCACCGAAGCCACCGACAGCGCTGCACCACCGCGGGCGTCACCATCAAGCTTAGACAGGACCACACCGGTGAAGTCCACACCCTCGTTGAAGGCGTTAGCGGTGTTCACGGCGTCCTGACCGATCATCGCATCGATGACGAACAGAACTTCGTGCGGTTCAATAGCGTCACGAATGTTACGTGCCTGCTGCATGAGCTCAGCGTCAACACCCAGACGACCCGCGGTATCGACAATCACCACGTCGTGCAGCTTAGCGCGAGCCTCAGCCACACCGTCACGCGCCACCTGCACGGGATCGCCGGTGGGTACGTCAAACTCGCTGGTCACACCGGGGTGCGGCGCGTACACGGGCACGCCCGCACGCTCACCAACAACCTTCAGCTGGGTCACCGCATTGGGGCGCTGCAGGTCGGATGCAATCAGCATCGGGGTGTGGCCCTGGCCCTTCAGCCAGTGAGCCAGCTTGCCCGCCAGGGTGGTCTTACCGGCACCCTGCAGACCCGCCAGCATGATGATGGTCGGGCCGCTCTTCGCCATGTTGATGCGGCGGGTCGAACCGCCGAGGATGCTCACCAGCTCCTCGTTCACAATCTTGACGATCTGCTGGGAGGGGTTCAGCGCCTCGGAAACTTCCGCACCAAGAGCGCGTTCCTTCACGTGGGCGGTAAATTCGCGGACCACGGGGACGGCGACGTCAGCGTCGAGCAGGGCGCGGCGGATTTCGCGGACGGTTGCATCAATGTCTGCCTCGGAGAGGCGGCCCTTGCCGCGCAGGTTCTTAAAAGTTGCCGTCAAGCGGTCGGAGAGAGAATTGAACACGAGCCGTGATCACTTTCTTAACGTTGAGGTGGCCCCCAGCCGCGAAGGCGAACGGGGATGGTTAGTCAGTCTTTAAGGATACAGGATGCGCGCTTTCTCCCCCGCCTCCACCTGTGGATAAGTGGCGCCGGTTCACCCTGAGCTCAGGATTTACGCTCAGGATTTACACTCAACATCCCCTCCCGCACCCCTCAGCAAATGCGCGGCAGGTACCAGACATCCCCGTGTAGAGGCGCAACAGAAACCCTCAGCAAATGTTCCGCACCCCGCCTCAGGTTGCTCAACACGTCAGATAGATTAGATTTTCTAGACAGCCTGGGTTAGAATTCTAAAGGTGTTACGCACAAATGCGTGATACGCCCGAGTGGCGGAATTGGCAGACGCGCCTGACTCAAAATCAGGTTCTTCGGAGTGTGGGTTCGAGTCCCACCTCGGGCACCAACGCAAAAGCGGCGGGAAAGCTTGAAGCTTTCCCGCCGCTTTTGCGTATCTACTTCTACTTTTACGCCCACCCGCGCATCGGATGCGGCAACAATAAAGGCACAAGAAACCGCCACCCGGCCGTGAGAGTCACGACCGGGCGGCGGTTCTATATACCTAGCGTGCAGGCTGAGGATTACCCTCAGCTACGCATCGAAAAAGATTGGTGAGCGGCTTAGCGCTTGACCTCGTCCTCCTCGTAAGGACGCAGAGCCTCGCGCTCGCCCTCAGCACCGTGGACGCGGTGTACCTGAACCATGTTGGTGGTACCTGCGCGGCCTGCGGGAGCACCGGCAGCAACGACGACCAGGTCGCCAGCTTCTGCCAGACCGTTCTTCAGCAGGTACTCGTCCACGAAGTGGAACAGACCTTCCTGATTGGTGATCATCTCAACCTGCTCAGCGTCAACGCCCCACAGCATGGACAGGAAGGAGCGAACCTTCGAGCTGGTGGTGAACGCGACAATCGGGGTCTCGGGACGCAGACGTGCCAGACGACGTGCGGAGTCACCGGACTGGGTGAAGGTTACGATGAGCTTTGCGTCCAGCTGGTCAGCGATGTTCACTGCTGCGCGGGTGATTGCGCCACCGCGGGTGCGGGGCTTGCGATCCAGCTCGGGCACGCGGTACAGGCCACCCTTTTCGGTATCCTGAACGATTGCAGCCATAGCCTGCAGGGTCAGGATCGGGTACTTACCGACCGAGGTCTCACCGGAGAGCATCACTGCGTCTGCGCCGTCGAGGATTGCGTTAGCGCAGTCAGAAACCTCTGCACGGGTGGGGACGGGGTTGTCGGTCATGGACTCGAGCACCTGGGTTGCCACGATGACGGGCTTTGCCCAGCGGCGTGCCATGTCGATTGCCTTCTTCTGGACGAGGGGAACCTCGGAGAAGGGCAGCTCAACACCGAGGTCACCACGAGCGACCATGATGCCGTCGAACTTGTCGATGATGTCCTGCAGGTTCTCAACTGCCTGGGGCTTCTCGATCTTGGCGATGACGGGTACGCGGATACCCTCTTCTTCCATGATCTTGTGGACGGGGTCAACGTCTGCACCGGTACGGACGAAGGAGAGTGCAATGATGTCTGCACCCATCTTCAGTGCGAAGCGCAGGTCGTTTGCGTCCTTCTCGGTCAGCGCGGGCAGGGAGACTGCTGCGCCGGGCAGGTTGATGCCCTTGTTGTTGGAGATGGGGCCACCGACGACCACGCGGGTGCGAACACGGGTGGGGGTTACCTCAATAGCTTCGAGGCGGATCTTACCGTCGTCGAGCAGGAGCTTGTCGCCGAGCTTTACGTCGCCGGGCAGACCCTTGTAGGTGGTGCCACAGATTTCTGCGGTACCTTCAACGTCTTCGGAAGTGATGGTGAAGTCTGCGCCGGGCTCAAGGTATTCCTTGCCGTTTGCGAAACGCTCAAGGCGAATCTTGGGGCCCTGCAGGTCGGCGAGGATAGCAACGTCCTTACCGAGCTTTGCAGACTCTTCACGGATGGTGTCATAGCGTGCCTGGTGCTCGGCGTGGTCACCGTGGCTCATGTTCAGACGGGCGACGTTCAGGCCAGCCTTGATTGCCTCGGAGATCTTCTCGGGGGACTCGATTGCCGGACCGATGGTTGCAACGATTTTTGCGCGCCTCATGTACCTAACCTTTGTGTGTTGTTTTGTGTGACCCCTCAGGGGTCACACTGATTTTCCGGGGAAGACTAACGTCAAATTCCCAATTATTCCCACGTGTTCTAACAAGTAACCACATGCCGGATGCGTGGGACTCTTTCTCAATTATAGGGGTTTTGCGCCCTCTTGGGTATGTTTCTCCCAACTCTTTCCACCGAAGAAATTGTGTTTCACGTCGCATTTTAAATATCGCCCCTTCCCCATCGAGTACACCACAGAAAGCCGGTTTTCACCCCCACCACCCCCGCCTCGCCCGGAAAGTAAATTAGGGTACTTTTTACCCATAGATAGCCAGCACTGCACAATATTTAGTCGCACTCGAGAACGTTCGAGCATATTTCAAAAACATAGAGACACTCAGAGTGGGCTATGAGAAGATAGATAGGGCATCCAAGAGCTAGGCGATTTCACATTTTCGCGCGCCTAGCCTATATTGGAACCCATAATTAGTATTTGAAATGCGAAATATATCTGGAAGGTTCACAGATGACTACTCGCGTGCTGATTATCTTCGGCTCCACCTACGGCTACACCGAACAGTACGCCACCTGGCTGGCAGAAGATTTGCGTGCGCTCCCGCAGGCCCCCGAAGTTGAGACTGTCCCCGCCTCCAAGGTCACCCCCGAGCAGGCAGAGGCATTCGACGCTTTCGTGATCGCCGGCAGCGACTACGGCGGATTCCTCAACGGCGCACCGGCACTTCGCAAGAAGATCCTGCCGATCATTGCGCCCAAGAAGAACCGCACCGCGTTCTTCACCGTTTCCTTCACCGGTGAATACTCCAAGAAGCTGCTGGACAAGGCTGTCGCCAAGAGCTACACCCCCGAACTGACCGAAGGTCGCCCCGTCTACCACCTGCGTGGAGGCATCGACTTCGACAAGATTTCGCTGGCTCACAAGACCGCCCTGAAGGGCCCGGTGCGCGCATGGCTCATGGCGAACCCGCACCCGAACGAAGGTATTCAGCAGATGCTCGAATGCTACAAGACCGGCAAGGCTGAGTACATCGACCGCGAGACCCTCAAGCCGCTGGTCGAGGACATCGCCAAGTTCCTCTAAGCCCTCGAAATTTTAAAAAATTCGAGGAAAAATAAACTTTCGCCTCTTCCCTCCCGATCTTTCAGCCGGACACCAGAACCTGAAAGAGCGGGCGGGAAGAGCCGAGAAAAACGTGCCAACAGGCACCATATACGTGGTCGATGACTCTTCATCTCTCCTGCATCGACCATGAAACTCCGGGTGCCGGTGCGAGGCCGCGCCAAATACAGTACCCGGAACATGAGGGGTGGGTCTTTGTGTGTGCGGCCCACCCCTTTCCTTATGCCCAAAAGCCGACTCAAAAGTCGCAAGAGGCACCGCCCGGCGCATCAGCACCCGACTGCATCCCGGCAACGTAGCTCTAGATGCTGCGGCCCACCCTGAACAACGAACCGACACAGCGACGCCCCAATACAGCAGTCCACAGAGTGAAATTCGCAACACCCCGGCGTGTCGCGTGCCTAAAATTTTGTCCCAAAAACTTGAGCCAATAAATGCACCAACAAGCCACAAAGTAAAACAGGCACCCCAAAGATTCTAGGTTACTGTGCACTCTGCGAAAGATATGCCGCCAGAATGACACCCCAAATCATTGCGCACATCGGTGCAGGTACCGTACGCTGTTAGCTGTGTCAGCCGCATGACATACCCGGCAGCCGACACACACATCACTTCAACTACCCCACATATTCACTCGTGTCAGAAGCCCCCACACAGGGCCACATCGACACATCCACCTCTCAAACACAGGCAAAATCTATGAAGAAACTCCAGACTGCCGCACGCTCCGCGGCAGCCCGCTCCATCATGGCGTCCGCAGGTGCGCTCTCCCTGGTCGCCGCATCCCTCACCTCCGTTCCCGCCGCATTCGCCGCCCCCAACGCGAGCGCAGCCGCAGAGGTCAACCCCAATGCCTCCTACGAGGAGCTCACCTACGCCCCCGCCCCGGATGCATCCCTGGTCGAACGCTCCAACCCCGCCATGGGTGCGGGCGAGCGCGAACGCCTGGGCACCGCCAACGCGCGAACCGGCGCCACCTCCCCCGCTTCTACCGCAACTCTGAGCGGTATTTCCGCGACCCAGAGCTCCGCGCAGGGTCTGGGAGCTGGTCGAGCTCCGGCAGCCGGTCAGGCACTGGCACAGGGCCGCTCCGCATGGACCCCCTCCGGCGGCACCCTCGGTATGGACGTCTCCTCGCACCAGCAGAACGTGGACTGGGCGAGCGCCTACGCCGCAGGTTCCCGCTTCGCCTACGTGAAGGCAACCGAGGGCACCTACTACACCAACCCCTACTTCGGTCAGCAGTACAACGGCTCGGCGCAGGTCGGCATGGTGCGCGGCGCCTACCACTTCGCAAACCCCCGCACCTCCTCGGGTGCCGATCAGGCACGCTACTTCGTGCAGAATGGTGGCGCGTGGACTGCCGACGGCCAGACCCTGCCCGGCCTGCTGGACATCGAGTTCAACCCCTACCCCGCCTACGGCAACACCTGCTTCAACATGACCCCGGCGCAGCTGACCGCCTGGACCCGCGACTTCGTGGACACTTACCGTTCGCTGACCGGTCGCGCCCCGATGGTGTACACCGCAACCTCCTGGTGGTCGCAGTGCGTGGGTTCGCAGCAGTTCGGCGCTCTGCCACTGCACCTGGCGAGCTACTCAACCGTGGTCGGTGCAATTCCGGCGGGTTGGAGCGGCTACGACATTTGGCAGTTCACCGATTCGGGCCCGTTCGTGGGTGATTCGAACTTCTTCCCCGGCACCGTGAACGATCTGAAGGTTCTGGCGAAGAACCCGAAGGCTGTGCACCGCAACTGGTCGAACGGCCAGGACCGCGCAGTTGAGGAGCGCGCGGCAGAAGATCGCGCCGCTCAGGATTCTAACGTGGTGACCACCGCGACCGGCTCCATTGATATTCGCACCGGCATCGGTAACTTCTGGAATAAGAATCGTTCCTTCTACGGCAACCCGATTGGCACCGAGTACTCTCTGGGTCACGGCGTGTATGCGCAGAAGTTCACCAACGGTAAGACCATCTACTGGACGAACTCTCACGGTTCGCACTGGCTGGTCACCAACGGCGGTCTGGATCATAAGTTCCGCTCGGACGTGGCACGATTCCGCGGCCTGACCACCAACGAGGAAACCCGCTCCGACACCATCGCAGTCTCCTTCGCTAACGGTGAGGGTGGCTACTGGTCCAACGCGTACGGCACCCACATCATCAATGAGCGTGGCTCCATCTATGCGACCTGGCGTGCTGCTGGCATGAGGGGCGTGCCCACCACCGATGAGCAGAGCCTGGGCAACGGCCTCATCAAGCAGGAATTCACCGGCAGCACCACCTACGTGTGGTCCGCACAGACCGGCACCCACCGCCTGCACACCGGCGGCGCGTTCTACCACCGTTTCCTGCAGCACCGCGGCACCTGGGGTGCACCGGTGACCGATGAAACCGCCACCTCCACGGGTGCTCAGGTGCGATTCGCCTCCGGCAAGGTACTGCTCTGGTCGGATGCGTACGGCGCGTACGAAACCAACGGTAACGGCGCGATTTTCAAGCACTGGGTGCAGAACACCGCCCGTTACGGTGCGGCACGCGGCGACGAATCCTACGTGAACGGCGTGTACTATATGGACTTTGAGCGCGGCACTATCCGCTGGACCGCGCGGCGCGGTATCTACTAAGAGCGTGGCATTTACTCAACGGCGTGGCAGCTAATAAACACTGCAACGCGCATATAAAAACGAGGGGCACCTGGCAGAGGTGCCCCTCGTTCTTTTGCTACCGGACGTATCTTCTGAACAACACAAAAATCAAGATGCGTTCTGCAGCGGGTGGGTTACCGAGTGAGTAGAGAACCCGGCTATGTTACCCGTGCCGGCAGGTAAATTTATAGCGTGGCGGGCGAACCACCACGAAGTCATGCAATGTCCTAAAAGCCCCGGATTAGTGTGGCGGACATAATCCCCATTGACTATGTCCGTGGGGCCCACACTAATCGTTGGTGAGACCTCACCCCGAAGGTGTCTAGAGGGGCGCCTGACCGGAAGTAAGGACTCAACGGCGAATAACGGCACGGTACGAAGATGCTGAAATTCACCCGGGTATGGCGTTCCGTAAGAAGGAATCGATATCTAGGAGGGCCGAAACCTTCACACGTCATATCCCGTTACATCTAGGGTAGGTGTAGCGACGTGCGAAACCTATCTCTTCGGCAAATATTACGCTTCAATCAATGGTTGAATGTTTTCACTACGAGAATACATTTTGAGGTCTATAGATGTCAAACAAAGTATTCTCTTGCATTAGTTTAGTGCGGATTTTGAGATAATCCACCGGATATTTCAAAAATAAATTCCCGGATATATTACGTTTAGGTGCCTAGTACTCACAGAGGAATTCGGCTCCTCACGATAACGGCTCTCAACAATCCGGAACCCTAAAACGCCGCGTTAAAAACACTAAGGCGCACCCCGCGTCGTATGCACAGCAGAAAGAGTACCCCTACTCCCCCGCCACACGGGATGCGCCCTAGGCGCTATAACCATCGAAACTACCGGCAAGACCCCAGCCGAGTGAGATCTTGAGGCCCTACCGGGCGCCTCGAACCATCGCTAGCTTAGAGGCTAGCGAAGTCCAGAACCATACGGCCGGTAATCTTACCCGCCGCCATTTCCTCGAAGACAGCCGGTGCCTCGTCAACCTCACGCAGCTGAACCACCGGAACCACGATGCCGTCAGCACCGAACTGGAATGCCTCCGCCAGATCCTGACGGGTACCCACCAGGGAGCCCACCACGCGGATGCCGTCCAGAATAATCTTCACAATGGACAGCTCCATCATCTCCGAGGGCAGACCAACAGCCACCACGGAACCGCCCGCACGAACCGACTCAACAGCCTGGTTGAACGCAACCTTCGACACCGCGGTCACCACAGCAGCGTGAGCGCCGCCGCCGGTCAGCTCGCGAATACGAGCCGGGACATCCTCAACCTCACGGCCGTTGATAACGTGATCAGCACCGGTCTCACGAGCCAGAGCCAGCTTGTCGTCGTTGATATCAACAGCGATAACCTTGGCACCGAAAACCTTCTTAGCGTACTGAACAGCCAGGTTACCCAGACCGCCCGCACCGTAAGCAACCAGCCACTCACCGGGGCGGACCAGCGACTCCTTGATTGCCTTGTAGGTGGTCACACCAGCGCAGGTAATGGAGCTTGCCTGTGCCGGGTCAAGGCCCTCGGGTACCTTCACAGCGTAATCAGCGGTCACCAGGGTGTACTCGCTCATGCCGCCGTCAACCGAGTAGCCTGCGTTCTTCACCGAACGGCACAGGGTCTCACGGCCCGAGGTGCAGTACTCACAGTGGCCGCACCCCTCGAAGAACCAAGCCACCGACACGCGGTCGCCTTCCTTCAGGGACTCAACACCCTCGCCGACCTTGACGACACGACCGATGCCCTCGTGGCCCAGAATACGACCTGGAACCTCACCGAAGTCACCGGAAGCCACGTGCAGGTCAGTGTGGCACACGCCCGAGTACTCAATCTGCACGAGCGCCTGGCCGTGACCGACAGCCGGAACGGGAACCTCACGGACAACAACCGAACCGTCAACCTTCTCAGGGACAACAACAGCCTTCATGGTTTCCTTGCACATGACCTAAACTCCTTAGTTATCGGTGGCCGCGCTCAAGCCGCAATCTGCAATTTACGCTTTGCAACCTAGCGGGGTGGGCGCGCGTATTCTTTACATTTCCACCGTAAAATGATGAGCCGCCAATCTAAAGGACCTTCCCCGAATATGACAGAGGGGTTAGATAGAGGCGTTCTCACGAGCAAGGATGAGCTTTCGATAAGGTCTATTCCGACCAATGCGCTAAACCGCCAAAGGTTGATATGACGCTATGACGAAACAACACAGAAGATGAGAATGCCTCCCAAACAAGCGGTTTGGGAGGCACTCAGAAAAAATTTAAATATTAAGTTTGAGGCGCATACCACCCTAAAGAAAGGGTTCAATCTACACCTATACGATTCCTACAGGCACATAGGAACTCTTAGCCGATGAGACTTAGCTGCTTAGAAGCAGAAAGCAACCTCAATATAGCCAGCGCCGCGCTCACCCGGACCATTCGGAGCATTCAACGCCCAACCCAGATCCATGATGCGCACCGTAGAGTCCATGAACGTACCGCCGCCAGCGCCACCGCCAGCCAGCTGCACCGAACCCACCGCATAGCGGGCACGAGCCGAATCGTTATTCCACTTCTGCGACACCACACGAGCCGAAACGCTCAACGCAGCACCGGAACCGCCGCCGCCATAACCGGCGCCACCGCCTCCAGAAACCACCGACTGGTAGCCGTTAAACAGCTCGCCAGCGTTCGACGGGCGGTTATCGGTACCCTCCGGGGTCTGATCCCACTGGTACGAATAGCTCGCCACACCATCGGCGCCCTTCGCGCGGAAACCGCTCGCACCCGCCGCACCGGCAGTCGCAGTGCTCACCAGCTTCTGGGTGGAGGTGCTCGAAAAACCAATCACCGAACCATCAACAGTCGGCGGGTTCAGCTTCTCACCGCCAGCACCGCCCACACCACCGGCAGCACCCGAACCCGGGTTCACCGTCAGAATCGGATTAGACTGCACCTCATACGAGGTGAAACCAACAAAACCGGGCGAACCGTCGCCATCACCCGAACCAGCGCCACCACCGGTGCTGAACTGGTGCTCGCCACCGGAGCTATCAAGCGAATAGTGCGCGGTCGGGCGCACAGCACCCGCATTCGCGGGGTTCGGCAGAACCGTCGCATACGACGCCAAAACGCCAGCACCGCCGCCGCCGCCGGCAACAATCATCGGCACGCCATCCACCTCAATAGCGGAGGAACCACCACCGGACGCCGAATACAACACAGCGCTCATGCCGCCGCGACCGGTCACACCGCCAGAAATACGGGTCAAATCATTAATCGCAGAAACAACATTCGCAGGAACCGGCGAAGAAGCCTTCGAGGAGCCGCCCACACCGTAGCCGTCGCCGCCTTCAGCGGGCTTCAGCTCACCATTACCGATACCACCCGAACCGGCAGTCAGAGTAATAGTCTGGCCGCCGCGCACAGCCATAGAACCCTCCACCATGGCACCGGAACCGGCATCAGCCACAGTGTAGTTCGTGCCGCCAGCACCGCCCACAGCGGTAAAACGCATACGCTTAGCGCCCGCAGGAACCGTCAGCACGGCAACCTTCTTCACGCCGTCACCGGCAGTGATCATCGTCGAATCCTCGTAAGGTCCGGTGCACTCGCCTTCCTCATCAGAAGCCGCATACGCCGGAATCACCGACGACGCCACAACAACCGGGGCAGCCCACGCCGCACCAGCCACCAGGCGGCGGCGAGACAGACCAGGGCGAGAAGAAGGAGAAACGGGGCGCAAAGAATCGCCGGCAGAAGAGCTCACGATAAAAATCCTGTACGTTGAGTGGGTGTTTCTAAACGCAGACGCGACGGGCGTTCAAAGAGCCTCATACTCCTTACGCGGAGCCTCATGCCCCTTACGCGGGCACCCGCCACACGCAATACCTCTATTATGCCTTCTCAACAGCCCAAATCCACGCAGGGCACCGGCACGTGCCACCATGAGAACATCCACCAGCAAGAAACAGACAGCAAGCACAAATAGCGGGCACAAAAAACCGCCGGACGGGGGGCGCTCCCCCGTCCGGCGGTTTTTCTATGAAATTTAGATAGAGCTAGAAGATGAAAGCTAGGAGCCCTTCGTCGAAGACTCCGAAGAGTCAGAATCCTCGGCGGGCTCTGCCTTCTCAGATGCCTTCTCTTCAGCGCCATCTGCAGGCTCATCTGCGGCAGGCTTCGGAGCAATCTCTGCAGGAGCCGGCTCAATACCCGCAGCAGCCTTCGCCACAGCACGACGACCAGCCACCACAAAACCAGCAGCACCCAGCAGAACCAGCAGCAGAGCAGTCCACACGTGAATACGAACGCCCCAGAGCATCTCCGAGGTATCAATACGCAAGAACATCTCAATGAAGAGGCGACCCACGCCGTAGTAGAACACGTACAGCCACAGGGTCTGACCCAGCTTCAGCACGCCCTTACGGCTCAGCCACAGCAACAACGCCACGCCCAGCAGGTTCCACAGCGACTCGTACAGGAACGTCGGATGGAACAGCGTGCCGGCCGGATACTGCGAGGGGAAATTACCGCTCGACGCGCTAATCTCCAGACCCCACGGCAGAGTCGTCGGCTTGCCGAACAGCTCCTGGTTGAACCAGTTACCCCAGCGGCCAAACGCCTGCGCCAGCAGAATACCCGGCGCTACCGCATCCGCAAAAGCCGGGAAATTCATGCCGTAGCGGCGACAACCATACCAGGCGCCCAACGCGCCAACCGACACGGCACCCATAATGCCGATGCCGCCCTCCCAAATCTTCAGGAAAGCCCACGGATCAGCAACATTCGGACCGAAATAGCTACCCGGGTCAGTAATCAGCACGTGGTAGGCGCGGGCACCAATAATGCCCGCCGGAATAGCCCACATCGCCACGTCAAAAACGCGCTCAGGGGTACCACCCGCCGCCTTCCAACGGCGAGAACCCAGCCACAAGCACACCGCCATACCCGCAAGAATACACAGGGCATAGAAATGCACACGGAACGGGCCCAGCTGCAGGTACGAAACGCTTGGAGAGGGAATCGAAGCCAGCACGTTAGCTACCGGCACGCTCGCCAGCGACAGCACATCAGACATTAGCCTTCACGCCCCGCCAGCTCACGGGTCAGCTTAGCCACCGCCTCAACACCGCCAGAAGCCAAAGCCTTCACCAGTGCGGTACCGACAATCACGCCGTCCGCATACTCGCCGATCTCCTCAACGTGGGCACGAGTCGAAACGCCCAGACCCACGCACGCACGAGGCGCACCGGCAGCCTTAATGTCCGCAACCAGGGTGCGAGCCGCCTCCGACACGGAGGTGCGGGCACCGGTCACGCCCATCACCGACACGGCGTATACGAAGCCGCTCGACGCCTTCGCAATAGTCGCCAGACGCTCCGGCGAAGAAGACAGAGCAGCCAAGAAAATACGGTCCAGACCGTACTCATCAGAAGCTTCAAACCACGACGACGCCTCATCAGGCACCAGGTCCGGGGTAATCATGCCCGCACCGCCGGCAGCCGCCAAATCACGCGCGAAATTCTTCACACCGTACGCCAGAACCGGGTTCCAGTACGTCATCACGACAACCACCGCGTCGGTCGCCTCGGTAATGCGGCGGACCGCCTCAAACAGCTGAGGAAGCTTGAAACCGTTCTCCAGCGCCACGCCGGTAGCCTTCTGAATCACCGGGCCATCCATGACCGGATCAGAATAAGGCACGCCCAGCTCAATAATGTCCGCGCCGTTATTGCCCAGAGCAATCGCCGCGTCAATCGACTCGTCCAGGGTCGGGAAGCCCACCGGCAGGTAGCCAATCAGCGCCGCACGGCCCTGCTTCTCGCACTCAGCCAAACGAGCCGCCAGAGGCGACTGCGCATTCGGAGCGGGGAAAGAACCATCCAGCACCGTAAAAGGTGCCGACTGAGAAATAGCGTCCTGGTAGCTCATTACTTAGCCTCACTTTCAGCCTGTGCGTTCTGTGTAGCGGATGCGGCAGCTTCCTTATTACCGGTCATCAGGGTCGAGGACGGAATCGCCTTACCCAGGCCGAACCACTTCAGTGCGGTCTCCATGTCCTTATCGCCGCGGCCCGACAGGCAGACAATCATCGTCTTCTCGCGTGCCGCCTCCGGATCCTCAGCAGCCCAACGTTGGCACACGCGCAACGCGCCCGCCAGAGCGTGTGAGGACTCAATCGCCGGGATAATACCCTCGGTGCGGCAGAGCAGACGCAGAGCGTCCATCGCCTCGGTATCAGTCACCGGCTCGTAGGTCACGCGACCAATATCGGACAGGTAGGAGTGCTCCGGACCCACACCCGGGTAATCCAGACCAGCAGAAATCGAATGGGACTCAATGGTCTGGCCGTCCTCATCCTGCATCAGGTAGGTCATCGCGCCGTGCAGCATGCCCGGGCGGCCCAGAGTAATGGTCGCCGCGTGGCGGCCGGTCTCCACGCCGTCGCCGCCAGCCTCAAAACCGTAAATCTCAACCGAAGAATCGTCCAAGAACGCGTGGAACAGACCAATCGCGTTCGAACCGCCACCCACGCAGGCAGCAATACCATCGGGCAGGCGGCCGGTCTCAGCCAGAATCTGCTCGCGCGCCTCCTCACCGATAGCGTCGTGGAAGAAACGCACCATCGCCGGGAACGGGTGCGCACCCGCAGCGGTACCCAGCAGGTAGTGGGTGTTCTCAACGTTCGAAACCCAGTCGCGCAGCGCCTCATTAATGGCGTCCTTGAGGGTGCGGGAACCGTTCTGAACCGCAATCACCTTCGCGCCCAGCAGCTGCATACGAGCCACGTTCAGCGACTGACGCTCAGTGTCTTCCTCGCCCATGTAGACCACGCACTCCATGCCGAAGAGCGCAGCCGCGGTCGCAGTCGCAACACCGTGCTGACCCGCACCGGTCTCAGCAATCAGACGGGTCTTACCCATACGCTTAGCCAGCAGAGCCTGACCAATCACGTTATTAATCTTGTGGCTACCCGTGTGGTTCAGGTCCTCACGCTTGAGGAACACACGCGCACCAGCATGCTCAGAGAACTTCGGAACCTCAGTCAGCAGCGACGGACGGTTCGAATACTCAGCAGAAAGACGCTGGAACTCAGCAATGAACTCGGGGTCGTTCTTCGCCTCGTTAAAGGTTGCCTCCAGCTCATCCATGGCGGCAATCAGCGACTCGGGCATCCACCGCCCGCCGTACTCACCAAAATAGGGGCCGGGGGCATTCTTCAACGACTCGCCGTTGAGGAAAGCATCTGCCAGGTTCTCGCTCATCACTATTCCTTCCCTGGATGGTTGCCGCCGGATGCGCACCGCGGGTAGGGCGGGGCATCAGGCCTGATCACAACGAAACACCACGCCAACCGCGAATAGGCGGGCGGTGTTCGCACATATCCCCCTATAGTACCCGGGTACAGGCGGTGACCTGTACCCCGGGGTGCACATGACCATTCCTAGGACATGTGACGTTCGCCGGGGTGGGTGTGCTCGCGGGTATGGGCGGCTCGCATGGGAAGGTTTAAACGCTGGGAAGAAGCGGCGAGGCAGGGGCGCTCGGCTGGGTCTGGCCGGGTCGGGCAGGGTCTGGCAAGCGCGGCGGGCTACAGCAGCTCGCGCAACTCCTCCATCTGCTGAGAAAGCACCGTCGACACACCACCGCGCATCGACACCCCGTACAGGGTCTCCGCAATCTGCATCGTGCGCTTCTGATGCGTCACCACAATCAGCTGCGAACGCTCCCCCAACTCACCAATCACCTGCAGCAGGCGCGAGAGGTTGCGGTCATCCAGCGCCGCCTCAACCTCATCGAGGGCGTAGAACGGCGACGGGCGAGACATATAAATCGCAATCAACAGCGCCAGCGAAGCGAGCGAACGCTCACCGCCAGACAGCAGCGACAGGCGCTTAACCTTCTTACCCGCCGGGCGCGCGTGAATCTCCACACCCGAATTCAACGGATCGGACGGGTCGTCCAGCTCCAGGTGGCCCTCGCCTCCCGGGAACAGGGTCTCAAAGATGCGGCGGTAGTGGGTGTTAACGTCCTCCATCGCGGCGGTGAACACCTCCGCAATGTGGCTGCTGACCTCGTCCATGACCGTGTTCAGGTCGCGGCGGGTCGCTTTCAAATCCTCAATCTGCTGGTTCAGGTAGGCGTGGCGTTCGGACAGTGCCTCGTACTCCTCCAGCGCCAGCGGGTTAATGGCGCCCAGCGCCTCCAGTTCGGCGCGGGTTGCCTTGAGGCGAGCGCGGACGCTCTCGGTGGAGGCTTCGGTAGTCTCTGATGCCGTTTCGGTAGCAGTATTTTCGGGAGCGTCGTTTTCGGAGGCAGCATTTTCGGAAGCCTCATCTGCGGGCAAGTCAACCGGCAGTTGCTCGGAGTACTCCTCCTCCAGCTGCTCCAGGGTCAATCCCGTCACCAGGCGGGCACGCTCAGCCAGCGCCTGCACGCGCTCCTGCACGCGCGCCGCCTCCGTCTGAGTGCGCGCCAACAGGGTCAGTGCCGCCGCGTGCGCCGCCTGCAAATCCTGCACCTCATCATTCGTGCTGGTCAGGCCCTCCTGAGCGTTCTTCAGGGCGCCGCTCAGCTCGTGCAACTGCTGCTCACGCTCGCTCACCTGTTCGGCAAGCACCTCACCCAGACGCTGGGCGCGGCGCTCAATTGTCGCCGCGGGAGCCTGCTCCCCCGTGCCCGCCAGGTAGGAATCCTCGCGGGTGCGCGCCGACTCGTAGGCGGTGCGCGCTTGTGCCACGGATTCCTCTGCGGCGGTGAGGCGCTCGTTCAGTCGGGCGCGCTCATTCTGAATGTTCTGCGCGGAGGCTTCCAGGGAATCCGCCTGGGCGCGGGCGCGGGCATGCTCGGCGCTCGCCACGCCCGCCGCCTTCGCCGCCTCGCGTTCTGCTTCGACCGCCGATTCTGCCGCGGTCTGAGCCTGCTGAACGGCATGTTCGGCTTCGTCCAGTTCGGCGCGTGTGCGGGTCACGACCTGGGAGGCGGCGCGGTATGCGGCGGCAAGTTCCAGGGGGCTGGCGCCCTCAGCCGGGTAGAGCAGGCTGTAGCGGGTGTGCTCGGTGCCTGCGGGGTCAAAAATACGCCATATAGTGCGCTGACCTGCGAGGGTATTCTCTGCGAGCAGGTGCAGGGCTTGCTCTGCGGAGGCGGCATCCGGCGCGAACAGCACGCCCGCCAGGCGCTCACCCAGCGCCGCGGTGACGCGCGCCAGGGCGTGCTCGTCGATGCCTGCGAGCGCGGCGGCGTCCTCGCTGAGCGGTTCAATCATCTCGGTGGCGGGGTGGACACCCAGCTCGCGCAGCTCAGCGGCGCAGGAATCGGGCAGGGTGGTTTCGGGCAGTTCTGTTGAAAGTTCCGTCGCGGCAGATTCGCTGCTTTCATCACCCTTACCACCACGCAGCTGCGACACCTCGGCGCCCTCAACCGGCACGCTCAACGCCGCGGTCGCCAGCGAGGTCAGCGCCGCAGATGCCGCACGCGCGTACTCGGGGTCAATCTGCACGGCATCCAGCACGCGCAGCAGGCTCGCGCCCTCGCTCGAAGAATCCAGGAGCTCGCCGGTCTCGGGGTCGAACACCGCCTCAGCAGATTCAGTGTCCAGCTCGGCGGGTTCCTCGCCCAGGCTCTGACCCAGCGCCTCACGCAGGGTTGCGGCACGCTCAGCCGCCGCCGCGTAGGCGCGGGTCGCCTCCACCGCAGCGGCGCGGGTGGCATCCAGCTGGGCCTGCGCGCGGGCACGAGACTGCGCGGCCTCACCCGAGGCGCGCTCAGTCTGCGCCACCTCGGACGCCGCCTTCTCAACGTTCTTCAGCGCCGCATCGTAGCGCTCCTCAAAGCTGGCGTAGCTTTCCACCGCGCGCTCTGCCTCTTCGCGGCGCTCCTCCAGCAGTTCCAGGGCGCGTTCGTATCCGGCGCGGGCGGCGGCGGTCGCTTCGGTCAGCTCCACGCGGTAGGTGCGCACGCGCTCGGTGGCGATGGACTGCACGGTGCGCACGCGCGCAGCGGACTCGCGCAGGGTCGACACGGCCTTCTGGCAGGCGGTGACCTCGGCGTTCAGGCGGTTCTGCTCCTGCTGATGCTTCGCGGACGCTGTACGTGCCGCCTCCAGTTGTTCTTTCAGGGTTTCGGCGCGGCGGGTACCTTCCGCCTCGGAGGCGAGAGCCTGCGCCTGCTCAGCCTGCAGAACACCCAGCTGACGAGCCAAAAGTACCGCCTCCAGCTGGCGGATGCGCGCCTGCAGCTGGCGCGCGGTCGCGGCGGATTCTGCCTGCTCGCTCAGCGGCTGCAACTGCGAATCCAGCTCGGCAACCAGGTCGCTCAGGCGGGTAACGTTCGATGCCACAGACTCCAGCTTGCGGCTGGTCTTCTCCTGGCGGCGGCGGTACTTGACCACGCCCGCCGCCTGCTCAATCATGTCGCGGCGCTGCTGCGCGGTGGCGTGCAGGACCGCATCCAGCTGACCCTGGCCGACGAGCACGTGCATCTGCTGACCCAGACCCGCCTCCGAGAGCAGGTCCTGAATGTCGGCAAGGCGCGCCGGGGAGCCGTTAATCTCGTACTCGCTGCCGCCGGAGCGGAACATGGTGCGTGAAATCTGCACCCGATCAGCGGGAATGCTGAGGGTGCCATCAGAATTATCGAAAGTCAGGGTGACTTTGGCGCGGCCCAGGGGCGCACGCTGGGCACCGTCACCCGAACCAGCTTCGCCGGAGCCCGCGAAGATAACGTCCTTCATGCTTCCGCCGCGCAGGCTCTTAGCGCCCTGCTCGCCCATAACCCAGGCGAGCGCATCCAGCACATTGGACTTGCCGGAGCCGTTGGGGCCGACCACCGCGTTAATGCCGGGGGTGAACTCAAAAGTGGTGGCGGAGGCGAAAGACTTGAACCCGCGCAGGGTCAGCGACATCAGGTGCACAAGGGGCCTTTCTGCAGAAGAACTGGTGTGTGCCGGGCACGTTTTGTGGTGCGTGGCGGCATCCCTCTAGTGTACGCGGTGCGGCGGGCAGGCGGCGTGAACGTGCACGGAGTGAAGGGGGTTCAAAGTTCCTCATTCTGCATCATCTTACGCGCGGGGTGAACGGGCGCGTTCATATTGGGTCTACGGATACGGGTTCGCCCGGTCGGTGCGGTAGATTGGAATGAGCATCACGAATTCTGCGGGGCCGCTGTTCGCATCCCCGCGTTTTTCTATGTATCCCACTGACTTCTATTTTCAAGGGCCACACCATTGATGAATGCACCCGCCGATAAGGTCGGCACGAACTCTGACATTCGCCACGCTAATGCAGCTCTGCTGTCTATTACCCATGAGCTGCCTCCGGAGGTCGTCACGAGCGACTACTTCGATGAGCAGCTGGCCCAAACCTATAAGCGTCTGCGCATGCCGAAGGGCCTGCTGGAGCGTCTTGCCGGTATTAGCACTCGCCGCGGTTGGGCTGAGGGTCAGACCTTCGAGGACGGCGTGGTTGCCGCAGCCGAGAAGGCTATCGAACAGGCGGGTATTGACCGTTCCCAGATTGGCCTGCTGATTAACGCTTCGGTGACTCGCGATAACTTTGAGCCCGCCGTTTCGGTGGGTGTGCACGACCGCCTGGAGTTGCCGCGTCACGCCCTGAACTTCGATATTACGAACGCCTGCCTGGGCTTCGTGAACGCGATGACTGTCGCCTCCACCATGATTGATGCGGGCGCTATCGACTACGCCCTGATTGTCGCTGGTGAGGACCCCTCCCCGTGGCACCGCACCGCGGTGCGCATCCTGAATAACCCAGATTCGACCCGCGAGGATGTGCTGGCTCAGTTCGCGACCCTGACCCTCGGTTCGGGTGCGGCGGCGGCTGTAATTGGTCGCGCTGACCGCCACCCGGAGGGTCACCGCATCGTCGGTTCGGTGTCCCGCGCGGGCACTGAGCACCGTAACCTGTGCATCGGTGGCGAGGCGGATCAGGGCATGAACACTGACGCCGAGGGCCTGCTCAAGCACGGCCTGGAGCTGGTGGCGCAGGCGTGGGAGCAGGCGCATCAGGACGGCTGGGAGTGGAACGACATGACCTCCTACGTGACCCATCAGATTTCTAACGCCCACACGAACGCCATTATTGAGGCGGTCGGTATTGAGCGTGAGCGCATCCCCTTGACCTTCCCGAAGTGGGGCAATGTGGCTGCGGCGGCTCTGCCGATGACTCTCGCCGAATGCGCGCCGACCTACACGGAGGGCGACCGTATTCTGTGCATGGGTGTGGGTTCTGGCCTGAACACTGCCCTGCTTGAGATTCAGTGGTAACCCGGTAGCCAGCAACCTTTAGCCGGTAACCCGTTAGCTTTTGCGGTAGACATTCACCGATTCGATCCGGAAGGATTCCCAGCATGCGCCATTTGAACTTCCCTAAGGCTCAGCCCCCGTATAACCCGGAGGAATGGGCGGGCGTGAACCCGCGCTACTCCCACCTTCTGGAGGTGCCCACCTCCGCCCCCATTGAGCAGCGGGCGCAGCAGGCTGGCGCGCGCCGCTGGCACTACCTGGATAACCTTCCGGTGCTGGTCGAGCAGGGTTTGGAGCCGATTGGCACGATCCTGTGCGTGCACGGCAACCCGACCTGGTCGTACCTGTGGCGCACCGTGCTGGATGCGGGCGTGAATGAGCGCGCCCCGTGGCGTGTGGTTGCGGTTGATCAGATTGATATGGGTTATTCGGAGCGCACCCACCTGGATTTGGAGGGTGAGCGCCGCTCCCTGACCGACCGTATCGCTGATCTGGGTGATTTCACGAAGGCACTCGGTCTGGATGAGACTGATAAGCCGGTCGTGACCCTCGCCCATGACTGGGGCGGGCTGGTGTCCTTTGGTTGGGCGCTGGAGCATCGTGAGATTCTTTCGGGCGTGATGCTGACGAACACCGCGGTCTACCATGACGGCATTGAGAATATCCCTGCCGCCCTGCGCCTGGCGTTGGGTGTGCACGAGTGGGGTACTCACGATTCGACCGCGTTTATTGATGTGACTTTGGGTTTGGCTCAGAATGAGGGCCGCCTGCCCGCGCCGGGTTCTGCCGGTGCCGGGGCGCTTGATGGTGCCCTGCCGCAGCCGGTGGGTCAGCAGCCCAAGCGCCTGTACCCGAGCCCTCTGAACGAGGCGATTTACCGTACGTACCGTGCGCCGTACGCTCATTCGGCGTGGCGTGAGGGTGTGCGTAATTTTGTGGGCGATATTCCGACCGGCACCGATATTCCTTCCTATACGCCGATGCAGCGTATTGCCGAGCAGATCCGTGACCTGGACGTGCCCGCGTTCTTCCAGTGGGGCACGAAGGACCCGGTGTTCCAGCGCCGCTACCTATTCGACCTGATGGAGCGCATGCCGCAGGCGAAGGTGCACCGCTACGAGAAGGCCTCACACCTGGTCATTGAGGATTACGATATTGCCTCCCCCATGATTTCGTGGCTTGCGCAGACTTTCGGCACGCTGGAGGACGGCATGCTGGTTCCGGCGCGTAATGCGGAGGCGGAGCATCGTGCCGCCCGCGCGCGCCGCCACGGTCTGACTGCCGGCGAGGGCGCTACCGCTAAGGGTGCTGTTCCCGCGGCGTTCCGCCCCATGCTCACGGCCCTTACAGAACGCGCCGATGACGCCTCCACCGCCGTGGTGGATATGGACCCCAAGGGCGACGGCACCACCGTGAGCATGACCCTGACCTGGGCTGAGCTGAACCAGCAAGTCAACGCCGCCGCGACCCGCCTGCACGCCCTGGGTGTGCGTCCGGGCGACCGCGTGAACCTGATGGTGCCTCCGGGTGCCCGCCTGACCACCCTGATTTACGCCTGCATGAAGCTGGGCGCTGTCATTGTGGTGGCTGATACCGGTCTGGGTATTCCGGGTCTGACTCGCGCGTTGAAGGGCGCTAACCCGAGCTTCCTGGTGGGTATTCCTGCCGCGCTCAGTGCCGCCCGTACTCTGCTGTGGCCGGGTGTGCGTATTTCTGTGGAGCCGCTGGGGTCGGTGCAGGAGAAGCTGTTGGGCGTTGCCGGTTCGGTGTTTACCGCGCCCGCCGCTGACGGTACTCCGGGCGAGCCGGTGCCAACCCCGACCGTGGTGGAGTTCCCCTCCCCCGTGCCGGATGCTGATGCGGCGGTGCTGTACACCTCCGGTTCGACCGGCCCGGCTAAGGGTGTGGTGTACACGCAGCGTCAGCTGGCGGGTATGCGCGACGCTATTGCGAATACGTACGGTTTTGCGCCCGGTAGCGGCCTGGTGGCTGGCTTCGCGCCGTTTGCGCTGTTGGGCCCGGCGCTGGGTGCTACCAGCGTGACCCCGACGATGGATGTGACCCGCCCGAAGACCCTGACGGCTTCTGCCCTGGCGTCTGCTGCGGCGGCTATTGATGCGTCGGTCGTGTTCGCTTCCCCCGCCGCCCTGGTAAATGTGGTGGCGACCGCCGATGAGCTGAACGCTGAGCAGCGTGCGGCGTTGGCTAAGGTTCAGACCGTGCTGAGTGCTGGCGCGCCGATTCCCGTGCCGCTGCTGGAGGCGCTCTCCGCCCTGGTGCCGAACGCCTCCCTGCACACCCCGTACGGCATGACCGAGGGTCTGCCGGTGACCGATGTGTCTTTCGAGATGATTCGCCAGGCGATTGCTGAGGGCACCCCGAATGCTGCCGGTGAGGTGCTTGACCCGTTCGCCCGTGATGGCGTGTGCGTTGGTTTCGCGGTGTACGGTGCGGCGGTGGCTATTGCCCCGCTGCTGCAGGACGGTTCGGTGGCGGATGAGCTGACCCATGAGCCGGGTGTGACCGGTGAGATTCTGGTGTCGGCGCCGCATGTGAAGGACCGCTACGACACCCTGTGGGTGACTGAGGAGCGGTCCATTAGCACTCCGGGTTGGCATCATACCGGTGACGTCGGGCACCTGGACGCTTCGGGTCGCCTGTGGGTTGAGGGGCGCCTCGCGCACGTGCTACTGACTTCGCAGGGCGTGCTGACCCCGGTTGCGGCTGAGCAGTCCGCCGAGTCCCTGCCCGAGGTGCGCCGCGCCGCCCTGGTCGCGGTGGGCCCTGCCGGTACTGCCGCTCCGGTGCTGGTCATTGAGGCGTCCGCAAATACTGCCGCGTTGGAGGCGCGCCAGTCGGCATCGGGTCTCAAGCGTGCCCTGCTCGATCGCGTGCCCGGCGCTCGCCGCTTCCCCATTGCGGAGGGTGTGGCCCCCTTTGAGCTCTCGCAGCTGGTACGTCAGAAGGTTGCCGAGGATACCGGCGTGGAACTTGCCGCGGTGCTGGTGGTGCACGAGCATCCGACCGATATTCGCCACAATTCGAAGATTGACCGCCCCGCCCTGGGTGAGTGGGCGTCGAAGGTCCTTGCGGGGGCTTAAGCGCCTGCCGGATCTCTAAGTCTAAGGAGTATGATGTCCCCTCATTCTTCGTGTGAGCCCTCTTCCCACGAGCCCGCACCCCGCCTGTCTGCGTCCCACCCATCTGGACACCGCCTGTCGACTGCGCATGCGGTGACCTCCCCGACGGCTCGGTTCCGCAAGCCTGCGCAGCCGCTCGCGGCACGCTACACTGACCCCGCCCCGCGTTCGCTGCGCCCGGTTGAGGAGCCCGATTTCGCGCCGCGTATTGGCGAGCGCATCCTCTTTACCGGTGCGAGCGGCCTGCTGGGTCGTGAGAGCGTGCTGGCGTTGCTACGTGCCGGCTATGATGTGCGCGTTTTTCAGCGTGGCGATTCGGGTATTGCGGCGCTTCTGCCCGATTCGATTCGCCCGCGTTTTGAGCAGGTGCGCGGCGATATTACGAATGCGCAGGCTGTGGATCTGGCGATGACCGGTGTCAACGGCGTGGTGCATGCCGCGGCGAAGGTTTCGGTCAGCGGCGAGTGGGCTGACTATGAGCGCATCAACATTGAGGGCACCCGCACCCTGTTGCAGGCGGCGCTGAACCATTCGGTGGGTTCGTTCCTGTACATTTCGTCGCCGTCGGTGGCTCATGCTGGCGCGGCGATTGTGGGTGACGGTGCCGGCGTGGCGTCCCCGGAGCATGCGCGCGGTAACTATGCGCGTTCGAAGGCTGCCGCTGAGCTTCTTGCCCTGGAGGCGAACGGCACTGCCCTGCCCGGTGGCGGGGTTTTGCGCGTGGGTGCGTTGCGTCCTCACCTGATGTGGGGTCCGGGCGATACCCAGCTGGTCGAGCGTATTCTGGAGCGTTCCGCCGCGGGCCGTCTGCCGCTGCTCTCTGGCGGTACGGGTCTGATTGATACGCTCTACATTGATAACGCCGCGGACGCCGTGGTGCGCGGCTATCAGCGCCTCGACGCTTTTGCGGGCCGGGCGCTGGTGGTGACGAACGGCCAACCGCGCACTATCGCTGAGCTACTGGGTGGTTTCTGTGAGGCGGTGGGCGTTCCCGCCCCGCGTTTCTCGGTTCCGGCGAAGGTTGCGGCCCTGGCGGGTAAGGTCATTGAGCGCGTCTGGGAGCGTCTGCCGAAGAACGTGACCGCCGGTGATGAGCCGCCGATGACGGAGTTCCTCGCCGAGCAGCTGTCGACCGCGCACTGGTTTGATCAGCGCCGCACCCGCGAGCTTCTGCAGTGGGAGCCCGCCGTGTCGATTGAGGAAGGCTACGAGCGTCTGGGCTTGTTCTACGGGGACAGGTACAGCCGCTAGGTGCAGGCGATAGGTACAGCCGCCAGTTGCTTCTTGTTAGGGTGGTTTTCGGGTTGACTCCCCGGCCCCCGGTTTATACAACTGAGGTTTATACAAATGACGGCGTAGCTACATCCCCCGTACGGGAGGAACGTAGCTACGCCGTCATTCGCATATCTAGCGTGAGCTTGTGCCTGTCGTAAGCCTTTACCTGTCGTAAGCTTCTACCTAGCGTGAGCCTTTATCTAGCGAGAACGCGGCGCCCGCTGGCAGTGCGGGCAACGGTAGGACGAGCGGTTCTGGAAGGGCTCACACACTATCAGGGAGGTGCGGCCCGCCTCCGCGCAACGGTGGCAAGGCTCCCCGGCACGCCCGTAGGCGTTCAGCGAGCGCTCAAAGTAGCCCGACTCGCCCAGCACGTTCACGTACAGGGCATCGAAGCTCGTGCCGCCCGCCGCCAGGGACTCGCGCAGCACCTGCGTGACCGCCTCCAGCAGTTCGCGGGTTTGGGCGGCGCTGAGGGTGCGTGCGGGCTTCGCGTAGTGTAGCCGCGCACGCCACAGCGCCTCGTCGGCGTAGATATTGCCCACGCCGGAGATGACCGACTGGTCCAGCAGCACCTTCTTAATGCCGCTGGAGGTGCGCAGGAACTTGCGGCGCACCGCCGCGGGGTCGAAGAATTCGTCCAGCGGGTCGCGGGCAATGTGCTTGACCGCCTCCGGTACTAGAAAACGCTCAGGTACTTCACCCGGCGCTGCTTCATCCGCCGCTGCTTCATCCGCCGCTGCTTCATTCACTGCAACTGCCGCGGGTACGTCCGGCACCAGCCGGCTAAGGAACATGCCGCCGAAGATGCGCTGGTCCACGAAGAGCAACCGCTGCCCGGTGTTTGCCCGGTTGACGCTCGCCACACCGCCGGTAGCTCCCGTGTCACCGGTAGCTCCCGCCGGTCCTAGCTCGAGCGCCACGCGCAGGTGCCGCGGCTGCTCGTCAAAGGCCGCGCGAGCCTCCGCATCATTACCCGAGTCACTGCCCGGCTCATCGCGCACGAGCAGCTGACCGCTCATGCCCAGATGCACCACGAGCGCCTCGTCGGCAAGCGTGCCATCCGACTCGCTCAGGGTCAGCCACAGGTATTTGCCGCGGCGGTATGCACCGCGCAACGTCCTGCCGGTGAGTGCCGCCTCAAAGTGGGCGGGACCGGGCAGGTGCCTGCGCAGCGAACGGGCATCGACCACGCGCACCGCCTGCACGGGCCGACCCACCGAGTGCTCGGCTAGACCTGCGCGAACGGTTTCCACCTCGGGCAGTTCGGGCATGGTTCCCTCCAATCAGCGGGGCTGCAGAATCAAGAGCCCACAGAGCTAACAGACCTGCAGGATGCTTGAATGAGCCTAAACCAGAACGCGGTACGCCTGCTCAGCGGCAAGGCGCTCCGCCTCCTTCTTACTCGGACCCACACCGGTACCGGCCTGCTGGTTCGCCACAATAGCGACCGCAGTGTACACGCGCGCGTGGTCGGGGCCCTCGCCGGTGACCTCGTAGCGCACGTCTCCCCAGCCGCGGGCGGTGGCGAGGTTCAGCAGCTCAGTCTTCCAGTCGCGTCCAGAGTTCAGGACCTTCTCATCGTCGAGCAGCGGGGCAATCAGGCGCAGCACCAGGTCACGAGCCGCCTCGCGACCGCACTCCAGGTAGGTCAGGCCAAAAATCGCTTCCATGGTGTCGGCAAGGATCGAGTCCTTATCGGCGCCGCCGGTGTGAATCTCGCCCTTACCGAGCAGGATGTACCTGCCCAGATCCAGGTCGCGTGCCACCTTCGCCAACGCCACCGTAGACACCACCACGTGGTGCAGCTTCACGAGCTCACCCTCGGGCAGGTCGGGGTAGCGTCGGTACACTTCTTCAGCGATCGCCAGGGAAAGCACCGAATCGCCCAGGAACTCCAGGCGCTCGTTATGCTCCACTCCGGGATTCTCGAAGGCGTAGGAGCGGTGGGTTAGGGATAGCAAAAACGTCTCGGCGTCGATATCGACTCCGAGACGTTTACGCAACTCCCTAGTATCAACACTAGGAAATTCAGTCATAAGGATTCACCGCTTCTTAGGCGTCTGCAACCTTACGGCCCTTGTACTCCAGGAACAGGGCGTTGCCTGCAGCGTCGGTTACAACCTTTGCCTGGTGGGGCAGGCTGTAGGTCACGCGACCGTTTTCAACGGTCTTAACCAGCTGGGGCACGGATGCCTTCCACTGGGAACGGCGTGCGCGGGTGTTAGCGCGGGACATCTTGCGCTTGGGAACAGCCACAGCTATCTCACAATCTCTAGTAACAACAATTTAGTTTTCGGTATCTGCACCGAGCAGGCCCTGCAGGGCCGACCAGCGCGGATCCAACACCTCGTGATGATGCCCGGGGTCATCCTCCAGGCGCGCACCGCAATCGGCGCACAGACCCTGGCAGGTGTCCCTACAAACAGGCTGGAACGGCAGTTGAAGGATTACTGCGTCCCGCAGAGCCGGTTCAAGGTCGATGGAATCATCCTCAACGGCGTACTGCTCATCTACTTCGTCTTCGGGGCCGCCAGCCGGGGCCTTCTCAAAGACGAAAAGCTCTTGAATATTGGCCGACATCTCGTAATCAATCGGATCCAAGCAGAGGCTACACTCGCCGTGTACATCCACAACGACGGAGCCGGTAACTAGGATACCATCAACAACAGACTCCATACGAATATCGAGGTCAATATCCGAACCCTCTTCCACGCCGATGAGCGTGTTACCCAGGTCTGCCGGTGCGGGCAGGACCTCAGCGAGAGTTTCCATGGTGCCGGGGCGGTGAATCAGGTTAGTAACCGATACCACCAGCGGCGATGCGTCTGCACGTGAAATGGCGTTTCTCCTTACGAAATGTATAAACCAAAGTCCCATTTTAGGGGTCATTCGCACCGTTAATCAAGATTAAGCGCCTTTTAAATCTCTTTAAGTGGCGCTCACCTCTTAAATATTCCCTTAAGGAGGCGCCGCGCGGCATTTAATCGGCCGGTCGGGGCTACTACTGGGGGACTTAAGTGCCCGGTCGGCGGTGCGAGTTATTCTGCCGGGGCCCTGCCGGTGGGCGTGTCGGATGGGTGCGCACAAGGTGGTGTGCGCCTGGGTTGATGAAGCGTTTTTCTAGGCGTTTTTCAGGGCGCGGGCGACCGCCTCCGGCACGAAGGGAGTCACATCACCACCCAGCGACGCCACCTCACGAATAATCGTGGACGATACCGCACCGTAGCGGTCCTCACCCGCCAAGAACACCGTCTCAACCTGCGCCAGGTGGCGGTTCATGCTCGCCATCGGAGCCTCATAACTGTAGTCCGTCGCCGAACGCAGACCCTTCACCAGCACCTTCGCGCCACGCTCCGCCGCATACTCGGCAAGCAGCACGCCCGGCGGAATCGGCTCCACGCTCACACCCTCAATGCCGAGCTCCTGCAGAGACTCACGCACCAGCTGCACGCGCTCCTCCAGGGAGAAACGGTACTTCTTGGAGCTATTGTGCGCCACGCCCACGATCACCTCGTCAAAGAGCTGAGCGGCGCGGGCAATGATTTCCAGGTGGCCGTGGTGCACGGGGTCAAAAGATCCGGGGCAGAGGGCAATCATGGCGGTCCCTTCACGAATAAATATCAGACGTTGGAATGAGTAGATGCGGGTGAATTTAGGATGCGGGTTAGTGGCATGCGGACGAGCGCAGGCTGAGGTAGCAAGATCGGGCGGTGAGATGCGGCGGCAATCTTAGGCGGCGAGCTCTTCAGCGTCTTCGCCGGGCTCAAGGTTCGTGCCGGGCTCGTCGCCCGCCTGCTCCTCCACCTCGTCAGGCTCCACATAGTAGAGAACCGTCTCGCCGTGCTGACGGGTCGAAAAACAGTACAGGCCCTCGCCCCACACCGGCTCGGGGTCGCGCGAAGAACGCTCCACCACGACCACGGCACCCTCGGCAAGCTTGGGGGTGAGCGCCTCCAGCAGCTCACTGACCTGCTCATTCGGCATGGCGTAGGGCGGGTCAACAAACACCAGATCCCACGGCCCGGAGGCGGACTTCACGTAGGTCAGCGCCTGAGACTGCTGCACGCGCGCCGCAGAACCGGTAGCACCAGAAGAACCGGTGCGGCCCATCGCCTTCTCCACCGCGGCAACGTTCTTGCGAATCACCGCAACAGCCTTCGGGTACGTATCCAGCAGAGTCACGGAGGCGGCACCGCGTGAGAGTGCCTCGCAGCCCAGCGCACCCGAGCCACCAAAGGCGTCCAGCACGCGGGCGCCACGAATAATGTCGTAGCTCTCCAGCTTGGAGAAGAGGGATTCCTTCACCCGGTCGGTGGTGGGGCGAGTATTATCCCCCGGAACCGAGGCAAGGCGAACGCCTCCGGCAGCACCGGAAATAATACGGCTCATAGGTCTCTCCTCTTAACTAGTGCGGTGTGTTGACGTCAGGGTTTCAGCGAGTGGTGGGCAAGGCTGGTTGATGGGCGGAGCGGGCAGAGCGTTCTGCCCCGTTGGGCGCTTATCCCCTGCCGAGGAACGCCTCACGGTCAGCGTCCAGAGCGCGGTCAATCGTACGCGCCAACGACGGGTGCTTAGCCAGCGTCGGGTCCTTCTCCACCACCGAGCGGGCATCCTCGCGGGCACGCTCAATAATGTCGGCATCGGCGAGCGCCCGCAAGAACCGCAGGGTACTCTTCGAGCCCGATTGTGCAGCACCCAGAATATCACCCTCACGGCGCTGCGCCAGGTCGATGCGGGAAAGCTCAAAGCCGTCCGTGGTGGAGGCGACCGCATCCAGACGCTCTCGGGACACGCCGCCCTCCTCCTGGCGGGTAACCAGCAGGCAGGTGCCCGCATAGCCGCCGCGGCCCACACGACCGCGCAGCTGGTGCAGGCCAGAGATGCCGAAACGGTCGGCGTCCATGATGATCATGAGCGTGGCGTTCGGGACGTTCACGCCCACCTCAATGACGGTGGTGCTGATGAGCAGGTCAATTTCGCCGCGCTCGAAAGCGGTCATGACGGCGGTCTTCTCCGCCGGGTCCATGCGGCCGTGCAGGGTGCCGATACGCACGCCGACGAGGGCGTCCTCAGCACTCAGGTAAGAGTACATTGAGGCGACCGAGGTCAGCTGAACCTTGCCATCGCTACTCGTGCTACCGCCCTGACCGAAATAGCCCTGGGCAGAGTTGCCCGCGCCCGCGCCAGTTCCAGCACCGTTCAGGCTGGATGCGCCAAAAAACGCGGCGCCTTCCTCCAGGCTGTCGCCGTCCTCCCCGATTTTGGGTACGACAACGTACACCTGGTGGCCCGCATCAATTTCTTCGCGGGCGCGCCTCCACAGCCGGGACGCCCAGGCGGGCTTCTCGGCGAGGGGCACCACGTGCGTTGAGATTTTCTGGCGGCCCGCGGGCAGGGTGTCGAGCACGGATACGTCCAGGTCACCGAACACGGTCATGGCGACGGTACGAGGAATAGGCGTTGCGGTCATGACCAGGCGGTGCGGCAGGGCGCCGCCGGTGCCGCGCAGGCTGTCGCGCTGCTCTACGCCGAAACGGTGCTGCTCGTCCACGACGACCAGACCCAAATCGTGGAAGCTCACCTCATCGGAAAGCAGGGCGTGGGTGCCAATCACAATCTGGGCGGTGCCGTCGGCGAGTTCCTGCAGTACCTTGCGCTTGGCGCGGGTGCCCATGGAGGCGGTCAGCAGGCGCACGCGCACACGGCCGGGTTCCGCCCCGCTCCCCGCGGGGATCCCCTCGGCGGAACCGGCGGCAGAATCGTCAGCATCAGAGTCTTCGGGCGCCGCCATATCCCCCAGGATGTCCAGCACCGAACGCAAATGCTGCTCGGCAAGCACCTCGGTCGGGGCGAGCATCGCGGACTGGCCGCCCGCATCGGCAACCTGCAGCATGGCGCGCAGAGCCACCACGGTCTTACCGGAACCCACATCACCCTGCAGCAGGCGGTTCATGGGCGATTCACTCGACAAATCCGCGGCAATCTCAGCGCCCACCTTCTGCTGTCCCTCGGTCAGCTCGTAGGGCAGAACCTGAAGCAGCCGATCGGCGAGGCCGCCCTCCACGGCGGGGCGCGGCTGGGTCAGGTGCGCGGCACGCACCGAATGCAGGCGGGCGAGCGCGCTCTGTAGCACGAACGCCTCGCGGTAACGCATCTGCGCCTGCGCGGCACGCCAGGTGTCCTCCGAGTCGGGGGTGTGCAGGGCGCGGTACGTCCACTCCAAGGACGGCACCTTACGGGCGCGACGAATCATGTAGGGTACCGGGTCTTCAAGTTCTTTGAGCGGTACCTTTTCGAGCAGCTGCGCCATGTAGCCGCTAATGCGGTCGGTGGGCAGCTTCACGGGGGCGCGGTAGACGGGCACGGGGGCGGTGGCGGCGTCGGTAACGTCCGCGCCGGAGGCGTCCTTCGAGAGCAGGGCGTAGTGCGGGTTGGTGAGGGTGTATTCGCCGCGGTAGATGCCGACCCTGCCGGAGAACATCATGGTTTCACCCTCGCGGATTTCGCGGGCGGCGGTCCAGGCGTTGAAGAAAGAGAGCTTCATCTGCGAGCCGATGAGCGCACAGGGGTTCATCATGCTGGGCGCGGGCACGCCAAAGAGGCCTCCCTGCGCAAAACTGTCCTGCGCGAACGAATCTTGGCCGTAACTGTCTGCATAGCCGCTGTAGGAGGCGGGCTGTGCTCCCCTGCCCTGCACGGGGTTCTGGGCAGCTGGGTTCTGCGTGGAGTTAGCGAGCGCGTTAATGCGCGGGTTGTGCATCCCGGTTGCCTGCCAGTTCTGCGCGGGCGCACCGGATACTCTGGATACGCTGGATGCGCCGGGGCGGTTAGCGCGCCCGGGCACCACGGATACAGGACCGCCAGCCCCAAAACCAGTGGCACCAAAACCGGCAGCCCCAAAACCTGCGGGTGCGTCCTGCCCGGTGGCGTCGGAGAGCCGGTCGGTGATGGTCACTTCCATGATTTTGCCGCGGCGCGCCGCCATGGTTCGGGTACTCACGTGCACCACGCGGGCGATAATGGTGACGTCCTGGCCTTCAACGAGTTCGGCGAAGGAGCTGAGCTCACCGCGCGGCAGGTATTTGCGCGGGAAGTATTCGAGCATCTCTCCGACGGTGTGCAGGTCCAGGTGCGTGGAGATTGCCTTGGCGCTGGGCGCGGGCAGGTACTTTTTGAGCGGCGCGTTTTCGATGCGGTCCTCGGAGGCATAGCGCGCCAGGGCACGGCTCTTAGCCTCTGCGGCGGCTGATGCGGGCTTCGCAGCCGCGACATTCTCAGCGGTTGCCTTCTTCGCGGCAGCTTTGGGCGCTTTCTTCAGCGTGGTTTTCGGCGCAGCGGTCTTCGGCTTTGCCGGAGTCTTCTCGGCGGTAGCAGATTGAGCGGCAGGCGTTTTCTCTGCGGGAGCGGCCTTCTTCGCTACGACCTTCTTGATCGCGGGCTTTTCAGCTTCTGCCTCGGCAGCGCTCTTCTTCGCATCGGGAACCTTCTGCGCAGGCTTCTGCTCGCCCTCTTCGCTCGCCTTCGCCACCTTCTGCGGGCGCGCCGAGGTTGCCCGCACGGGAGTCTCATTCTCCTGCGGGCTCAGTACGTTCTGGACTAGTTCCTTCTGAACTGTTTTCTTCTGAGCTGCCTTCTTCTGAGCGGGTTCCCCCGGCTGATGTGCATCCGGCTGTTTTACGTCCGGCTGAGTTGCTTGCCGTGCCGCCAACGCAATATCGACCAGCTCATAGATAGCGTCGTCGGTCATGGTGTGCGCGGCGGGACCCAGCGAATGCTTGAGCGTCTTGAGCGCCTTACGGTAGGGGGCGCTAGCGCGCTGTGCCGCGCGTTCGCTCAACTCGGCGCGGTTCACCTCGCCCCGGGCGTAGGCGGCAAGATCGCGCACGGTCAGCTCGGCGGTGGTGCGGAGCTGCTCATCGCTCAGTAGCGGCGCATCCTTTTTCCGCTGCCGAGCTCGGGCCGCAGAACCGTCACGGGGCGCGGAATCAGCACGGGTAGGCTCCACAACCGTTGAATCTACTGGCTCCCCCTGGGGTGCCTCAGCTTTCGCGGGCTTATTTGTCGGCTTAGTTTTGACCGGAACAGGCTCGGGAAGCCCCAAGTCCAGGGCTTCCTGCTGCGGATTTACGGAACGTCGGGCGGGGCTCATGCGCCGCCCTCCGCACCGCACGCGTGGTCGGCGTGACGACCGTCCGCCAGGGAGGAAATACGCTCATCCGACCACTGACCGTAGCCCATAATCAGCTCGCGGGCGGGGTCGATGTCGGGCACGTGCACGTGCAGCGCCCAGAGTCCAGCCGCCATGTCCAGGGGCGTAATGAGCAGGCTGTCGCCCATGGCTTCAAGTTCGGGGCGTAGCTGCGCCAGGGCGAGGGGCTCGCAGGTCAGCGTACCCATGAGCTCCCAGCCGCTCTGCCCCGCGTGTTCTGCGTGCTCGGCGGGGTATGAGTCTGCCTGCGCCGCAGAACCGGCTACAGAAGTCACACCGGCAGAGGGCGCACGGAGCATGGACTCCACCTGCGCCTCGTTCAGGGTCGCCCCTTCCCAACGCGGGTTGGAGTGCACCACGGCAAGGTAGAAGCCGAGCGCACCGGCATCCACGAAACCGGCAAGCTCGGGCGAGGGCGGGAACTGCGCGGTACGTTCCAGAGCGGCACGCATCAGCGCACGTCGACGCTCTTTCAGCACCTCGTCAGCGGCTTCTGCGTCCTGTGATGCATCATAGTGTGCGTCCAGGCGAGCGAGCTCCACCATGACCGACAGCATCGTGGAGGGCACCATCTGCTCCCCCACGCTGGCACGAATGCGCTCAGCCGCGAACGCCATCGCGCGCGCCTCCGCGTGGGCGTACTCCAGCTTCACTTCGCGGTGCTTCGGCAGGGAACCGCCAGCCAGCACACGCTCGTAGTCTGCCTCCAGGGCGCGCACGAGCGGCAACTCGGCAGCCGCATCGCCAAGCTCCTGGGCGAGGTTTCCGGGCAGGAACCAGTAGCTGCGCACCGCCTCAAGCGCCCAAGCGCAAAGCAGAGTACCAGAGTTGCCGCGCGCCACGCGGGATGCGCGCATAATCGCGTGCTCGTAGATGCCGCCCAGCTGAATCCACAGGTGGGCGAGGGTTTCTTCTTCGGAGGTGCCCGCCGCCTCGGGCACGCACGCGCCCTCCCCGCCGGGGATTTCGCCAGCGGGCAGAGCCTCACTGGGCAGAACCTGTTCCATGCCACGCTCAAACTCTTCGGTCAGGGTCAGCAAGGTATGGGCGATATTGGAGCCGGTGTCCTTATCGGGCACGGGGAACCCGTTGAGCTCATTGAGCGCCTCGCGGTAGCGTTCGATGGTGGTGCGGGCGGCGGTTGACCACGCTACACCGAAGCGGTAGGCACGCACGCAGGCGCGGCGGTAAATCTCGCGTTCTTCGGTGCGCTGGTTCTGTTCTGCGTTCACGCTACCCTCCTCGTCAGTTTCGTCAGTTTCGCGCGGTTCTCGGCTGAGTTCTCAACTAGTTCTCGGCTGAGTTTGTGGCTAGTTCCCGGCTGATTTCTCAGTGCCCGCGGCATGGGCAGAATCCAGCCTGTTTCGTACTTCTATTCTAGGCAATTTCGGTTAAATGTACGGTATTGCCCGTCGTCTATCCCGCGGGATGAAAGCACAGACTAAACATACAAACAGCACGCACCTCGCGGCACTCGGTGGAACTCCTACGCGGAAGCCCCGTAGTGTTCCCAGCCCATGCCGTCCAGGGATCGGCCGTCCATGACGACCGCCGCGCCGGTCACCGCATTGTGGCGGCGCTCGGCACCGTAGAGTTCGGCACTCAGGCCGCGCTCCGGGGCGTCCGCAACGCAGGTGCCCAGGGGCACGAACTCTTCGGGCACCTCACCGGGGAAGGTCGCCAGCAGGCCGTGGTCTTCTCCACCGACCAGCACGAAGGTGCGCGCCAGGGATGCGGGGCTCTCCCCCGCCTCGTTGCGCTCACCAATCGCCAACAGCAGGCGCGCCAACGGCAGCAGAGGCTCGGCGAACGCATCCACGGCGGCGCGGTCGAGGCGCATCTGCACCCCGGAGGCGGCGGCAACTCGCCCGGCGTCCTTGACGAGTCCGTCAGAAAGATCCAGCATGGAGCTTGCCTGATGCTGGCGCGCCACCTCACCGGCGGGGATGGGGCTGACCGGGTTGTGCTGCGATGCGACGGCGCGCTCGCAGACCGCAATCATGTGCGCGGCATCTTCGGGGCTGAGGGTGCGGACAAGCTCGATGAGCCCCTCGGGAAGAGCGCCAGTAGGAAGAGCGCCAGAGCCTTCAGCTTGCTTCTCAGCTTGCCGCTGAGCCCACGCCTGTCCCACCGCCCCCAGCGCCGCCTCAGCATCCTGACCTGCGGCGATGGCACGCAACAGCGCCGTGGCGGGCAGGGAGAGAGGGTTGAGCAGCAGGCGCAGACCGGCATCGGACCAGGCGGTACGCCCCGCCAGGGCGATAGTGTCACCGGGGCGTGCACCGGAGCGTAGCACGGCGCGATCCGTGTAGCCCAGAGCGGTGACGGTCACCGACATTTCGGTGGAGTCGCCAATATCGCCGCCGCCAATCACACATTCGGTGGCTCCGCAGGCGTTGATTCCGTCCACAATGCCGTGGGCAAAGCCGTCAATCCAGCCGTAAGGCGTGCTACCGGGCAGGCTCAAGGAGATGAAGAGGCTCGCCGGGCGCGCACCCATGGCGGCAACGTCGGCGAGGTTCTGGGTCGCGGCTTTGCGCCCCACATCGTAGCCGCTACTGCGGGCGGGTTCCAGAATGAACTCACCGGCCTCACCCGCCCGTGCGATACCGCCGGGCCAGAGGTTCATGAAGTCCTGGTCCTCAACGAGAGTGTCGGTGGTGACCACGGTACGCTGCCCGGGCGCGGGCGCGGCGAGGACGGCACAGTCGTCGCCGGGGCCCACCTCGAGGGGTTCGATGCGCCCCGCCTGACGTGCTGCAGCGGCAACCTGCTCGTTGTGGGCGTTGATAATCGGCATGAAAGCGCGCAGAACGCGGGACTCCCCCAGCTTTGAGAGAGGTGTCTCTCGCATGGGGTTGTCCCGCGTTTCGCTAAAAGTCTGAGGATTCACATCCTCTATTATCGCGTATTCTTACGCGTTATGTTCGCCTTATGCTCCGCGGCTGAAGTAGCGGATTGCCAGAGCAATCAGCACCAGACCGATGAGTGAGAAGAGGATCAGCGGTGCAATGCCGGAAAGTCCGGAATCGTCCGCGTCCGCATTCTTCACGGCCTGCTCCTGGGCGGCATTCGCGCCGTCAGCCTTTGCCACGCTCTTTGCGGAGCGGCTGGCGCTAGCCGAGGTGGAGGAGCTAGGCGATTTCGAAGCCGATACCGAGCTTGAGGAGCTCGAGGGGCTTACCTCGCGGGAGTGGTCCTCGTCGGTCTTATTGCGCGAGAGGTATCCAGCAACCCAGTCTGCCGCACCCGGGATGGAGTCATTCGAGCCGTTATTGGCTGCAATTCGTCCAAGGGTGGTACCGCCGGAACGCAACGGATCGTCATCGTCGCCATCAAGCCTGTCGCTCGGTGCCTTGCTCGGTGAAGAGCTCGAAGATCCCGAAGAGGAACTTGAGGATTCAGAGGAGTTGCCCGGTCGCGGAAGCTCAATGGAGATGATGACATCTTCCCCAGAGACTTCCTGACGATTGCCGGGGACGGTCACCGGGTTGTTCGCCGGAGGAATCGGAGCAACAGGTTCGGTCTCGATCGGGGTAACCGATTTGGAGTCCGAGCTGTCCTTGTTATCCTCTACCGGAGCTACCGGAATCACGGGGATGACCGCGTCCTTGGTCGGCTCGTTAGTCGGCTCCTGCTTAGCTTCCTTGGAGGGCTCCTGAGTCGGATCCTGAACCGGGGCCGGAACAACTGGAACCTGAGAGGGCTCCGGGTTCGGCTCGGGAGTTACATCCTTGGTTGGTTCAGGAGCGGGCTCCGGATTCGGTTCCGGAGCGGGGTCCTGGGTTGGCTCCGGGGTCGGTTCGGGAGTTACGTCCTTCGTCGGCTCGGGAGT
>NZ_KV831926.1:858265-918576 GCF_001837265.1 Rothia sp. HMSC064F07 | reverse complement strand
GTCGGCTCGGGAGTAGGTTCAGGAGTGGGCTCCGGATTCGGTTCCGGTGTGGGGTCCTGAGTAGGCTCGGGAGTAGGTTCAGGGGTAGGTTCCGGAGTCGGATCCTGAGTGGGCTCCGGGGTCGGCTCGGGAGTTACGTCCTTCGTCGGCTCGGGAGTAGGTTCAGGGGTGGGCTCTACCGTAGGCTCAGGAGTTGCATCCTTGGTGGGTTCCGCGGTGGGCTCCACAGTAGGCGCAACGGTCGGCTCCGGAGTGGGAGCAACAGTAGGTTCTGCCGTCGGCTGGACCGTAGGCTCCGCAGTCGGAGCTACAGTCGGCTCAGCCGTCGGAGTTGCGGTAGGAGCAACACTCGGTTCGGCACTTGCGCTAGGAGCTACGGTCGGCGTAGCGGTAGGTTCAGCGGTCGCATCCTTAGAGGGCTCTACGCTAGGACTCGCTGTAGCACTCGGGGTTGCGGTAGCACTCGCAGAAGCGGTGGGCTCGGCAGTGGGCTGCGCGGTAGCGTTCGGGGTAGGAGTCGCATCCGGGCTGGGCGTAGCACTTGCGGAAGGCTCGGCGCTAGCGGTGGGCTGAGCGCTCGAAGAAGCGCTAGGCTGAGCGGTGGGCTCTGCCTGCGCGTTGTTAGTCTTATTGTCCCCCTGAGCGGTGGGCCATGCGCTCACGGTTGCGAGCGTGGGTACTGCCGTCTGAGAGGAAGATGCCGCGTTTGCGGTGGGGTCCAGGGTTTGGCTTGCGGTGCCGACAGGGTTGGGCGGAACCTGAGACGCAGCCTCCTGCACATCTTGAGCAAATGAGGCTACGTAGGGGCTTCCGGAAGCAACCAGTGCTGTCGCCAGACTCGCAGAGACCACCTTACGGTTTCGTTTTCCCAAAGGTTGTCCTTGACTTTCTGATACGTTGTGAGTGAATAGATACCCAATCGCTAGGGCAGATTGGATATACCTTCATCTATTCTACCGAATCGGCTTTTTCTTCATTACTCATTTTAGCGCTTTCATACCAATCTTTGAGCTTCAAGATGTGCAACGACCATCAACAACATCTTTTCATTACCTAGAAGCATCATTTCATGCACTTGTGAGCAGAATTACGTTTTGCCTTATCAATACCACTTTAAAACTTGCACTCCACCGTCCAAGCGACCCCGAGGCGAATGTAAGTGATTTTTCTCATGAGTGAAAAACGAGCGATTCTCATAAGCTTTTTGGGGCTCAATACGTACCAATTACCCTTCCCACAAAGGCATTAACTTGCCCACCGCGCAAAAAGCGCCCCGGCGCGAATCCCTCAAGAATCCGCACCGAGGCGCCTTACAACAGGGGCTACTCCCCCGCCGTTACGTATTCAATTGCTAAGCGCAGTCAAAACGACGGTGCGCCCAAGAACTAGCGCTACCTCAAGAACTAGCGCAGACCCAGGGGGCGTTCCATCGCCAGGGTCAGCAGCTCGCTAATCAGATCGGTGTAAGAGATACCGGTGTTCTCCCACATGGTCTTGTACATCGAAATCGGGGTGAAGCCGGGCATGGTGTTCACCTCGTTGATGACCAGGCGGCCGTCCTCAGTGTAGAAGAAGTCCGCACGAGACAGACCCTCACCATCCAGCGCCAGGAATGCCTTCACAGCCAGCTCGCGCAGACGATCCTGCACATCCTGCGGCAGGTTCGCCGGGCACACGGTCACAGCGGAAGACTCAGAAACGTACTTCGCCTCAAAGTCGTAGAAGCCGTGGTCCTGATCCACAACCTCGATCTCGCCGGGGTAGGATGCGCGGGGCATCTCGCCGTGGTGGCCATCGAGCACAGCGCACTCGATTTCGCGGCCCACAATACCCGCCTCAATGATGATCTTCGGGTCGTGGCGGCGTGCCTCTTCAATCGCGGGCACGAGCTCTTCTACCGAATCCACCTTGGTAATACCGAAGGAAGAACCTGCGCGGGTCGGCTTCACGAACAGGGGGAAGCCCAGCTTCAGCACGCGCTCCAGAATCTGCTCGCGGTCCTCGTGCTCCCACTGGCGGTTGGTGACAACCTCGTAGGGGCCGACCTCCAGGCCAGCGGATTCGAAAGCAACCTTCATGAAGTGCTTATCCATACCCACAGCGGATGCAGTCACACCGCAACCCACATAGTGCAGGTCAGCCATTTCCAGCAGACCCTGCACGGTGCCGTCCTCACCGAAGGGGCCGTGCAGCAGCGGGAACACAACGTCCACCGGTGCAGTGCGGGTAACGTTACCCTCAGCATCCACCAGGGTCAGGCGGGAATCGCCGGCGCCCATCGGCAGGAACACCTGCTGGGTACCCTCGGGGAACTCTGCGGTACCGCGTGTGCCAGCAGTCAGCTCGGCAAGCTGCTGCTCATCGGTCAGGTACCAGCGGCCGTCACGGGTAATACCGATAGTGATGACGTCGTAGGCGGTGCGGTCAATAGCGCCCAGAACGCCGGCAGCGGTAATGAGCGAAATCGGGTGCTCAGAGGAGCGGCCACCGCACAGCAGGGCGACGGTCTTCTTCTCGGTCATATATTTCTCCTAGTCAATGTTCCCCTACCCTTAGGTCCGGAAGGTGGAACGGCAATGCGTCAATAATCCTAACGCACGAATACCGTCGCGGTCACTGATGCGTTTCTCACGCACCGGTTTTCCGCAACGGTATCCGTCCTTGGATGTTTACATTCAATCTTCTAGTATGTCCTGGCACATAACCCGAATCAAGGGGTGCCAGCACACCAGAAAGCTTCAAAATCTAGTGGCCCTCATGCTTGAGGCGGCGACCCAGCAACTGAGGCGCCAACTCCTCAATGCCAATACGGCCCGAAAGCACAGCCACCACAGCCTCAACAATGGGCATCTCCACGCCGTGACGGCGAGCCAGCTCAGCCACCACCGGCGCCGATTTAATCGACTCAGCGGTCTGGCTCATATGCTCGTGCAGGCGGTCAGGGGTAACACCCTGAGCCAGCAGGCGGCCCGCCGTGTGGTTACGAGACAGCGGCGAAGAGCAGGTCGCAATCAAGTCGCCCATACCGGCAAGACCGCTCATCGTCGCAGCCTCGCCGCCCAACGCCACCGCCAGGCGGGTAATCTCCGCCAGACCGCGCGTCATAATGGACGCCTTCGAGTTATCGCCATAATTGCGGCCTTCGCAAATACCCACGCAAAGGGCAATCACGTTCTTCACCAGGCCACCAATTTCAGTACCCACCACATCCGTGTTGGTGTACGGGCGGAAGTAACCGCACGCAATCGCGTGAGCAACAGCCTCAGCCACCGGCAGGGTACGAGCCGCAACCACGGAGGCGGTAGGCTCCTCCCCCATGATTTCCTTCGCCAGGTTCGGGCCCGACAGCACGCACACGCGGTGCGGAATATGGCCAATCGCGCGCAGATCAGCACCGCGCAGAGCCATGGATTCTTCCAGTTCCTCGGTAATGACCTGCGACATGCGCAGACCCGTACCGGTCTCCAAACCCTTCGCCAAAGACACCAGCATGGCGTTCGGCTCAATATAGCGGGCGAAGCTCTGCAACTGCGAACGCAGAACCTGCGCGGGCAGGGCAAGAACCACAATATCCGCACCGGCAAGCGCCGCGGGGGCATCCGCCGTGAAGTGCATGTTATCCGGCAGCTTCATTCCCGGAAAATAGCGGGCATTCTCGCGGGTGCGCTCGCACTCAGCCATCACCTGCTCATCACGACCGATGAGGGTCACGCGGGTGTCATCGCCGCGCTCGCGGGCAGCGTCCGCCGCGATCTTAGCGAAAGCGGTGCCCCAGCTACCGGCGCCGAGCACCGCAATAGACTGTACGGTTGCCGGAGGGGTAAATTCAGGGCTTGCTGCGGGGGTGCGTCCAAAGAAGGTCACGAAAACACCTGCTTCTCTTCCTTGCGAAGTTATTGTGCGAGTCCCTGACAGGCGCCTCAGCAAATAGCCGCGGCTCCTGTCAGGGCCTCTACGATTTTCCCAGCTGGGATGCTACTTTTCGTCCGGTTCGCCGAGCGCGCCACCAACCGGACCCGAAGGGGTACCGGGTGCTTCACGACGCTTCGTGCGGGGGTTCCAACGACCCTCAGGAGCCTTCTCGCCGCGGATCTTCTCCAGCTCGGCGGTAATAGCGTCCAGCATGGCGTCGGTGACCACGCCCAGTTCGGTGCGGGTGTGCTTAGCCTCGGGGCTGGCATCCTCAACGAGGGAGGCGATATCCAGCGCTTTGCCAACCTTCACGCGAACGGTCTTGCGCGGGAACAGCGAAATCTTACGCTTCTCCTTGATGCGGCCGTCCTCGCCAGCCTCATCCACATAACCGAGAATCTGCTCGTCACCCCAGTGCGCCACCGGGTAGACGGGTGCACCAGTCGCAAGAGCCAGACGAGCCGCACCGGTACGCGCCTGCATGGGCCACAGCTGCGGATCGTGGGTGGTGGTGCCCTCCGGGAAAATCACGACGGCACCGCCAGCCTCAACAATCTTGCGGGCAGTAATCAGGGACTTACGCGCATCCACCGAACCACGAACCACAGGAATATGCGCGAGCTTGCGCATAATGTAGCCGAGCACGGGAGCACGGAACAGCGAATCCTTCGCCAAGAAGCGCGGCAGGGCGCCCTCAACGAAAGCAGGGAAAGCCACGGTCACCGGGTCAAGCTCGGTGGTGTGGTTAGCCACGATAATGTACCCGCCGCTGGAAGGCAGATTCTCGCGGCCGGTAATCTCAACGCGCGCGATGAGCTTGTACAGCCCGCGTGCGGCGTTACCGAGCACCTTGTACAGAGCGTCACCGTAAGCGGTGGGCTCAATCTCCGGCAGCGCTTGCTTTCCCTGCTGTCCGCTCATTAACCCTGAACCTCAACTTCCTCGGGCTCAACAACGACGATTGCTGCATCGGGCTTGGGAGCCTTCGACGCCTTGCGTGCCAGCACCTCAAAGTTGGCACCCAGGCCCTTGAGCTTCTCCTCGAAGTTCTCGTAGCCGCGAGCAATCAGCTCAACACCGCTCACGTGAGAGGTGCCCTTAGCGGCCAGAGCAGCAATGATGTGGGAGAAGCCGCCGCGCAGATCCGGAACCTCAATATCAGCGCCGGTCAGCGGGGTGGGGCCAGAAATAATAGCGGAGTGGCCGTAACCCTTACCCTCAAAACGGCAGGGTGCGCCGCCCACGCAATCGCGCATAACAACGATATCTGCGCCCATCTGCTTCAGGGCGTTGGTGAAGCCGAAACGCTCCTCGTACACGGTCTCGTGCACGATGGACGCGCCCTTAGCCTGGGTCAGCGCCACCACGAGGGGCTGCTGCCAGTCGGTCATGAAGCCGGGGTGCACGTTGGTCTCAAAAACGATGGGCTTCAGCTCTGCACCGGGGGTGCGCTGAGCCGGGTGGGTGAAGCGAATACCATCAGCGGTCACCTCGTACAGGCCGCCCATCTTACGGAACTGGTTCAGGAACGCAGTCATATCCTTCTGAGCTGCGCCGCGCACGAAAATGTCGCCGCCGGTAGCCAGCGCTGCAGAAGCCCACGAAGCGGACTCGTTACGGTCGGGCAGGGACGCGTGATCGTAGCCGGTCAGCTCGTCCACGCCCTCAATGACGATGGTGCGGTCCTCGTTAATGAAGATGATTGCGCCCATCTTCTGCAGAACAGCGATTAGGTCAATAATCTCAGGCTCAATCGCTGCGTTGCGCAGGATGGTCTTACCCTTAGCGCGCACACCGGTGAGCAGAACCTGCTCGGTAGCACCCACGGAGGGGTAGTTCAGCACAATCTCTGCACCCTTCAGACCCTCTTCGGGAACGATCAGGGTGGTGCCGGTTTCGTCGTCCTTCTCAACGACTGCGCCGAACTTGCGCAGTGCAGACATGTGGTAGTCGATGGGGCGGTCACCGATCTTGCAACCACCCAGGTTGGGGATGCGTGCGGTACCGAGGGTGTGTAGCAGCGGGCCCACCATCAGAATCGGGATGCGGGAATTACCACCGAAGAGCTGAATCTCCTCTGCGTTCTTTGCGGCGGTGGTTGCATCCTGTGCGGGGTTGAGTGTCAGAACACCAGCTTCGCGGTCGTAGTCGACCTTTGCACCGTGCAGCTCCACGAGGGTGGTAACGATTTCAACATCACTCAGGTCGGGAACGTTACGCAGGGTCGAGGGGGTCGAACCGTGCAGTGCTGCGACCATCGCCTTGGGCACCAGGTTCTTGGCGCCTCGAACGTGAACCTCACCAACGAGCGGAGTGCCACCTTCAATGCGAAGCTTGCTGATGTTCTCAGTCATTAAAAATCCTTTGTGGAGTCGGCTGGTTTAGGCCGAACTTTAACAGTGTGCCGATGCGCCGCGTTCTGTCGTGCCGCGCCCCTGCCGGTAGCAGGGCGAAACGGGCGCATATATTCATCATTATTCTAAGCCCTGCGTAAAGGTGCTCCAAACACTGAAGAACCTTTGGAACTCGTGACTGAGATTTTGCTCTGTTGTGTATGTGAAAAACCGCTCTGACCCCTCCTCAGAATCAGAGCTGGAAAAGACAAAAAGATACACAAATATTCACACTAATGCAAATATTTTCTGGTTCTTCGCCAAAATTTGACGTTAGTTTCTTCTTTTTGACGCACAAATTTGAACTTGAGAGCAACCTCGCCCCTACAATAGCGTGCACACTCGTGCCCGCTGAGCGGTGCCTCCACTCTCAAGGAGAAACCAACCAGCTCTCAACTGCGGCATCGGCGCCGGCATTGCCGTCACTCCATGCAGTACGGAGCCTCACGGCAGGGAACGGGCGTACATTCACTGCATACAACCTTGCGATATCGCCCAACTAAAACGGTTCGGCTTCCTGCTTCACTTCAACTTCAAAAATTCACTTCAACATCACCGTAAATATTCGAAAGTCAACCGAAAACCACGGCGTATCGCAACCAGCCACAGGTCACTTCGCGGCTGCATCCGCGAACTACCGGAGGACCCCAAATATGACACATCACAACACTGCATCACGCTTTTCACGCCGTCGCCTCGTACAGGGCGCGGCATGGAGCGCCCCCGTTATCCTCGCCAGCGCAACCGTCCCCGCATGGGCGGCAAGCGGCGAGCCCACCTGCTCCCCCGCCCTCACCCTCAAGCCGACTGTAACCGGCTACGACGACAAGGCTGGCGCATACACCGAATGGCTCGTCCCTGAAGGCGTTGGACGAGTACGATTCGACCTCGTGGGAGGCGCCGGCGGTGCCGCAACCTCCTTCACTCCCCAATACCTGACCGACGTCACGAACGCGGCCCTGGCTGGCGGCGGTGCCGGTGCACAGCTCAGCGGCGTTCTGGCGGTTAAGTCCGGCGACATCCTGCGCGTCTGGGCGGGTAACGGTGGCGTCGGCTCCGCAGCCGGCGCACAGCCCGCACTCGGCGGCGAAGGCTACGCGGCAGGCGGCGACTCCACCGGTTCTAGCAAAGCAACCGGTAGCGCGCAGGTAGTGGGCACTGATAGCGGCTACGTGTACGGCGCATCCGGCGGCGGTTCCTCCGCGGTCGAACTCGTTCGCGACGGCGCAGTCACCATTGTTGCTGTCGCAGGTGCCGGTGGTGGCGGCGCACAGCTCGGCACCCTCACCACCCACCAGGGCGTCTTCGATACTCAGCCCAAGGACCAGCTGAACCCGGCACTGCGCGTAGCGCTGGACGGCCGTGACGCATCCACCACCGCAGGCGGTAGCGCAGGCGGCGACCTGGGCACCGACAACACCGGTCAGGGTGGCATGCTCATGGCAAGCCCCTACCAGGAGTTCAAGCCCCTCGACGAGGATGACAAGACCCTCGACATGCGCTTCATGGTCACCGGCGGTACCGCTGGCCGCTCCGGCGTGGCGGGTACCCTCGGTGAGGCGCTGGTCGGCGTTCTCGACGAGAATAACGAGCTGAAGCTCATGCCCATGTCCGACCCTTGGTTCGAAACCTACGACTTCCCTCGCTACTACATGTACGAGGGTGACTCCGTGGTCGAGGGCGAGAAGGGCACCGGCGGCGCGGACGCAACCGGCTCCTACCGCGGCAAGGGTGGCTCCGGCGCACTGCTCTCCCGCACCCACGGCAAGCTCTCCCTCACCTCTGTAGCATCCGGCGGAGGCGCTGGCTACGGCGGCGGCGGCGCAGGCCTGAACATCTGGACCATCGGTGCGTACCGCGAGAGCGTTTTCGGCCGCCAGGTGCAGTTCGAGAACGAGGGCAACATCTACTCGCTCAGCGCCCTGAGCAGTGGCGGTGGCGCAGGCGGCAGCTACATTAACCACGAAGTGGTTTCTGACTTCGCACTTGCCACCGCGAAGAACGCGAACCCGACCGCGGGCGTGCGCTCCCCCGGTTCTGCGGCGCTGTACAGCTGCACCGAGAACGCAACCCTGAACACCCCCATCACTGAGGGCGCGCTCTAGATAGTCAATGAATGCGCCTCCCTGGAAGTTCCGGGGAAGCACATTCATATGTATGCCAGGTTTTTGGGTACAGAAAAGCTCGAAGGCGGCAACTGTTTCAGTCGCCGCCTTCGAGCTTTATATCTCTAGGTGTTAGAGCTCTCGGCTTAGAGTTCCTGAGTACGGGGCATCCAGGAGGGGCGCTTCGCCTCGTACGCCTCAATAGCCTCGAGATTCTGCAGGGTCAGGCCAATGTCGTCCAGGCCCTCCATGAGGCGCCAGCGCACGTAGTCGTCAATCTCGAAGGGAACAACCAGCGCGCCCACGGTTACGGTCTTGGACTCCAGGTCAACGGTGATTTCGGTGCCGGGCTCGTGCTCCAGCGCCTTCCAAATCAGCTCGATATCGTCCTGTGCAACCTGCGCGGTAACCAGACCCTGCTTGCCCGAGTTGCCGCGGAAAATATCGGCAAAACGAGCAGAAATAACGACCTTGAAACCGTAGTCGCGCAGCGCCCACACGGCGTGCTCACGGGAAGAACCGGTACCGAAGTCCGGGCCCGCAACCAGCACGCTACCGTGCTTGTAGGGCTCCTGGTTCAGGATGAACTCGGGGTCCTTACGCCAGTTAGCGAAGAGGGCATCATCAAAGCCGGTTTTGGTCACTCGCTTGAGGTAGACGGCGGGGATGATCTGGTCGGTGTCAACATTCGAAGAACGCAGCGGCACGCCAATGCCGGTGTGCTTAATAATGGGTTCCATAATGGCTCCTTAGCTATAGCGGCGTGCTAGGCCACGACGTCGGACGGGGCGGACAGGGTACCGCGCACAGCGGTTGCGGCGGCAACCACCGGGGAGACCAGGTGGGTGCGGCCACCCTTGCCCTGGCGGCCCTCAAAGTTACGGTTCGAGGTGGAGGCGCAACGCTCACCGGGTGCCAGCTGGTCGGGGTTCATGCCCAGGCACATGGAGCAGCCGGCGAAGCGCCAGTCGGCACCGAACTCCTTGAAGACCTTGTCCAGGCCTTCTGCTTCTGCCTGCGCGCGGACCTTCTGGGAGCCGGGCACAACCATCATGCGCACGTTCTCGGCGATGGTGCGGCCACGCACGATGTCTGCGGCGGCGCGCAGGTCCTCAATGCGGGAGTTGGTGCAGGAACCCAGGAAGACGACATCCACGGGGATTTCCTTCATGGGGGTGCCGGCCTTCAGATCCATGTATTCGAGGGCGCGTTCTGCTGCGACCTTGTCGTTCTCGTCCTCGAAGTCGTCCGGGGAGGGAACGGCGTGGCTCAGCGGAATACCCTGACCGGGGTTGGTACCCCAGGTGACGAAGGGTTCGAGCTCGTCAGCGTTGATGAAGATTTCCTTGTCGAAGACGGCGCCTTCGTCGGTGGGCAGGCTCTTCCAGTACTCGACTGCCTTGTCCCACTCTTCACCCTTGGGTGCGTGCTGGCGACCCTTGATGTACTCGAAGGTGATCTCGTCGGGGGCGACCATGCCGGCGCGTGCGCCCGCCTCAATGGACATGTTGCACATGGTCATACGGCCCTCCATAGAGAGGGAGCGGATTGCGGAGCCGCGGTATTCGAGCACGTAGCCCTGACCGCCGCCGGTACCAATCTGCGCGATGACAGCGAGGATGATGTCCTTTGCGGTCACGCCGGGCTTGAGGGTGCCTTCAACGTTGATTGCCATGGTCTTGAAGCGTGCCAGGGGCAGGGTCTGGGTCGCCATGACGTGTTCCACCTCGGAGGTGCCGATGCCGAACGCGAGAGCGCCGAACGCACCGTGGGTGGAGGTGTGGGAATCACCGCAGACGATGGTCATACCGGGCATGGTCAGACCCAGCTGCGGGCCGACCACGTGCACGATGCCCTGTTCCTCGTCACCGAGGGAGTGGATGCGCACGCCGAATTCCTTGGCGTTGCGGCGCAGGGTCTCGATCTGGGTGCGGCTGGTCAGGTCGGCGATGGTGCCGAAGATGTTGTCGGTGGGGGTGTTGTGATCCTCGGTGGCGATGGTCAGGTCGAGGCGGCGCAGGGGGCGGTTCTCAATGCGCAGGCCTTCGAATGCCTGGGGGGAGGTCACTTCGTGCAGTAGCTGCAGGTCGATGTAGAGCAGGTCGGGCTTGCCGTTTTCACCGGGGACGACGACGTGTGCGTCCCAGACTTTTTCTGCCAGGGTGCGCGGACGGGTGCCCGCGGTGGTTGCGTTCTGTTCGCTAGTCATGCTTTCTCCTGCTTGATGCGTTCCTACGGTGGATGCGTTCGGTGTGGTGCGTGCCGCAAGTTTGCGGAGTTGAGGGGCGGATTATGTACCCGATGGGACCCTCAAATCGGTATTTCCCCGCGGCGTGTCGCATATTTTTTCACGGATTCTTAGCCTGTGAGACGGCTCAGAAACACCCCGAACTAGCGAGTGTTTTTATGTGGGTTTACTCTATGACTCCAGGGTAATTTTGCGGGATTATTCGCATTTTTCTGCGTCTTTTCGCATATTTTCACCCATAAACCCACACAAACACTTATTATGAAAAATTCATAATTTATCCCGTAGGGGGTGATTCCATCTTCAGCTCTGCACCCCAAAGAGTCCATGAAGTCCGGGGTATCTTTCATATTCTGAGATAGAATATAAGAATGACTCCTTCCGCATCACGTTTTAACGCACACGGAATGCGTCACCCCAACGCATCCACACACCACAACGCACCGATCGTTGACCCCGTCAAGCCGCCCGAACACATGGCCGCCGACGAGCAGATGGTAGAGGTACACTCCCACGGCTCCTCCGGCGTTGGCGTGCTTGACAAGGCGACCCTCATTCTTGATTGCCTCGAGGCAGGACCCGTATCTCTGGGTGACCTCGTCAAGGCAACCGGTCTGGCACGCCCCACCGCACACCGCCTCGCCGTGGCGCTGGCTCACCACCGCCTCGTAGCCCGCGACGTGCAGGGACGCTTCATGCTCGGCCCTCGCCTGACCGAACTCGCATCCGCCACCATTTCCGATGAGCTCATCACCGTAGCAGACCCGATTCTGCAGAAGCTCAGCCTCGAAGCTGACGAGTCCACCCAGCTGTACCGCCGCCAGGGTGACTGGCGTGTATGCGCGGCAACCGCGGCACGCCCCTCCGGCATGCACGAATCCATCCCGGTCGGTACCCAGCTGTCCATGCAGGCTGGTTCCGCTGCCCAGGTTCTGCTGGCCTGGGAAGACCAGAACCGCATTGTTGAAGGCCTGCGCGACGCCCACTTCAGCGCCGCCATGCTCGCGGCTGTGCGCCGCATCGGTTGGGCGCAGTCCGTGGGTGAGCGCGAGCGCGGTACCGCCTCGGTCTCTGCTCCGGTGCGTGCGCCCGGCGGCAAGGTGATTGCGGCGGTGTCTATCTCAGGCCCGATTGACCGCATGACCCGCCAGCCGAACCGCAACTACCCCGAGCTGGTCGTTAAGGCTGCTCAGGCGATTACGGACGGTCTGCGTGAGCTTGCGGCGTCTCAGCAGGCTCCCTGCGCTGAGAGTACTGAAGAGGACTAAGCTTCAGTAGCGTATAGATTTAACGAAAAGGATCCCTCCCCGCCTCGATTGAGGTGGGGAGGGATTCTTTTGTGCCCTCTCAGCCTGATACGGTTTCTTGGATGATACGCCGCTAAATGTCCAGCGCCTTGCGGTAGGCGTTGAGGCGCTTTGCTTCCTGCTGTACCGGGGCGACCACGCAGGACTGCACTGCCTTCTCCACGCCGGTCTGCAGGCGACCCCGCAGCTTACGTGCGTAGTAGCGTGAGCCCATGGCGGTAAGTAGCCTGCCCACACCCGCCGAGGCAATACCAAGCAGGATACCCAGCAGCAGAAGCAGGGTCGGTAGGGGCACCGGGGAGCCTTCGGGGGTCGGGGCGGGCGGCAGCTGAATCTGCAGGTACGCCATGCCGGAAATCAGGGTCAGCCAGCCAACACCTACCAGGGCGCTCAGTAGCGCGATCCACTGCAGGGCATTGAAGATGACCCAGGGGGCGCGGGTGCGGCCCAGACCGTAGTCGATGCGCACCATGTCGCGTTCGAGCAGTTCGGGAAGCTCCGCCTCGCGGGAGAGGGCGGCTTCCTTCATGCTGCGCTTCCACGGTTCGTCGACGCGGGCCGCCATCTGCTTGCTGTATTGGCGAACAGCGTTTGCCATGCCCGCCTTCTGCGCGGCGCTCAGCGGGGGTAGCGAGGATGCCACTAGCTCGGGTGCGTTCTCGCTATCGGAACCGAGCATACCCGCGGACTTCTCAGCCTTAGATGTGCTCTTCGTTTCGTCTTGCTGCCCCAGGTGCAGACGGCGCAGGGGGTCAGCCTTCAGGCGGCTCATCCAGCGGGTGAGGATCCAGCCGGTGCGCTGACCCGCGGCGCGGCGGTAGGAGGCGGTTGCAGCCTGCAAAACCTGTTCTGCCTGGCTGGATGAGTAGCATGCTTTCACGAGCTTCTGCTCCGCTTCGAGGGCGTAGGCTCCGGCGAGCACGGTCCCCTCTCCTCCGGCGTAGGTGCGCAGCTGGGAGGCGGTGGCGTGCAGCTGCGCGTCGGTTCGTTGCAGGGATAGGCTCTTGGCGGCGGCTACCTGGGCGAGCAGGTCGCGGAGCACGTCCACGCCTTCGCCGGTTCGCGCGGAGACGGCGATGGGTGCGGCGAGCAGGTGCGCTTCGGTGCCCTCAGCCTGCAGCAGGCGGGTGAGGGAGGCGAGCACGGCGGGCACCTCGGCGGGTGCGAGTTTATCCGCCTGGTTGAGCACGCAGAGCGCCTGCGCACCGGATGCGGCAAGCGGCACCATGAAGTCGCGGTGGATGACGGCGTCGGCGTATTTTTGGGGGTCGACGACCCAGACGAGTACGTCCACGTAGCGCATCATGCGGGCGGCGAGGTCGCGGTTGGTGGTGGTGACCGAGTCGAAGTCGGGCATGTCCAGCAGGATGAGGCCGCCGGTGCGGGTGCGCATTTCGCCGCGTCCACCGACGGCTCGGCGGATGCGGTTGAAGAGTCCGGGTGCCGGTTCGGTGACGGCATTGGGTGCCGCTACTCCCCCGGCAGATTTATTGTTTCCGCCTGCTTCGTTACCCTCGGTTGCATCTCCTTCGGCGGCGAGCGCCTGGGTTTGCGGGTAGACGCGCTTGTCGATGCCGAGCCAGTCAAGTAGCTCTTCGCTGCCTTCGGCCTCCCAGATTGCCGCCTGCACGGTGGAGGTGGTCGGGCGTGTGGGAGCAGAGAGGGCAATGTTCTGCCCGGCGATGGCGTTGAAGAGCGTGGATTTGCCGCTGCCGGTCGCGCCGAAGAAGCCGATGACGGTGTGTTCGGTGGAGAGTTCGCGGCGCTGGCTGAGGCGTTCGAGGGTTTCGGCGGCGTCGAGCAGCACGGTTTCGGGGACTCGTCCTTCGCCGTAGCTGATGGCGTCCTTCAGGGATGTGACGGAGCGCGCGAAGGGCGAGGTCGCCACGGCGGGGGTGGCGCCTCGCTCGGTATGGCGCTCAGTGTTCTCGAGTTTCTTCTCGGGGGTAGTCATAGTGCGTTTTTCTTCGTCTGTGGTGCGGGGTGCCTGTCCGGAGTGGTTTAGCGGGCAACCGTGCCGTTGGTGTGGGCTGCGGCTTGGCGCTGTGTGGTTTGACTCTGGGCGCTCATTTCTGCGGCGATGTTCTGCACCTGTTCGGCGGCACGGTGAATGTCCTCGGCATCAGCCTGCGGGTCGGTTTCTTCGAGTACCACGGTGAAGGGCTGAGCGTGCTCGGTGAGCAGATCCGCCATGCGTTCGAGCAGGTCGGTGCGGGCGCGGGTTGCCATGCGGCGCACCGCGTCTTCACCGAAGATGGACTCGAGCAGTTTGGTGCCGACCACGCCGCTACCGCCGGCAATACCTGCCTCAATACCGGTAATGCCGCCGGTGAGGCTGAACGCGGCGACCATGAGCATCACGGCGGTGGCGTTCACACCCAGGGAGAGGAAGCGGGCGCGTTTGCGCTTGTCGGCGCCTTCTTCGCGAATCATTTCGAGCACGGAGCCCTGCCAGAGGCGAATCTGTTCGGCAACGGCTGCGGAGAAGATGTCTTCGGCGGACTGCACTTCGCCCTTCGCTTCGTTGCCCTTCGCCTCGCCGTTTGCGCCTGCGTTCTGTTCGGGCGCCGCGGCGGAGGCCGTCTGCGGCGCAACAGAAACAGCCTGCGGCGCATCAAGGCGCGCCAGCAGGGAGCGTCCGGCGCGGCTGGCACGCCAGCGGGTGCGGGTGTTTTCGGAGGCGCGGGCGGCCGCATCCAGCACGACGGCGTGGATGCCGCTTTCGAGGGCGTCTTCTACCTTCTGGGCGGCGGCGGGCTGACCTCGCAGGGCGGAGCTGACGCGGTCGCGCAGGCGACCGATGGTGCTGTCGAGGGAGCGGAAGAAGTCGCCGGTTCCCACGAAGTCGTGCCAGCGCGAGAGCACTTCACCGCGTAGCAGCGAGCCGTCGGAGAGCGCCCCGTCAATGGTGGTCAGCGCGTCCTCGTATTCTTCGGCGGCGATGGTGGCAAGCGACTGGTGCGCCGCCTGCTGGCGTGCCTGTTCGGCGGCGAGCACCTGCAGGTTACCGGCGAGGGTTTCGACGGCACCGGCGAGGGTCTGCCGGGCGATGGCGGCGCGGGCAGGTGCGTCGGCGCCGAGTTCGCGGATCCACAGGGTCAGCGGGGCGAGGCTGACAGGTGCGAGCATGCCGCTTTCGTCGCGCGGCTGTTCGGTGACGGTGTGAATCAGTACGGCGTGGATTCCAGCTTCGTCGAGCATGCGTCGCAGGTCGTTTTCGATGGCTTCTTCGTCACCTTCGGGCACACGGTTGAGCACCACGGCGATGGCGATGGAGCGTGCGGCTGCTTCGTGGAGCAGTTCCCAGGGCACGGCGTCGGCGTAGCGGTTGGCGGTGGTGACGAAGAGCCACAGGTCTGCGGCGGAGAGCAGTTCCTTGGCGAGGGTGCGGTTTTCCTCGGAGACGGAGTCGATATCGGGTGCGTCAATGAGCGCGATGCCCTGCGGTAGCGCCGAGGTAGTAATAGGAATGAGGGCGCGCGCAATCTTCGGGTCGAGGCCGGGTAGTGCCTGCGATCCGGCGTTCATGCCGGAGGTACGGGTGCGCGGCAGGGTGGGCAGGAAGCGTTCGGGTGACAGCGCCGCTTCGTCTTCTGCGCGGTGCAGGAGTACGGGGTGGCGGGTGGTGGGTCGAATCGCGCCGGACTGGGTGAGCGGTTCGCCGAGCAGAGTGTTGACGAGGGTGGATTTGCCGGCGCCGGTGGAGCCTCCGACCACGATGGTGAGGGGGTTGTCGACGCTGGCACTGCGCGGCAGGATGTAGTCGTCAAGTTGGCGTGCCATGGCGGCGAGCAGGGTGCGCGCGGTGGCGGTGCCGTGCTCGGCGGTGCCGTCGTGGGTGACGGTGTAGGGGGTGCCAGGGGTTTCGCCGGCTTCTACGTCGAGCGGGAGGGGGATTCGAGTGAGCAGTTCGCGAGCTGCTTTGAGCTGCGCATAGTCGGTGGTAGTCACAGCGCTATTGTCCCATAGGGTGCACCTGCTTCATGCCATGTGTGGGCGTTGCGGTGGGCGCGTTACGGCTACGGGTTGTTTGGGGGCCCATATTGAGGTGTTTTTGATAGGTGTTTGGACAACCTGAAGAGGTTGAGATACTACTTGCACACTGGGTGCAACAACTCCAATTTATGATTTACTCACAAGAAGAATAGGTTAGAAAATCCTTGATTTTCCGCAGGAAATTAGCACATTTCAATGCGGTTATCCGGAACACATTGGTACGTTTTATAACCTGCATAAAGCGGGCAAATATTAAGATTTGATAACTTTTTACCTTTAAGCGCAGATATGGTTATTTTGAATCTGAAAGTACGCTTAGAATCATTGAGCACGACAACCAGGCAGGTCATAACCCACACCGATTCCTTCAGGCGGCTTCTGGCCTGCCCTTTCTATCGCATCCGTACTCACTGCGGTATGCCACACCCCTCGGGAACGCTCACCGACCCCTCACACAACTGCAATCAACTGCCGTTGAGGTTCACTGCATCCGAGCTACCCATTACTGCCTGCCCGTCTTTACTCTTGCGAAAGGTTGCGTATGTTCGGTTCGCTGTCACGTCGCCATCTTCTTGCTCTTTCTTCCGGAGCAGCATTGAGTGCACTCGCAAGCGCTTGCAGCCCCAGCGCAGTTTCTCGCCCTCAACCACTCGCTAACCCTTCCCCTACTAAGGCTGCTCCTCAGAGCCCCCAGACCAAATCTGCGACCACCACGCGCAGCATCACCTACGCCGAGCCTCTGCCCACATCGGCTCTGGATGGTCGCGGCCCGGCTCTTCTGCCGGATCAGTTCTTTGAGCGTTCCGGAAATTTCTCAAACGGCACCCTGAGCCATCGAGCCGTCAATGTCCCCCGCCCCACCATGCCCCCGGAAGCTAAAGAGCGCACTGTCGAGGGCCTGCACGCCTTCCTGCAGTACTGGGGTGCGGCGCAGAACTATATGCTCCTCACTGGTGACACCGATCCCTTCATGGATTTGCCCGGCCAGGAGCACTTTAGTCAGATGGCGCAGATGTACCGCGATATCTACCGCTACAACATTGGCTGGCTGGTCTCTAAGAACAACCACCCCATGTGCATTAACCTGAGCTCCCCTCAGCCGGTGCCCGCTACCGAGCAGGACGTCTACTGTTGGAAGGCGACTCTGAAGGTGGACGAGAACGCGTTCCTGTTCAACCATGAGACCCGTCAGCGTGAGCAGCTCACCGGTATCTACGGCAGCAATCAGAAGGCGGATGCGTACGTCTACTTTGGTGAAGAGGGCTGGCAGATGCTGGAGGATCCGAACTCTTCCCCAAGTGCTACCGCTACCCCTGCGGCTACCGCTGAACCGTCCGCGAATATTCCGAGTGCGCACCCGACCCCGAATGAGAGCACCTCTTCTAAGGCGACTCGTTATATTCGAGGCTCAGCCTAAAGCTTCTTTACATCCGTGCCTCAAAGAACCCGTCATATTGGGTGATATGAGGCACGGATGAGAGCTTTTATTTGTGTGCCACGCGTGAAATCTATAGGCTAGGGCTAGATGAGGTCCGCCCATTTTCGCCTCAATACGCGTCTACCCGCCCTGCGGGTGACTGTTTCGCGCCCTCCTGTAGGGGCGTGATGTTAGGCTGAGAATTAGAGCGTGAGCTCTTCACTTATCACCGATACTTCCGCATCACAGCACATTCAAGGGGATCACTATGATTCACAGCCGCCGCCACTTTATTGCGCTTACGGGCACCGCCGCCCTGGGTGCGATGCTTGCCGCTTGCGGTTCCAAAAAGACTGAGGAGGCGACTGCCTCCCCCACTGCTTCCGCTTCGATTGCGGGTGCCTACGACAATCTGTCGGGCGAGCTGAAGTGGACTAAGTACATTGCGGGCAACGGTGCGGCCCCGATGAGCAGCACCGACCCGGAAACCGGTCAGGTGTACACGATTGAGCCGACTGCCGGCCCGGCAAGCGTTGATTCTAAGGCGAGTGCCGTGCCCATCCCGATTGAGGATGAGAGCATGTACGACAAGAACGCCCGCGGTCTGCGCGCCACTTTCGCGTATTTTGCGGCGGCGGTGAACTATGCCCGCATGACCGGTGACCCGGGTCCTGCTCTGCAGGTGGTTCAGGCGCAGAACTCTACCGACCGTGCGGCGCTGGAGAAGCTGCGCGTGTTCTACGCGACCGGTACGAACTGGCTGGTGGGCGGCGAGTGGACGTTCCGTCTGACCGATAAGCAGCCGACGACCCGCGGCACGAAGTATTCGTGGGCGTGCACCGTGACTCAGGCACACGGCATGCGGGTTGAGAAGGCAACCAATACGACCAAGCCTCTGGAGGACACTGAGGCCCCGGAGATTAAGGCTCTGTACGCTGAGTACGATGAGGAGGCGAAGCGCTGGGTCGTGATTTCGCCTCAGCAGTACGATCCTGCGTTGGCTCCGAAGCCGACTCAGACTCCGCGCGCGCATCCTTCCTCGACCTATACCCCGACGGTGACTGATGACAGCACCGTGGCGGCTAATGCTGGTGCGAATGCCGGCGCGAATACTTCGGGTAACGGCGCGCCTCAGGGCACTGCTCAGAATGGTGCCGCGCAGAACGGTGGTGCGCAGGCTCCTGCCGCCCAGAATGGTGCAGGTCAGGGCGGTTCCCGTCAGTACACTGGTTCTCAGAATGGTGGTGCCGATCAGGGTTCTGCTGGTCAGGGTGGCGCGGCTCAGGCTCCTCAGCCTGCCGCTACCCAGGCGCCTGTGGCTACCGCTCCCGCGCAGCCCGTGGCGACTCAGCCTGCAGCTGCGACGGCTCAGCCGACCGTAGCGCCCGGTGCCCCCGATGCGGGCGGTGCTGCTGGCGGCGCTGAGGCACCTGCCGGTGTTCCCGGTGAGGGCGCCCAGTAGCCCCTAGAGACCGAGTAGCCCCTCCCCCTATAGACGATGAACGCGTCCCCTCTTTCACCCCATCCGGTGCGATACTCCCGCTGGTTCCACTGAGTTCCTAGTCACGGTAAGTTCGCTGATGGGCGGCATATCACGCTCGTTTGAGCGCTGGTACGCACGGGTGTGAAGGCGGGGGCGCGTTATACTTAGGACTGTCTCTAGAGGGATGTCCGCGTGTGATATCCGCTCGTCGAGGCGTTCTCTCACTCGTCTCTCACCTGAGATTCTCACTCGAAAGGTATTCCGTGGCGCTTTTCCCCATGACCTCCGGGCTTCCCAGTTCCACTACCGGCATCAGCCGCCGTTCTGCTCTGCGTTATGCGGGTGCGGGCGTTGCGGGCGTGTCTTTGAGCGCCCTGCTGGTTGCGTGCGGCGGTGGTTCTTCTTCTAGCGAGAACGCTGATGCGGATACCCCTCAGATTTCCCCTTCGGCTTCTTCGCGCACTGATTTTAGCGGCGAGGTCACCTTCGATAACTATGAGAAGAAGGGCACTTTCGTTCCGGCGACCGAGTCTGCTCCCGCGCAGAACGTGCCGTTCCCTAAGCGTCCGGCGAGCGCATCGGAGAACTCGGTGCAGGGTCTGTACGATTCGATTGCGTTCGTGTATGCGGCGATTAACTACCTGGTGCTGACCGGTGATGCGGCTCCGCTGCGTGAGTCAAAGGCTGATGAGAAGTTCGTTGCGTCGTTCTCGTCGTTTATGGATGAGTCGAATGAGAGCTCGCAGAATCGTGACTGGTATGTGTCGCCGAAGGTGACCATGTCTGCGTTCACTGCTGTTCCTGCTCTGGTGAAGAAGAGTGTGCAGTGGACTTTTGATTTGGTGATTGATTTGGGGCCGACCGTGGTGATTGACGGTGCTCCCGCGGAGATGTCTGAGAAGGTGCGCCGCACTGAGCGTGGCTTGGTGGTTACCGGTGTGCGCCACGATAATGATTGGACTTTGACTATTCAGGATGAGTATGAGGCACAGGCTTCGGCTCAGCCTAAGAATGGTGGCGCTAACGGTGGTGGCACTAACGATGGTAATGCTGACAATTCCGGTAACTCCGGTAATGACGGCAATTCTAATGGTGACAACCTTTAAGCCCTCAGATGGATGAGGCATCATGCCCTAACTCGCACTCGGGTTAGGGCATGATCTGTTTTACTCTGGTAGTAACGAGCTTTCCTGGATTCAAGGTTTTTCTCTTATGTCTTCTTTTTCTCAGTCTTTCTCTCGCCGCTCTCTGCTGCGTCTGGGCGTGAGGGCTTCTGCTGTTGCCGGTTCGGCGGCGCTGTTGAGCGCTTGCGGTTCGGGTGGATCTAGCCAGCAGTCTGGTTCTCAGGGTGGTAGCCTGAACGGTTCGAAGTCGAGCGCTAACCCGAACGGATACAGTGATGATGGTAAGAACTATTCGGGTCTGGTGGAGTACACCCACTATGAGGGTGCGGTGAATTATGAGCAGGGCACGGTAGAGCATCCGCCGCGTAATGCTCCGAAGCCGAAGGTGACTGATGCTCTGTCGGCGAATACGGTGACGGGTTTCCATGAGGCGATTGCTTATTTTGCGGCGGCTATGGATTATCTGGTGAAGACCGGTAGCACGGATGCGTTCTCGACCGGTATTCAGCTGTCGTCGAAGACTCGCTCTGAGGTGGATGCTCTGTCGGCTTCGATTCTGGCTGGTGTGGAGAAGGGTTCCTGGTATGTGAACCCGTCGGCTTCTTATACTTTGGCGAGTGCTCAGCCGTCGATTATGAGTGATGGCAACCTGCTGTTTAAGGGCCGGTACACTCTGGACTTTGGTGCAGAGGCGGTGGCTGAGGGCAAGATTCAGCCAGTGGTTGCCTCGGCGAGCGCTTCGGCTTCTGCTGAGCCTACTGAGCCTTCTGAGGATGCGCTGGTGTCTGACGCGGCGTCCCCGAGTGCTACTGCTACTGCGGCGGGTCCTGCTTCTCAGGTGACGGTTCAGGAGTGCGATTTCCGCGGCCGCTACCACGCTGATTCTAAGATGTGGGAGCTGAGCGTGGCGTACGGTGCTACTGTTCAGGGTGCCGCCACCCAGGGAGGCGCTACTCAGGGCGGTGCGTCCACCGCGAGTGCTGCGGCGTCTGGCGCGGCATCCGGTTCGGCTTCTGCTTCTGCCGCCGCTTCTGCGGAGGCTTCCGCTGAGGCGTCCGCCACCTCCGCGGCGTCATAGTTCGTCATAACGCTTTTGTGTGCGAGGCGCTTCTCACGCTTCGTTCGACTCTGTATCCTGTTGGGTTTGCGGCTAAACTGGTTGCAATCACCGACTGACTGAAAGGTATCACTATGTCCGAGAACCTGACCCGCCGCGCGGCGCTGGGTGTGCTGGGCGTCAGCTCTATGGCTTTGCTGGCGGCTTGTGGCTCTAAGGCTACTTCTGAGGCGTCTGCTTCCGCTTCTGGCTCTGAGAGCGCTTCTGCTGCTGCTGCTGAGTCTGCTACCGCTTCGCCCTCTGCTTCTGCATCGGCGTCTGCTTCCCCGTCCGCTTCTGCGTCGGCTTCGGCTACTGCGACGAACTCTCCGCTGCCCAACGACAATAAGGATTACAGCGGCGTAGCGAAGCTGGAGAAGATGGAGGATCACGGCGAGTACCAGCCGGGTAACGCTGAGCACCCGCCGCAGAATGTTCCTTCCCCGATCGTTCCGGAGGCTATGCACCAGAATTCGGTGGCTGGCTTTGCGGCGGCTCTGGCGTACTTCGGTGCGGCATTTGAGTACCTGCTGCGTACCGGCGATATGCACTACATGAACGAGGTCAGCACCGACCAGGAGACCCTGGCGGCGATGAAGAAGTACGCGGACTCCACCAAGGCCGGTATTGATGAGAAGAAGACCTGGTACGTGAACCCGACCGCTACCCTGACTATTGGTACTAAGCAGCCGGTTCTGGCTCAGGGCGCGTACAACTGGACCGTGACTCTGAACGTTGATCTAGGTGAGAAGCTGTTCAAGGACGGCAAGGAGCAGACCGTGGCGGCTGATAAGCGTCACGTGAAGATGTTCGGTGAGGCTGTTGGCCGCTACCTGAACAACAAGTGGGACCTTCACATGGACATCAACTAGTCCTCTGAGGCTGGTTCTCTCCCCCGCTTTTAGCGTTGTGCCATCTCAGGATGCGGTTTTTCACTGTTTTTTCCATTGATGGCAATAAAATTTGTGGCTCCAGCTTGCGGTGAACAGAGTTCATCACTACTCTTATATACAGAGGTTGTCTTTTGGGCTACATAATGTTTCTAGAGAGCGCCGCACATTCATCATCCTTTGTCGAGAAAGGGTTTGTGCGGCGCTTTTCTGTACCCTCTTTCTGAACCTCGTCACTTGAGGTTTTTCTCTGGCATTATTACGAACTGTGACCGCAGGTTTAAACCTACTGCCGGTGAGTAGTAGAGTTGCCACGTAACCGATTATTCATCGTGGAGACCCCGTCGCGGCTGGCCTCCCCCAAGCTCGTGAAGGAGCACCCCATGGCAAAGATTCTCAACAGCATTGTTGAAGCAACCGGCCAGACCCCCCTGGTTAAGCTGAACCGACTGGACGAGGGTCTTCCCGGTAACGTAGCGGTCAAGCTTGAATTCTACAATCCCGCTGGTTCGGTTAAGGACCGTATCGGCCGCGCCATCATTGACGCTGCTGAGAAGTCGGGTGAGCTGAAGCCCGGCGGCACCATTGTTGAGGGCACCTCCGGTAACACCGGTATTGCGCTTGCTATGGTGGGTGCTGCTCGCGGTTACCGCGTGATCCTGACCATGCCGGAGACCATGTCTGCTGAGCGTCGCGTGCTGCTGCGCGCTTACGGTGCTCAGATTGTGCTGACCCCCGGTACCGAGGGTATGCGCGGCGCTGTGGAGAAGGCTAAGGAAATCGTTGCGACCACCGAGAACGCTATCCTGGCGTCCCAGTTCTCCAACGAGGCGAACCCCACCATTCACTACAACACCACCGGCCCCGAGATTTGGGAAGCAACCGACGGTAAGGTCGACATCTTCGTGGCGGGTATTGGCACCGGCGGCACCATCTCCGGTACCGGTAAGTACCTGAAGGAGCAGAACCCGGACGTGAAGGTTGTTGCGGTTGAGCCGAAGGACTCCCCGCTGCTCTCCGAGGGTCGCGTTGGCCCCCACAAGATTCAGGGCCTGGGCGCTAACTTCGTTCCCGACACCCTGGACCGCGGCATCTACGATTCCGTGACCCCGGTCAGCGCTGAGGATGCTATGCGCACCTCCCGCCTGCTGGCTACCCAGGAAGGTATTCTGGGCGGTATTTCTTCCGGTGCGGCTGTGTGGGCTGCTCTGGAGGAAGCTAAGAAGTCTGAGAACAAGGACAAGCTGATCGTGGCTATCGTTCCCGACTTCGGTGAGCGTTACATCTCTACCGCTCTGTACGAGGATATCCGCGGCTAATTGAGCTTCTGAGCCCCCGCTATCGGAGGCGTCAGGTTTATAGTGCTACGCCCCGTCTGCCGGTTGCATACACGGCGGGCGGGGCGTTTCTATGCCCTCTGCGAAATGGAGACTCTGCCAATCGGAGACTTTGCGAGCTGAGACACCGGGGCGGGCTCGTGTTGCCTTCCATCTTACGGCTCTTTTCCGCCTGCTCCCTATGTATCTGTGCCATGTATCCGCGCGGTTGAGCAGTGATACGGGCGGGTGCGTCCATCATATTGCTGATTGCGGTGGGAATAGCCGAAAGGGCCCCGTTGTTGGTACCTTTGGAAAGGTCGCATACACAGAGCACGACCGATGAGGGAAAGGGAACCCATGAGTTTTATTGCGCGTCTGCGTGAAGATATTGAGAACGTCCGCCAGCACGACCCTGCTGCGCGCGGTGCTATCGAGATTGCGCTGAACTATTCGGGTATGCACGCCATTTGGGTTCACCGTCTGACCCATAAGCTCTGGCAGAAGGATGAGACGAAGGCTCTGGCTCGTACTCTCTCGCAGTTTGCTCGTTTTCTGACCGGTGTGGAGATTCACCCCGGCGCGACCATTGGCCGCCGTTTCTTCATTGATCACGGCATGGGCATTGTCATTGGTGAGACCGCTGAGGTTGGTGACGACGTGATGCTGTACCACGGCGTGACCCTGGGCGGTCGCTCTCTGGAGAAGGTGAAGCGTCACCCCACCATTGGTGACCGCGTGACCATTGGTGCCGGTGCAAAGGTGCTGGGCCCGGTGGTTATTGGTGCCGATAGCGCTATTGGCGCGAACGCTGTGGTAGTCAACGATCACCCGGCTGATTCGATTATTACCGGTATTCCGGCGAAGCACCGCCCGCGTACCCCGGAGAAGAAGAAGCCGCTGGTGGACGCTGTGGAGTATATTGACCCCGCCATGTGGATTTAGCGCTTAGCAAGCGTTTTGAGGCGGTAGAGGCGCACCTGGCGGCTCCTCACTAGGCTCTAGGCTCTGTTGGCCTTCTCCCCTGCTATGCCCCCCTCAAGATACCCCTGAGATACCTCTGAGGCATCTCGGGGGTGCCCCTTCAAGACATAACGAACAAGACATAACGAAAGCCCGCCTTCGGCTGGATGAGAATCCAACCGAAGGCGGGCTTTTACATATTCAGCTACGTAAGCTTAGTGAACGTGAATGTCCGCTGCGTTCACCTCGGAACGGTCACCGCTCCACATGGTGTGGAAGGCGCCCTCTTCGTCAATACGACCGTAGGTGTGTGCACCGAAGAAGTCACGCTGACCCTGAATCAGGGATGCGGGCAGGCGGTCGCGGCGCAGGCCGTCGTAGTAGGACAGTGCGGAAGCGAACACCGGCACGGGGATGCCCAGTGCGGTCGCCTTAGCCACCACGCGACGCCAGGAAGGAACGAGCTCCTCCATGAGGTTCTTGAAGGCCGGTGCCAGCAGCATGTTTGCGGGTGCTTCGCCTGCGTAGGCAGCCATGATGTCGCCCAGCAGCTCGGCGCGGATGATGCAGCCTGCACGCCACAGCGATGCGATGGTGTCCAGCTTCAGGTCCCAACCGTATTCCTTGCCTGCGCGGGTGAGCAGGTCCATGCCCTGTGCGTACGCAACGAGCTTGGATGCGAAGAGTGCACGGCGCACATCCTCAACGAACTCGGGGTCGCCTGCACCGATGCCGGTGGTTGCAATCAGGCCTGCGGGCAGTTCGCGCTGTGCCTGCTCGCGCTGCTCACGCTCAGAGGAGGAGAGGGCGCGTGCGAACACGGACTCAGCGATAGCGGAGACGGGGGAACCGAGGTCCAGGCCAGCCTTAGCGGTCCACAGGCCGGTACCCTTCTGGCCAGCTGCGTCAACGATAACGTCGACCAGGGGCTTGCCGGTCTTTGCGTCTACCTGTGCGAGCACCTCAGCGGTGATTTCGATCAGGTAGGAGCTCAGGTCGCCTTCGTTCCAGGTCTTGAAGATTTCTGCCTGCTGTGCCGGCTCAATGCCTGCGATGGAGCGCAGAATGTCGTAAGCTTCGCCGATAACCTGCATATCGGCGTACTCGATACCGTTGTGGACCATCTTCACGAAGTGGCCCGCACCGTCGGTGGAAATCCATGCGCAACAGGGTGCACCGTCCTGGGGTGCCTTCGCTGCAATCTTCTCGAGCATGGGGCCGAGGTGCTTGTAGGACTCTGCGGAACCGCCGGGCATCATGGAGGGGCCCCAGAGAGCGCCCTCTTCGCCGCCGGAGACGCCAACGCCTACGAAGTGCAGGCCCTTTTCAGCCAGGGCGTGCTCGCGACGGATGGTGTCGGGGAAGTGGGAGTTACCGCCGTCAATAATGATGTCGCCCTCATCGAGCATGGGGGTGAGCTGCTCGATAACAGCGTCGACGGGTGCGCCCGCCTTGACCATAATCAGGATGCGGCGGGGAGACTCGAGGGAGTCGACGAGTTCCTGCAGGGACTCGGTGCGGATGAAGTCGCCGTCTGCGCCGTGCTCAGCCAGCAGTGCGTCGGTCTTCTCTACGGAACGGTTGTGCAGTGCCACGGTGTAGCCGTTACGTGCCAGGTTGCGGGCGAGGTTTGCGCCCATGACAGCAAGGCCGGTGACACCAATCTGTGCCTTCTTGTTTTCAGTCATGTATATAAGGATACGCGCTGAGGGCAGGCTATATATAGGTGGAGTGCACTTTTATGCTCTGAAGAGTCGCCCTTCTCACTCTTGGAGAAATATAGCGCGTGGAGAAAGTGCTTAGAACGGAAAAACCCCGGTACCTTGCGGTACCGGGGTAATTGGTGGGTCCTACCGGGATCGAACCGATGACATCCACGGTGTAAACGTGGCGCTCTACCAGCTGAGCTAAAGACCCGTAGTTCTCACTGTTTCGTTTGACGACCCAGTGGCGAACACAAGAAAAAACTATACGGGCTTTCGATATGACATGCAAATCCACGGAGCGTGTTCTATGTCTCAGTATTTTTTTCCTTTTCCCACTGCACCCCACACCAAGCCACACCAAGCCATAGTTGACACTCTCCCCTCAGATGGGTCGCACCCCCTCGTTCCGCGCCATTCCGCCAACCCCACCATTCCGCGCCATTTAGGTGCAAAAAGACCCTAACTAGTACTTTTGATGCGTATTTTTCCCACCCAGATAGTCACAATACGAAACCCACACCACAAAAACCCTCATTTGAGACCAAGAGCCCCAGCTTTAGGTCTAAGATAGTAGAGATAAGAAGCGATGTGGGTCTTACGGACCTATAGCGCTTAAACACAAAGATTGTTCGACAACGCAACATCGCGGGGCGGGCGATCTCACAACCGCACAGAAGAGAGGTTGGATTAGTTTGGCTAACGTACCGAACGAGCACTCCCTGAGCACCCTTCTCGATGGCTTCAAGGACATCGACGTAGAAGAGACCCAGGAGTGGGCCGAGTCCCTCGAGGACCTTATCAAGACTCACGGCACCGAGCGTGCAGAGTACATCCTTCGCGCACTGCTCAAGGAGGCTGGCGCAAAGGGCGTTAAGGTCCCGACTCTGGTCAAGACCGACTACATCAACACCATCCCCGTCGACCAGCAGCCCGAGTACCCCGGTGATGAGGAACTCGAGCGCCAGTACCGTGCATGGATTCGTTGGAACGCAGCAATCATGGTTCAGCGTGCCCAGAAGAAGGGCATCGGCGTTGGCGGTCACATCTCCACCTTCGCAGGTGTGGCTGACCTCTACGAAATGGGCCAGAACCACTTCTTCCGCGGCCGTAACCACCCCGGTGGCGGTGACCAGGTCTTCTTCCAGGGTCACTCCTCCCCCGGTGTCTACTCCCGCGCATTCGTTGAGGGCGTCCTGACCGAAGAGCAGATGGACGGCTTCCGCCAGGAGAAGACCAAGGGCGCAAACGGTATTCCTTCGTACCCGCACCCCCGTTGCATGCCCGAGTTCTGGCAGTTCCCGACCGTTTCCATGGGTCTGGGCCCCCTGAACGCTATCCACCAGGCATCCTTCAACAAGTACCTGCACAACCACAAGATCAAGGACACCTCCGAGCAGCACGTCTGGGCATTCCTGGGCGACGGCGAGATGGACGAGCCCGAGTCGCGTGGTGCACTGCAGCTGGCTGCAAACGAGCACCTGGACAACCTGACCTTCGTCGTCAACTGCAACCTGCAGCGTCTGGACGGCCCCGTTCGCGGTAACGGCAAGATCGTTCAGGAGCTCGAGGCATTCTTCCGCGGCGCAGGCTGGCACGTCATCAAGGTCCTGTGGGGCTCCGACTACGACGAGCTGCTCAAGAAGGACAAGAGCGGCAAGCTCATCCAGCTGATGAACGAGACCCTCGACGGTGACTACCAGACCTTCCGTGGCGAAGACGGTGGCTACATCCGCGAGCACTTCTTCGGCAAGTACCCCGAAACCAAGGAACTCGTTGCAGACCTGACCGACGAGCAGATCTTCAACCTGCGCCTGGGTGGCCACGACGACAAGAAGCTCTACGCAGCCTACAAGGAAGCTATGGAGACCAAGGGCAAGCCCACCGTCATCCTGGCACAGTCCATTAAGGGTGCGGAGCTCGGCCCCTACTTCGAGGCACGTAACTCCACCCACCAGATCAAGAAGTTCACCATGGAAGCACTGAAGGGCTTCCGTGACCACCTGAACATCCCCATCTCCGACGAGGAGCTGGAGAAGGATCTGTACAACCCGCCGTACTACCTGCCCGAGGCAAACCACCCGGCACTGCAGTACATGCAGGCACGCCGCAAGGAACTCGGCGGTTACATCCCCGGCCGTGCAAACACCCAGCCTGAGATTATCCTGCCCGAGTCCAAGGTCTACGCACAGACCAAGAAGGGCTCCGGCAAGCAGACCGCTGCTACCACCATGGCGTTCGTCCGCCTGATGAAGGACCTCATGCGCGTGAAGGGCTTCGGTCACCGTATCGCTCCCATCACCCCCGATGAGGCACGTACCTTCGGTATGGACTCCTTCTTCCCCTCGGCTAAGCTGTACAACCCCAACGGTCAGAACTACGTGCCCGTTGACCACCAGCTCATGCTCACCTACACCGAGTCCCCCGAGGGCCAGATCGTTCACGTGGGTATTAACGAGGCAGGCGCAACCGCTGCGTTCATCGCACTGGGCTCCTCCTACGACACCCACGGCGAGCCGATGATCCCGATTTACATCTTCTACTCGATGTTCGGCTTCCAGCGCACTGGCGACGGCTTCTGGGCTGCTGCCGACCAGCTGTGCCGCGGCTTCGTCATCGGTGCAACCGCAGGTCGTACCACCCTGTCCGGTGAGGGTCTGCAGCACAACGATGGCCACTCCCCGATTCTGGCGTCCACCAACCCGGCGTTCAAGATCTACGACCCGGCTTACGGCTACGAGATCGCTCACATCGTGGAGCGCGGTATCGAGCAGATGTACGGTACCAAGGACGAAGACCACAACGTCATGTACTACCTGACCGTGTACAACGAGCCGATTCACCAGCCTGCTGAGCCGGCAAACGTTGACGTTGAGGGCATCATCAAGGGTATCCACAAGATTAGCGAGTCCCCGCTGACCTCCGGCCCCAAGGCACAGCTGCTGGCATCCGGCGTTGCTGTTCCGTGGGCTGAGAAGGCTCAGAAGCTGCTGGCTGAGGACTGGGGCGTCTCCGCAGACCTCTGGTCTGTCACCTCGTGGACCGAGCTGCGCCGCGACGGCATTGCCGCTGAGGAAGAGGCTCTGCTGAACCCGAACCAGCCCGCTCGCGTTCCTTACGTGACCCAGAAGCTGGCAGGCGCTGCTGGCCCGATCGTCGCGACCACCGACTTCGCTTCGGATGTTCCCGACCAGATCCGCCAGTTCGTTCCGAACGACTTCGCAACCCTGGGTGCTGACGGCTTCGGCTTCGCAGACACCCGCCCGGGTGCACGTCGCTTCTTCCACATCGATGCAGAGTCGGTTGTTGTCCGCACCCTGCAGATGCTGGCAAAGCGCGGCGAGGTTGCAGCAGACGTTCCCGCGAAGGCATTCGCTAAGTACGACCTGCTCAACGTGAACGCTAACTCCGAGCTGGAGCAGCACTAAGCATTTAGCGGTAGAACCTCGGTTCTGCGTTAGACGCTAAACGATGCCCCCGGTTGATGATTCATCAACCGGGGGCATTATATTTATTGGTTTTTGAGAACCCACTCTTTATATCGGAGATTAACTTCTGATAGCTGCTTTCGCTGTTCTTCTAGTTTTGTTTCATTATCCCGGATGAGCGGTTTTTGATACGAAGCTACAAGATTAGCAAGACCTTGAGCCATTCCTGTATCTTTACTGCATTGTGCTTCAATGACGCTGAGTCGAATTTCTTCTTCTGATGCCGGGGCATTATTATCACCGCTAGCACGGGTTGCATTTGATAGTTCTTTTGTACCCCATTCTTCGTCGCCTTTTCGTGGCGTTAGACCTTTATCCGATAGGCATTTCCACCATGCTTCACGGTATTTTTTCCATTCAGGATGATTCATGGCAGCTGCATAGGATTCGCCGTGGATTCGACGATAGGCTTCTGTGAGGCCACTTTGCTCTTCGAGGCTGATGCCCGCGATCTCTTTCAACGTGGCTAAGATTTCAGGCATGCACTGTTCCATGATTTTTGTGTCATAGCCCCCGGATGATGGTGCATTCCCTCGCTTGTAGTTTCCATATTTGGCGGCGTATTCGGGGTTCCAGAGGCCAAACTCGCGACCGGACGAAAAGAATTTCCTATCTTCTACATCCGGGATATATATTTCATAGGATTGGCCGTGTTTTGCGAAACAGCGCTGCCTGAGAATTTCCAAGGCTCGAGTGTAATACTGGGAATTTTCATCTAAAAGGTCATTGTATTCTTCGAGTGGAGTAATGATTTGGTTGTTTTTATAGTCTAGAGTTGCTTGGGCTGTTTCATCACGTTCTAGTTGCGGGCCTGTAGAACAGGATGTGCAGGCTAACGTGAATGCAAACGTTATAGCCATTGCGGGTTGAAAGAATTTCTTGAGGTTCATAATTCTCCCTCCTTAATTGGATAAAGAATATGCGGTAGTAAAGAAAGCTGGGTTATGCTCTGGCGATAATCACCATGTAGTGCCCAGTAATACGGGTGCTTAGGGAATCAGTTGTCTATGCTAAGCCCTATGCTGAACCAAAGTTCAAGCAGGACTTCGGGCATGGGGGAATACCTACTAGTTTGGGAGCGCACCCATGACGAAAGGATCAAGCCGCTATGTGCAGACAATACACAGGGGGGTCTGCAGCGTCATGACTACTAGGAGAATGTTCTAGAGCTTCATCGTAAACTCCTAGTGTTTTGAGAAGGATATCCTTCTGCATGAGTGAGATACGTTTCAAGACCTGGTGTATGCCGAGTCGTTCTCTTAGATACAATCCCAATCTATGTAATCGGAATCATATTTAAGAGGTGGCTTCAATCTAGCACTCATTAAGGAGTCTTTTCAAGCAACAAATGAGTCATGTGTCACAAAATTTAAGAGTGTATGTGTATAATAAGGTCTGTAAAATTTGGCATTTTGCGCCATTTGTGTACCGATAATTTTTTACACAAATCTTTTATATGACTAAAATCACCTAAAAGATACTCTTTATGATAAGAACACGCATGCATGTTTTAACCGATGTAGCCCGGAGGTAACGACTATTACCTCCGGGCTACATCAGTTATAGAGGGTTAGCCGGCGAAGTGGGCGGTCACCTCCGCCAGACGCGTCGGATTCACCAGGTCAGGGTGCGTACCCTCCAGCAGCACCGAACGGAACGACGAGGCATGCGCCGACCAACCCGCCGCATCCAAATACGGCTGATCCTCATGCGGCACACCCACCAGCAACACATCACCATCAAAGAACGCCTGCTCAGCACCACGCATCAACGCCGCCGAAGCACGCATACTACCCAAGCACACGCCCAACTTCTCCTCCGGTAGGTAACCCATCGCCGAACCCGCCCGCTGCAAACGCTCCAACGTACCCGGCAGATCAAGCCGCTCATCAGCGGCAGGCTCCGGCAAACCGCCCATACGCAGCAGCGCACGGAAGCTCTCCTGCTCATCCGGCGCAGGCACGCCCTGCCACTGCTCCGAAGGATACGCATCCAACAGGATGACGCGCTCAACCTGCGCACCCGCAGCCTGCGCCAAAGCCGCCACCTGCACCGCGGCAGTACCGCCCACAGACCAGCCCATCAACGCAAAACGACGCGGCAACGAACGCTCCGACAGGGTCTTCTCAATCAGCTTCAGGTAGCCCTCAGCCAGCTCCTGCAGGCTCGACGCAAACCCGGCATGCGGGTCAGAGAACACCTCAGCCTGCAAAGCATACACACCCTGCTGAGCCGGAAGATGCGAAAGGTACCCTGCATAACACCAGCCCAAACCACCCGCAGGCGGCAGAATAAACAGCGGCGCGGGGGCATCGGTAGCGTCATGCGCGGTAGGTTGTTCTCGCAGCGGCAGAACCGGCGCGAACTCCGCACCCTCGCCGCGCTCGCCCGCAATGGACGCCGCCAAAGCCTGCACGGTCGGATGTGCAAAAAGCGCACCGATGCTCACGCTCAGACCCAGCTGTTCCTCAACCGCGGCAATCACCTCAAGAGCCGCCAGCGAATGACCGCCCGAGGCGAAGAAATCCTCGTCCACGCCGAAACGCTCACGACCCAGCACACCGGCAATAATCGAGCACAGCTGCTGCTCCAGCAGACCGTGCGGGCCCTCAGCATCAGAAGTCTGCGGGGTCAGGTCCAGGGACGCCAACAGCTTGCGATCCGCCTTACCGGAGGGGCTCACCGGCAGAGCAGGCAGGGTGTGCCACAGGGTCGGAACCATGTAGTCCGGCAGAACCTGCGCACAATGCTCGCGCGCCGCCTCCACCAGCTGCTCGGCACGCTCAGCGGGCACGTCGCCGACCTCCAGCACCGCCGCCAGGGCAGGCTCACGCAGGCCGCGGTACAGCAGAGCCACCGAAGCGCTCACGCCCTCAACTGCGGCAAGAGCCATCTCAATATCGCCCAACTCCAGGCGCTGACCGCGCACCTTAATCTGGTAGTCCGTGCGGCCACGGTAACCGATGACGGCGCGGCCGTCGGGAAGAATCTCCCAGCACGCCAGGTCGCCCGTACGGTACAGGCGCTGGCTCTCACCGTTCAGCAGCGCGAGCGCACCGGCAGGAGCCTGCTCCACGAAAGCCGCTGCGGTCGCCTGCGGGTTGTTCTTGTAGCCGCGCGCCAGCTGCACGCCCGACAGGTGCAGCTCACCCGTCACACCCACCGGCACGGGGTGGCCGGTCGGGTCAAGAATCAGGGTTCCGGTGTTCCAGACCGGCTCGCCAATGGGCACGCTCTCGCGCTGCGGGTCGGTGGAGGTCTCCCAGAAGGTCACGTCCACCGCCGCCTCGGTCGGGCCGTACAGGTTCAGCGGGTACACGCCCAGAACCTCGCCCGCAGCCTGCACCTGGTCCTTCTGCAGCGCCTCACCCGAGCAGACCACATAGCGCAGGGGTTGCTCTCGACCCTGACCGAAGCCGGCATCAGCCAGGATGCGGCGCGCCGCCGGTGAAGAGGTCAGCGCCGACAGCATGGTCGGCACAAAGTGCACCGCCGTGACGGACTGCTCGGCAATCACGCGCGACAGGTAGGCGGGGTCGCGGTGTCCCTCCGGGGCGGCAATGACCACGGCGGCGCCCTCGGCGAGAGGCCAGTACAGCTCCCACACATGCACGTCAAAGGAGATGGGGGTCTTGTGCAGAACGCGGTCGCCCTCCCCCACCGGAATCTGGTGCTGCTGCCAGCGCAGGCGGTTATCAATCGCGCGGTGGCTGATGGCAACGCCCTTAGGCCTGCCCGTGGAGCCGGAGGTGAAGAGCACGTAAGCGTCCTCGTCCAGGCCGGTTTTCATGCCCGGAAGCTCCTCTGCGGCGGGTGCCGAGGAGGGAGCCCGGGTGGGTTCCTCTGCGCTCAGTAGGGGCAGAGTATGCTGCGGCAGGTTCGCGTGACGCGCAGGCTCCTGCGGGTTCAGCTCCTGCGCGCTCAACGGATGCAGACCGGGGCCGTGCAGCAGCAAGGAACATTCGGCGTCCTCCATCATCACGCCCACACGCTCGGCGGGCAGATCTGGAAGCACCGGCACGTAGGTGGCGCCAGCGTACAGCAGGGCGTACAGCGCCACGTACTGCTCGGCGCCGCGGTGCACACGCAGACCCACCGCATCGGAAGGGCGAACGCCCCAATCCAGCAGCTGCGCGGCAAGCGCACGGGCGCGCTCGTCCAGTTCGGCATAGGTGAGGGCGCGGTCAAAAGCGTAGGCGCGCTCCGACTCGGGGGTGAGCACCTCACCGGGCGCGGGGGCAGAATCCAGCACCGCGAGCGCCTGCGGATGCGCCGCCACCGCGTCACGGAAGCGACCCAGCAGGGTCTTATACTCCATCGGATGCTCGGTAAGCGCCGGGGCGGTCAGCTCGCGCAGGGTCGCCAGTTCAGCCTCGGTCGCCAAGCCGAGATTGTTCAGGGAAGCGCCCTCGCGCTGCGCCTCCGCCGCGTAGGCGGGTAGCCACTCGCTCAGGCGCGCTACGTGATGTTCCAGCTCCTCAGCGGTGTAGAGCGCCGGGTTCATGTCAATCTCGCAGGAGATGCTGTTGCCGCGGCCGGGCATGCCGCGCAGGGTGAAGGTCGCGTCGGCAACGGGACCGGCAGAGATATTGTGGATGCGCGCGGTCGGTACCGGGGCTCCGGACCCGCCCTTGGAGGGAGCCGCCAGCGGCAGCACCGCGTCAAAGGGCACCACGTTAATCTGCGCACCAAACAGCCTGGACTGGGCGTTACGCGCGGTACGCTCGAGGTCTTCCTGACGAGCCAGCGGATGCTCCGCGTTGCGGGCGTACTGTTCCTTCACCGAGTGCAGGGACTCCGCGATGGGGCCGGTCGCCGCAACCTGCACCGGCAGCACGTTCACCGCGGTACAGCCGGTCTGCGCGCTCGCCGTGCCCAGGGCGCGGGTCGACTCCGGCAGGGTGCGGGCGAACATGCGGTTCATCTGCGGCACGCCGAATGAAGCCTGCGGGTAGCCGCCCACACGCGCCAGGTACGAGCCGACGGCGGCAGTCGCTAGCACGGGCCAGGAGACGGCGTGCTGCTTTGCCGCATCCAGTAGAGCCTGCTGGGTGGGCGTATCAATGCTGAACGCCACGCGCACAGACTGCGCCGACGGGGAGGCGGTACGACCCGCCAGGGAGGTGTCTTCCTGCTCCAGGGCGCCGCTCGACTCCCAGAAGGCGACGTCTTCGTCACGGGCGGTGGAGGCGGCATCGTCGGCGTCGAGCAGCTGCTGCAGGCTCATGCGGCGGGTTGCCGGAACCGACTGACCGGCGGACAGGGCGCGGTATATCGCCGCCACGCGGGAGAGGCCGTTGAACGCGGCGAATCCGTCGGCAACCACGTGGGAGAAGGAATGGTACACCCAGAGGAACCCGCCATAACGCGCCACTGCGCTGCGCACGGTCACGCCCTCATCGGTGGTAAGGGGCTGGGCGAGCAGGCGCTGCGCCCAGGCGCGTACCGGCGCGGGCAAATCAGAGTCAGGCAGGGCTGATTCGGGCAGGTCAGAGGCGTTCTCCTCCCCCGCCTCGGCGGTGTCGCTCAGCTCGTCCTCATCCACGAGCAGGTCAATGCCCGCGAGGAACGCCTCAAGCGGAAGAATCTGCTGGGAGGCGGCACCATCGGCAATGCGGGTGCGCACGCGGAAGCCCTCGTTCTCACGGTAGAGCTGCTCAAAAGCCTCACGCAGCAGAGTGAGGTCGGTGTCTGCGGGGCATTGCAGAACCTCCGCGGTGTTGTAGCAGGGGTTTGTCGGGTCAATCGCGGCGGCAAAATAGATGCCGCGCGCGTTAGTGGTCAGCGGCAGCCAGGGGCTGTCAGCGCTGTGCTGTGCGGAGGGGTTCGCGGCGGTGCGAAGGTCGGAAGCAGTCCCGAAGCTAGCGGGTGCGGTAGTATCAGCTACGCCCATGATGGCCTCTCAAAGGTCTGGATTAGGGGTCTGGATTAGGGATGATATGCGGTGTGTTAAAGGTAGGTGTGAAAGGTAGGCTACTGCCCCGCCGCTTCACGCTGACAGAAGTGCGCTGGCAGAAGTGCACTGACAAGGGTAAACGCAGCTACACAACACGGCGTAAAACCGGCGCACAGAAAAACGAGGCGAGTAGCAAACACCCCGGGCACCCGCCTGCATTCGCGGCAGGCGGGCACTCGGGGTGCGGTAACGCTTAGCCCAGGCGGGAGGCGATGAACTCCACGGTCGGGTTCTCCACCAGCTCGGTAAACTCAATCACGGCGCCCTCAGCGGCAAGGTCGTCGAGCAGGGCGAATGCGCCCATAGAGTCCATGCCTAGGGAGAACAGGTCGGTGGTCGGCTCGTCAAAAGCGGTCTGCAGGGAGTCGGGCTCGACGATGTACTTCTCCATGATGGGGCGCAGGGTCTCAAATGCGGACATTTTTCTCCTCAATAGGGGTAGGAATAAGGGCGTACGGTTTAGCCGAAAATTTCGGCAAGCTTGGCGCGCAGCTCGCGGCGGGAAATCTTACCCACGTTCGTGGTGGGCAGCTCCTGCAGAACCTGCACGCGCTCCGGGATCTTGAAGTCGGCGAGCTTCTTCGAGGTGAAGAACTCGTGCATCGTGCGGCGCGGGTTTTCGCCCAGGTCAGCGCCTTCCTTCGGCACAATGACCAGGCCCACGCGCTCGCCCACAGTCTCATCCGGGATACCCAGAACCACGGCGTCAAAAACGTCGGGGTGGGTCAGCGCCAGCTCTTCGATTTCGTCCACGGCAATCTTCTCGCCGTTGCGGTTAATCTGGTCCTTCGCGCGGCCGGTCACCTCAAGGTACTTGCCTGCAACCAGTCGCACAATGTCGCCGGTGCGGTAGAAGCCGTCCTCGGTGAAGCCGTAACGGTTCGCGTTCTCCTCCAGGTAGTAGCCGCGAATCGTGTACGGACCGCGGGTGAGCAGGTGACCGCTCTCGCCGCGCTTCACCGGCTGATCCTGATCATCAACAATCAGAATTTCGTCGTCGGGGCTGATCGGGTAGCCCTGGGTCCTCAGGCGCAGCTCAATCATGTCGGTCGAGCGGGTGTAGTTCACCAGGCCCTCAGCCATGCCGAACACCTGCTGAACGGTGCAGCCGAGCACCGACTCAATCTTGCCCGCAACCGCCGGAGCCAGCTTCGAACCGCCCACCTGCAGGGTCTGCAGAGACGGCAGGGACACGCCGCGCTTCTCCGCGGAGGCGACCCACGCCTGAGCCAGCGGCGGCACCAGCGCGGAGGTGGTCACACCCTCCATCTCAATGAGGTGGAACGCAGTCTGCGGGGACGGATCCGCCGCGAACACCAGCTTGCCGGAGGCGCACATGACGCCCAGAATACCGGGCGAGCTCATCGTGAAGTTGTGCGCGGCGGGCAGCACCACGAGCATGGTCGTGTTGTTGTTCAGCTTGCAGATGTCGACCGAGCCGCGCACCGAGTACAGGTAGGCGGCGTGGGTGCGAGGAATCAGCTTCGAAATGCCGGTCGTACCGCCGGAGAGCTGCAGGAACGCCACCTGCTCGCTCGCGCGCAGGTTCTCGGTGTTCTGAATGACACCGGGCACGAACTCTTCAGCGAGCTCCTCTTCGGTCAGCGGGGTCAGCGGCTCCGCAACGTCAATAGCGACCGGCGGCTCCAGGGAGTTCTTGCGCAGCTCGGCGGCAACGTCCTCGTGCAGGGCGGCGAAATCTGCGCCCGGGGTCAGCGAAGAGAACACGTGCGCCGCAGCGTCGGTCCGGGTCGCAAAGTGCACGAGCTCGGTGGTGCGGTGCTGCGGCAGGCAGAACACCGGCAGCGCAGCCGCCCAGAAAATACCCAGCAGGTACACCAGGTACTCGGCGGTGTTACCCAGCTGCAGCAGCACACGGTCACCGGGCTGCACGCCAGCCTGAACGAGGCGCGCCGCAGCGGCACGACCTGCCGCCTCCAGCTCACCGTAGGAGAGGCGAATCTGCTGAGGCTTGCCGTCCTCATCGAGCTGCGCGTGCGAGAGCGCCACCAGCGCCGGGAAGTGCGGCTTCGCGCGGCATGCATCTAGCAGGAACTCGGGGATGGTCTGGTCAATCCAGTAGCCGGCTTCGCGGTACTTCGCGGCAAAAGACTCGGGGATGAGCGGCGTGGGGGCCAGGGGGCTACGTTCTACGGTCATCTTCTCTCGATTTCTGTGTCGTTTGCGGTTTCTATAGCGCTCACGTGCTGCGTGCGTTCGCAGCGTGATGCCATCTCGTCAATGAGGGCGGGTGCGCAACCTACGTCGGGTACCCTTCGGCACCCCTCGCGGCGCGGTAGTGTTGCACTTCTCTTAGGCTGTACTTCTCTAGGATACGGGCGCGGCGGTGTTTACCCTAACAGGACCCCCGCACGCCCACCATGCGGGGTGTGCTCTACCCGTGCAGGATCCCTAGGCGACCTCTCGCTACTCCTCAGCTAAGCTCCGTTCGGCGCGCTCAGCCTCCCGGCGGGCAGCAATAATACGTTCCAACGCCGGCACAATCGCACCGCGCCAGCACGCATAATCGTGACCGCCGTTGAAGGTCGTGCAACGCGCATTCTTCAGGCCCAGCTTTTCCAGGCGCTCCTTCAGCTCGCGGTGAGGCGGTACCAGAACCCACTCCTGCTCCCCCACCTCAATCTCAAGGTAAAGGTGGCGCAGGCGGTCGATCTCACCCGCCGCTTCCAGCTCGTCCAGGCGGTCCATGACCTGCGGCTGCCACAGCGACGAAGACTGCGCGATCGCGCCGCCAAACGCCTCCGGGCGGCTCAGCACCGCCAGCAGGGAGGACAGCCCACCCAGCGACTGACCGTTAATCACAATGTTCTGCGGGTCGGTCTTAATACCGTGCACAGCCTCCAGGTGCGGGAACGCAATCTCCACCAGGTAGTCGGCAATCGGGTTGTCACCGTTCAGTTCCTTCCAGCGGTTCTCGCGACCGCCAGAGTGCAGGAAGAACACGTGCATCGCCGGAATACGGCCCGCCTCATGGGCGCGGTTGAGGGTCTGCTCCATGCCCTGGCTGAACCACATCTCACCGTCAAACTGGATGAACAGTGGCGCATCCGGGGCGGGATCCCCCACACGACCGAGCACGTACTGGTGACCGTCAGAGGTCTGCATCCACTCGGGGGCGGGCAGCGCGTCAATCTCTTCCTGAGTCAGGATGAACTCCTGCACCGGCGCGTGCTCAAGCTGCACCATACCCATGCAACGACCGATACGGTTGCACGCGGTCTCGGGGTTCAGCGGGTCGCCTTCTCCGGAGTCCAGGGCGGCGCGCAGGCGCACCTGGTCGTCATCGCCCAGCCAGGCGGGGCGCTCGCCGGGCAACGCCGGCAAGAAGTTGTAGGAGGCACGCCAGGTGGTTTCCATCTGCATGCTCAGCTGCCACCAACCAGTGCCCTCGATGCGGGCCATGAGGGAACGGTCGAGGTTCTTCTCATCGGTCAGGCGGTTGATGAACATGAGCACCTGCTCCGCCTGCTCGTTGTGGTACAGGAAGGTGACGATGCGTTCGTTCTCGCTGATGCTACCGTCTTCGCGGTGCACCGGCTCGATAATGGGGGTGCCTTCGGAGACGACCTCAACGATGCGGGCGTTCAGCTCTTCGGGGCTGACCGCCTCGGCGATAATGGCGCTGATGAGGGGGCTGTCCACGCGCGGTGCCGGTACGGGACGCGGGATCTTGGGAGGGGCCGGGCGCACGGTCGGCGCAACGGTACGCGGCTGCGCCGAAGTAGCCTGTTCAGAAGTGTTCTGGGCAGAAATACTCTGCGCGGGAACGGTCGCGGTGGGTTCGTGCTCGCCCAACGGTTCCTCCTTGGTCTGTGGAAACACTCAATCGGTGAGAATCGGTGAGGAGGCGCATTATCATTAGTTAGCCTCTACTACCTCACTCTATGGTATCCCTTACCCAAACTCCAGCCAAAGGGAAAAGCGAAAGAACCACAACATGACATTCATGACAGCGAGCGCGGGGTTCAAATGCAGGCCCCAACTGTAGGTCGCAAACAGTGCCCACCACAAACAGGGCAGTTAAATGAGATGAGGCACCGAGACCGTGCATCAAACCTCCAAACAGTGAAGGTCTCATACGGCAGTCTCGGTGCCTCATCTGCGGGTTCCCAAAATGGAACCTACCCAGTGCTCGGATCCGTTCATGCGTCAAAGACGGGCGAGCACCGGGTAGGCGCCCTACGCGCAGGGGATCCTGGGTCCCTCAGATCCTAGCGTTCGCTGCTTGGCGCAATGCCGAGCTTTTCCACCCGTACTGAGACGGTTGGTGCTAACTCCCACGCGGCTTAGGGGCGAAAACTATTCGCTTTCGCGGGCCGCCGAAATAGCGTCAGCGGCAATATGAATTGTTTGGTTCTCCTTCGGAATAACCAAAGGGGTACCAGTGCATGGATCAGGAATAATGACCGATTGCAGGTCAAAAACTTCCTGAATAAGTTCCGGTGTAATTATCGCACGCGGATCGCCCTGAGCGATAATCCGTCCCTGCTTCATTAACACAACATGAGTAGCATACCTGAAAGCAAGGTTCAGGTCATGCAAAACCACGGCTACAGTCCGACCTTCGGAATGCAACTTCTTCGTCAGGTTCAGCACTTCAATCTGGTGCGTGATGTCCAGGTAGGTGGTCGGCTCATCGAGCAGGATCAGCGGGGTCTGCTGCGCCAGGGTCATGGCAATCCACACGCGCTGACGCTGACCACCGGACAGCGCCTCAATGGGGCGTTCGGCAAGCTCCAGAACGTTCGCAGCCTGCATCGCATCCACACAGGCGCGCTCGTCCTCATCGGACCAGGAACGCAGCAGCGACTGGTGCGGGTAGCGGCCGCGCGCCACCACATCCGCCACGGTCACGCCGCTAGGCGCCTCCGGGGTCTGCGGCAGCATCGCCAGGATCTTGGCGATGGCGCGGGACTTCATCTGCGGCAGCGGGGTGCCGTCCAGGCGAACCTCACCCTGCTTGAGCGGGTTCACGCGGGCAAGAGCCTTCAGGGTGGTCGACTTACCGCAGGCGTTCGGGCCCAAGATAACGGTCAGCTCCCCCTCCGGCACCTGAAAATCTACCCCGTTGAGCACCGTATGCTCACCGTAGGCAACCACCATGTTCTCGCCTTCAAGGCGGGTCGTCACACTAGTGTTCACTAGCTCTTCTTCCTTTCGAGGTAAATCAGGTAAATCAGGTACAGGCCGCCAATCGCGCCGGTCACCACACCCACCTGAATGATGCGTCCGGGAACAGCGAATCGGCCAATCAGGTCAGAGCCGAGCACCATGAGCGCACCCATAAGTGCCGCGGAGGTGAAGCCCACCCCGCCACTACGAGACAGGGTCTTCGCGATGTGCGGTGCCGCCAGGGCGACAAAGGCAATCGGGCCGGTCGTCGCGGTCGCCAGCGAAACCAGAAGCACACCGATAAACAGAGCCGCCACACGGTACGCATTCACGCTCACACCCAAACCGGATGCCACCTGGTCACCAAAACGAATCGCGCCCAGCGGGCGGACCAGCATCAGCAGCAGCGGAGTCACCACGAGCAACAGACCCATCAGCGCGTAGGTGCGCTCCCACGTGATGTCATTGAGCGAACCGGCAAGCCAGGACGCCGCGGTCTGCGCCTGAGTCAGCGAAGCACGCACCACCAGCAACGCATTGAACGCCGCCAGGGTCGAACCCACACCAATACCGACCAGCACCAGACGGAAGCCATGCAGGCCCGTGCGGCGCGTCAACAGCCACACCAGCACCGAAGTCGCCAAGCCACCAACCACAGCGCCCAGAGCAACCTCAACGGGACCGGAATTGAAGACAATAATCTGCAACAGCGCACCGGTCGCGGCACCATTCGTGAAGCCGATAATATCCGGCGAACCCAGGGCATTACCCGAAATCACCTGGAAAATCGCACCCGACAGACCAAGCGCCGCACCCACCAGAAGCGCCGCCACAATACGCGCCGCACGCTGCTGAGCGAAAGTCACAGCAATCTGCTTACCCTCACCCATCAACGCCGGAATGACCTTCTCCGGGGCGAGCTTATAATCACCCTGCAACATGCCCCAAAACGCCAGCGCCGCAATCAGCACCACCAACGCCACATTCAGGATCAGCACACGCCACGGCACCTGAGCACTCAGCGGACCGCGCACAGTCAACACCGGGCGGCCACCCAAATCGCGGCCGCTACGACGCGCAGAACGATTAGCGGAGCTGGTGGCAGTCGCCGTCGAAACAGCGGAAGAATTCGACATCAGAGAGCCTCCACCTTACGACGAGTCATCAAGAACAAGAACACCGGGGCACCGGCAAGAGTCGCCACAATACCCACCTGAGTCTCCTGCGGAGCCACCAGCACACGCGCCAACACGTCAGCACACAGCAGCCACACCGGACCCAACAGCGCCGAACCATAATTCACCCAGCGCACATCATTACCGAGCAAAGCACGCACCACAAACGGCACCGCCAAACCCACAAAACCAATCGGACCCACCGCAGCAGTCGCCGCACCGGCAAGCACCGTCACCGCCAGCAACGTCAAATTCTGGGTCGTACGCACACTCACGCCGAGGCTAGTCGCCGCCTCCTCGCCCATACTCAGAGCATTAATCGCAGGAGCCACAAAGAACGCCACCAGCATACCCAGCACAATCACCGGACCCACCGTGGACGCGATATCCATACCGCGGCCCTCCAGCGAACCGGCAACCCACACACGGAACTCGTTATACGCATCCTGATCAGCCAAAATCAGGCCCTGCGCAATCGCCGACAGCGCCGCAGAAATCGCCACACCCGCCAGAGCGAGCTTCACAATCGATCCGTCACGGCCACGACCCAGCGTGTACACCAGCACCGCAGCCAACGCGCCACCAATCGTTGCAGCAACCATGTACTGCCAAATACCCATCACGCCAAAAACCACCACGGAGCCAATCACAGCCACCGCAGCACCGGCGTTCACACCCATCAGGCCGGGCTCAGCCAACGGGTTACGAGTCAACGACTGCATCAGAGAACCGGCAATAGCCAACGCCGCACCCGCAGCAAGACCCACCAGGGTACGCGGAATGCGCTGCTCCATCACAATCGTCTGCGCCTGCTCAGAAGCAGTGCCATTGAAAACAGCCAGAACCTGATCCGGCGGAAGATTATTCGACCCGAACAGCAAAGAAGCAGCCACAGCCCCCACCAAAAGCACCGCAAACAAGAACAGAAAAGCCAGGCGCTTACCCAACTTCTGCCCCTGAATCACAGAACCCTGACGGGACGTACTCTCCTGCTGAACATCTCGGGACAATGAGCTCGTGCGGGCCACTATGCTCCTTATGCTCGATACAAGAAAACGGGGAGGCGCGCCCGGCGCACCCACAAGAAGGGGCACCCAGCACACCGGTAGATAATGAGAGAAACGCCGGAGCGGGCGGGTATTCCCCCACCCGCATCCGACGTTAAGTCTTAGCGCTTACGGGTCAGCAGCAGCGCAGCGGCACCCACAATGCTTACGCCCAGAACCACCACGCCAATCCACGGGAACGCAGCACCGTAAGTCACGGTCTGAACGGTGGATGCGGTGTTAGCCGCGCCCGAAGCCGAAGCGCTCGGGTTCGACGCGGTACCGCGCGCAGCAGCCGAAGAAGATGCGCTCGCCGAAGCGGTCGCCTTCTTCTGGGCATTTGCAGAAGCCGAAGCAGCAGGCGCAGCGGAAGAGCCAGAGGTACCGGAAGAGTCAGCTTCCGCGTTCAGGCGGTCGTACTCCTCCTTGGTGATGGTGTTGCCGTCAGCGTCGGTGTACACGGTCTCAGCCTCAGCCGCGCCACCCGCAGAACCATTCGAGGAGCCGTTCGAGCCACCATTGGACGAGGACTCGTTGGAATCGTTAGAGCCCTGAGCCTCGTCTGCAGAGTCTGAGTTGTTAGAGTTCGAGCCGCCATTCGAGGAACCACCGTTGCTCTTCGAGCTGGAAGAGCCGCGGTTCGAGGAAGAACCCGAAGAGTTCGAGGAGGAATTATCCGAACCGCCCTCACCCACCACGGTGAACTCGGGGCTGCGGTTGCTGTACGCCTCGGTGCCCAGGTACTTGCCGTCCTTGTCACGCTTCTCACCAGTTGCAAGGAAACGCAGAGTGTGGGTGCCAGCGCCAACATCCGGCAGAACGAAGGAACCGGAGACCTTACCGTTGCCATCGGTCTTCTGCTGGTGCACCACGCAAGCGCCCTGTGCCGCATCGGAGGGGCACAGGTTACCGTCGTCCACCTTCACGGACACCACAGTGTTCGCGGGGAAGCCGCTCACGCTAAAGGAAATCACGCCGTGCTCGCTCACAGACGAAGAAACGGTCGAGGAAGTGCCGGGAGTCGATGCCTTCGCACCGCCCGGAGGCAGAGCGGATGCGGTGCCAACACCCAAGCCCAGCGCCAGGGTTGCGGCAGCGCAGGCGGTCAGCGCCTTAGAGGTCAGGGATGCCTTCGGGGCTCCCGAAAAAGGTGCACGCATGGTGGTCCTTTCAAAATTACCGGGGTCGAAGCTGAACGCTACCGGGTTCGTGGAGGTGCAGTTCAGCGGGTCGTGACCCGAATGGTTGGAGGCACCCGATCCACGCCCCTGTTCAAGGGTGCAGGGTCAAAAGTGTGGAGCGTGGACCGGTGCCGATGTGAATGTGTGGTCAGAGAGCTTACTTCTTGGAGGTGCGCAGCAGCAGAGCCGCAGCCAAAACCACCAGGCCAGCCGCCGAGAGCAGCAGGTTATTGGCGTTGTTGACCAGCCACTTGGTCAGACCGGTCAGCTCAGTACCCTCAATGGTCGGGCCCTGTGCCTTCGTGCCTGCGGCGGAGTTCTGCGAGCCCTGCGTGTTCTGCGAGTTCTGCGAACCGGCGGCAGCCTTCACTGCCTTCTTCGCGTTGGCTTCGGTCTTCTGCAGGTTGGTTGCCAGGTTCTTCTGCGCGCTCTGAACCTTCGCCTTAGCCTGCACGCGGTTCACGACCGGAGCGGTGCTCTGCGAGAGCGCGGCGAGGGATGCGTCCACGTCGGTGGCGCGGGTGCTGATGCGGCCGCCCGCGTTACGCATGGGCACAGGTGCCGTGGAGGTTGCGGTTGCGGGGTTTTCGTTCAGCTCTTCGACCAGCTGGTCGGTAGCGTCCTGCTCATCGCGGGAAACGTCCTGACGAGGGGTAACAGCACGTTCCACGGTCATGTCAGCAAAACCGAGCACCGCATTTTCAGCGCCCTGGTTGCCGTTGTGCACAACCACGCGGTAGGTTGCGGCGGGCATGCTCACGCTGGTTTCGTAGCTGAAGCTGCGGTTGCCATCCAGACGCTTCCAGCCGGAGCCGTAGAGAGTCTGCGGGGAGTTACCGAGGTAGGTTGCGGCGTACACCCAGGTGCCCGGTTCAGCGTTCGGCACGGTCACGGTCACGGTGGAGCCGTCACGGCTCACCTGCACGCCATTACCAGCGGTCAGTTCGGAGGCATTGACCGGCTCGGGCGCGTCACCGGGGGCGTACTCACCGATGGTGAAGGTGGTGTTGATGCCGCCCTGGCTGTTGGCGCCGCCGTAGGTTCCGGATCGGTCGCCCTCACGCAGGCTACCGGTCAGCAGGCGCAGGGTGTGCTCACCGGAGGCGTACTTTGCCGCGTCTTCGTCATTCTTGAAAGCTGCGTTATCGCGGGTGGGCAGGTCAATCCAGGCGTCGATGTGGCCGTTTTCGTCGGGGGTGACGATAGCCCAGATGGTGCGGTTGTCGTTGACCGCGGTGGCGTCGTTACGGGATACCTTGCCGTCGTCAATCTTCAGACCGATAACGGATGCCTTCTTGTCTTCGGGGTTGCACCAGCCGTCACCGGTCAGGTGCAGCTTGCCACCCTGAACCGCCTTGGGGTTCTCGATGGTCAGGCGCGGGGTGAAGGAGTCATCGGCGGGGGCGCAGGTTTTCGAGTCTTCGCTGGGTGCGGGGGTCGGCTCTGCGGTAGGTGCCGGGGTGGGTTCTGCGGTAGGTGCCGGGGTGGGTTCTGCAGTTGCGCTAGGGTCAGCGGTAGCAGAGGGGTCCGCGGTAGGCTCGGCAGTCACAGAAGGCTCTGCAGTTGCAGAAGGCTCTGCAGTTGCACTGGGCTCAGCGGTGGGCTCTGCGGTCGGTGCCGGGCTCGGAGCCGGGTCGCTCAGCGTAATATTCTGCGACACAGATGCACGACGGTCGTAGGTGTTACCGTCCGCATCCGTACCACCCAGGGAGCCGGAAAGCACCTGAATACGGTGGCTGGTACCCTCCACGGTCCAGCCCTTGTTCTTCAGCTGCTCAGCGGTCAGACCGGTGTTTTCGGGGGTCGGCAGGGACACCTCAACCTCGAAGGTGCCGTCCTCTTTGGCGGTTGCCATGAAGTTCGCGGGCGAGTTGCCGCCCTTCTTGGTGATCGGGTTAATCGCCTGGTGCGCTTCATCCGGCAGGGCGTCGAGGAACTTCACTGCGAACACTGCGCCGCGACCGGGTGCGGTGCTGGTAAAGCCGGTGCCGCGCAGCACGAGCTTACCTTCGCGCCACTTCTCGGTGGAGATGGTCACGGCAGCCTTAGCTTCCTGCTGGGTGGCGGCGGGAGTATCCGCGAATGCGAGAGTGGAGCCGGTCAGCGCTGCACCGGGGGTGATGAGCGCGCCGGCGAGAGCCACGACGGCACCATAGCGGGCTGCGGTGCGCACGGGTCGAGTTTCGGTCATGGTGGTCCTTGAGGATGGTGTGGTGGGTCGTGCATCCCCTTCCCGCCGCGGTTTTTAGGTCGCGGCGGGAAGGGTGGCGGAAGCTTCAGCGGGTGATTGCTTCACAGGGTATTTAGAGCGGGGCGTTTAGAGCGGAAGCGCCTTCTTGACGTCTTCGATAATGCCCTCGAGCAGTAGCGGGCCGCCGGTGGAGGTCCACTTGGAGCCGTCCACGAGAATCACGTGGTCGTCCTTGACTGCCTTCAGGTTGGTGAAGCCGGAGGTTTCCTTCGCCTTATTCAGTGCTTCTTCGGCGCCCTGCAGACCTGCGGTACCCTGTGCGTTCGGGTTCTTCTGGCTTGCGCCGCCGAGGGTACCGAGGAACATGTAGTCCGCGTCGATGGTTGCCAGGTTCTCCAGAGAGACCGGTTCGGAGTGGCCCTGGCCGTTGCGGTCCTGCGCCTCGGGGCGCTTGAGGCCCAGGTCGTTGAGTACCTGGCCGGCAGGCAGTTCCTTGAGGATCAGGGCGGGGCCGTTGCCTGCCCAGCGGACGATGGAGAAGGTCTTGTCGCCGTACTTGGGGGCGAGCTGATCCTTCAACGTTGCGGCGTTTGACTCGTATGCCTTGATGACTTCTTCGCCCTTGTCGACCATGTTCATAGCGTTGGCGACGTTGCGGAAGTTGATGCGCCAGTCGCCGCCCGCGTAGCCGCAGTAGACGACGGGAGCGATCTTCTTGAGGGTTTCGAAGGCCTCGGAGCGCTTGTCCACGCCGGTGGAGTCGACCAGAATCAGGTCGGGATCAAGGTTGCCAATCTGCTCGTAGTTGACCTGGGCGACGGTGCCGATAATCTGCACGCCCTTGGCGCGGTCGGCAAGGTAGTTGGGCACGCCGGACTGGCCGCGACCGGAGACAGAACCGACGGGGGTCACGCCGAGGGCGAGCAGGCCGTCGAGGGTGGGCTCAGAGAGGACGATAACCTTCTGCGGGTTGGCGGGAACTTCTACGTTCTCCTCATCAATGTCCTTGATGGTGCGGGTACCGCTGTTGCCGCCGGAGGTGGAACCGCCGGAAGTGGTGGTCGTGGTGGTCTCGCTGCTGCATGCCGCGAGGGCGAGAGCAGCCGAGGAGGCGAGCGCCAGGCCGAAGAATGCGCGGCGGTTAACGCCCGATGCGCCGTGGTTTTCGGCGTCGGTCAGCTCGGTTCGGTTGAAAGACATAGTTCCCCCTAGATTTGACTAAACTATACCTAACCTTACAGATATCTGAGTGTTACATCAAGATGTGTTCTGTTTGCCTTCTCTGACCGCCAGGATACCCGGTTTTGCCGCGGAATTGCGCGGGGTAACATATATCACCCTTTGTCATAGTCTTGCTGACACTATGTCGCTTAAACAGGTATCTCTCCCCTGCTGTCGTCTCACTATAAATCTGCGGCGGTTGAGAAAGCCGGGCACGCAAAACGCCCCGCCACGAAGAGCCGCGACGGGATGCAGTCTTCACAACGGGGCGTATGAGGTTTTATGGGCGCGGGGGTGTCATCGATGCGGGGCGCCGTTACCAGCGTGCACCGCTAGTGGCCGCAACCGCATCCGGTGCCGGAACGCTTGACCGATGCGGCCGCCGCACGCAGGGAGGCGATTGCCGCCTCCGGACCGCCGAGCGCCTCATCCACACCGTAGACCGAGCTACCGGCAACGAAGCAGGTTGCGCCCGCCTCCGCGGCACGCAGGATGGTCTCTTCGGTGATGCCGCCGTCCACCTGCACGGTCACCGGCAGGTTCGCGCCCTCAATCGCCTTGGCGGCGCGGGCGATCTTCGGCAGGGTCACCTCCAGGAACGCCTGACCGCCGAAGCCGGGTTCCACGGTCATGATCAGCAGCATGTCCAGTTCGCTGAGCATGTCCAGGTAGGGTTCCACGGCGGTTGCCGGACGCAGCGCCATACCCGCCTTCGCACCCTCAGCACGCAGGGTGCGCGCCAGCTTGATGGGGGCGATAGCCGCCTCCGCGTGGAAGGTCACCGATTCGCAGCCCATGCTGGCGTATTCGGGTGCCCAACGGTCGGCGTCCTCAATCATCAGGTGCACGTCGAACGGCACCGGGGAGATTTCGCGCAGACGCTTGACCACCGGCGGACCCCAGGTGAGGTTGGGGACGAAGTGGTTGTCCATCACGTCAATATGCGCGGCGTCTGCGGTGGAAATGCGCTCCAGCTCGCGCTGCAGGTTCGCGAAATCCGCCGAAAGAATCGACGGGTTAATGGCAATACCCATGGGGTTCCTTTCAAATCCGTGCCGTATGGCGGGTGATGCTAGGCGGTGAAGCGGCTAGTTCTTACGCAGCAAGGCGAGGAACATTGCGTCGGTTCCGTGCACGTGCGGCCACAGCTGCGCGGTGGTCGGGTTCTCCGAAGCCTTCACGACCGGCGCACCCTTTTTGACCTTGATCTCGGGGGTGTGGCCGGGGTCCTTCTCCCCCGCCAGCACGCTCACGGGCTCGCCGTTCGCGCCTTCGGTGTGCAGGGCGACTTCGCGCAGTACTGCGGCGGAATCGAGCAGGCTGACCGCGCCGCTTTCGAGCACCTCAGCCACAATGTTCTGGGTTTCTGCCGCGTGCGGGGAGCAGGTCACGTAGGCGATAACGCCGCCGGGGCGGGTCGCCTCAATGGCCGCATCCAGGAGCTGACGCTGCAGGGGCAGCAGCTCGGCAATATCGCGCGGGGACTTGCGCCAACGCGCCTCGGGGCGGCGGCGCAGGGCGCCCAGACCGGAGCAGGGCACATCCACCATCACACGGTCGAAAAGCTGACCGGGCTCAATGGATCCGGGCAGGTCGGAGGCGTTCTTGCGCAGGGTCTCGCGGATCTGGCGGCCGTCGCCGGTGAGTACCGTGTAGCTGTCCTCGGGCAGGGGGCGCATGGAGGATTCCACGAGCTGCGCGCGGTGCGGTGCCGCCTCGTTGGCGACCAGGGATGCGCCGCGCTGAATACCGAGCGCGCCGAGGAGCGCCGCCTTACCGCCGGGGCCTGCGCACAGGTCGAGCCATGCGGTGTCGGTGCCGTCCAGGGGTGCTGCGGCGAGCGCGCGTGCCACCAGCTGGGAGCCAGCATCCTGCGCGCGGACGGTGCCTTCACGTACGGATTCCAGGCGTGCCAAGTCGCCGGAGGCGTACAGTGCCGAACCCTCAACCAGCTCGCCGTCGACGGCGCCCTGTTCGCGTGCCTCGTCGAGGCTACCCAGGCCGGGCAGCGCAACCAGGTTCACCACGGGGGCGAGGTTGTCCGCTTCGAGCAGCTGCTCAATTTCGGAGGCGGGGCGGCCGTGCGCGACGAGTGCCTGGCGCATGGAACGCACAATCCAGCCGGGGTGCGAGGCGAGCAGCGCCATGCGCTCGGTGTCGTCCTTCGCGTTCTCGATGATGAGTTCGTACCACTCTTCGGGGGTGCGCTCGGAGACGCGGCGCAGCACCGCGTTGATGAAGCTTGCCGGGCCCGCACCGATCTTTTCGCGTGCCAGAGACACGCTCTGGTTCAGCGCCGCGTGGGCGGGAACGCGCATGTTCAGCAGCTGGTGCACGCCCATGCGCAGCACGATCAGGGTGGTGGTGCCGACCTTCTCGATGGGGCGGTCTACGCAGCGGCTGAGGATTGCGTCGTAGGTGCCCTGGTGGCGCAGCGTGCCGTAGGTCAGCTCGGTTGCGAAGCCTGCGTCGCGGTGGTCGAGGCGGTGGCTACGAATCGCCTTGGGCAGCACGAGGTTCGCGTAGGCGTCGGATTCCGCCACGGAGCGCAGTACGTCGAAGACGGTTGCGCGTGCGGTGTCTGCGGTGCGCGAGCGTGCGGAGGGTGCCGCCGCGGAGAATTCGCGGGCGGACATGGAGCGGCGGTTGCGTTCGTGGCCGCTCTTATTGCGCTGGGAGGTACCGCCGCCACCGCGTTTGGTGTCGTCGTGCTCGGTCTTGGCGCGGCGTGCGGCGCGTTCGACACTGGTCAGGCCGTCAAAGCGGCGGCCGGTGCGCGATTCGCTGCGGGAGTTGTCGTCCCACTTCTGCGGGCGGCCCTGCGAGCTTTGATTCTGCGAACGCTGGTTCTGAGTACGCTGGGAGCTCTGGGACTGCTGGCGGTTCTGCTCGCTCACACCAGAGCCGTTGCCAGCGCCGGAGCGGCGGCGACGCTTACGCTTCGCACCGCCCTCACCCTGGCCGCTGCCCTGATTGAACTTACCCTGACCGCTACCCTGGTTGAACTTGCCGTTGCCGGGCTTACCGGAGTGACCGGGCTTGCCGTGTCCTCCCTTGTAAGGGCGCTTTTCGTTGCTCATGCGAGTACCACCAGGCCTTCCGCCATGTCCTTGCCAGCGCCGCGAGCCCACGCGGGCGCATCCATCATTTTCTTACCGGCAGGCTGAACCTGCAGCAGCATCAGGGGTTCGGTACCGGTGCCGACCAGTACCTTCTTCGCGTGCAGACGCACCGCACCGGGTGCGAGGGGGCCACCGTTCGCCTCGGTCAGGGACTGCACCAGGCGCTCATCGGCAACCGCCAGACCACCGATCTTGAAGCGGTTTTCGCCCAGTTCGCACCATGCGCCGGGCTCGGGGGTGACGCCGCGGAAGCGTGCCAGAATCTGTTCGGCGGGTTCGGTCCAGGTGAGGCGGCCGTCGGCAATGCTCATCTTGGAGGCGTAGCTAACCGACTCGTCCTCGACCTGCACGGTGCCGTTCTCGCCCGCTTCGAGGCGTTCGAAGGTGCGTTCAAGCAGTGCGCCGCCGCTGGTTGCGAGGCGCATCAGCACGGTGCCTGCGGTGTCGTCGGCGGCTACGGGGGTGGATTCCTGTTCGAAGGTGGGGCCGGTGTCCAGGCCTTCCTCGAGCAGGAAGGTGGTGGAGAAAATTTCCTGCTCACCGGCCATGAGGGCGCGCTGCACGGGGGCGGCACCGCGCCAGGCGGGCAGCTTGGAGAAGTGCAGGTTGACCCAGCCGTAGCGCAAGGATTCCAGCGCGGGCAGCGGCAGCAGGGCACCGTAGGCGACCACGGCGGCTGCGTCAGCGTTCAGCTCAGCGATGGCTGCGGCGGCTTCGTCGTTCCAGCGGTTTGCCTTCACGATGGGCAGGCCGAGCTCTTCGGCGCGCTGCGCGACCGGGGAGGGGGTGAGCACGCGCTTGCGGCCCACGGGGGCGTCTTCGCGGGTGAGCACGCCGACCACGCGCACCTTATCGGAGTTCGCCAGGTAGTCGAGCGGGGGCACGGCAACGTCGGGGGTGCCTGCGTAAATAATGTTGAGCATGTGAGCCTACTTTCCGAAGCTACCGAAGGAGGAACCAGCAGAACCTGCACCGAACGCGCCACCGCCGCCGAAGGCGCCGCCCACGCGGGTTGCACGCTCGGTCACGGTCTTCGCGGCGACAGTGTTGTAGTCTGCGGCGCGCAGGGCACGCATCACACGCTGGCGGTCTTCACCCACGAGGCGGTCGATGAACAGCTTGCCGTGCAGGTGGTCGGTCTCGTGCTGCAGCATGCGCGCGAACAGGCCCTCACCCTCCAGCACGAGGGGTTCGCCGTGGCGGTCCACGCCGGTCACGCGCGCCCAGTTCTTGCGCGGGGTCGCGGACTTCTGACCGGGCACGGACAGGCAGCCTTCGCCGCCTTCCTGGTCTTCTTCGCCGACTTCGAGCACGGGGTTGATGATGTAGCCTTCGCGGTCGTCAATGCCGCCGAAGGTGAAGATCTGTTTGGAGATACCAACCTGCGGGCCGGCAAGGCCCACGCCGCCCACGTCGTACATGGTTTCTAGCATGTCGTCGATGAGTCGTGCCAGGTCGTCGTCGAAGACGGTGATGGGGTCGCAGACGCTGCGCAGCACCGGGTCGCCTACGGTGCGGATGCTCAGGATGGTCATGGTCCTCCTTTGCCGGCGGTGTGCCGGGAATGTGCTTACGGATTTCAATATGGCGGCAGAACTGCGCTGGTAGAACCTCGCGGGTGAAACTGCGCTGGCGGTTTTCTCAGTAGCGGGTTCTTCACAGCGGGCGCATTCTTCACAGCAGGTGCGCCGTTCTGCCTATTGTTCTATTGTCGCCGATTCAGTAGCGCGAATCTAGAACGAATCGAGGCGCTGGGGGTGGAGGCGGTAGGGTGAGGGCTGAGCTTCACCTCCCAGCGCTCATCTCCTCGGGGGTTTGATCCTCTCCCCTATGCCCGCTACTCCCCTATGCCGCGGGCGGGGGTACTACGGGCATGAGCGCAGGGTCTTCAAATTCTTGGACCTGGCGGTCGAATTCCCAGACGCGGCGCAGGGCGCAGAACTTGTACCAGTTACGTTCGAGCACGGCGGGGTTTGCCTGCTGCGGCAGCACCTGCGTTTCGCCGAGGGCTACGCCCATGAGGACGGGCGCGTCACCGTATTTCCAGGGTTCCCAGGTGCCTTCGTCGGGGTCGACGATGGATTCTTCGGCTTTGAGTCCGGCGACGAGCTGCATGACGACTTTTTCGTCGAGTGCTTTGACGCGGCCGCGTTTGTCGGTGCCTTTGGTTTTGTAGTCGATGATGCAGGTTCGGCCTGCGATTTCTGCGACGAGGTCGAGGGTTCCCGCGTAGCCGACGGTGTCGTTCCAGATGGTGACTTCGGCGGCGAGGGGGCGGGGCTTGAAGGCTTCCCACCATTCGTCGAAGCGGTCGGCGTAGGCTTGTTCGCCGTTGATGATGAGCTGTTCGCGGCTTTCGTCGAGGTTGTGTTCGCGGCCCATGGCGCGTAGGGCGACGGCTTCGGCGTAGTTGTGGACGCGGTCGCCTCGGGCGGCGGCTGCGTCGCGGTATCGTTCGGAGGCGCTGGCTGCGTCGCGGATGATGGCGAATTTGAGGCCGTGGGATCCGGTGGCGCGGTAGGCGCGCTGGTCTTCGAGGGCGGCTTTGGCGGCCATGTACCCGTGCCAGCCGCTGAGGTCGTTGGCGTGCTGCCCGATGACGGTGGTGATGGAGGGGACGAGGAGTTCTCCTCCGCGGACGCGCGCGTACATGCGTCCGTAGTCGGTGGCTGCGGCGAGTTCGGGTGTTGTCACGGGGTACCTCATTCTCGGGTGGTTGTGTCCGCGGCTGGGTTTGTACTGCTTGTGGGCACAAATACCGGTGGGCATAATAAAACCCCCGTTCCTTGAAACGGGGGTTATTGGTGCGTGATACTGGGTTCGAACCAGTGACCTCTTCGGTGTGAACGAAGCGCGCTACCACTGCGCCAATCACGCTTACGGATAAGACTATACCGAGGCTTGGCGTGAAGGTCAAATTTTGCGCTCCCTTTTTTCTTCCCGTCCCCTTCCCGGTGAGTTCACGGCGGCACCATGGAATCTAAAAGATCATCCCACCAGAGGTGACTGCAGGTTCAGTAATGACTTATGGACTCTGGTCATGAGTTACGGACTTTGGGGCTAGGTTAGCGTCTTCAGGGATAGCTTTTAACCATGGCTGAAGTCGCTAAGTCATTACCGAATCTCAGTCCGGTTTCACTGGATAAACAAAAAAGCCTGGCTTCCGAAGAAACCAGGCTTTTTCCTAGTGGTGACCCCAACCGGATTTGAACCGGTGTTGCCGCCGTGAGAGGGCGGAGTACTAGGCCGCTATACGATGGGGCCGCAACCTCCGTGAGGAGGTTAGCTGGGATACCAGGACTCGAACCTAGAACAAAGGAACCAGAAACCTTCGTGTTGCCAATTACACCATATCCCATTACTCTATTGAGTTACCGTTCCGTTTTTCGCCTTTCGGCTTTTCACCGGAACGAGTAATAACTATACGGGTCTTTCTGGAGGCGTGCAAGCCGAAATCTGGAGAGCCGCCTCACATTCACGGTTTTATGCCCGCTACTTCCGCGTGTTTCCGGGGTTTTTGAGGTTAAAAAGTTTTTTAAATTTCTTCAAAAAGAGGGTTCTGGGGCCGATTTTCACCCTTCAAAGCGTCTTCAAGGGGGCTCAGAGAACAGTTTTGCCTCCTCCCCTGACGCTTTGTGTCCGAAATTTTTTGAAGACTTTTTCCTGCGCTGCCTCCCAGCAGTCAGGTGACCGGGCAGTCAGGTCGTCAGATAGCCCGGCAGCCAGATAACCAGATAACCCAAGCGCCCTGACGGCCAACCCACCCAAGCAACCACCTCGAAAAAGACTCCCCCTACCCCACGCCTCCAAAAACTAAAAACCCGGAGACGATACCCCCGGAGACAGCAAAAACCCGGAGACAATAAAACCCAGAGACAACGAAAAAGCCCCGAGGCGAACCTCGGGGCCTTAGTGGAGCGGTTGACGAGACTTGAACTCGCGACATCCACCTTGGCAAGGTGGTGCTCTACCAACTGAGCTACAACCGCATGTTTTCGCTTTGAACTTTTCAGTTCGTCGCAACAACAAGTACTACTATACGAGCCTTTGCCGGGGTGCGCAAACCAAATTCTTGCCACACTCCCCAAAATGGAACCAGATTCACCCACATAAAACATACTGACTAGTAGTTTTACAGGAAATATCCATCACAAAAAATATTCTTAAATTTATGAAAAATCCCCTTATCCTCCGGGTTCCTTCAGACCTTTCGGTCGTCTGATTCCCGTTGGATAAGGGGATTCTCTAGAGCTTAGTCGCTGCTACCGCCAGAGTCGCCTCCACCGGAATCGCCGCCACCAGAGTAGTCGGAGCTGCTGTAGCTACTGTAGTCCGAACTGCTGGAGCTTCCGGCGTCGAAGTCGCCCGCGTCCGGGTCGGGGCCCGGGTCCACGAAGTCGTCTTCTTCGTCCGAAGAGTCAGAAGAATCCGAAGAATCAACAACAGACGACGAGGTGCTCACGTCGCCGCCACGAGCCGCGTTCTGCATGGCGCGTGCCTCCAGGAATGCGGTCACGTAGGCGAGCGCCGCGCCGGCAATAATGATGACGACCATCCATACGGAGCGGTCAAAGCCGGCAATGTAGGCGAACAGCCAGATAATGCAGGCGTTGGTGAGCGCCATGAGGGTGCCCTTGAGCAGCGCCTTCCCCATAATCGATTGATTCATAGCTAGCTCAGTTCAGCGGCAAGCTTGCGCAGGCGTGCGAGGGAGGATTCCTTGCCCAGGATTTCCATGGATTCAAACAAGGGCGGGGAGATGCGCTCACCGGACACTGCGATGCGCACGGGGCCGAATGCGAGGCGCGGCTTGATTTCCAGGCCGTCGACGATTGCGGCGCGCAGGGCTGCCTCAATGTTGGCGGCGGTGAAGTCCTCGAGGGGCTCCAGAGCTTCGATTGCGGCGGCGAGGACCTGCGGTGCGGATTCCTTGAGCTGCTTGCGTGCGTCGTCTGCGGTGCTGATTTCTTCATCAGCCTTGAAGAGGAATGCGAGCAGGCCGGGTGCTTCACCGAGCAGCTGCATGCGCTCCTGGACGAGGGGTGCAGCTTCGGTGAGGACCTGCTCTTCACGCTCGGTGAGGGTCTCGCCGAGTACGCCTGCAGCCTGCAGGTACGGGATGAGACGGTCGCGGAAGTCCTTGGGGTCGAGCGCACGGATGTGGTCGCCGTTAATGGACTCTGCCTTCTTCACGTCGAAGCGTGCGGGGTTGGCGACAACGTCGTGTACGTCGAAGTGCTCGACGAGCTCATCGATGGTGAAGACGTCCTGATCTGCGGAGAGGGACCAGCCCAGCAGGGACAGGTAGTTCAGCAGGCCTTCCTTGATGAAGCCGGAGTCGCGCAGCAGGAAGAGGTTCGACTCGGGGTCGCGCTTGGAGAGCTTCTTGTTGCCCTGGCCCATGACGTAGGGCAGGTGACCAAATTCGGGGATGAAGCTGGTCACGCCGGTGTCGATGAGCGCGCGGTAGAGCGCAATCTGGCGCGGGGTGGAGGAGAGCAGGTCCTCACCGCGCAGCACGTGGGTGACGCCCATGAGTGCGTCGTCGACGGGGTTCACGAAGGGGTACAGCGGGTCGCCGTTGGAGCGGACGACCACGTAGTCGGGCACGGTACCGGCCTTGAAGGTGATTTCACCGCGAACGAGGTCGTTGAAGGTGATGTCCTCGTCGGGCATACGCAGACGCCACACGGGCTTACGGCCCTCGGCGCGGTAGGCTTCCTTCTGCTCTTCGGTGAGGTTGCGGTCGTAGTTGTCGTAGCCGAGCTGCGGGTCCTGACCGGCTGCCTTGCGGCGTTCCTTCACCTCGTCGGGGGTGGAGAAGTCTTCGTACACGTAGCCGCCTTCAACGAGCTTTTCGAAGATCTCGTTGTAGATGCCTGCGGTCTTACGCTCGGACTGGCGGTAGGGCTCGTGGGGACCACCGACGCCAACGCCTTCGTCCCAGTTGATGCCGAGCCAGTGCAGGGATTCGAGCACCTGGTTGAACGACTCTTCGGAGTCGCGTGCCGCGTCGGTGTCTTCGATGCGGAAGATCAGCTTGCCGCCGGTGTGGCGTGCGTACGCCCAGTTGAAGAGGGCGGTGCGGACCATGCCCACGTGCGGGGTGCCGGTGGGCGAGGGGCAGAAGCGGACGCGGGTGTCTGCGGGGCTGTTGAGTACGGGACCGTGGTATTCGGTCATGATGTCTCCTTGACGGTGTGTTTCAGGATGTACGTTACGTTTTTGGGTGCGGGCTGTTTAGTCGCGCACGCGGGTGACGAGGGAGCCGATGCCTTCGACTTCGACCTCTACTTCGTTGCCGTCGCGCAGTACGCTGATGCCGGCGGGGGTGCCGGTGAGCAGTACGTCGCCGGGCAGCAGGGTGAAGATTTCGGAGGCTGCGGCAACCTGTTCGGCTACGGAGTAGTGCATTTCGGAGGTGTTGCCCTCCTGCACGACGTCGCCGTCGACCCAGGTGGTGATGTTCAGCGAGTCGGTGTCCAGGTCGGTTTCGATCCAGGGGCCGAGCGGGGTGGAGCCGTCGAAGCCCTTGGCGCGGGTCCACTGGCGGTCTTCGAGCAGGTCGCGGGCGGTGAGGTCGTTGGCTACGGTGTAGCCGAAGATGACCTCGTGCACGCGCTCGAGCGGCACGGACTTGGCGATACGGCCGACGATGACGGCAAGCTCACCCTCGGGGCTGACGGCTTCGGAGTACTCGGGCAGGGTCACGGGGTCGCCGGGGCCGATGACGGTGGTGTTGGGCTTGAGGAAGAACTGCGGGGAGGCAGGTGCCTCGGTTCCAGCCCAGTTTGCGATCGCTCCAATCACCTTGGAGCGGGGAATAATCGGGGCGAGCAGGCGCACCTGGTCGATGGGGTAGGTGGTGCCGGTCGGTTCGATGCCCGAGTAGAAGGGGTCGCCGGCGAGTACGCGCAGGGTTTCTTCGCCTGCGTCGCCTTCTACCAGCCCGAAGTGGAGCTCATTATTTACGGTAAATCGTGCAATACGCATACTTTCTAGGGTACCAGCCTTCGAGGGCGGGGGCGGCGGGCGGAATTGGCAAGGCAGGTTTTAGCCCGGCGGGGTTCAACACTATTAGGTTCGGCGGGGTGCGCCTCCCCTCCCCTGTCCTCGTATTATCAACGCCGCGCGCAATATTCGCTGAGCACAGCACTGACCGGGCACAGCGAATCCCCGCGGGTGCGCGTTCCGGGTGCGGGCGCATCCTGCGGGGATTTCGCTGGTCACGTTAGATTCACGTTTTAGATGAGGCGGGTCATCCAGCCGTGGCGGTCCTCAACGGTGCCGAGCTGAATACCGACGAGCTCTTCGCGCAGGCTCTTGGAAATTTCGCCGAAGTGCTCGGTGGGTGCCGGAATCTCGAAGTCTTCTGCCTTGAGCTTGCCGATGGGTGCGACCACTGCTGCGGTGCCGCAGGCGAAGATTTCGGTGATGTCGCCGTTTGCCACGCCTTCACGCCACTCGTTGAGGGTGATTGCGCGCTCTTCGACGGTCATACCGCGGTCCTTAGCCAGCTGAATCAGCGAGGAGCGGGTCACGCCCTCCAGGATGGTGCCGGTCAGTTCGGGGGTGACAATCTTGTTTTCCTTGCCGAAGATGAAGAACACGTTCATACCGCCGAGCTCTTCGATGGCGTCGCCGCGGTGCGGGTCCTTGAAGATGACCTGCTTGCAACCGTGCTTTTCACCCTCGGTCTGGGCAATCATGGATGCTGCGTAGTTACCGCCGCACTTTGCCGCGCCGGTGCCGCCTTCGCCTGCGCGGGCGTAGGTGGTGGAGAGCCAAATGTCCACGGGTTCGGGGGTGCCGAAGTAGTTACCTGCGGGCGAGCCGATCACGTGGTACTGCACGTGGCGTGCGGGGCGAACGCCGAGGAATGCCTCGGTTGCGATCATGAAGGGGCGGAAGTAGAAGGCCTCACCGTCGCCGGTGGGTACCCACTGCTCGTCCATCTTCACGAGTTCGCGCAGGGATTCGATGAAGGTCTCGGCGGGCAGTTCGGGCAGGGAAAGGCGGCGTGCGGAGTTCGCGAAACGTGCCGCGTTCTTTTCGGGGCGGAAGGTCCATACGGAACCGTCGGCGTGGCGGTAGCCCTTGATGCCTTCGAAGATTTCCTGGCCGTAGTGGAACACGGATGCTGCGGGGTCGAGGACGAGCGGGCCGTAGGGGTGAACTCGTGCGTCGTACCAGGTGCCGCCGGTCTTGTAGTCGCCTTCCCAGTCGATGGTGACCATGTGGTCACTGAAGTAGTCACCGAAGCCGGGGTTTGCGAGGATTTCGGCGCGGCGTTCGGCGGTGGCGGGTGACTGGTTTGCTTCGTGGCTGAATTCGGTTGCCATCGTTCTGCGTTCCTCTTCGTCTAGTTGCCTCTGTGGGCGTTCTTTGAGTGGCGGTTCTCGCGGCGGGGCGAGGGACCGGTGTGTGCCGCCGGGCGCGTTGTCGTGCGGGGCAGATGGTGCATCTAGCGGTCTGTGCTAGTTGGATGCATCAAAGCTAGTGGTGGATGGTGTCCACCGCCGAGGTGCCGGGCGGGTGTGCCTGACCTGTTTAGAGTACCGGAAAGATGCGTTTGCCGCATGCGCACCTTTTCTCCCATTCAGGATGTGAACAGGTGAAGCCCGGAAGGTGTGTTCCTTCCGGGCTTCACTAGCGTAGTTCACGTTTTAGCCGAGCCAGTTTTAGCCGGGCAAGTATTAACCGAGGCGTGCGAGCACGTCCGCGCCAACCTGATCGGTTCCGCGCACGGTGGCGCCGTTTTCGCGCATATCTGCTTCGACGGCGTCCTCAATGCGGGCTGCGGCTGCATCGTGGCCGAGGTGGCGCAGCAGCATGGCACCAGCGAGGATTGCGGCGGTGGGGTTTGCCTTGTTCTGGCGGGCGATGTCCGGTGCGGAGCCGTGAACGGGCTCGAACATGGAGGGGAACTCGCCGACGGCATTGATGTTGCCGCTTGCCGCGTAGCCGATACCGCCGGTCACTGCACCTGCGAGGTCGGTGATGATGTCGCCGAAGAGGTTGTCGGTGACGATCACGTCGAAGCGGGCGGGGTCGGTGACCATGAAGATGGTGGTCGCGTCAATGTGCAGGTAGTCGGTCTCAACCTCGGGGAATTCAGCCGCGATTTCGGTGAAGTAGCGATTGTAGAGGCGACCTGCGTGGGTGAGCACGTTGGTCTTGTGCACGAGGGTGACCTTCTTGCGGCGGGTGGACGCCAGCTCGAAGGCGTAGCGTACCAGGCGCTCCACGCCGTGCGCGGTGTTGAGGGAGACTTCGGTGGCGATTTCGTGCGGGGTGCCCTGGCGAATCACGCCGCCGTTGCCGATGTAGGGGCCTTCGGTGCCTTCACGCACGACGACGAAGTCGATGTTGCCGGGGTTGGCAAGCGGGGAAACTGCGCCGGGGTACAGGCGGGAGGGGCGCAGGTTGATGTAGTGGTCGAAGGCGAAGCGCAGCTTCAGGAGCATTTCGCGTTCGATGAGGCCGGAGGGAATCTTGCCGCTGCGCGGGTCTGCACCGATGGCGCCGAAGAGGATCGCGTCGTGCTGCTTGAGGGCGTCCATGGTGGAGTCGGGCAGGGTTTCACCGGTTTCCAGCCAGTGCTCGGCGCCGAGCTTGTAGTGGGTGGGGGTTACGGTGATGTTTTCGAGCTCGCAGGCGCGGGTGAGGATGCGCTGGGCTTCGGTAATGATTTCGGGGCCGATGCCGTCGCCGGGGATGACGGCGAGGTCGATGCTACGTGCTTCAGTCATGCCTCTACCGTAATACGCGCAGCGGGTGGGCGGTAGAGTGTGCGGACGGGTTCTCAGACTCTGGGCTAGACGGGCTCTGGGCTACCCCCCCCC
>NZ_KV831926.1:847205-858165 GCF_001837265.1 Rothia sp. HMSC064F07 | reverse complement strand
CCCCCCCCCAGTCTCTGCCCGGCAGTGCCTTGACCCAGACCCGCCTCCTGAAGTCTGGGGTTCTGGATTCTGTGGTGTTCAGCCTCTACCGGTTAAAACAATATTCCCCGGCTGAATTATCAGCCGGGGAATATCGTTACGAGTTCTCACTCAGAGTGAGAGCCCTAAAGGTCTATGCAATTACGCGGTGCGCTTGCAGAGGGTGACCTTGACGTAGCCGTTGCCACGTTCGCTACGAGCGGTCGGAGCGTTACCTGCGGAGGTAATGGTACCGCCGGAAACACCGGGAGCAACGTAGGAACCACCTGCGCCGCCGCCGCCGCCGAGCTGGCCGAAGGAGACGTTCTGGCGGATACCGTTGGGGTTGTTGTTCCACTTCTGGGTCAGAACGATTGCGGAGGAGGAGCTGGAAGCACCGGAGCCACCGCCACCGTAGCCTGCGCCACCACCTGCGGAGATGACGGACTCGTAGCCGTTGAAGTTGAAGCCGATGGAGGAGTACTCGAGAGCGTAACCGGTACCGTTGTGGGTACCCTCTTCCTTCTTGGTGCGATCGTTGTTGTCGATCAGGTAGGAGTAGGATGCTACACCGTCACCACCGGCACCGGTGAAGCCGGAGCCACCATTGTTACCGGACTTGGAGGACTGGTAAATCTCCTGGTTGTTGGCGGAGGAGAAGCCCAGAACACCGTTCGGGGACTTGCCGGTGTGCAGAGCGGTCTTAGCACCACCGTTACCACCGATACCGTTTGCGCCACCTTCACCGGCCTCAACGGTTTCGCGGATAGAGTTGTCAGCGTCGTAGATACCGAAGCCTTCAAGACCTGCAGAACCCGATGCACCGTCAGCGGAACCACCGGTGGAACCGAAGATGATGTTGCCGTTGCGCTTTGCGCCGGAGGGCCACTGCCAAGAAGCGGTCACTGCGCCAGCTTCCATGTACTGGGGGTTGTTGTTAGCGCCACCGTTGTTGATGAAGCCAGCGCCACCGCCGCCACCTGCAACTGCAACGGGGGTACCGTTGATGACCAGAGCGGAGGAGCCACCACCGGATGCGGAGTAGGTAATACGCTTCAGGGGGGAGTTAGCGGGCCAAATAGTGTTGACCTGCTGCATGATGCTGGAGGGGATGGGGTTGGGCAGGTTGGAGGAACCACCGTTACCGTAGCCCTCACCACCCTCAGCTGCAGTCAGGGGGCCGTTACCGATACCACCGGCTGCGCCGATGAGCTGAACGGTCTGGCCGGGCTTGACCTCGATGATACCGGTGATCTTTGCACCGGAACCTGCTGCCATATCGTCGTAGTTGGTACCACCAGCGCCACCGACGACCTCGAACTTGATCTTGTCGACCAGTGCGGGAACGACGAAGGATGCGGTGCCCTTAGCACCGGATGCGGCGCCGTTTGCGGAGTAAGCTACGGTCTCTTCCCACTCACAAACAGTGGAGGAAGCGAAAGCGGGAACTGCAGCAGATGCTGCGACAACCGGAGCAGCCCATGCTGCGCCAGCGACAACCTTGCGGCGAGAAATGTTAGTAGACATGTATGTCCTTCGAGAGTGATGTCATTTTGAGGAATAAAAGTTATCACCCGCCGTCGTGCGCGGCGAAGAACGTCACCTGATGAGATTCGAGTGAGTGAAGTAGGCTTGCGCCTAACCTCTGGTGATAACGACATAATGCTGTACTCCGCTCCCCTACATAGGGAGACGCGCTTCAGAACGCTTGGTGTTCGTTCTGTAAGGCCTTAGACCTCGGGCGCAGATTTCGGGTACGGCTAAAACTATACCCATCAAGAACCTATCCCGCAATGGTTCCAAAAATGGTTTGATGAGGGGGTTTCCCTTAAACTCTCCGCCTTAGTTGAAGGTTTTTCAACCAAAATAGGTTACTTAAGGGAGTTACTGGTCTCTTAAACCCGAATTCGAACCCCATACAACCCCAAACCCTCAAGCTTTAGTTGAATAAATAATCTACAAAAAAGTAATCAAGGTCACTAAAAATAGATGTTTTTAGCGTGTCACACACACGCAAGCACACACCCACACACACAAACCCACAGAATATTCCTGCATGTGAGAGCACAAAAGAGGCCCCCAACCCCTCACAAACACCCAGATACACTGGAAACATGCCCCTCAAGCACACCGAACCCCAGCAGAACCCACAGCACAGCACAGAGACAGCCGAATCAGGCCACGCCGTAACGCATACCCGCGGCAGCTCAGAAAACAGCGATCTGCCCGCCGACGCAATCAGCGCCTCCAGCCGCGTGCAAAACTACCTCAGAGACAAACGCGGCTGGATGAACATCATCGTCGTTGCGCACATGCAGTTCTTCTGCTGCGTACTCTCCGCAGCCTTCGTCAACAGCTACGGCTGGATCCCGGTCATCTCCGCGCTCAGCAGCACCACCGCGCTCTACTTCCGCTATCGGTTCCCCTACGCAAGTATCTACGTGGTCATCGCGGCGCTCTGCCTCACCCTCGTGGAGCCCTTCCCCGACTCCCTCGCCATCACCTGCTACCCGCCCGTCAGCCTCGCCGCCTACCATATCGGCAGGCACTGGACCCGCCGCGCCCGCTTCCGCGGCCTCATTCTCGGCTGGGTCGGCGCACTCGCCGTCACCGTGCAGGCCTCGCTCTCATTCCTCTACCACTGGGACGACATGCCCGCCCGCATCTTCATCTCCCTGATGCTCGGCGTGCTCTGCGGATCCATCTTCACCGTCTTCTGGTTCCTCGGCGACTCCCGCCGCATGCGCGAACTGCGCAGCGAGGAATTCAAAGAACGCGCCCGCCGCCTCGAATACGAGCAGGAACAGGAACGCCGCCTCGCAGCGCAGGACGAACGCACCCGCATCGCCCGCGAAATGCACGATATTGTGGCGCACTCGCTCTCCAGCATTATTTCCCAGGCGGACGGGGCACGCTACGCAGCCGCGAGCACCCGCACCGCACGCGCCCAGCAAACACAACAGGCACAGCAGGCAGAGCAGCAGACTGAACAGGCAGAGCAGCCGGGTCAGGCTCAGCAGAGCGAACCGGATATTGCCGAGCAGACCCTCGAACTCATCGCAGACACGGCACGCGACTCCCTCACCCAGATGCGTTCCCTACTCGGGCTACTGCGCACAGACGAGGCAACCGCCTACGCACCCGTGCCCACCCTCAACGATGTGCCCGCCCTAGTGGAGCAGAGCCGCCGCGCCGGGCTACCCGTCACCTTCACCGGAATCACCGGCACCATGGCACGCACCCTACCGCAGGGTGCCGAACTGGCGGCGTACCGCACCGTGCAGGAGGCGCTCACCAACGCGCTCAAGCACTCCCCCGGCGCCGCAACCACCGTCGCCATTCACTGGGGTAAGGACGGCCTGCAGTTGTGGGTTCAGAACGGCCCGGTTTCCTCTGCCGCGGCTCAGCACATTGCCCGCCCGGTACCCGGTAGCGGTAACGGTCTGCGCGGCATGAGCGAGCGCATCGCCCTCTACCACGGCACCCTCACATACGGTCTGCAGCCTGATGGCGGCTGGCTCGTTGAGGCGGCGCTGCCCTACCGCGACCTCTAATAGCGGTGCCCTCTACTACCTCGTGATCTAGGATTGAAACTATGTACTCTTCTGCACCACAGACTTCTGCACCACAGACCACCCAGCCGATTCGCGTGATGCTCGTTGACGACCAGCGCCTAGTGCGCGGCGGCTTGAGCATGCTCGTCAACTCCCAGCCGGACCTGCAGGTCGTCATGGAGGCCGATGACGGCCTGGCGGCTATTGACGTTTTTGACCGCATGGTCTCTGAGGGGCAGGCGCCGCAGATCATCCTCATGGATGTGCGCATGCCGCACTGCGACGGCCTGGAGGCGGCGCGCCGCATCCTGGAGCGTGACGGCGAGCGTGAAGTTTCCGAGGATGAGCGGGTGCGCATTATTATGCTCACGACCTTCGATATTGATGAGTACGTGTATTCAGCGGTGCGTGCGGGTGCGAGCGGTTTCTTGTTGAAGGACACTCCGCCGGAGCAGTTGCTGGAGGCGATTCGTACGGTGCACCGCGGCGATGCGGTGATTGCGCCGTCTGCGACTCGCCGCCTGTTGGAACAGATGATTCCGGTGCTGGACTCCCCCGCTCCTGTTGTTCCTACCGCTCCTGCCACTCCTGCCGCCGGGTCTGTTCCAGTTACTCCCCCGGCTGTAGCATCTGAGCTTCCTAAAGCAACCTTCATTCCGGCTGAGCCTGCAAGCCCGGCTAATTCTTCTTATCAGAGCGAGCCTGTGCAGGATTATCCGCATCGTGAGTTGATTGAGCAGTTGTCGCCGCGTGAGTTTGAGGTGCTGGGTTTGATTGCGCGCGGCTTGTCGAATGCGGAGATTACGCGGGAGTTGGTGCTTTCGGAGGCAACGGTGAAGACTCATGTGTCGCATGTGTTGGCGAAGTTGGGTGCGCGTGATCGTGTGCAGGCGGTCATTATGGCGTATGAGGCGGGCATCGCCCACTAGCCCTCCCCTATATAAGGGCACAACAGCATAGAGGACGCAGTAAAGCCCCGGCGGGCGCCTCCTCTCGAGGCACCATCCGGGGCTTTGTTAGTTAAGTAGTTACTTCTATCTCGTCGATGATTCGTTCAAAGTCGCTCATCAGCTCAGGCAACTTCTTATAGCTGTAGCTCCACCATGTCCGGTTCTGCTTCCGCATAGATGCGGGGGCGCAACCGGGTGACCATATCAACGCTACGACCGGTCAACTGTTCAATGCGGTGCTGAGCATCGACCATCTGCATGAACTCGTCAAAAGGGGCTACACCCGGCATCTGCACCAAAAAATCCAGGTCGCTGGTTTCGGTCAGCTCACCGCGGGCGGCACTGCCGAAGAGTCGGGCACGGCGCACACCAGCGTCACGGAGGATCTGAAGAACCTCCGCTTCATGGGGTAGCGTGTACCCGCGACGCAGATTGGGGTGGCTAGTGCTCATACACCCATCATACGCGCAAAGCCAGGCTGCAGGTCAGCTCCAAGAATCTGAGAGTACAAGCACAACAGAATAGTGAGCACTGCAGACTAGAGGACACAGTGAAGCCCCGGCGGGCGCCTCCTAATCGAGGCGCCCTCCGGGGCTTTCTCACGCCGAGTATCCGGGTTCGCCAGGTACTGTGACTATGCCAGATACAGCGGGTTAGCCGCGCATACCCTCAACCGGGGACATGCGAGCCGAACGAGCCGCCGGCAGAGCCGAAGCGAGCATCGCGGCGAGCACACCCACAATGAGGATGACCACGTACCAGACGTACGGCAGGTCAAGCACGAGCGGGGCGGAAGCACTCATGGAAGACATAATAATCTGCGCCGAGAGGCTACCAATCACACCACCGGAAACCATACCGAGCACCACTGCGGCGAGCGTAATCAGAATCGCTTCAATGGAAATCATGCGGCGCAGCTGCTTGCGGGACAGACCCAGCGAGCGGAGCATCGCGTTCTCGCGGCGGCGTTCGTTGACCGACAGGGTCATCGTGTTCGCCACACCAATAATCGAGATGACCACTGCGAGCATGAGCATCACCAGAGTGAAGGTCAGCATAACGGTCAGCAGCTGGTCGTAGGTCTGACGTTCCTGCAGACCACCGGTGAAGGAGCTGTCCGGGCTGGCTCGGTTCAGGTCAGCCTGCAGGGTCGCGTTCTCGCTACTGGTCAGCGGGGATGCGGCGCGCACCAGAACGACGGTGTCGTTACCGGTTGCCTGGCTGGTGACAGTCAGGTGAGCTGCCTTCGTCTGAGCTTCCTTGTCACCGCTGGCGATTGCTTCTTCCAGACGCTTCTGAGCTTCCTCAGCGGCAGGGTTGGCAACCTTCTGCGGGTTCTTGGCGTCCTGCAGCTTGGCGGCGGTGGCAGGGTTGACAATCAGCAGGTGCTGCTTGGTTGCGGACTTGACGGGCTTGAGTTCCACTTCGCCGAGCGGGCCGTGTGCCTTCAGACGGCTGGACTCATTCAGCCCAGCGGACTTCCAGAGGCCCTGCGGTACGAGCACGGTGTCATCGGCAAGGTTCGAGTTTTCGCCCGGCAGGATTGCCTTCAAATCGGAGGAGCTCAAGGCCACCAGGTCGGAATTCTGGTTGGCGGTCTGTCCCTCGTATTCGACGGTGTAGTCAACCACACCGGCTGCGTAACCGACGGCGGATGTCTGAACGTTCTTAATACCCTTGACCTTGGAAGCGATTTCCTCCGCCTTGGTCACGGTGGAGGCAGCCTCGGACTGGTCGTACGAGCTGTACTTTGCCTGCGCAGAAATCGGGTACTGCTGATCCAGGGCCTTGGTCAGCGAGGCGCTCAGCACCGAGTAACCGGTGAGCACAGTCGACACGACCAGGGTACCCACCAGCACGGCGCGGCCGGTGGAGACGGTGCGCTTGGGCGAACGCAGTGCGTTGGCGAGCGCCAGCTTGCCGGTCTGGGTGCGGGTGACCTTACCGAGGGCACGTACCAGCGGGGGCAGTACCAGCGGGGTGAGGAGGAAGACCGCAATACCGAGCAGCAGCGCGGCCCCCATCATGAAGAGGATGGCCTTATTGCCGGCACCCTCACCGGAACCCTGGTTCTGAGCCAGCATAGCCAGGCCGATACCTGCGGCACCGAAGACCAGACCCAGGATCGGGCCGACCTTGCCGGGCTTGCGCACCTCAAGGTTGGTGTGCTCGCTCATCGCGCTGATGGGCGAGATGCGCAGGGCGCTTCGTGCCGGGGAGAGCGACGCCAGAACCGTCACGATGGTGCAGATCAGGGTACTGATAATCACCGGGGTGATTGAGTACGAAATCATGATGGTGGTGAGGTTTGCACCAACCAGCGCGCCAACCGGGTAGGTCAGTAGCGCACCGATGAGGGAGAACACCACGCCCACGGTAATGGATTCGATGAGTAGCATCCGTACGAGGGAGCCGCCACGGGCACCGAGGGTACGCAGCAGAGCCAGTTCACGGATGCGCTGGCCGACCAGCACCGCGAAGGTGTTGGAGATGACGAAGGAGGAAACCAGCAGAGCCAGTGCCGCGAAGGCGCCCAGAACCACACTAATGGAGGTGAAGACCGTGGAGATGGTCTTCTGGTAGTCCTCCAGCAGCTTCTGACCGGTCATGACGCGCGGGTCGTTCTTTGTGTCGCCGCTGCTGAGGGACTCCTGCAGGCTCTTGAGCTTGGCGTCGGTTACGCCGTCCTTGAACTTGAGGTAGATGAGGTTCGCGCCAGCCATGCTTCGGTAGCCTGCCGCGGAACTCTTGTTTTCTGCCTCAGCTGCCTTCAGGGCGGCTTCGCCGAGGCTGGTGCCACCAATGAAGACAGCCTGATTGGTGGTGGAGCCTTCAAAACCGGGGTCGAACAGACCGACGACGGTGTATTCGGCGGTCTTGTCGGTACCGGGGGCGCTGACGGATTCTACAACGTCGGTGCTGGTGACCTTGCCGTTCAGCGAGAGGTTGTGCTTCTTCGCGAAGTAGGTAGAGACCATGATTTCGTGGTCGCTACCGGGGATTTTGCCCTGCACCTTGTACGGGAAGAGGCTCGAGTCGGCGGGCAGCTGGTTGTACTGCACGAGGGTTTTCTGATCGCCGGTACCGAGCGCGCCCGAAACGGCATACTGAACCCAGTAGCCGGAGAGCAGGTCGCTCTTTTCTACTTTCTGAATCTGGTCACGGGTCAGGTAGATAGAGGTGCTGTCTTTACCGTCGCTGGTTGTAGCGGCGGAGGCGACAACCGCCTCGGCGCGGGAGAGCACGTCACCTACGGAGGAGTTGACGGTCGCCTGCAGCGAGTTGGTGAGCATCATAATGGCGGCGATGAAGAAGGATGAGATCGCGATGCCTATGCCCGTGAGAATGTATTTTCCTTTGGAGGCGCGCAGATTGGAGCGCGCCACCGTGTTCAGTGTGGTTGCCACGGCTTATCGACCTTCCAGCTGTGCCATTGCGCCGAGGACGGCGTCGTAGGTGGGTTCGATCATTTCGCCGGCGACCATGCCGTCCTTGATGAAGACCACGCGGTCTGCGTAGGAGGCGGCGTTTGCGTCGTGGGTGACCATGAGGATGGTCTGTGCGTGGTCGGTTGCGGCGGCACGCAGCAGACGCAGCACCTCGGCGCCGGAGTTGGAGTCGAGGTTACCGGTCGGTTCGTCGGCGAAGACCACTTCGGGGCGTGCGAGCAGGGCGCGCACGATGGCGACGCGCTGCTGCTGACCGCCGGAGAGCTGTTCGGGGCGGTGGTCGAGGCGGGTTTCCAGGCCGAGGGTCTTGACCAGGTAGTCGCGCCACTGCGGGTCGGGCTTCTTACCGGCGAGACCCAGGGGCAGGTCAATATTCTGGCCCGCAGTGAGGGTGGGCACCAAGTTGAACGCCTGGAAGATGAAGCCGATGTGTTCGCGGCGGAATTCGGTGAGGGCGTTGTCCTTCAGTCCGAAGAGCTCGGTACCGCCAATACGGATGGAGGTTGCCGGGTTCGGGTCGGGGGTGTCCAGGGTTGCGATGGTCTGCATCAGCGTGGACTTGCCGGAGCCGGAGGGGCCCATAATCGCGGTGAACTTGCCCTGCTCAAAGTCGACGGAGACGTTGTTGAGGGCGTGGACGGTTGCTTCACCCATGCCGTAGGTTTTGGAAAGGTTTCGTGCGGAGACGGCGACCTGTGCCGTCTGTGCGTGAGGAGTTGTCGTAGTCATAGTTCAATTATTTCACGCAGCATGGCGCTGACTACAGGGTTTTTCTCATCCTCCAGGTTGATTTTGGCGGGTGTTCACCGGGTCTTGACCTGCGGATGCGCAGGTTCCCCGCTCATTCCACGGGCTGAGGTGAGCCTGAGGCGGGCTGGGCAGGGTACCGGCATCATCCTTAAGGATGAGTGGCGGCTCAACCGGCGTTCTCACCCTGCACCCCTACCCCGTACCTCTGCCTCCCATCTCTGCCCGCGCCTACACATATATATGTATGCGAAAAGCCCCCGGCTCCTCCCCCCATTCGGGGTCAGGAAGCCGAGGGCTTTCATACGCTATTCGCTATTGCAGAAGCAGCTGTTATGCCTTGGGTGCTTCGTAGCGGGGGAACACCGGTGCGGGTGCGGGCAGTTCGGTGCCGGGCACGAGTGCGGTGCCGAGGGCTGCGAACTGGCGTGCGTCGCCTTCGGGTACACCGAGCAGGGTCAGCAGCTTGGCGGTCGAGTCGGGCATGACGGGCTGCAGCAGCAGGGCGACCTGGCGTACGACCTCAAGGGTTACGTACAGCACGGTGTTCATGCGGTCGAGTTCGCCGTTCTTGCGCAGGGTCCAGGGTTCCTGCTCTGCGAAGTAGGCGTTGGTGTCTGCGAGGACGGTCCAGATGCGTTCCAAAGCGCGGTGGAATGCCTGCTCGTCGAAGTCTGCACGGACGGGCTCGTAGAGGGCTGCCGCCTGGTCGAGGATCTGGCGGTCGGCTTCGGTGAATTCGCCGTGGGTGGGGACGGCACCGCCGCAGTTCTTGGCGACCATGGACAGGGAACGCTGGGCGAGGTTGCCGAGGTTGTTTGCCAGGTCGGAGTTGATGCGGTTGATGATGGACTCTTCGGAGTAGGAGCCGTCCTGACCGAAGGACACTTCACGCATGAGGAAGAATCGTACGGCGTCCAGGCCGAACGCGTTGACAAGGTTTGCGGGGTCGACGACGTTACCGACGGACTTGGACATCTTCTCGCCGTTGACGAGCAGGAAGCCGTGGCCGAAGACGCGCTTGGGCAGTTCGACTCCGGCGGACCACAGGAATGCGGGCCAGTAGATGGAGTGGAATCGGGTGATGTCCTTACCGATGAGGTGCAGGTCGGCGGGCCAGTACTTGGTGAACAGCTCGTTGTCGGTGTCGGGGTAGCCGAGGCCGGTCAGGTAGTTGGTGAGGGCGTCGACCCACACGTACATGACGTGCTTGTCGTTGCCGGGTACGGGTACGCCCCAGTCGAAGGTGGTGCGGGAGATGGACAGGTCGTTGAGGCCGCCCTTGACGAAGGAGATGAGTTCGTTGCGGCGGGATTCGGGGTAGACGTAGCCTTCGTTGGCGTAGAGTTCGAGGAGCTTGTCGCCGTACTTGGAGAGGCGGAAGAAGTAGGATTCTTCTTCGGTCCATTCGACTTCGGTGCCGGTGGTGATGGCGTAGCGCTGGCCGTCGCGGACTTCGGTTTCGTCTTCTGCGTAGTAGGCTTCGTCGCGTACGGAGTACCAGCCGGCGTACTTGTCGAGGTAGATGTCGCCGTTTTCTTCCATGCGCTTCCAGATGGCCTGGGATGCGACATAGTGGTCGGGGTCGGTGGTGCGGATGAAGCGGTCGTAGCTGATGTTCAGCGCGTCGTTCATTGCTTTGAAGCGTGCGGAGTTCTCGTCGGCGAGTTCCTTAGCGGTCTTACCGAGCTTCTCGGCGGTGGTCTGCATCTTCTGGCCGTGCTCGTCGGTGCCGGTCATGAAGCGCACGTCGAAGCCGTCGAGGCGCTTGAAGCGGGCTAGCACGTCGGCTGCGATGGTTTCGTAGGCGTGGCCGATGTGCGGGTTGCCATTGGGGTAGGAGATGGCGGTGGTGATGTAGAACGGAGTTGCAGTCATAACTTTCAGTTTACCGCAGGATTAGGCGAGGCTCTCACCGGGGTTACACTCTGATACGCGGCAAGCACCCAACCACCACGTAACACGCTAAACCGCGACAGCCCTCCCCCACCCAGTTCGCTAGGCACGGGGCGCACACCCAAACCACGCACCACCCGCGGCGGGATTAGCTCGAGGTTCGGCACCCTCCTCGTTCCTACAGGGGCACCCGCCCTCGCTTCGCTTCGGGCACCCTGATGTCACTACGGAGGCCGCCGAAACCTCCACGCACCCGCCAGGTTGCATACAGACGCACACACCGGGAACCCCTGGGGTGCAGCTACGTTTTCCGGAAGCGCCCTCAGGGTGTCACACGGACGCTCTC
>NZ_KV831926.1:841858-847105 GCF_001837265.1 Rothia sp. HMSC064F07 | reverse complement strand
GGGTGCCCCTGCGTAGGCGCGGAGGAAACATGTAGCGCACCCCGTAGTCTTGGGAGACGCGAGGTACCCACCCACCCAACCCCTGCAGGAGCGAGGACGAACACCGATTCCTCAACCCATGAAGACTGCATTTCAAGGGGAACGCAAAAATCCCGCCGATTCCGAAGAATCAGCGGGATTTTCTGTGAAGTGCGCCCCCTGGGACTCGAACCCAGAACCCATTGATTAAGAGTCAATTGCTCTGCCAATTGAGCTAGAGGCGCTTATTTGTTTTTCAGGGTTTCCCCTGCAACAAGTAAATACTATACGGCATTTTATAGACACCCGCAACTCAAGTGAGCATGAACTGCATCACATACCTGTTGAGTGCTGCTGTTCAGCTTGAAACAGCAAGAATCCGGCGCCCCACCTCTCTCCCCCTGTAGCGGAGTGTGGGTGGTGCACCGGATTCTTATAAAGCTATTGCTGAGCTACCGTTTAGCGAGCGACGGAACCTTCGGTGTAGTCGTCGTCAACGGAGTTCCAGGAGAACAGCTCGCGCAGCTTGCGGCCGGTTGCCTCGATGGGGTGTGCCTCGCCCTTTGCACGCAGTTCCTTGAACTCGGGTGCGCCTGCAGCCTGGTCTTCCATGAAGCGCTTTGCGAAGTTGCCGTTCTGGATGTCTGCCAGGACAGCCTTCATGTTTTCCTTGACCTCGGGGGAGATTACGCGGGGGCCGGAGACGTAGTCGCCGTACTCTGCGGTGTCGGAGATGGACCAACGCTGCTTAGCGATGCCGCCCTCGATCATCAGGTCAACGATGAGCTTGAGCTCGTGCAGAACCTCGAAGTACGCGATTTCGGGCTGGTAGCCAGCTTCGGTCAGGACCTCGAAGCCGTACTGGACGAGCTGGGAGGTGGAGCCGCAGAGGACTGCCTGCTCGCCGAACAGGTCGGATTCGGTCTCTTCGGTGAAGGTGGTCTTAATGACGCCTGCGCGGGTTGCACCCAGTGCCTTTGCGTAGGACAGTGCCAGTGCGAGTGCTTCGCCGGATGCGTCCTTCTCAACTGCGACCAGGGCGGGAACGCCGCGGCCTGCTTCGAATTCGCGGCGGACGGTGTGGCCGGGGCCCTTGGGGGCGACCATTGCCACGTCGACACCCTCGGGTGCGGTGATGTAGCCGAAGCGGATGTTGAAGCCGTGTGCGAAGAACAGTGCGTTGCCGGGCTTCAGGTGGGGTTCGATGCTCTCTGCGTAGACCTTTGCCTGGACCTGGTCCGGGGTCAGGATCATGATGACGTCTGCTTCTGCTGCTGCTTCTGCAACGGTTGCGACGCGCAGGCCTTCTGCCTCAGCCTTGGCACGGGACTTGGAGCCCTCGGACAGACCGACGATGACCTTCACGCCGGAGTCACGCAGGTTCAGTGCGTGTGCGTGGCCCTGGGAGCCGTAGCCGATAACTGCTACGGTGCGACCCTGGATCAGGGAGAGGTCTGCGTCGTCGTTGTAGAAAATGGTTGCTGCCATTTCTTCTCCTCAGTAAGTTTGGTATGCGGCCCAGGCTGGGCTCAACATTGACTATTCTACTTGATAGCTTTTGGGGTGCAGGTTTACGAGAGCACTTCTCAGATTGTGGCTCAAGATTTTACAACCTGCAGAGTTTATGGGGTACTGCATCTATTTCTTTGGCATTAGGGTCCCCAGGTAGAGAAATCACCTAGTAGAGAAAGAAATAGAGAGTACCTGATGCTCCCCCGCCCGCACTGCGAATACGTGTGTTTCGGTTGTGCGGGCGGGAGAACTGCTACGGGAATGTAGCGTCAGGTATTTTGTGCTAGATGCGCTCGCTCATGGCGCGGGGGCCACGTGCCAGGCCGATGGTGCCTGCGCGAACAATTTCGCGAACACCGTAAGGCTCCAGAACATCCAGCAGTGCGTTGAGCTTCTCCTCAGAACCGGTTGCCTCGATGACAACAGACTCAGGGGAAACGTCAATCACAGATGCGCGGAACAGGTCAGCTGCCTGAACGATCTGCAGGCGAGCAACTGCGTCGGCCTTGACCTTAATCAGGATGTGGCCGCGCTGGGTGGAGGAGTCGGCGGGAAGCTCGACGACCTTCAGCACGTGAACAAGCTTGTTCAGCTGCTTGGTGATCTGCTCGATGGTGTGTGCGTCACCCTCGGTCACGACGGTGATGCGGGAAACACCGGGGTTTTCGGTGGGGCCCACAGCCAGGGAGAGGATGTTGAACAGGCGGCGGGAGAACAGGCCGGAGACGCGGGTGAGAACGCCCGGCTTATCTTCTACCAGAACGGACAGAGTGTGCTGAGACATTAGTTCTCTCCCTCACGATCGAACTCGGGCGAAGTGTTCTTCGCAATCCAAATCTTGTCATTAGAAACGCCTGCCGGGACCATGGGCCAGACCAGTGCGTGGGGGCTGACGGTGAAGTCAATGACCACGGGGCGGTCGTTGATTTCCAGGGCAGCCTTAATGGTGGCGTCCACGTCTTCGTCGCGCTCGCAACGGAAGGTGGCGCAACCGTATGCGTCGCCGAGCTTCACGAAGTCGGGGATGCGTGCGGTGCCGTGACCGTCCTTCAGATCGGTGTTGGAGTAGCGCTCGTTGTAGAACAGAGTCTGCCACTGGCGCACCATACCGAGGGAGGAGTTGTTGATGATAGCAACCTTGACGGGGATGTTGTTCTGTGCGCAGGTGACCAGTTCCTGGTTGGTCATCTGGAAGCAGCCGTCACCGTCGATAATCCACACGGTGGATTCGGGGTGTGCGACCTTTGCACCCATGCCGGCAGGAACGCCGTAGCCCATGGTGCCGAGACCTGCGGAGCTGATGAAGTGACGGGGGCTCTCCTGCTGGATGTAGTGTGCACCCCACATCTGGTGCTGGCCAACGCCGGTGACGTAGTATGCGTCGGGGCCGGTGAGAGCGCTAATACGCTCCAGGACGTACTCAGGCGAGCCGAGGCCATCGTTGGGCTTTTCGTAGCCGAGCGGGTAATCCTTGCGGATGACGTTCAGCTCGTTCCACCATTCGGTGAGGTTCGGCAGCTGGTCTGCGAACTCGGTGGAGAGCAGGTCGGTCAGCTCGGGCAGCACGTACTTGAGGTCGCCGACGATCGGCACGTCTGCGAAGCGGATCTTCGAGATTTCTGCCGGATCAACGTCAATGTGGATGACCTTAGCCTCGGGTGCGAAGGAGTCGAGCTTACCGGTGACGCGGTCGTCGAAGCGTGCGCCGAGGGTGATGAGCAGGTCAGACTTCTGCATTGCGGCGACGGCGGGGACGGTGCCGTGCATGCCGGGCATGCCGAGGTTCTGGGGGTCAGAGTCGGGGAATGCACCGATAGCGTTCAGGGTGGTGACGACGGGTGCACCGATGAGCTTAGCCAGCTTGTGGAACTCTTCGGAAGCACCTGCGCGGACCAGGCCACCACCGACGTAGAAGACGGGGCGCTTGGATTCGGTGATGAACTTAGCTGCTTCGTGGATCTGCTTGGAGTGACCGCGGGTGACGGGGGTGTAGCCGCGCAGCTCCAGGTCCTCAGGAATGCCGCGGTATTCCATCATGCCAACCTGTGCGTCCTTGGTGACGTCCACGAGCACGGGGCCGGGGCGTCCGGTGGATGCGATGTGGAATGCTGCTGCGAGCGCGCGGGGGATGTCCTGCGGGTCGGTGATCATGAAGGAGTGCTTGGAGATGGGCATTGCCATGCCGACGATGTCAGCTTCCTGGAATGCGTCAGAGCCCAGCAACTTAGTGGACACCTGGCCGGTGATTGCGACCAGGGGGATGGAGTCCATGTTTGCGTCAGCGATTGCGGTCAGCAGGTTGGTTGCGCCGGGGCCGGAGGTTGCAATGCACACGCCGGTCTTACCACTGGACACTGCGTAGCCCTGAGCTGCGTGGCCTGCGCCCTGCTCGTGGCGGACCAGGATGTGGCGGACCTTCTTGGAGTCGTACAGGGGGTCATAGGTCGGCAGAATGGCTCCACCAGGCAGGCCGAATACGTCAGTCACACCCAGGTCTTCGAGGGTGCGGACGATTGCCTGAGAACCGGTCATGCGTTCTGCGGGAGCGTTTGCCGCGTCATCAGAAGTGGAAAATCCCATAGTCATGGAAATGCCTCGTGTCTTAATGGTTCTTCGTTGTACTCAATGTTCTGCGTGGGGTTTGTGTGATCCTCACGCATCCTATGCCCGGGGGTACCAAGCTATAAAAAATGCCCCTCGCTGTTGGTGGTAGCGGTAGGGGCGCTCAGTCGCAGTGAATAGACCCTGCCACGCGCCCTAGGCGACGTCGACAAGGCGTAGAATTCGCTGGAACATTGCTGTCTTCACCCTTCTATGGTGCGCCCCAAGAAGGGGTGAGTCAAATCTCTATCGAGCAACACGCCCGTTTTTGTTCATAAAGGCGCAGGTCAGATACTTTCTTTCATGATGTGGACACATTGCACTTGTTGACACATTCCCACGTGTTCATTTGAACAGGTGAGAAAAACTCGCATTTTTGGACGTCATGGCGCGTAATATGCGCGAATACTCGTGACCTTCGTTGGTTGCCCCGGTAGACTGAAGCTATGACCGAACCGATCATCCCGGTCGCTGATGAGCTGACCGAAGCAAGTAAGTACGCAGAGGTTGTTGACCCCCGTAACTCTGTTGAGAGTGACGTGTTTTTGACGGGTGAAGAACTTATCCGAGTTCTGCACCCGGTTTTTGACGAGCAGATTATTAATTACGGTGCATACAATTTGGTGTATGCGACGGGCCGTGCGGTTTACCGTAATCCTGATTTGGCGTTGCATCAGTATCCTGATCAGCAGCATTTTATTGTTGGGTATCAGGATGCGCCTGATGAGGTGATTATTGCTCCGGTGAATTTGCCGGCGTTGACGCCTGCGGGTACGGCTACGACGATTGATAATACGAATGCTCTGCATGCGTATCGTGTGGGTGATGATGCGGTGACGCTTGAGTCGGTGAATGGCAGCTCGTTTTATTTGTCGTTTGAGGATAATGCTGAGGTTGCGACTCGTTTTGGCGTTGGCTTGTTGGAGCAGGGTAAGGATGTGGAGGATTTCCGCGAGTTTGTGACGCGGATTTGGCCGGTCCTGTAACAGAGACTTTTCGAAATGATTGCCCGCTGTGACTTTGGGTTGCGGCGGGCTTTCGCGTGTCTACGCTCAGTTTTGTTGGGCGCTTGAGGGGCGGTGCACGTCCTCGCTCCTACAGGGGCACCCGCCCTCG
>NZ_KV831926.1:823390-841758 GCF_001837265.1 Rothia sp. HMSC064F07 | reverse complement strand
CCTCGCTTCGCTTCGGGCACCCTGATGTCGCTACGGACGGCACCGGCGCCTCTGCGCGCAACTGATTAGCTATCTCGTAGGAGGCCAAAAGGCGACAGCCCTCCCCCACCCCAGTTCGCTAGGCACGGGGCGCATACAAAACCACCGCAAACATTTCACCACCCAAACACCGAGCCGCCACGCAACACACTAAACCGCGACAGCCCTCCTCCGCCCCAGTTCGCTAGGCACGGGGCGCACACGGAACCCCCGCGAATCTACTACGACCCCGGCGGGATTCCGCGAACCTCTGAAGCACAGATGCGCAGAGGTATAGATATTCCCCGTCGCACCATCAGGTAACCAAGCGAGAAAGACGGTATCGCCCGTAGTGACATCAGGGTGTCCGAAGCGAAGCGAGGACGGGTCCCCTGTAGGAACGAGGGCGAATACCGTCTTCCAAGCATCGAACACCAGAGCAAGGGGAAATATCTATACCTCAAGCCCAGCAAAATCTTTTCAGAGGGAACGCAAAAATCCCGCCGATTCCGAAGAATCAGCGGGATTTTCTGTGAAGTGCGCCCCCTGGGACTCGAACCCAGAACCCATTGATTAAGAGTCAATTGCTCTGCCAATTGAGCTAGAGGCGCTTGCCTGTTTCAAGGTTTCCCTTGCAACAGAAAAATACTATACGCGAGTTTTTGTGGTGTGCGCAAGTTGATTTGGAGTGAGCCTGGACACATTGTTTGGGTGGGGTGTGTGGGACACTAGACTGTGTGTATTGCATGGGGCGCGTCCGCCCTTGGTACTGCATGGGGCGCATCCGCCGCTCCCCTGCTGATCTCTATTGATGTTTTGAGGAGTTATTGATGAGCGTTCGTCTTGAGCCGGGCACCCCGGCACCTGCTTTTACCCTTGCTGATGCGTCGGGTAAGGAGCACAGTCTGAGTGATTATGCGGGCAGCAAGGTGATTTTGTATTTTTACCCGAAGGCTTCGACTCCGGGTTGCACTAAGGAGGCGTGCGATTTCCGCGATAATTTGGCGTCGTTGAAGTCGTTGGGTTACGTGGTGTTGGGTGTTTCTCCGGATTCGCCGGCGGCTATTGCGCGTTTTGTGGAGAAGGAGTCGTTGACGTTCCCGCTACTGTCTGATGCTGATCATGCTGTGGCTGAGGCGTATGGTGCATGGGGTGAGAAGAAGAATTACGGCAAGGTGTATGAGGGCCTGATTCGTTCGACGTTTGTGATTGATGAGCAGGGTGTTATTTCTGTGGCTCAGTACAATGTGCGTGCGACGGGTCATGTGGCGAAGTTGCGTCGTGATTTGGGTATTGACCCGAAGTAGGGTCACGCTTTCTGGGGTTTGCGTATCGCTGTTCTACTGCTTCTTGAGAGGGCTGTTGTTCGGCGTATTTGCGGACTTTTTGCCCTATGGGGGCTTCTTTTAAGGCTTGGAGAACCTTGGTTCCTGGTGTACACTAATTCTTTGTTGCCTCAGACGCATGCATCTTCGGATGTGGGGTGACGCTACGCGCGAGTGGTGAAATTGGCAGACACGCAGGATTTAGGTTCCTGTGCCTTATGGCGTGGGGGTTCAAGTCCCCCCTCGCGCACACACATTCACATTGGGCCCGCCGTCACGGTTTTCGTGGCGGCGGGTTCTCTTGTATGCGCCTTGCCGGGGTGGGCGTGTCTCGCCCGGTTGGGTGTTGAACCGTTATCCTGAAAGATAAGCATCCGCGACGGAAGAGAGGACCCTCCCGTGCAGCATCAGCCTTATGCATCGTCAGCTGTTGGCAATTCTGATGCGCTGCTGCGAGCTACTGCCGGCTCGAGTGGCTTGAGTCGACGTGCCGTTTTGCGTTTTGGCGCGCTTTTTAGTGCTGGTTTGGCGCTTTCTGCGTGTTCTGGTCAATCTTCTGCTGGTTCGTCAGCTGGTTCTTCGGCGAGTGCGAGCGCGTCCTCTGCTAATGCGCGTCGCGTGTTTCGGTTTGCGCAGGGTGCGGCGCCGTTGGGTTTGGATCCGGCGTTGTTTCCTGTGGCGAGTACGTATCAGGTGACGGCGCAGGTTTTGCAGACGTTGTTGGTGGCGAATCATTACACGGGTGATCCTGAGGTTCAGGATTCGTTGTGTAGTGAGTGGACGGTTTCTGATGACCGTTTGGTGCATACGTTTGTGTTGCGTGAGGCTCATTTTAGTAACGGTTCTGCGTTGTCTGCGGATGCTGTGGTGCAGAATTTCCAGAGGTGGCAGGCGTTGGCTACGGGTGAGGGTACTGTTGCTTTGGCGGTGCCTGCTCAGCCTTTGTTTGCGTGGGGTTTTGGTGTGCCGAAGCCGGGTTCTATTGATCCTTCGGCGGTGGAGCCTGCGCCTGTTCAGGCGTCTCCGTCGGGTGCGGCTACTCCGTCTGCTTCTGCAAGTGCTTCCGCAACTGCTACCCCGAGCGCGTCGGCTTCTGCATCGGCTTCTGCGGGTGCTCATGCTGCTACTCAGCCGGATGATAAGAAGAACAGCAAGAAGACAGATGCCGCCCAGTCATTTGCAGTGCAGTCGTTCTTGCCGCTGGTTTCGTCGGTGGTGGCGAAGGGCAACTCTGTGGTGGTGACGCTGTCGCGTCCTTCTCTGGCGTTCCCGCGTATTTTGACGCAGCAGGCGTTTAGCATTATTGATCCTTCGCTGTTTGGTGCGGATCAGAAGCTGACGGGTAACCCGGTGGGTACGGGTGCGTTCCGTGTGGAGTCATTCAAGGACGGCACGGTGCGTCTGCTGAAGAATACCCATTTTGATGGTCAGGCACCTGAGCTGGATGAGATTCAGATTTCGACCCTCACGTCGTCGGATAAGCGTTATTTTGCGCTGATGGAGGGTCACATTGATGCGTGTGATCAGGTGAACTCGTCTGATCTGGGCCAGTTGGCGCGTGATGGCTATCAGACGCCGGGCCGTGACCCGTTCTCGCTGGTGTATTTGGGTTTGAATACGGCGCATCCGGTGTTGAAGAATATTTCGGTGCGTCGCGCTATTTCGCATGCTGTGGATCGCGGTGCGTTGCGTCAGTATTATCCGCAGGGCACCTCGGATGCGCAGACGCTGATTTCGCCGTCGTTCCGCATTAAGGCTGATGATGCGAAGGATTACACGGACCGTAATCAGGATATGGCGCGCTCGCTGTTGGCGACTGCTGGGTACGACAATCAGGTGATTGAGTGTTACTACCCTGCCGATGTGTCTCTGCCGTGGATGGATACTCCGCAGAAGGTGTATTCGGAGATGGTGGCTTCGCTGATTGAGGTGGGTCTGAATATTAAGCCGGTGCCCCTGCCGTGGTCTGAGTATCTGTCGAAGAGCCGTGAGGTTTCTTCTGAGCGCGGTATTACCTTGGCGGGTTTCTACGGCATGTACCGTGACCCGTATGCGTTCTTTGGTCCGGTGTTGGCGCCGCTGATTGCTGAGCATCAGGTGCGTTCGTTGATTGCTAATGCGCCGTCGGATATGACGACTGGTTTGACGAAGAAGAATTCTGATTTTCCGTCGTCGCGCGGTGCGGATTCGAATGTTCAGATTTCTGCGACTCCGAGCCCGCAGCCAAGTTATTCGCCGGATCCATTGTCTCCTGATGAGGAGGCTTCGGCTTCTGCTTCGCCGAGCCCTTCAGCGACTCCTTCGCCGTCGCCTACTGCCGTGGCGGTGGCGCCTTCGCCTCGTTTTAGTGAGGTGATGGAGGCGATTCGTACCGCGGATTCTGCTGTTTCGGTGGATTCGCAGCGTGAGCTGTACGCGAAGGTTGTGTCTCAGCTGGGTCAGTTCATGCCGGCGGTTCCGTTGCTGAATGTGACGTCTAAGGTGGCGGTGAGCCGTGAGGTTCAGGGCTATCAGACGGAGCAGAATGCGATTGAGCTGTTTGGAAAACTGCGTAAGTTGTAGGCAGTTCAGGTTTGAGTGTTGCATTGTGCGCATGTTTGGCGTGCTCTGGAGGGTTTTTACCCTCCAGGGAAGCTAACATGTGAACTGCAACACTCTCCTGTTATTTGCTGATTCTAGCTATGCCTCCCCCGCTAAAAGGAGTAGGCTAGATGATGTACCCCACAGTCATTGTGCCCGAGGATGGGCACCCTCACCCTAAGGGAGAACTCAGTGGTAGCACGTACTGAACGAACCGACGTCGTCCTGGTCGGCGGCGGCATCATGAGCGCCACCCTCGGCGTGTTCCTCAAGGAGCTCGAACCGACCTGGAATATTATCCTGCTCGAACGCCTCGACAAGGTTGCTCAGGAATCCTCCAACCCCTGGAATAACGCAGGTACCGGCCACTCGGCACTGTGCGAGCTCAACTACGCCCCCGCTGGTCCCGACGGTACTGTCTCCGCTGCCAAGGCGCTGAACATTAACGAGCAGTTCCAGGTTTCCCGCCAGTTCTGGGCTTCCCTGACTGAGAAGAATATTCTGACTGACACCAGCTTCATCAACCCGGTCCCCCACATGTCCCTGGTCTTCGGCGAAGACCACTCCAAGTACCTGGCTGCGCGCTACGATTCTTTCCGCAAGGAGAAGCTCTTCGAGCGTATGCAGTTCTCCAATGACCGCGAGAAGATTGGCGAATGGGCACCGCTGACCGTCAAGGGCCGCAAGGGTAACGAGCCGATGGCTACAACCTGGTCCCCCGAAGGTACCGACGTGAACTTCGGCTCCCTCACCGAGCAGCTGGTCGATTACCTGCAGACCAAGGGTGTTGAGGTTCGCTACGGCTACCAGGTCACCAACCTGAACCGCGAATCGAACGGTTCCTGGCAGGTTGAGGCGATTAACCGCATCAACAAGGATGAGCCTCTGAGCATCAACGCGAAGTTCGTGTTCCTCGGTGCCGGCGGTGGCGCCCTGCACCTGTTGCAGAAGTCCGGCATTGAAGAGGGTAAGGGCTACGGCGGCTTCCCCGTCTCCGGCCTGTTCCTGCGCAACACCCACGAGGCAACCGCAAACCAGCACAACGCTAAGGTGTACGGTCAGGCTTCGGTGGGTGCACCTCCCATGTCTGTTCCCCACCTGGACACCCGCTACGTGGACGGCAAGCGTGCTCTGCTCTTCGGCCCCTACGCCGGTTTCAAGACAAACTTCTTGAAGCAGGGTTCCGTGCTAGATCTGCCGAAGTCCCTGCGCCTGCACAACCTGTACCCCATGACCCGTGCAGGTCTGGATAACTTCTCCCTTGTCAAGTACCTGCTCTCCGAGCTGGTCAAGGACAAGAACGCTCGCCTGGAGACCCTGCACCAGTACTACCCCGAGGCTGACGGCGGCGAGTGGGAGCTCATCGAGGCTGGTCAGCGCGTCCAGATCATGAAGAGGGACGCGAAGAAGGGCGGCATCCTGCAGTTCGGTACCGAGGTTGTCTCCGCAGCGGACGGCTCTATCGCGGCTCTGCTGGGTGCATCCCCCGGTGCTTCCACCGCGGCTCCGATTATGCTGAACCTGCTGGCTAAGTGCTTCCCCTCCAAGATTGCCGGTTGGGAGCCTCGCCTGAAGGAGCTTATCCCCGGTTACGGCGTGAAGCTCAACGACAACCCGGATCTGGCTGATGAGGTTATGGCTCACACCGCTAAGGTTCTGGGTATTCACAACTAGTTTTCAGTTAGGCTCAGCAGGTAGCTTTATACCCTAGCTGACAAGCCTTTTTTGAGGATTTTCGGGGCTGTGACCCTCTCTAACTGACCGACAGGTCAGCTATCTGCACTCGCAGAAAAATGCGGGAGGGTTAGAAAACCCTATAATGTCACCGCAGGGGCGGGAAGGACAGCTCATTGTTCTCCTCGCCCCTTCTGTGCGCCCACACGCTGAAGTTCATAGGCGCACCACTGTGTACCATCCCACTCATTCAAGGAGCCCCATTGGCTGCACACACCGGCTCTTCCACGGACACCTCCTCAACCCAGGTATCCGCCGGAGCTCGACGCGGACTCTTCTCCCGTAAGAAGAAGCCCGCGGCCCCCAAGTACGCAAGCGTGAAACTGCGCGACTTCCCCAAGGGAAGCATCCTCTACATCCTGCGCCGTGCCATCTACAAATTCGGCGCAAACGGCGGCACCGACATGGCGGCAGCACTCACCTACTTCACCGTGCTGTCCATCTTCCCCGCCCTGCTGGCGATCGTCTCCCTGCTGGGCGTATTCGGTCACGGTGAGGAAAGCGCCGCCGTCATCCTCGCCTTCCTCAAGGACAACGCGCCCGCCCAGATGTACGCCATTCTGGAAGACCCCATCAAGCAGATTACAGGCGACCATGGCGCAGGCCTGGTGCTGTTGACCGGTATCCTCAGTGCACTATGGTCCGCCTCTGGGTACACCGGATCCTTCGGCCGAGCTCTCAACACGGTCTACAACGTGCGTGAAGGCCGCCCCGGCTGGATTCTCAAGCCGCTGAACGTCTTCGTCACCACCGTGATTATCATCCTCGTGGTACTCATGATGCTCATGATGCTGCTGGGTGTAACCGTCCTGGACATGGTCGGTCGGTATGTACCCGAAACCGTGGATATGGAGCTCATCAAGCTCATCTGGCTGAACGGCCGCTGGGTGCTGATTCTGTTCATGGCAATCGCCCTGATCACTCTACTCTACGCCGCCACCCCGAACGTGCGCCGTTACAAGGCATGGAGGCTCTCCCCCGGTGCGGCACTCGCCCTCTTCGGCATGGGTCTGGGCGCATTCGGCTTCACCCTCTACGCCAACAACTTCAGCAAGTACAACGCCACCTACGGCCTGATCGGTGGTGTGATTGTGATGCTGCTGTTCATCTGGATCATGAACAATATGCTTCTCTTCGGCGCGCATCTGGACGCCGAAATCATGCTCATGCGCCAGATTATCGCTGGCGATGACGACCACGGCCACCTGAAGGTGCAGCCGCGCAGCACCTCCGCATCGCGTGCACTGAAGGCACGCCAGGAACGCCTCATGTCCGCCGGACGCGAATTGCAGCAGCAGGCGGCAGGCCAGGGCATGCTCCCCAAGCCGAAGGGCCCCTCCATTGCGGATCGCGTGCAGAAGGCGGTGGACACTAACACCACCATGATTCGCACGTTCATTGCCGACGGTAAGGAGCGCCTCGACAACGGCAAGAAACAGCAGGCGAGGACTGACGCCGCCGAGGCTCAGGCTTCGGAGGCAGCCTCGGCAAAGGCGGATGCACGCGCGACCGCCGAGTCAGACTCTTCCGCCGCAGCAAGTTCATCTGCCGAGGCAAAATCTTCCGCCGAGCCGGCCCAGGAGACATTTTTCGACCTGGGTGCCGACAATCTAGGCGCCGATAAGCCGAGCACCGACAACCCGAACGAGGCGGCCAAGAAGAACTAAGAGGCAGCCGAGCGCTCACCCACCATGCGTGTGAAGGGCGCGGGACAGAAACCCTGGTCACTAAGATAGACATATGACCAGTGCAGATTTCTCTCCCGCGCCCTTTGCTGTACCCAACGCCGCTGCGTCCAGTGTTGATGCACCCAGTGTTGAAGCGCCCAATGCCGCCGCGCCCGCCGTTGCTCTCCCTGACCTCGAGTACACCCTCTACCAGCCGCAGCAGCTCAAAAGCCGTATCCCCGCCCTCATGATTCACGGCTTCGCCACCCGCGGTGACCAGCTCTACGGGGGCACCGGCTGGATTCGCCAATATCTGCGCGCCGGATACCCTGTACTAGCTGTCAATCTGCCCTACCACACGAACACATACCTCAAAGACCCACAGTTCACGGTTGACTGCAAACTGCCTGCCCATACGCAGGTTATGAGCAGTGAAATCCCGTTCGATTCGGTGCCCTCTGTCAATACGACGGGTCAGCGCCTCACCCCCATTCACCTGCTCACCAACGCACTTGCCCAGCTGCTGCGAGCCGTCGCCACGGAGAACAACCTCGACGTGGAGCTACAGCCGCGCGCACACGTTATCGGTTTCTCCTTCGGTGCCCGCGTCGGATGGGAACTCGCCCTCACCCACCCGGAGGCGGTCGCATCCCTCACCTTGGGCGGACTGCCCCTGCACGACCACCTCATCACCCTGCGCGCCATGCTCGAAGCGCACGAGGGGACCAGCGCCTCCGCGAGCGCAGAAACCCCCGCGGCGGACTCCACCGCCGAGGCGATCGCCTCCTTCACCTCGATTATTGACGGCTCCCCCATCCAGCCCGACGCGCTACTGAAGTTCGTTCGGATTCCCTTCGGCCCGTTCTTCGACGTGCCCGCCCTGCGTGCCGGATCCCCCAACCTACCTGCGGGTCACCCGGGCGCGCATCCGCACGCACCCATCGCGGTCGTGCTCGGTGACTCGGACACCATCGCCGCCGACGGAGCGGAACTCTACGACATGGTGCGCGGCAACAATCCGCTTAACCGCTTCATCTCCCTGCCCGGCCGCGATCACGTGAACGCACTGACCTCGGGCGCGTTCCGACGCGGTGCGCTCGCCTTTGCGGCAGAGGTGGAGGCGGCAGAGTAAGTAGCCGCAGACTACGCGGGTTCCGGGAGGAGTAAGAGACAACGTCATAAAACGTCACATTCACCTGGGGGCTTCACGCTCAGCCCCGGGGTGCATCAGGTATGCCTTAGCTCTTATAATGGGAACGTATCAAAAAATTTTTATCTCGCGGTTGAGCATCAACCGCAATCCCCAAGCAAAGGAACAGCATGCACAAGGTTAAGGCTGTCGTAGCCCTCTCCCAGGACGCACCCGTCACCGTCACCACCATCAACGTACCCGACCCCGGCAAGGGCGAAGCACTCGTCAAGGTCCTCACCTGCGGTGTCTGCCAGACCGATCACCACTACGTCACCGGCGGCGTCGGCCAGGACTTCCCCTACCTGCTCGGCCACGAGTCCGCAGGTATCGTCGAGGCTGTCGGCGATGACGTCACCAACATCGCCCCCGGCGACCTGGTCATCCTCAACTGGCGTGCAGTCTGCGGCGAATGCCGCGCATGCCGCAAGGGCCAGCCGCAGTACTGCTTCGCAACCCACAACGCAACCCAGAAGATGACCCTCGAGGACGGCACCGAGCTCACCCCCGCGCTGGGTATCGGCTCCTTCGCGGAGAAGACCCTCGTCGCAGCAGGTCAGTGCACCAAGATCACCGCTGACATCAGCCCCGAACAGTACGCAGCAATCGGTCTGCTCGGCTGCGGTGTCACCGCAGGTCTGGGCGCTGTGCTGAACACCGGTGAGCTCAAGCGCGGCGAGTCCGTCGCAGTCATCGGTTGCGGCGGCGTCGGCACCGCAGCAATCGCAGGCGCACAGCTCGGTGGCGCAACCACCATCATCGCCGTCGACATCGACGAAGAGAAGCTGGCACGCGCACGCGAGCACGGCGCAACCCACACCGTGAACTCCTCCAAGGTCGACCCCGTTGAGGCTATCAAGGAACTCACCGGCGGCTTCGGTGCAGACCTCGTCATTGACGCTGTCGGCGTCGCCCCCACCTTCAAGCAGGCATTCGAGGCACGCGACCTGGCAGGCCGCGTCGTCCTCGTCGGCGTGCCCGCACCCGGCGCCACCTGGGACATCCCGCTGGATGAGGTCTTCGGCCGCGGCGGCTCCATCAAGAGCGCATGGTACGGCGACACCCTGCCCTCCCGCGACTTCCCCGAGTTCGTGGACCAGTACCTGCTCGGCCGCCTCGACCTGGACAGCTTCGTCTCCGAGCGCATCCGCCTCGAAGACGTCAACGAAGCATTCGAAACCATGAAGACCGGCCGCGTGCTGCGCTCGGTCGTGGAACTCTAGGACCGTAGCGTGAGCGAACGTATTGAACGAGTCGTCACCTCCGGCACCTTCTCGCTGGACGGCGGCTGCTGGGACGTCGACAACAACGTGTGGATCGTCGGCAACGACTCCTCGGTCATCATCATTGACCCCGCCCACGACGTCGACAAGATTTCGCGCACCGTCGCGGGACGCACCGTGGAGAAGATTCTGCTGACCCACGCCCACGACGACCACATCCGCAGCGCAAAGGAGGCGGCAGAACGCTTCGGCGCGCCCGTCTACCTGAACCCCGCGGACCGTGTGCTCTGGGAAATGGTGTACCCCTCCTGGGACTTCGACCACGAACTCGCTGACGGCGACGTACTGCGCATCGGCGAGACCGAGTTGACCGTCCTCGCCACCCCCGGCCATTCCCCCGGTTCCGTGTGCTTCTACGCACCCACCCTCAGCTGGGAAAACAGCGAAGGCGTCGTCTTCTCCGGCGACACCCTCTTCAACGGCGGCCCCGGCGCAACCGGACGCTCCTACAGCGACTTCGACACCATCATCGAGTCGATCTCGACCCACCTGCTGACCCTGCCCGAGTCCACCGCGGTCCTCACCGGCCACGGCGACAGCACCGGCATCGGTCTGGAGGCGCCCGAGCTTCCTGCATGGATCAAGCGCGGTCACTAAACCGGCAGCCTCACGCTGAAGTTCACAGGCTGAGGCTCTCACACCGAGGTTCTCAGGCCGAGGCTCACCACAAACCGAGCACGGTACACAAAAGGCGGATGCCCCACCACCTGCAGAAGGTGGCGGGTCATCCGCCTTTTATCGCGCGCTCATCACGCTCAAGCTACCGGCAAGGAACTAGCAGCAACCCAAACTAGCCGCGTTCCGTCTCAGCCAAAGGAGCCAACTGCTCCTCATGCTCCTCACGCCACAAGTAGCCGTACAAATGACCCAACGCAAAATACAGAGTCGCAATAATCACCGGAACCATAAACGCATTACGGTAATACGGGGCATCCCCCATATAGCCGCCCCACATACAGCCCAGCGCAAGACCAATGCCCAGCATCGAACGGGTAAAGAAGCTCGCCTGCGCATCAGGAATATGCTTGAGCGAACGGTTCAGCCACAGCTCATGGCCGCCAAACGCCACACCCAGCACCGCGCCGCACAGCGCCAACGCATAGAAAATCGTGGACGTATCATCGCTCGCCGGCAAGTACAGCGCCGCCATAATCAGCAGAACGCCGCTCACCAGCCAGCCATGCCACGGGTTCACCGAACGGCCACCCAAAACCACGGGGAAAGCCACCACCACGAGCGCACCGGTACCGGTCGCAACCATAGCCATGAACAGGTTCATCGAACCGTGAATCAGCGAGAAGCCCAGCAGACCAGAACCAACCGAACCCATGCACGCACCCAGCAGCACCAGACCAAGAATCAGCACCACCGTCTGACGGCTCGGACGCACCAAATTCTGCGGCGGAGCCATACGAATACGAGAAATATCAGGCAGCCACATCGGCGCGGCTAGAACCACAATGAACAGCAACGCATCCAGAATAATCGTGATCCAGAAACCCGCATACTCATGATTCGGGGTGATATACGCATCACCCAGCCACACCAACAGAGCAGCCAGCGGGTACATCGACATGTTCGCCGTAGTACCCCACGACACCGCAGTCGACAAGCGAACATCACTGTACTGATAGTTACGGCGATACAGCGACTCAAGAGCAAACGGAGTCCACGGCGGAGTCGTGAAACCCATCGCCACACACGAGAGCGCATGGTAGGTTGTACTCACGTTATTCGGGTCAACCGTCAAACGCCAACCAATGACCAGCATGTTCAACACCGCGGCAATATTCAGTATCGACGTAATCGCCAGCAACGCCCGCAAACCCAGGGCACGCACCAGCATCGGGCCGAGCATAATCTGCACCGAATACGCGCCAGTAAACGCCGCCACTGCATAGCCGCCATCATGCACACTACCCAGGTGGCTCGCCAACAGAATATACAGCGCAAACGCCGAGGAAGCCGCCGGAATGTGGAACAGAATCGTCAACACGTTACGGGCAAATCCCTCAGAACGAAGCACCGCATACAGATGACGACGCTGCTCCTTACCGTTGCGCAGGAACAATGCCCAATGCTGACGCAAAATGTCCGGCAGCGAGGTGTTCGTGTTAACCTCATCCGCAGCCGGAATCGGGCGAGGCGGCAGCTCCTGCAACACGTGCTCGTTGCTGCGCACCACATCCGTCAGGGAGGTGCCCGGAACCGTCGGAATGCCTGTACCCGAAGCACTCAACCTATCCGAGGTATCGGGGGCGGGTGCCACCTTCATGGTGCGCGGAGGAACCTTCGGCGCGGATGCGTTAGTGTGCGCATCAGCCGAAGGTTCCACACGATACGTTGAATTCGGTGCCCTGTCCTGAGGTGTCGAGGTCATCATCTCTTTCACGAATAAGCCGCCGGACATGCCATAACAGCAGCCCGGAAGCGAATTTATGCCTACTAGGAGTTTACCCTCACCGACGATCCGTTCTGACCCTTTTCAACCACAATCTGGGCGGGAATACGGTTCTTCATCTCCTCCACATGCGAAATCAGGCCAATAGTGCGGCCACTATCACGCAGCGATTCGATTGTGCCCATCACCATGTCCAGAGTTTCAGCGTCCAACGTGCCAAAACCCTCATCAATGAAGAGGGTATCCAACTCGATACCGCCATTATTCGCCTGAACAACCTCAGCCAGACCCAACGCCAACGACAGCGACGCCAAGAACGACTCACCACCGGACAGCGACGACGCCTCACGCGGCTCACCCGTCCAGGTGTCAGTAATCTCCAGGTTCAGGCCACCGCCGGAACGGCTACCCTTCGCACGGTGATCACTGAACACCATGCCGTAGCGGCCCTCACTCATACGGTCCAAATGCAGCGACGCCGATTGCAGAATACGCTCAAACTCGGCACCCAGCACATAGCTGACCAGGTCAACCTGATGCTCATAACCGCCCAGCGTATCACCGCGGGCAGCCGCCGCCAGGTTCGCCAGCATCTGCGCACGGTCATAACGCTGCGCCGTCTTTGCACGGAACGCCGCATACTCGCCACGCAGAGCCTGCAAAGAACGCAGCATGCTCTCCCGCTCACCCTCACGAAGAGTCAAACGGTGAACCGCCGCGCGCAGCTGCTCAACCTGCTCACGCACACCCTGCAGGTCATCCGGCGCCTGCTCACCAGCGGCAACACGGGCCGCCACCGCAACAATCGCCTCACGGCCAAAGCCCTCAAGGAGGCGGGCATGCTCCAGCTCGTACGCGGCAACAGCCTGCTCCAGGGCATCAACACGCTCGGGGGTACGCACCGCCGCATGAACCAGCTCGGCGCTCTCAAACGAAGACTCAGCCAGCAGACGCTGCGCCGCAGCCGCCGCCAGAGCATGACGCTCACGCGCCTGCCCCAACAGCAACACCGCACGAGCAAGACGCTGATGCGCCGCACGGTAGCCCTCCACAGCCTCAACACGCTGCACAAAACCCACCGCCGCACGAGCAGGCGCCAAATCAGCCGCGGTAGCCTCACAGCGCGCCGCAGCGTCACGGTGACGCGTCTGAGCTTCCACCGCCGCACCCTCGATGGTGCGTAGCGCCTCCTGAGCCTTCTGCAGCTCAACCCGCACCCGCTCAACCTTCGCCAGCACGCCGTCACGCGCCGTCACGCGCGACTGAGCCTGCGCGAGGCGGGTCTGCGCCTGCTGCAGCTGCGCGGCAGTCTGCTCAACATCGCACTCGCCCTGGGCAGCCAGAGTCTCGTACTGGGTGCGGGCGGCGGCGAGCGCCTCGGAGGCTTCCTGATGCGCCTTGGTCGCCCGATCCTTGGCCAGTTCGTGGGTGTGCGCCTGCTTGTGCGCCTTGTCTTCACGTTCCTTGGCGGCATCCAGGTCGGCACGCTCAACCAGCTGCTCACCCTCGGCAATCTGCGCGGGGGCGGGGTGCTCGACCGAGCCGCAGACAGCGCAGGGTTCGCCGTCCTTGAGCTCGCGTGCCAGCAGGGAGGACGCCTGGGCGAGGCGCAGCACCTGCAGGTTTTTGAACTCCTCCGTCGCGGCGAGCGCCTGCTGAGCCGAAGCCTGCCACTTTTCCTGTGCCTTCTGCTCAGCGGTGGCGGTGCGCTTGCTCTGCTTCTGGGCAGCGGCGACCGCGGCGGAGGCGGCGTCCAGCTTCTGCTGCATCTGCTGGGCGGCATCGTGCTTCTGCTGCGCCTCGGTGACCAGGTGCGCGGCGAGGGTGCGTTCCTCGTCGGCGGTGCTGTAGCCGGCGAGTTCTTCGGCAAGCTGCTCGGCGGCGGCGGTCAGGTCGCTCAGGGTCTTTTCGGCACGCGACTTGTCCTGTTCGAGGGCGTTAGCCTGCTTCAGCAGGGCGGCTGCGGCGGCTTCCTCGTCGGTAAGCTGAGCGTCCTTCTTCTGCAAGGCGCGCAGGGTGTCGAGGAGCGCCTCAAGCTGGGCTTCTTGTTCAGCGGGCTCGAGCTCCGGGAGCGCGGCGAAGGTCGTCTCCTCGGGGAAGGTGACGTCTTCCGCGGTTTCCTCATCGCGCAGTGCCGCAAGCAGGGCGCGACCGGTCTCATCCAGCGCGGATGCGCACGCAGCCTGCTCCTGCTGGCGGGCGGCGAGCGCCTGCGATTCGGCGTGGACCTGCGTGTACTGTGCGTGCAGGGGCGCGGCAGCACGCGCCTGCGACAGCTCTTCACGCTGCGCCTTATGCCCCTCGGCGCGTTCGGTCAGGCGGGTGCGGCGTTCGCAGAGCTGCTCGTATTCGCGCCAGTCGGCCTGCAGCTGGGCGCGTTCGGCGAGCAGGCGGGTGTTCCGGTCGGCTTCGTCGGTGAGGCGCTGCTGCTCCTGCTTTTCGCGTGCGGAGGTTTCGCGGGCACGTTCTACTCCGCAGGCGACCCATGCGTCGAGGGTTTCGGCGGTGACGTTCTCGGCAGTGACGTTCTCAGCGGTGAGATGTTCGGAAGTCTCCTCGCCCGCCTCCGCAGCTTCCTCAGCATCCGAATCCACAGCGTCCAGTAGCGACTGCAGGGCGAGCATTTCTGCGCGGGCACGTTCAAGGTAGCCGCGCTGGGTGTTTTCGTCCTGGGCGACTTCCTGCTGGGCGGTTTTCGCTTCCTCAGTGAGTGCAGCGAAGAGCTGTTCGTAGTGTTCGACGGGGAACATCTTTTTGAGCAGTTCTTTGCGTTCTTTGGGCTTGGACTTGAGGAATTGCGCGAACTGGCCCTGCGGCAGGAGTACGACTTTGAGGAATTGTTCTTTGGTCAGGTGGGTGCGTTCGGCGATGGTGCGGTTGACTTCGGCGACGCTGCTGGAGATGGGGGTCCAGGCTTTTTCGTCGGCGGGGTCGGCGCCGGGTGCGAGTTCGGCGAGGGTGGCTTTGGCGCTTTCTTCGCGCATCTGGCCTTTGCGGGCGCCGCGGGTGATGGGTTTGTTGTAGGCGGGGGTGCGGTCGATGCGCAGGCGCTTGCCGTGGAGAGTGACGTCGAGTAGTACGCGCGGTTTGGTGCCGCTGTGTGCCGCGTAGGTGGAGTGCAGTTTGGCGGATTCGCGGTCGCTGCTGGTTTCGCCGTAGAGGGCGTAGCAGATGGCGTCGAGGATGGTGGTTTTACCGGCGCCGGTGGGGCCGTTGAGTAGGAATACGCCGGCGTTGTTGAGGGTGTCGAAGTTGATTTCTTGGCGCTTGGGGTATGCCATGAAGGCTTCGAATTCGAGGTTGTGCAGGATCATGCGTTGTCCTTGTGACTGCTGATGTGGTCGTTGAGGGTGGTGATGACGTCGCGTTCTTCGCTGGTGAGGGGGCGGTTGCGTACGTATTGGTGGAATTGGTCGAAGGTGTCGACGGGGTCGGCGTCGCGAGTGAGGGGCGCGGCGACGGGTTTTTCGGCGGCGGGTTGGGTGCTGCGGTAGCTGAAGTGGGAGATGGTTTCGTAGCGGCTGCGCAGGCGGTCGACGGCGCCGACGGGTAGGGTTTCGTCGGTGAGTTCGATGCGGCAGTAGTAGCCCTGCTCGTAGGGGCTGTTTTCTGGGTTGTTGAGTAGCTGGTCCATGGTGCCGCGCAGGGTTTTCATGTGTACGCGGGTTGCCCATTCGTGGCTGCTGATGGTGGGTTCTTCGCCGGGGTTGAGTTCGATGAGGTAGGCGCCGTTGCGGTTGTGTTCTTCGCTGAATGAGAAGCCGAGCGGTGAGCCGCTGTACCGGATGGTTGGGGTGACGGGGTACCGCTTGTGGATGTGGCCGAGGGCTACGTAGTCGAAGCCGTCGAAGAGGGAGGCGGGTACCCAGTCGATGCCGCCGACGCTGATGTCGCGTTCGGAGTCGCTGCGGGGTGTGGTGTCTGCGCTGCCGGCGGTGTCACTGCCGGTGGTGTCGCTGACGGTTGCGTGGCTCATGACGATGATGCGGTCGGCGCCTTCGCCGCGGGTGTGACGTTCGGCGGCGTCGGCGCGGATGGCGTCGGTGACGGCGCCGAGGACTGCCTGGTGGGTGGGGTCGACGCCGAGGGCGGTGGCGTGGAGGCGCGGGGCGAGGTAGGGGATGGCGTAGACGTGTACGCGCAAGGCGCCGTCGGTGAGTTCGACGGGGCGGGTGGCGTCTTCGATGGTGGTGCGTAGGTGCACGCCGGAGGCTTCGAAGAAGGCGGCGCCGTAGCTGAGGCGGCGGAAGGAGTCGTGGTTGCCGGAGCTGAGGATGACTTGCACGTCGGCGCGCATGAGGCGGGTGAGTGCCTGGTCGAGCAGAGTGGTGCTTTCGGCGGTGGGGATGGTGCTGTCGTAGACGTCGCCGCTGATGAGGAGAGTGTCGATACCTTCGGCGTGCACGTAGGTGAGCAGTTCGTCGATGAACTGTTGGTGTTCGCGGGTGAGGGGGCTGCGGTGGAAGGTGCGGCCGAGGTGCCAGTCGGAGGTGTGCAGGATCTTCATGGTTTCAGTATGGCATTGTGTCTTATTTTGCGCCTCACAGTTCGTCATTCGCCGGTGGACCCCTCCACGGCGCAGGCACTCGCGCGGAGCGGGGGCTCCGTCCTCAAGGCACCAGGATTATTTAAATCGGGGCGCTGAAGAGGGGGCACTCCCCCGCGAGCATGAGCACGAAGCCGCTTATGCTCTAGCCGCCCGTGGGATAATCGCCCTATGAGTTTTTCTGAGTTCACGCACGCACCCGAGGTTTCGGCTGAGTTTGCGGGCAGGGTGCGCGGTTTGCTGCGTGCGTCTGCGTTGGGTGATGCGCTGGGTTATCCGTTGGAGTTGTTGTCGGCTGAGCAGATTGCGGAGAGTGCCCCTAAGCCGTGGGATTCGGCGTTTGGTGAGCTGCTGGTCAGTGATGATACGCAGCTGACGTGTTTCACGCTGGACGCTTTGACGGAGGTTTTGGAGTGGAATAATGAGGGCGCGGCGGCGGATGAGTTGGCGTGTCTGTGGTTGGCGTATTTGCGGTGGTTCCGCGGTATTGGTGAGAGCCTGCCGGAGTCTGCGCCGTTTTCGTTGGATCGTGAGATTGATGGGGCAGCGGAGTTGACGGCGCGTCGCGGTCCGGGTGCGGCGACGTTGCGGGCGTTGGGTTCGGGCGAGATGCAGTTGGTGTCGAAGTCGTTGAATCCTGATGCTTTGGGTAGTGGCGCGTTGGTGCGTTCGGCGGCGTTGGGTGTTTTGCCGGTGGCGCAGGAGCGTACGGTGGTTTTGTTGGCGGTGCGTGCGGCGGCGTTGACGCATGGGCATCCGGAGGCGTTGGCTTCGGCGGCGGCGTATGCGTTGCTGGTTCGTGATTTGTTGGCGTCCCCGGCTGGCTCGTTTGATGCGTTGTTGGATTCTGCCCGCCGTGTGCTTGACTGGTGCGGCACGGTGGCGGCGGATGATTCGATTCCGGGTGATGCTGCGCGTACGGCTGCGGCGCTGAGCCGTGCCATTGAGCTGCTGGAGCGCGGCGTGGTGCCGGTGCCGGAGGCTGTGGCGGAGCATTTTGGTACGGGTTGGACGGCGCCTGAGCTGTTGGGTGTGGCGTTCTGGTGCGCGGCGGATGCTGTGAAGAGTCTGCCTGCTGATGCCGATGAAGCGACGGTACGCAATGCGCTGTTTGAGGGTTTGTGCCGTGCGGTGTCGGTGGATTCGGATTCGGATTCGGTGGGTGCGATGACGGCGGCCTTGTGGGCGGCGGCTGGTTTGCCGGTGGCTGGCGGTGAGGCTGATGCGTGGTCGCAGGCGCTGGGTCGTGTGCGCGGCTTGGATCAGGTGGAGGCGGTGGCGGAACGCTATCTGCGCCAGCTGGGTCTGTAGCGGCGCTGAACCTCAACGGCGCAGCGGACATACGTAAACGGCACCGTGGACATGCGTAGCGGGGGCTCCGTCCTCAAGGCGCTCAGCGCCGCAGAGGGGGCACTCCCCCGCGAGCATTGTCCGCGTGCCGGTCGTGCGGAACTGTGCCGCAAGCATTGTCCGCAAGCCGTCGCTCCAACCGCATATAAGTAACAGAAAAGGCTCTCCGGTATCTCGGAGAGCCTTTTCTGTATGCGCTAGAACTAGCAAAACTAAGCCTTTACGGAGTAGCCGGTCACGCGGAGCGGGGGCTCCGTCCTCAAGGCGCTCAGCGC
>NZ_KV831926.1:796288-823290 GCF_001837265.1 Rothia sp. HMSC064F07 | reverse complement strand
CAGCGCCGCAGAGGGGGCACTCCCCCGCGAGCGGGAACCGGCTACGTCCGCTCAATCTAGGTGATGTTTCCTAGTCCAGGTAGTCTCGCAGTACCTGCGAACGCGACGGGTGACGGAGCTTAGACATGGTCTTGGACTCGATCTGGCGGATTCGTTCGCGGGTCACGCCATAGACCTTGCCGATTTCGTCGAGGGTCTTAGGCTGGCCGTCGGTCATGCCGAAGCGCATTGCGACCACGCCGGCTTCACGCTCGGAGAGGGTGTCGAGCACGGAGTGGAGCTGTTCCTGCAGAAGGGTGAAGGACACTGCGTCTGCGGGGACGACTGCCTCGGAGTCCTCGATGAGGTCACCGAATTCGGAGTCGCCGTCTTCACCTAGGGGGGTGTGCAGGGAGATGGGTTCGCGGCCGTACTTCTGGACTTCGATGACCTTTTCGGGGGTCATGTCGAGTTCCTTGCCGAGTTCTTCGGGGGTGGGTTCGCGGCCAAGGTCCTGGAGCATCTGGCGCTGCACACGGGCGAGCTTGTTGATGACTTCTACCATGTGCACGGGGATGCGGATGGTGCGGGCCTGGTCTGCCATTGCGCGGGTGATGGCCTGGCGGATCCACCAGGTTGCGTAGGTGGAGAACTTGAAGCCCTTTGAGTAGTCGAACTTTTCGACGGCGCGGATGAGGCCGAGGTTGCCTTCCTGGATGAGGTCGAGGAAGAGCATGCCGCGGCCGGTGTAGCGCTTGGCGAGGGAGACGACGAGTCGCAGGTTGGCTTCGAGCAGGTGGTTCTTGGCTCGCTTGCCGTCGTGGACGACCCAGCGCATGGCCTTTTTGAGTTCTTTGTCCATGTCGGGGTTTTCGGCGAGCTTGTGTTCGGCGTAGAGGCCTGCTTCGATGCGCATGGCGAGGTCGACTTCCTGCTGTGCGTTGAGCAGGGAGACTTTGCCAATCTGCTTGAGGTAGTCCTTGACGGGGTCGGCGGTTGCGCCGGGGGTGACGACGCGCTGTGCGGGTGCGTCGTCGTCGTCGTTTGCGGTGAGGACGAAGCCGGAACCCTTGGCTGCTACTTCTTCCGCGGCCTTCTTTTCTTCTTTTTTGGCTACGGTTTCTTCGTCTTCTTCGTCGGTTTCGTCTTCGGCGTCGGTGGTTTCGAGTTCTTCGTCGAGTCCGAGGTCGAATTCGTCGTCGTCGCTCTTTTTGCGGCGGCCACCGGTCTTGCGCTTGGTTGCGGTTTTGGTGGTGGTTTTACGAGTGCGCTTGGGCTTGTCTGCCTCGGTTTCGGCAGTGCTTTCGGCACCGGTTTCGGCGGTTGCGCCGGTGGTGTCTTCGGTTGCCGCTGCGGCTTTGGTGGTTGCCTTCTTGGTGCGGGTGGTCTTGGTGGTGGTTTTTGCGACGGTTTCTTCGGTTGCGTCGCCGGTCGCGGTCTTCTTGCTGGTTGCAGGTGCCACTAGAACCCTTTCTGGCTTGTGGTGGGGTGTTTTGTTTGCAAAACACCTAAGACCCTGTCAAGTCTGTGCTGGCGTCCTCGGTCGGGGTGTTTGCTGCGTTTGTCCGTTTTAACGCTGTGGTGGCGGGTTTTATTCCGCGTGCGTTGGGTGGTTTGCAGGGTTCCGTTGCTCGTTGTGTGGAGCGGTTTGAGGGCGCGTTATAGCGCATTGACTGTACGGGGTCAATATATAAGTATTGCAGATTTTTGGTTGCTTTCAACTTGACGCGCTGTTTGGGTGGCTTATGGGCCTGGTTTTGGCTGGGTGCGGCTGTGTGCGGTTGTGTGTGGGAGGGGCCTGCCTGGTGGCGCACCCCTCCCCTATTTGTACTTCGCTTTAGGCACCGCTTTTAGGGGCCGGGTTTAGGGTTTTCGGGGTTTGAGGGTGCTGATGGGTTCGCGGTGTGTTCCGGGTTCGCCGCAGATGGTGTGTTTGATCCAGGCGGGTAGGTTGCCCGCGTTGAGGTGTACGTCAAGGATGTTGAGGTCATTTCCGAATGTGTGGCGGTGGGCTTCTTGGCGGAGCATGCGGGCGTAGGTGCTGTAGCCCTTGTACCAGTTGGCCCAGGCTTGGGTGTTGCGTAGTGCGGCGTATTCTCCGTCGGTGCTGTGGGGTGTGAGCAGGCTGGTGAGTAGTTCGAGTGCGTTGAGGCGTGCCCAGTGGGGGCTGTCTAGTTTTCCTTTGAGGGCGTTGAGGTAGTGGGTATAGACGGCGTGGTGTTTGGTGAGGTATTCGCTGTTGGTGCAGCTTTCGTCGATTTGTTGTTTGAGGTTTTCGAATTTGTTGTGGGCGTTGTGGTCTTTGGGGCGTTCCTCGAGGCGTGGGAGCAGGTCGCGGCTGATGGTGTTGAGTTCGGCTGCGCTGGCGTGGTCGGCGGGGGTGAGGTTTTCGAGTGCCCAGCCGTTGAGGTTGGCGCGCTGGACGCTGCGGTTCTGTTGATTGGTGCGGCTCTGTTGGATGGTGCGGTGGGTGCGGCGGATCCAGTCTTGCCATTGCACGCATTTTTCGGGCACGGCGCGTACGTGTGCCTGTTCGGTGCCGGGTGCGGAGCTGAGTGCATGGGTGAAGCTGGCGGGTATGTAGGTTTTGCGGGTGATGCGGGTGCCGTAGTGGGGTGGTTCGAGCGGCACGAAGTTGGGGCTGGTGCTGGGGTATTCGCCGCCGAAGGCGTGGTAGGTGTATTGGGCGGAGTAGTGCAGGTGGGCGAGCGCTTTTTGGGTGTGGTTGAGCCCGTATCCGGAGAGGTAGGTGAGTATTTCGGGTGTGATGGGGTTGAGGGTTATCGGTGTGATGGAGGCGCGCAGGTGCCCGGCGACTTCGGCGGGGATGAGGTCGCGCAGCGCATCGCCTATAGTGGGCGCGTTAGCATCATCGACCGGATGGGTGGTGAGCAGGTGCGCGGCGGCGTTGATGGCTGCGTCCCAGTAGCAGAGGTCGACTTGGGCTTGGCGGTAGATGGTGCGAATGTCCTGGCGGCGGGCATCGTCGTTCCGGACGGTGTTGGTACGGGTGTGGGCCCAGAGTTCTACGGCGTTTTCCCAGTCGTGGCGGGTTTCGGGGTTGGTTGTGGGGTCGGTGTCCCAGGGGCTATGGGCGTAGTTGTGTTGGGCGGTGTCGGCGATGGTGTTGCCGTGGCGGGTGAGCCAGGTGTAGTAGTGGCTGTGGCGGAGTTCTTCGATGGGTGCGAGGAGGGTGAGGGCTTGCTGTTCGGGGTTGAGCGCCCAGATGCTGGCGCCGCCTGCGTAGATGACGTCTTCGCAGCGTAGTTCGCTGACGATGCGCGGGTCGTGGAGCAGGTGGAGCCAGGTGTTGATGTTGATTTGGGTTTCGAGGTCGTTATGGATTTCGTCGATGGTGGCGAGCTGTGCGGTGTCGGGGTTGAGTTGGCGTTGGCGTACGGTGTTGTCGCCGTCGATGATGATGGCGTAGAAGCGGGTGAGGGTTTCGCCGTTGTGGCAGGTGGGGAGTTTGGTGAAGGTTTCGTGGAGGAAGTCGGCGCGTTCGGGCAGGGTGCAGGGTTCGTCGGGTAGGTTGACGCGCAGGCTGGGGCCGAGGGTGTTGTCGGTTGCGGTGAGGATGATGAGTGAGTGGTCGGGCCAGTAGCCGTGCTGGTGGAGGGCGCAGCTGAGCACGTCGTATTCGTTGCGGATGGGCGGGGGCGTGCCGTTACTGTAGCCGCCGTGGTTGTGGCCGCTGTTGGGGATATTGCCGTTGGAGATGTTGTTTGCGTTCATGCCTTCACGGTGGCATGGTTTGCGCAGGTTCGGAGTTAAACAAATAAATCTGTGGATATTTCGGTTCATGTGTCCGAAGGTTCCACAGATTTATTCGTATTGTTCGTTTGTACGCTGGGGTTTGTCCACAGCGGCGCGGGGTGCCGCGTCATAATCCGTCATGCAGAGTAAGGGCACCCCGAGTGCTTTCCCCTACTGCGCACGCTTTACTGTTCGTCGAGGAACCGCTCGAAGAGCGCACCAATCTCGTCGCGGCTGGGCACGTTGTGCGCGTCGCGGCGCGAGAGGGGAACCGCAATGTCGGAGGTGCGGAAATTCTCGTCGTAGTTCTCCTCCATGGTCGTGATCATGCGACCAATTTCGGGGTTCTGCTTGACCTGATCGTTGATCTGGCTGTGCACGTGGCGTGCGGCTTCGCGCAGGTTCTCGGTGGGCAGGGAGAGGTGCGCCGCCATGCCCACGTGTTCGAGGGCGGTGAGGGTGCCCTGCGGCAGGTCCGCCTCCGAAATGTACTGGGGAATGTTCACGCCGAAGCCGACGGTGTCGATTCCGTTTTCGGTGAAGAGCACTTCCAACAGGTTGGTGACGGTTGCGTGCACGTCCGCGCTGGGCTTCCACGGGGAGATGCCGCGAATCAGGTCCTTGCGGGAGCCGTGCGCGGTAATCGGGAAGGGGCGGGTGTGCGGCACCGGCATGGGGAATGCGGAGACCAGCACGACCAGGGAGGGCTTGACCCGCTGGGCGATGGTCAGCACCGCCTTTTCGAAGCGCTGCCACTGCAGGTCCGGTTCGGCACCGGTGAGTAGCAGGAACGGCTTGTCGAGGCTGTCTTCTACGGCGTAGAGCTTCAGCTGCGGGTATTGCGGCTTTTCGAAGTGGTCTTTTTCGTAGCGGATGTAGGGGCGGCGGGCGCGATAGTCGTGCAGCTGGTCGCTGTCGAACTCGACGATTTCAATGTTTTTGAGTTCGCTGAGTAGCACCTGCCCGAGCTGACCTGCGGTGGAGCCTGCGTCTTGCGGGCTGGAGAGGGCGATGACGAGGGTTAGCCCGTGCATCCTGGGGTCGTCCAATATTTTGGTGTTGGCTAAGTAGAGATCTTCGGGGTTGAGCATTACGCCTCCTCACTTCTGTCTGGTTCGCGCCGCGTTCGGGGGGCTTAGCGTTTTCTGCCGGCACCCGAGGTGTTGGGGCGAAGGGGCGTCTTCTGTTATCTGACGCTTTCCGTAGTCTTTCATTTTATGCCACTACTGCCCTATCTCGACAGTGTGCGGGCTTTTCTCGCAGTAGGTGAACTTGTTTAGTGTCTCGTCGACGTTCTTAAGACGCTGCAGCTCGGCTTCTTGTGCCTTTTCTGCTCTGCCAGCTGTTCGGGGTGAGAGCTGAACCTCACGCCCTCCTACATATCCGTGTAGAGTAGAAGCAGTAGTCCGCGCGGCTTTGCGCGGCGGTATTCATCCTCACTCTTCGAGGGCCTACAGTTGAGTTTTTCGGGCGCGAGGATGTGCCCCGACTATTTTGAGAAGACATACGCAAAGGAGTAACGATGTCTCTGTCTCTGTCTATTCACAGCACCGACCTTGAAGCGCTCGAAGCTGACGTTCTGGTTCTGGGCGTTTTGAAGGGTTCGGACGGTGCGTACCTGGCGCCGAGCTCCCTGTCTGAGGACTCTGTTGAGGGTATTAACGAGCTGCTGGAGGCGCTGGGCGCCTCGGGTGCCCCCGATCAGCTGTTGCGTCTGCCCGGTCTTGAGGACACCGGTGCCGGCATTGTGGCGCTGGCGGGTCTGGGCTCTGATACTGCTGAGGGTCAGGAGCGTCTGGACGCTCTGCGTTACGCTGCCGGTTCTGCAGCTCGTCAGCTGGTTGGTTCCGCTGAGGAGATTGCTTTCGATTTCGGTGTTTCTTCGGTAGAGGAAATTGAGGCTATTGCTCACGGCGCTGTGCTGGGTAACTTCGTTGAGGAGGGCCTGCGCGGCAAGACTCAGGACTCGATTAAGGAAGAGATCGATTCCATTCTGATTGTTTCCTCGATTGACCAGGAAGAGGCTGAGGAGGCTCTGGTTCACGCCCTGGTTCTGGGTGAGACCGCTAAGGACGCTCGCCGCCTGGTGAACCTGCCTCCGTCGCACCTGTACCCGGAGACTTTCGCTGAGTTCGCTGCTGAGGTCGCTGAGGATTACGCAAACATTGAGATTGAGCTGTTCCACCACGACCGCCTGGCTGAGGAGGGCTTCGGCGGCATTTCCGGTGTTGGTCAGGGTTCGCCCCGCAAGCCGGTTCTTGCCGTTGTGAAGTACACCCCGGAGAACCCGAAGGCTCACGTGGCTCTGGTCGGTAAGGGCATCACCTTCGATACCGGTGGTAACTCGCTGAAGCCTGCCGCTTCGATGATGACCATGAAGTGCGATATGGCGGGTGCCGCATCCGTGCTGAACGCTGTGGTTGCTTCCGCTGAACTGGACGTTCCGGTTGCTGTGACCGGTTACCTGTGCCTGGCTGAGAACATGCCCGGCGGTCACGCACTGCGCCCGGAGGACATCATCACCATGCGTGATGGCCGTACCGTTGAGGTGCTGAACACTGACGCTGAGGGCCGCCTGGTCATGGCTGATGGTATCGCTCTGGCTTCTGAGTCGAACCCGGACGTCATCTTGGATATCGCTACCCTGACCGGTGCCGCTATGGCTGCTCTGGGTCTGCGCACTGCGGCTCTGCTCGGTGACGAGGAGATTCGTGACCGCGTGATTGCAGCCGGTGCTGCTGCGGGTGAGGCGTACTGGCCGATGCCGCTGGAGTCCTACCTGCGTAAGAGCCTGGAGTCCCCCGTTGCTGACATCAAGAACATTGGTTCTCGCTACGGTGGCGCGCTGACTGCTGGCCTGTTCCTGAAGGAGTTCGTGGGCGAGGGCATCCCCTGGGCTCACCTGGATATTGCGGGCCCCGCGTTCAACGAAGAGGCACCCTACGGCTTCACCCCGAAGGAAGGTACCGGCTTCGGTACCGCTACCCTGGTGAACTTCATCCAGTCGTACGCTAAGTAGTCTGCTTCGCTGGGCGCGCACCCTAACTGGTGCATCCTAGCTGATGCGATCCGCACAGCATAGAGCTGATCTGAGGAGGGCTTTCCGGTATTTCTACCGGGGAGCCCTCCTCTGCATCTGTTCTTGACTGGTTCAGTGCGACCGCTGTGGCGGTCCTGCCATCTGACTGTTCTATGACGCGCCGCTTTTCTTGCGTGGTGAAAAATTTGCGGTGTTTGGGCGATTAATCGGCTAAAACCGCCCTGAGTGAACTTAAACGACCTTCAACGGGGGTATTGTTGTATTAAGTGTTTTTCTGCGTACGCGGAGGGGCGCGCGATTTTTGTGAGTCGCGGGCCTTTCGCGCATGCTGGGGAACCTACCAATAAATTGGTAAAGAACTCATTGCAGGGGTTTTAGCCCCAACAACTATGCAAGGGAGCAATATCGTGGCTCAAGAATTCGACATCCTCATCCTCGGCGGCGGTTCCGCTGGCTACTCTGCAGCTATTCGCGCACGCCAGCTAGGCTTCACCGTCGGCCTGATCGAGAAGGAAAAGGTCGGCGGCACCTGCCTGCACACCGGCTGTATCCCCACCAAGGCGTACCTGCACGCTGCTGAGCTGGCAGAAGAGGCACGCGAGGCGTCCAAGGTTGGCGTTAACGCTGTGCTGCAGTCCATCGAAATGGGCAAGGTTCGCGATTACAAGGACGGCATCGTCTCCGGTAAGTTCAAGGGTCTTGCAGGCCTGCTGAAGATGAAGGGCGTAGAGGTTATCCCCGGCGAGGGTAAGCTGACCGCTCAGGACACCATCACCGTCGGTGGTGTTGAGTACAAGGGTAAGAACATTATCCTGGCATCCGGCTCGGTCTCCAAGACCTTCGGTCTGCCCATTGAGGGTCGCGTTCTGACCTCCACTGAGGCACTGGAGATGGACTACCTGCCCAAGAGCGCTATCGTGCTCGGTGGCGGCGTGATTGGTTGCGAGTTCGCATCCATGTGGAACGCTATGGGCGTTGACGTCACCATCATCGAGGGCCTGCCGAACCTGGTTCCCAACGAGGACCCGGCAATTATCAAGGTTCTGGAGCGTGCGTTCAAGAAGCGCGGCATCAAGTTCAACACCGGCACCCTCTTCGAGAAGGTTGAGCAGGACGCTAACGGTGCTAAGGTCACCCTGGCTGACGGCAAGGTCTTCGAGGCAGAGATCGTTCTGGTTGCTGTTGGTCGTGGCCCGAACACCGCAAACATGGGCTACGAGGAGCAGGGCATCCCCATGGATCGCGGCTTCGTTCTGGCTAACGAGCGTCTGCACACCGGTGTGGGCAACATCTACGCTGTTGGTGACATCGTCCCCGGCGTTCAGCTGGCTCACCGCGGTTACCAGCAGGGTATCTTCGTTGCAGAAGAGATTGCTGGCCTGAACCCCACCGTTGTTGAGGACATCAACATCCCCAAGGTCACCTTCTGTGACCCGGAGATTGCTTCCGTTGGTTACTCCGAGCCCAAGGCTAAGGAGAAGTTCGGCGCTGAGAACGTTGAGACCGCTGAGTACAACCTGGCTGGTAACGGTAAGTCCGCTATCCTCGGTGCTACCGGTATTGTGAAGGTTGTCCGCCAGAAGGACGGCCCCATCGTTGGTGTTCACGCTATTGGTAAGCGCATGGGTGAGCAGATTGGTGAGGCTCAGATGTGGGTTGCTTGGGAAGCATTCCCCGAGGACGTCGCTAAGTTCATCCACGCACACCCGACTCAGAACGAGTCCCTGGGTGAGGCTGCAATGGTCCTGAACGGCACCCCGCTGCACAGCGCATAAATTTTGCTGACTGGCGTTAGCGCGTCAGCTTAGTATTGACGACCGTTGGTCGTTAGCGGTTGCCGGGCGTATCCGCTGAACAACGCCCCTATCCGGATGCGCGTCGACATGTTTCGACGCATGCGGCGCGCATCCGGGTCGCCGCTCACATTTTTCTAGTTCAAGCATTCACAAGGAGAACGGGAAAGATTATGTCCCACACCGTAGTACTGCCCGCACTGGGCGAGTCCGTGACCGAGGGTACCGTTACCCGCTGGCTCGTTGAGGTCGGCGACACCATTGAGGTTGACGCACCCCTGGTTGAGGTTTCCACCGACAAGGTTGACACCGAGGTCCCCTCCCCCGTAGCAGGCGTTGTTGAGCAGATTCTCGTCCCCGAGGACGAGGACGTCGAGGTTGGCGCTGCTCTGGCTATCATTGGCGACGGTTCCGGCGCTGCTGCTCCGGCTGCTCCCGCAGCTGCTGCTCCCGCAGCTCCCGCTCCGGTTGCTGAGGCTCCCGCAGCACCCGCTGCTGCTCCGGCTGCTCCCGCCGCTGGCTCCGCTTCCGGCACTGAGGTTCTGCTGCCCGCACTGGGCGAGTCCGTCACCGAGGGCACCGTTACCCGCTGGCTGAAGGAAGTTGGCGAGCAGGTTGAGGTTGACGAGCCCCTGGTTGAGGTTTCCACCGACAAGGTTGACACCGAGGTTCCCTCCCCCGTAGCAGGTACCCTGCTCGAGATCCGCATCCCCGAGGATGAGGACGCAGAGGTTGGCCAGGTTCTGGCTATCATCGGCGACGCTTCCGCTGCTGCTGCACCGGCTGCTCCGGCTGCTCCCGCTCCGGTTGCTGAGGCTCCTGCAGCTCCTGTAGCACCCGCTGCTGCTCCGGCTGCTCCTGCAGCTCCCGCTGCACCTGCCGCTCCGGCAGCTGCTGAGGGCGAAGCATACGTGACCCCGCTGGTCCGTAAGCTCGCTAAGGACAACGGCATCGACCTGTCCACCGTCAAGGGCACCGGTGTTGGTGGTCGCATCCGCAAGCAGGATGTTCAGGCTGCTATCGCTGCTAAGGGTTCCGCTGCTCCCGCCGCTGCTGCACCCGCTGCAGCTGCTGCTCCGGCTGCTGGTTCCGCAAAGGCACCGCACACCTTCGAGGTTTCCCCCAAGCGTGGCACCGTCGAGAAGACCGCACGTATCCGCCAGGTTATTGCAAAGCGTATGCGTGAGTCCCTGGACATCTCCACCCAGCTGACCCAGGTCACCGAGGTTGACGTGACCCGCATCGTTCAGCTGCGTGCAAAGGCTAAGGACGGCTTCGCTGCTCGTGAGGGCGCTAAGCTGACCTTCCTGCCCTTCTTCGTCCAGGCATCCGCTGAGGCTCTGCAGCAGCACCCCGCTCTGAACGCTTCCATGACCGAAGACTACAAGCAGATCACTTACCACGGCTCCGAGAACATCGCTATTGCTGTGGACACCCCCAAGGGTCTGCTGGTTCCCGTCATCAAGAACGCTTCTGACCTGGGCATTGCTGGCCTGGCAAAGGCTATTGGCGACCTGGGTGGCCGTGCACGTACCGGCGACATCTCCCCCGAGGAGCTGTCGGGTTCGACCTTCACCATCACCAACATTGGTTCCTTCGGTGCACTGTTCGACACCCCGATCATCAACCAGCCGAACGTTGCAATCCTCGGCACCGGTTCCATCGTGAAGCGCCCCATGGTTGTTAAGGATGTTGATGGTAACGACGTTATCGCTATCCGCTCCATGTGCTACCTGTCCCTCACCTACGATCACCGCGTGGTCGACGGCGCGGACGCTGGTCGCTTCCTGCACACCCTCAAGACCCGCCTGGAGGAGGCAAACTTCGAGTCTGAGCTGGGCCTCTAAGACCTGCATAGATTCAAGGAAGTTTCCTTGTGGCGGTGCCCTGATGGGTAACTGAGTGTAGCTCTCCGGGTTTTCCCGGACAGTGAGCAAAAAGGCGGCGGCTCCATCCACTTCGGTGGGTGGGGCCGCCGCTTTTGTTGTGCCCGCGTTTCTGCAGCGTCAGCTATACGGTGTTAGCTATACGGCATCGGCTATGCAGGGACGGGTTCGGCGCGGGCTATCTCCCAGCCTTTCTCCCCGCGGTGCAGGTCGAAGATGACTTTCTGGCGGGTGACGCCGTTTTCTTCGTTGAGTTTGCGGGCTTCCCGCTCGGTTTTATCTGCGCGGTAGCCGGGCGCGGAGACTACCGCCATCACGCGGATGTTCTCGCTGTCGCGGCTGAGTTCTTCGGCGGTGTCGACGGTGAGCTCTGCGCCGCCTCGGGCACGGCGTTCTTGGTTTCGCTGGTCGATGAGGGCTCGTAGAATCTGATCGCCCTGCGCGCTCTGATCCTGTGCGCTTTGATCCTGTGCGCTTTGATCCTGTGCGGCTGTATCCTGTGTTTCCGTGCCGCCGGGCTCCTGCTCCCCCGCAGTGTTCACGGATTGAGCGGATACGGGCTGCGCCGTTGCCGGAGCGTTCTGCCCGTAGAGGGTGAACCCGAGAGGCAGCGCGATAGCCCCCAGTGCGAGCGCGGCGAGCCCCAGGCGCGCGGAGGGGCGGGCGAAAGCACCGCGTAGCGCCGCAAGGCGGGATGTTCCTGTCGCTTCTGCGTTCTTTGCGGCATCTGCATTCTTCGGAGCGGGTGCACTCTTTGCAGGGCTCAATGCGGAGCTCGACGCGGGGCTTAACGGTTTAGGGTCGGCGGCAACTGCTGGCTTCTTCACGCGAGGCAGATGCTCTGCCAGGTAGCGTTGCGCCTTCTGCGCCTTTGAGAGCTTCTGTACCGGCGCGGGCTCCACAGCTGCGGGAATGAGGGCGCGGGCTCGTTCTGAACAGCTCAGGTAGACATTGAGCGGGCGAGGCGGCACCTCCTCCGCCAGGGCGACCACGGAGCTGAGCCCTGCGAGCGCCGCCTCCTGGGCGGGTGCGTTCAGCAGGTATTCGAGGGCTCTGCCGAGGCGCTCAATCCATTCGCTGCTGGGTGCCCCATCGGTTGCAGTACCGACCGCTCCCATGCGCTGTGAATCCATTCGCAGTGAGAGGGGTACGCGGGCGGTGGAGGGTTCCGGCGCGTGCCCGCAGGCGGCTTGCCAGAGCAGGGCCGCTGTGGAGCGTGCGTAGTTACCCCGAGCGGCAGTGAGCTGATCCGTGTCTAGAGAGTCCGTCTCACAATAGACAGCGTCGGGCAGAAGGAGTTTGGGCACTCCGGCGGCGCTCAGAGCAATATATTCGGCACTCAGCTCGGCGCGCCCCTCCCCTGCCTTTTTAAGGCTACCGAGCGCCCGGTGCAGGGTTCGTGCCAGGGTCATGAGCTCGGCGGGTGTCAGGGTGCGAGCACTCAGGAGCTTGTCGAGGGTGCCCGCGTCGAGGGGCTCGTACCAGAGGCACAGCTGATCGGCGCTATCGGCGCTCTCACTAGTAACGGCGTGGAGCTTGGCGAGTCCGGGCGCGTTACGCAGGGCGGCGGCTACCTGCGGGGTCTGGGCGTGCCGCTGAGCGGATGCATCTGTGTTTTCCTCGAATCCGTACCCGTTGGCTGCCGCGCGCAGAGTGGGCGCGGCAGGAGCCAGCTGGGCGGAGGGAGCTGGCGGGGCGGGGTGAGAAATGGTGCGCAGGGTGTAGCGTTCGGGGTGCGCGGAGGGCACGGAACGTACGGCGGGTGCGCTCTCAGTGGGTGTACTTGCGGTTGTTCCACCCCGGTACTCAACAATCTGCAGGGTGGGCAGAGCCGGGTTGGCGATGCTTTCCAGAACGTGTGCTTCTTTACTTCTCATACCATCATGTTATCAAATTACATCAAACAATATCTTTAAGCACTCTAAAATAGTTCAAATGCTCCAAAGGACCCCAAAGGTTAATTCAGGTATTTATCTGCTTATTCACCGTTCCTCCCCTTGAGCACACCCTCACGTAACATTCCGACGTGTTCGCTCATCACGTGATTCAGGGCGCCCTAATTTTCTTCCCTCCACCAGCAGTACTAAGGTAGAAAGTATGTCTGTGACGATTGAACGCGTGGGCTTCGCCCCGAACTATGTGAACTATGTTGAGTGCCTGGACAAGCAGTACCGCATCCACGATGAGGTGGCTAACCGCACCCGCCAGAATACGATTCTTCTACTTGAGCACGAGGCAGTGATTACTGCCGGTAAACGCACCGAAGACCACGAGTACCCCGCAGACAAGTCCACCCCCGTCGTCAAGATTGACCGCGGCGGCAAGCTGACCTGGCACGGCCCCGGCCAGCTGACTGCTTACCCGATTCTGCGTCTGCCCGAGCCCATTGACGTGGTGGCGTATGTGCGCATCGTCGAGGAAATCATCATTAACGTCCTGGCTGGTCTGGGCATTAAGGGTGAGCGCGTTGAGGGCCGTAGCGGCGTGTGGATCCTGGGCGACGGCATCACCCAGGACAAGAAGATCGCGGCACTGGGCATGCGCGTTTCGCGTAACACCACCATGCACGGCTTCGCAATCAACTGCTGCAACGACACCGCACCTTTCCAGCAGTTCATTCCCTGCGGCATTAGCGATGCGGGTGTTACCACTATTTCGGAGCAGCTGGGCCGCACCGTCACCCCCGCCGATATTTTGGAGCCGCTGGAGGCAGAGCTTCTGAAGTACCAGGACCGCCTGGCAGAGTCTTTCGAGCCCATTGCGGCGCAGGACTAAACGCAGGGTTAGACGCAGTCAAGAAGCATCGAACGGGTCGTACACGTAACGCGTCCGGCTTTGTTCGTCATATACGAAAACCAGTTTCACCTACGCCTGAGCGGGCGTAAAATAGAAGATGGCCCACCTGCACAGAGGGCACATCTAGACCAAGGAGAAGACTTTTGAGCACCGCACCTGAAGGACGCAAGCTACTGCGTGTGGAGGCCCGCAACGCTGAGGTTCCCATTGAGAAGAAGCCTCACTGGATTAAGACCAAGGCTATTGTTGGCCCCGAATACAACGAGATGCGCGAGCTGGCTCGCGGTCAGGGCCTGCACACCGTGTGTGAAGAGGCTGGCTGCCCCAATATTTACGAGTGCTGGGAAGACCGTGAGGCAACCTACCTGATTGGTGGTTCCGAGTGCACCCGCCGTTGCGACTTCTGCAATATTGCGACCGGCAAGCCTGTTGCTGTTGACTACGCTGAGCCTTTCAAGGTTGCTAAGAACGTGAAGGTCATGGGTCTGCGTTACGCAACCGTGACCGGTGTTGCTCGTGACGATCTGGAAGACGGCGGTGCGTGGCTGTACGCAGAGACTACCCGTCAGATTCACAAGATGTGCCCGAACACCGGCGTTGAGATGCTCGTCCCCGACTTCAAGGGTGTTCCCGAGCATGTTCAGAAGGTGATTGACGCGAAGCCTGAGGTGTTCGCGCACAACCTGGAGACCGTCCCCCGTATCTTCCGTCAGATTCGCCCGGCGTTCCGTTACGAGCGTTCCCTGGATGTTATTACCCAGGCTAAGGAAGGCGGCATGGTCACCAAGTCCAACCTGATTCTGGGTATGGGCGAGACCGACGAGGAGATTTACGAGGCGCTGTGCGATCTGCACGATGCTGGTTGTGACATCATTACCCTCACCCAGTACCTGCGCCCCGGCCCGCTCTTCCACCCGATTGAGCGTTGGGTGAAGCCGCAGCAGTTCGTGGATTTTGCGAACATGGCTGAGGAGATTGGTTTCGCTGGCGTTATGGCGGGCCCGATGGTTCGCTCGTCCTACCGTGCAGGTCGCCTGTGGGCTCGTGCAATGCGTAAGAACGGCTACCCGATCCCTGAGAACCTTGCCCACATTGAGGGTGAGGGTGCAGCCCTGCAGGAAGCCTCTTCCCTGGTGGCTGCGGGCTACTAAGCCTTTTCAGAATCTTGCTGAGAGCGTTGAGGCTCCTCGAACCCGGTGTTCATCCGGTGTTCGGGGAGCCTCCCCTTATGCCCCGCCCCTTGTGCGGGTAGGGTAAACTAGAAAAATTGCAGGCATACACTGCATCGTTACGTCACTATGGTTCCGTGAGCGTTTGAGGCGCTTCTCGGGGCCGCGGAAGAACCAGCCGAGGAAGAATCGTGGCAGATAAGCGCGAAGAGAAGAAAAAGAAGAAGGAACGCACTCCGGGCACTTTCGCCCAGATGAAGCAGGTCTACCAGATGACCAAGAAGTCCGACCCGAATATCGGTTGGATTCTGAGTCTGTCGGCTCTGGGTACCCTTTTGGTTTTCCTCCTCATCGGTATTGCCCTGGGTAACTGGATTACTTTCCTGATTCTGGGTCTGGGCGTTGCCGCTATTGTGGCGATGCTTCTGCTGGGTCGCCGCGCGCAGACTGCGGCTTTTGCTCAGATTGAGAACCAGCCCGGTCGTAGTGGTGCGGCGATGAACTCGGTGCGCCGCGGTTGGATTGTTGAGGAGCAGCCTGTTGCTGCGAACCGCAACCAGGATCTGGTGTTCCGTGCGCTGGGCCGTCCCGGTATTGTGCTGGTGACCGAGGGCCCTCACAGCCGTGTGAACTCGCTGGTGAACACTGAGAAGAAGCACCTGGCTCGTGTGGCTCCCGGTGTGCCGGTTCACGTGATTGAGACCGGTCACGATGAGGGTCAGGTTGAGCTCAAGGACGTTGTGAAGACCATGAATAAGCTGCCGAAGGCTCTAACTCAGCAGGAGATGCAGGTTGTTTCTGGTCGTCTGAGCACCTTGAACACTATGCGTAACCCGATGAATGGTCTGCCGAAGGGTGTTGACCCGATGCGTGCTCGCCCGGACCGTCGTGCGATGCGCGGCCGCTAAGCGAGACGCTGATATAAGGTTTTGAAGGCTCCGGCTCTTCCCGTGGGGGGAGGGCCGGGGCCTTTTGTTATACCCGGTTATTGCGTTGCTGGCATTGATGTTGGCTTTACTAGAGCTTTATTAGAGGGCGTTAGCATCTGCGCTGTGTGTCGTAAGACAACCAAGATGTAACTCCTTTCCAGGATTTGTAACATTACCGAAACACGATAGTCACGCACGCGCAAAAAATAACCACTATGCTTGATATGTCACAGGGTTTTGCCCGCGGCCAAAAACTAAACCAAAGACTGAATGTGATGAGGGAAGATACCCTCCTGCACCGTCAGTCGAACAAGGAGCAGTCCTCATGTTTACCAGCCCCCAGGAAGTTCTCGACTTTATCAAGAACGAAGAAGTAGTCTTCGTTGATATCCGATTCACCGACATGCCCGGCGTGCAGCAGCACTTCAACCTGCCCGCTAAGGCGATTGATGACGATTTCTTCGTCAACGGCCAGCTTTTTGATGGCTCCTCCATTCGCGGCTTCCAGGGCATTGCAGAGTCCGACATGCAGCTGATCCCCGACGTTCAGTCCGCGTACGTTGACCCCTTCCGCATTGAGAAGACCCTGGTCATCATCTGCTCCATCGTGAACCCCCGCACCGGCGAGCCCTACCACCGTGACCCCCGCGGCGTCGCTGAGCGTGCCGAGGCGTACCTGCAGTCCACCGGCATTGCAGACACCGCATTCTTCGCATCCGAGGCTGAATTCTTCGTCTTCGAGGACGTCCGCTACCAGGTCGAGCCGAACTCCGTGTTCTACAAGATCGACTCCGATGAGGCACCCTGGAACACCGGCCGCAAGGAAGAGGGCGGCAACCTGGGCAACAAAACCCCCGTCAAGGGCGGCTACTTCCCCGTCTCCCCCGTCGACAAGCAGGCTGACCTGCGTGACGCAATGTGCGTAGCAATGGACGAGGTTGGCCTTGAGGTTGAGCGTAGCCACCATGAGGTGGGCGCAGCTGGCCAGGCAGAAATCAACTACAAGTTCGACACCCTCACCAAGGCTGCTGACGACCTGCTGAAGTTCAAGTACGTCATCAAGGGCACTGCAGACGCATGGGGCAAGTCCGTGACCTTCATGCCCAAGCCCGTGTTCGGTGACAACGGCTCCGGTATGCACTGCCACCAGTCGCTGTGGCAGGACGGCGAGCCCCTCTTCTACGATGAGCGCGGCTACGCTAACCTCTCTGACACCGCACGCTGGTACATTGGCGGTCTGATTGAGCACTCCTCCGCTGTTCTGGCGTTCACCAACCCGACCGTGAACTCTTACAAGCGTCTGGTTCCCGGCTACGAGGCTCCCATCAACATGGTGTACTCGCAGGGTAACCGTTCCGCCGGTATCCGCATCCCGATTACCGGCACCAACCCGAAGGCTAAGCGCCTGGAGTTCCGCGCACCGGACCCCTCCGCTAACCCCTACTTCGCGTTTGCTGCTCAGCTGATGGCTGGTCTGGACGGTATCCGTAACCGCATCGAGCCGCCGGCACCGATCGACAAGGACCTGTACGAGCTGCCCGCTGAAGAGGCTAAGGACATCAAGAAGGCTCCGGCTAACCTGGAGGAGGCTCTGGCTGCTCTGGAGGCTGACCACGACTTCCTACTCGAGGGCGGCGTCTTCACCGAGGACCTGATTCAGGCGTGGATTGACTACAAGCGTAAGAACGAGCTGGAGCCGCTCTCGCTGGTTCCGCACCCGCTTGAGTACCAGCTGTACTACGGCGTCTAATTCACTGGCGTCTAATTCGCTGGCGTCTCATCTTTCCTTCTGGGCTTTGCCCAGCACCCGCACTGAGATAAGTTGCGGGGTGGGTTCTGGGGTAAGTTCTAGATAGCAGGCAACGGCCTATACGTTCCTTGGGGAGCGTATAGGCCGTTGTTGTGTATTCTGAGCGGTTTCTACTGGTTTTCTACGGGGCGCAGGCTCACCGGACTATTTTGGTGACGGTTCGTGTCTAATATTTTTCTTCCTATATGAGCCTCGTGTATCTTAGTTGCGCTTAGAGCGGCTCTAAGGGCTAAGCTGTTGGTGCTGGCGTTCCCTCCCTTTTTGTCGTGCAACCGGAGGGAACGCCAGTCTATTTTTATGCCCTTGTTCAGATGACTGCTTTCAGCGTTCTAGAGGTCATATCCTAAGATGCTGGCCCGCTGACTGGTAGGTATGTTCAGAGGCGGGCGTACAATGAAAGTGCGTGCGCCCGGCCTGCGTCACCTACGAATTCCTAGAGAAACGACATCACACGCCGTGTTCTCCCCGCCGCCCCTCATCTTTTAGGCATCTGCTGGGGCGAGTATCGCCGATGACCGACCGACCCGTCTGACGCCGCATCCACTGTAACGAGGAGAAATCTCATGGCATATCAGCCGACCATCCTAAACGGTGAAACTGTTTTCCGTAACGAAGTTTTTCAGACCGGCCTCATGTCCCAGTTGCTGGACGGCATCTACGATGGCGAGATGACCATCGGTGAGCTCCTGAGCCACGGCAACTTCGGTGTGGGTACCTTCAACGGCCTCGACGGCGAAATGGTCGTCCTCGACGGCGTCTGCTACCAGGTACGCCACGACGGTTCCGTGTCTCTGCCCGACCTGCGCCAGCAGACCCCCTACGCCGTGGTCACCAACTTCGTGCCCATGATTAAGCGCGAACTACCGCAGAACCTACTCCGTAAGTCTGCCTCGCAGATTCTGGATGACTTCACCGTCTCCAAGAACTACATGTACGCCATCAAGATTTACGGCGAGTTCGAATGGGTCCGCACCCGCACCGTCATCAAGCAGGAGAAGCCCTACCCGAAGATGGTTGCGGCCACCGAGAATGAGGACATTGTCCAGTTCGATAACGTAACCGGCACGATTGTTGGCTTCCGCACCCCGATCTACGAGCAGGGCATCTCGGTGCCCGGCTGCCACGCCCACTTTATCGATGATGAGCGCGTTCAGGGCGGCCACGTGGTCGACTTCAAGCTGCGCTCCGCAAAGGTCGAGATTTGCCCCGGTACCGGCCTGCAGCTGCACCTGCCGCTGACCCCCGAGTTCTCCTCCGCTAACCTCTCCCCCGAGGACCTGGCTGACCAGATCTCCAAGGCTGAAAAGCACTAAGCTTCTCCCATACCGGGATATAGCAACGGGATATATTAACGAAGGAGCCGCCCTCTACTGTTGTGTAGAGGGCGGCTCCTTCGTGTTTATACGCGCTGTCATGTTTATACGCGCTGTAAAGGGCGCTTACGCCTCCGGCACGAACTCGCCGTGGCCGCGCTCGCGCAGGGCAACACGCACCTTCTCAGCGGCCGCATCCAGCTCTTCGGCGGTCGCATCCTTCTTCGCGTTAGCGGGATCGTAATCAGCCATGCCGTCAGCCGGGAACAGGTGGATGTGGGTGTGCGGAACGTCGAAGCCCGCAATCATCAGAGCCACGCGGTCCTTATCAAACGCCTGATCCAGGGCACCAGAAATCTTGTGCGCCACAGCGAACAGGTGCGCTGCCAGCTCAGCCGGCAGATCGGGCCAACGGTCGACCTCAGCGCGGGGAACGAGCAGCAGGTGACCTTCCGACAGGGGCATGATGTCCAGGAAGGCGACGCAGTGCTCGTCCTTCCAGACGAAGCGGCCGGGAATCTCGCCCTCAATAATCTTGGTAAAAATCGTGCTCACAATACTCTCCTTCATGCGCCGTCATCGGCGCGTTTGAAGCTCAACGGTCAGGCTTACGCCTCAACCTCAATGCTCTCACCGGGGTTCAGGTGCTTCAGCTCAGTGCCGTACTTCGCGCCGAAGTTCGTCACCAAGCCCTCAATAATGCCGGTGCCGTTGGCGTTAATCATGCCGTTGTGAATCGGAACCACACGCTGAGCGCCGGTCGCAATCACAAAATCAATGACTTCCTGAACCTTCGACCAGGGCGCGTGAATCGGCACCAGAACGGTATTCGCACGCACGCGGTGAGGAACCACCAGCGAGTCACCCGGGTGGTACACGACACCGTTAATCAAGTAACCGACATTGGCGATGGTCTGAATCAGCGGGTGAATCAGGGCGTGCTGACCGCCGTAGGTCTTCACCTCAAAACCGGGGATGCTGAACTCAGAATCAGAGGAAACAACGGTAACCTCGGCAGCGGGCACAGCCTCCTTAATGACCTGGGCGACAGCCTCGGGAGCCCAAATCTTCAACGGGGTCTGCGACTCGGCACGCTGAGCAATCAGCGGCAGCACCGACGGGCCATCAAAATGATCCGGATGCGCGTGGGTCACGAACAGGTAATCGGCGCCTTCCAGCGCGGTGGCATGCTCACCTTCAGCAGCAAAATTGCCAGGGTCAAGAACGAGGGTGCGCCCCTCATTCTCAAGGCGGATACATGAGTGGGTGTACTTCGTCATCTTCATAGTTTTAGTCTACCGCGAACCTCCACACCCGCCCGGCGGCGGCTTCAACTTTTGAGATAAGCCGCAAATCAGCCACCTTTTGAACGCCTCTAGTGTAAAGTCGTAAGACAAGATCGACCACACAATGGGACGGATTCCGCCCCGAAAGGTTCAGCAATGGACACTCATATTCCCGTACGGAGAATTACGAAGCCCGCCGAAGCCCGAAATACCCGCCAGCGTCGCATCATCAAGGCGACCATGGAAGAGCTCGGCGATTTCATCTCAGCACAGGATCTGCACCTGACCCTCGCGAACCGCAAGGAACAGGTCTCTCTCGCAACTACCTACCGTGTGCTGCAGTCGCTGGCTAACGCCGGTGAGCTCGATTCGGTCAAGGGCGTTGAGGGTGAGACCCTGTACCGCCACTGCCAGGTAAAGGACCATCACCACCACCTGCTCTGCCGCCGATGCGGCACCGCCATTGAGCTGGAAGCACCCGCCCTTGAGGACTGGGCACTGGCTATGGGTAAGCAGCACGGCTTCTCGGAGCTGGAGCACGTGGTTGAAGTGACCGGTTACTGCCCGGACTGCACTTTGGCACGTCGCGAGGAAGAATCGCAGGGCGGCGCTGCACGCTAACGTTGCAGGCTAGGCCGCACCCCTCACCTGCTGAGGGGCTTTCCTTCACCGGAGAGGATCCTTCTCTGGAGGAACAAAGAGAGGGCGTCTTTAAAGATCTTCGACGCCGCTACAGCACGACACACAGGGCATCTGGACAAGGCAACACAACGCCGCACAGGTTGAGCCCGCATTGCGCACCGGGTACATGACCCATAGCGCTAACACAGCACGACAACGAAAGAGCCCCACCTCATTCCCGAGGTGGGGCTCTTTCTATAGGTCTTATGCCTTCTCAGCCAGCTGGCGGCCCGACGCGCTATGGCGGCGCTTCACGCCACCAATCACACGGCACACCACGTAAATCAGGAAGGAAATACTGGTCACGTAGGGACTAATCGGCAGCGAACCGGCAAGAGCCAGCAGAATACCGCCCACAATGGACGCCTCCGCAAACAGCACCGACAGGATTAGGGTGCGTACCGGAGAAGCCGTTACCTGCATCGCCGCAGCCGCCGGAGTAATCAACAGCGCCAGCACCAGCAGCGAACCGACCACCTGCACCGACAGCGCCACAGCAATACCCAGAATCACCATGAACACCAGGGACAGGAAGCGCATCGGCACACCCTTAGCGCGAGCGACCTCCGGGTCCAGGGAGGAGAAGCTCAGCGGACGCCACACCATCACCAGCAGGGAAATAATAACCACCGCACCAATAATCATGGTGTGCAGCTGGTCGGCATCCACGGACACGATCTGACCGGTCAGCAGACCGAACTTATTCGCGCTACGGCCCTGGTACAGGGAGAGGAAGAGAATACCCAAGCCCAGGCCGAACGGCATGAGCGCACCAATGACCGAGTTCGAGTTACTCGCCTTAGAGCCCAGAAAGGCAATCAGCAAAGCCGAGGCAATCGAACCGACCATAGATCCGGTCACCACGTCATAGCCGAGCAACAGGGCAAGGGCTGCACCCGCGAAAGACATTTCAGAGACGCCGTGCACCGCAAAGGCATGGTCGCGCATCATCACGAAAATACCGACGAAACCACCGATAAGGCCCAGCACAGCACCAGCAAAAATAGAGTTCTGCAGCATCTGCAACAGCTCGCCGTAGCGGTCAAAAACGAAGATACGGGAGAGCAAATCATTCTGCGCGGCGGCAACCGGTGCCAGAGCGGGGAAGGAAGCAAGAATGGTCATCGAGTGCTTCCTCCCGGAATGTGTAGAGTGCGCTGCGGTTCGGAGAGACCAGACTTCAGGTGGGAACCGTGAATGTTCTGGTCGGTGCCCTCAATATGGCAGTGGTCGCTGGCGTGAGTCTCACCCACCACCACGTAACGGCCATTAGACTTGAGCACGCTCACCGGGGTTCCGTACAGGGAGGTGAGAGTCTCGCTGGTCATGACCTCTTCCACCGACCCGACCGTGAAACGACCGTTCGCCAGGTAGAGCACACGATCCACATGCTCAATGATGGGGTTGATTTCGTGGGTCACGAACACCACCGCCACGCCGCGTTCACGGTTGAACCGGTGAATCAGCTCAGCCACCGCGTACTGGTGGTTGAGGTCCAGGGAGAGTAGCGCCTCGTCAGCCAGCAGAATCTTCGGGTCGTTCGCGAGCGCCTGGGCGATACGCAGACGCTGTTGCTCACCGCCGGAGAGCAGCCCCACCGGCACGTTCGCGTACTCGGTCGCGCCAACGGCTTCGAGGAGCTCGTCAACCTTGGCGCGGTATTTGCGGCCGTGCAGGCGGATGCCCCAGCGGTGCCCGTCCACGCCAAGTCCCACGAGGTCGCGGGCGCGCATCGGGGTGGAGGTGGGGATGGACTTCTGCTGCGGTACGTAGCCGACGCCGGCGTTGCCCAGACGTGCGGGTTTGCCGAGCACGGAGATTTCGCCGGCGTTGAGTCCGGTCAAGCCGAGAACGACTTTGAGGAAGGTGGACTTGCCGGAGCCGTTGGGTCCGAGCACGGCGAAGTATTCGCCTGCGCCGATGTCGAGGGTTAGATTTTTCCAGAGGGTGCGGGCCCCGAAAGCGAGGCTACCCCCGCGAATGGAAATCGCGGGGGCGGCACCGTTATTGTTGTCAGTCACTTAGGAGAGCGCCTTTTCGAGGTTGCTGACGTTGGTCTTCATCCATGCCAGGTAGTTGGTGTTTTCCGGCAGGGTTTCGGTGAAGGATACGTAGTTCACCGAGGCGTCCTTAGCTGCCTGCAGCACCTCGTTGGTCTGGGAGGTGGAGGTCTGCTCGTTGTAGGCGAGCAGCTGGACCTTCTTCTCGGTGATCATGTCCTTGGTTTCCTTCAGGACGAGTGCGGGGACGTCGTTGCCGGCTTCTGCCGCCTCAGCGAATTCGCTGGGGGTTGCGTTCTCTGCGCCGGTGGAGGAAATCAGGTAGTCCGGCACGGGCTCGGTGGACAGGTACTTCTTGCCTTCACCGGCGATTGCCTTGGCGGTGGTGTCCAGTGCGTCCAGTTCCTTGGAGAAGGTGGATGCGTTGGTGCGGAACGCCTCAGCGTGTGCGGAGTCGAGGCCTGCGAGCTCTTCAGCGATCTTCTGGGCGACCTTCTTCATGGTTTCGAAGTCGTACCAGAGGTGCTCGTTGAACTCGTGTGCGTGGGCGTGGTCGCCGCCGTCTTCGTGGTGTTCGCCGCCGCGGTGGTCCTCGACCAGGTGGGTGTATTCGGCGTCGGTGAGCTTGCCGCTGACCTTGACCGCGTTCACGATCTTCTGGGAGGCGTTGTCCTTGCCTGCGAGGTCTTCGAGGAACAGGTCGTAGCCTGCGCCGTTGATGACGATCAGGGATGCGTCCTTTGCCTTGAGGCGGTCGGCGCTGGTGGCTTCGTAGGAGTGAGGGTCGGTGCTGGTGGAGGCGATGAGCGCGGTGACCTCAATGTAGTCGCCGCCAACCTGCTTGGCGATGTCTGCGTAGACGTCGGTGGAGGCGACGACCTTCACCTTGCCCTTGTTGGAGCCAGCCGAGGAGGACGAACCGGAGGAGGGGCTGTTCTCGGTTGCGCAGCCTGCCAGCAGCAGGGAGGACGCTGCGAGTGAGCCCATTGCGGTGAGGAAGTGCTTGCGGGTGATCTTCGGGTGCGACATGAGAGCTCTCTTTCGGTTCGTTCTAGTCTGTAGGTTCCTTAACTACATCATGCGCACACCCGTATAAACAACTCTTTATTGTTGTCATTTGGGTGCTGTTAGGCAACCCTTTTCCCTGTTAGTAGCTTATGCAACAGGGATAGTTAGCTCAGCCTACTGCGCTCCCCCACCGCTACTTTATACTGCCGCTTCATCCCGCCGTCTGAGAGTGCCCCTTGGGTGCATCCGTAAGCCGTTTTTGACCGCAAAACAGCCCGCCCCGCGCCCTCCGTGACGAGGGCACCGGGCGGGCTGTGTGTTCAAGATTTCCCTGTTTTATTCGGGATATCTCACGATGCGGCTACTGGGCTTATTACTGGGCTTCGCGCGCCTGCTGTCGGCGTACACGCTCACGCACCGCGTCCTGGGTGGTGTCGTTGATTTCGCCGACAAGCTCCTCCAGCACGTCTTCGAGGAAGACCACGCCGAGGGTTACGCCCTGCTCATCCATAACCTGCGCGATATGGGTTCGGCTGCGCTGCATGGAGGCGAGCGCATCGTCAATATCGGTGGTCGGGGTGAGCGTGTCCAGGGAACGTAGCTTGTACCAGGGGAAGGGCTCGTCGAACCGCTCGGGGGCGATGGCGAGGGCGTCCTTCACGTGCAGGTAGCCCATGTAGGTTCCGTCGCTGTCGGTAATGACGAAGCGGGAGTAGCCGCTGCGTGCCACGGCGCGTTCCAGTTCGGCGGGGGTGCTGCCGAAGGGCAGGGTGACGAGCTTATCGCCGGGCACCATGATTTCGTAGACGTCCTTCTCGGTGAATTCGAGGGCGCTTTCAATCACGCCGGCGTCGTCTTCCACGGTGCCTTCTGCGGTTGAGGTTGCCACGATGGTCTGCAGCTCGCCCAGGGTGAAGGTGGAGGCGACTTCGTCCTTTGCGTCGACCTTCATGAGCGCCAGCAGCTTATTGGACAGGTTGTTCAGCAGGGCGACCACGGGGGCGAAAATCTTGGAGAAGGTCACCAGGGTCGGCACAATCCAGAGAGCCACACCGCGGGCGGCGAGGGTCACGGCGGCGTTCTTGGGAACCATCTCGCCGAAGATCACGTGCAGGTAGGTGACCAGGATCAGAGTGATACCGAAGGCGATTACGTCCACGATCGCGTGGGGCAGGCCGACCAGGTGCAGGGGCACCTCCAGCATGTGGTGCAGCGCCGGTTCTGAGACGTTCAGAATCAGCAGCGAGCAGATGGTGATGCCCAGCTGGCAGGTGGCGAGCATAAGCGAGACGTTCTCTAGCGCGTAGATGACGGTCTGCGCTCGCTTATTGCCTTCTTCGGCGAGCGGTTCGATTTGTGCTCGTCGGGTGGACATGATGGCGAATTCACCGGCGACGAAGAAGGCGTTTCCGGCGAGCAGGATGACGAGCAGTGCGATGGCTACCCAGTCGTTCATGCGTTGCCTCCCTTCTCGGTCTGTTCCTGTGCGCTAGGTGCGGGGGTGAATCGGATGCGGTCCACGCGGCGGCCTTCGAGGGTGTCGACGCGCAGGGTGCCGCCGGGTACGGGGACGCTGTCGCCTACTTCGGGGATGCGGCCGAGCCGTTCCATCATGAAGCCGCCGACGGTTTCGTATTCGGGGCTTTCCTCAACCTCGAGCCCGGGGATGAGCGCGTTGATTTCGTCGGGGCGGCGCAGGCCGGAGAACACCCAGTCGCCGTTGCCGTAGCGTAGGGGGCGTTCGGTGCGGCCGCGGTCGTGTTCGTCGGAGACTTCGCCGACGATTTCTTCGACGAGGTCTTCGAGGGTTGCGATGCCCGCGGTTCCGCCGTATTCGTCGAGGACCACGGCGAGCTGCAGGGCACCCTGGCGCAGCTGGGTGAGCAGCGCATCCAGGTGCAGGGTTTCGGGGACCTGCAGCACGTCTTCTGCGAGGGCGCCGGCCTCGAGGGTTTCGCGCACCTCCGGAGGCACGCCGACTGCCTTCTTCACGTGTACGACACCCACGATGTTGTCGTGGTCGCCCTTGTAGAGGGGGAATCGGGAGTGGCCGGTGGAGCGTGCCAGCTTGATGACTTCGGCAACGGGGGCGGTGTCTTCGAGCATGGCGACCTGACCGCGCGGGGTCATGACTTCGGAGGCGGTCAGCTCGGAGAATCGCAGGGTGCGGTCCACGAAGCGTGCCGCGTCGGAGTCGAGGGTACCTTCTTCTGCGGAGCGGCGCACCATGGAGGAGAGCTCTTCGGGGGTGCGTGCCGCGGAGAGTTCTTCTTTGGCTTCCATGCCGAAGCGTCCGAGGATCCAGTTGGCGGAGCCGTTCATGATGCGCACGAGCGGGGACATGACGCGGGTGAATGCCAGCTGCGCGGGGGCGACTCGACGCGCCACATCGTAGGGTTCGGCGATAGCGAGGCCCTTGGGCAGCAGTTCGCCGACGACCATGGAGAGCAGGGTTGCGATGAGCATCGCCAGCACCAGGGTGAGTACGTCGGTCACACTGGTGGGCAGACCCAGGCTACTGATGGCGCCGGTGGTGAGCGCCTTGATGGCGGCGTCGAGGGTGTAACCGGTCAGCAGCGTGGTGATGGTGATGCCGATCTGGCAGCTGGACAGCTGAGTGGAGAGGGTTTTGAGGCAGCGCAGGACGGCGTCGGCTGATTTATCGCCGGAGTCCTTTGCCTGCTGCACGGTGGCGGTTTCGAGTGCCACGAGTGAGAACTCTACGGCAACGAAGAAGCCCGTGCCCAGGATGAGGAGCAGGCCGATGAGTAAGAGAATCAGATCCACTCAGCCACCGCCTCCATCGGCTGGTGTGCGGCGCCTTGGGCTTGGCGGGGTAGCCCCGCAGTCAGGCTGTCCAGATGCTGAGCATCGGAGGTGGTGTTTTTGGGTGTTACAGTGCCGTGTTGTGCAGAGTACGCGGGCAGTATCCTGCGCTGGCTAGTAGTCAGAGTCTTACTCAAAGGGTCATCCATACCCCATATTTTAGCGAAGGTTTCGTCTCTTCCCGGTGCTGTAGAGTGCCTGCTCACAAGTGCAAGACAGTACTTGTTGCGCACGCGGCTCATTGCTAATCCGTAAGAGTGAAAAATTGCATTGCGGATATAGCGCGATGAGCTGGAAAGTTCACCGTGCTTCTCTTTACACTTATACATAGGAGCATGAGTGTGCCGCCATGCAAGCGGATGAACCCCGACGTTCACGGCACGCTAGGCAGGTTTGTACGGTGCACACCCCGCACATACGGCCATCATCTTAGGCGATGCGCACATGCTCAGCGTGATGATTCGCCCCTCGAAGACGCGGGTCGTCTATGCCGGGGAGAGTCCCGGACGCGACGGATAAATTCACACTAATTGGAAGAGGCGTTTAACGTGCCAAATCTGCCAGAACATCTGGTGCCTGAGGAATTTGCCGGTAACGAATGGTTCGTTGAAGAACAGTACGAGCGTTACCAGAAGGACAAGAACCTCGTGGACCCTTCATGGTGGCCCATTTTTGAGACCATCGACAAGGCGCTGGGAGGCGCCGGTACCGCTAGTGCAGCTCCTGCTGT
>NZ_KV831926.1:786259-796188 GCF_001837265.1 Rothia sp. HMSC064F07 | reverse complement strand
GCACCCGCCGCACCGGCTGCACCTGCCGCACCTGTAGCAACTCCCGCCCCCGCGGCACCGAAGCCTGCGGCTGCGCCTGCTAACCCCACCCCTCCCGCTGCTACCAAGAAGGCTGAACCTGTGGAACCTGCTGAAGACAAGATTGTCCCCCTCCGCGGCCCTGCTAAGGCAGTCGTCACGACCATGGAAGAGTCGCTGACTGTCCCCACCGCAACCACCGTTCGTGCGGTCCCCGCAAAGTTGCTCATTGAGAACCGTGCTGCCATCAACAAGTACCTGGCAAGCACCCGCGGCGGCAAGGTCTCCTTCACCCACCTGATTGGTTACGCAGTAATTCGCGCTGTGGCAGCGATGCCTTCGATGAACGTGACCTACGGTGTGGATGAGAAGGGCAAGCCCGTTGCGATCCACAACGCGCACGTGAACTTTGGTCTGGCTATTGACCTGCCCCGCCCCGATGGTTCCCGTAACCTGGTCGTTCCGAACCTCAAGGGTGCTGAGAAGCTGAGCTTCCGCGAGTTCTGGGATGCATACAACGACATCGTTAAGCGTGGCCGTAACGGCGCGCTGACCATTGAGGACTTCCGCGGCACCACTGTTTCGCTGACCAACCCCGGTGGTATTGGTACCGTCCACTCGGTGCCCCGTCTCTCCAAGGGCCAGGCAGCCATCATCGGTGTGGGTGCGCTGGAGTACCCGGCTGAGTTCCGCGGCCTGTCCGAGAAGCTCATCACCCAGCAGGGCCTGTCCAAGATCATCACCCTGACCAGCACCTACGACCACCGCGTCATTCAGGGTGCAGGTTCCGGTGAGTTCCTGAAGCTGGTTGAGCACTACCTGCTCGGCGGCGACGACTTCTACGACGCAATCTTCCGCGACCTGAAGGTTCCCTTCGAGCCGGTTCGTTGGGCACGCGACAACCACGTCGATGATGCTCACGAGATTTCCAAGGTTGCACGTATCCAGCAGCTGATTCACGCGTACCGCGTGCACGGCCACCTGACCGCAGCAACCAACCCCGTTGGTTACAAGATGCGTTCGCACCCGGACCTGAAGCTGGAGAACTACGGCCTGACTCTGTGGGATCTGGACCGCGTCTACCCGACCGGTGGCTTCGGCGGTTCCGAGCGTCTGCCGCTGCGCACCATCCTGGAGCGCCTGCACGAGGCATACTCCGGCTCCCTGTCCGTTGAGTACATGTACTCTGAGGACCCCGAGGTTCGCGCATGGTTCCAGGAGCGCCTGGAGCGCGGCGTTGCTAAGCCCACCCGCGAGGAGCAGTTGCGCGTTCTCTCCAAGCTGGTTGAGGCTGAGGCATTCGAGAACTTCCTGCAGACCAAGTACCTGGGTCAGAAGCGCTTCTCCCTGGAGGGCGGCGAGTCCCTGATTCCGCTGCTGGATGCTGTTCTGGACAAGGCCGCTAACAACGACCTGAAGGGCGTTGCCATTGGTATGGCACACCGCGGTCGCCTGAACGTGCTGACCAACATTGCTGGTAAGTCCTACGCTCAAATTTTCCGTGAATTCTCCGGCACCGCAGCACCTTACGAGGGTGGCTCCGGTGACGTGAAGTACCACCTCGGTACCGAGGGCGTCTTCACCTCCGATTCCGGTAAGCAGACCCAGGTGTACGTGGCTGCTAACCCCTCGCACCTTGAGGCTGCAAACACCGTGCTCGAGGGTATCGTCCGCGCTAAGCAGGACGTCTACCGCGAGCAGGGCGTTGAGGGCCACCCGGTCCTGCCGATCCTGATTCACGGTGACGCAGCGTTCGCTGGCCAGGGTATCGTCATGGAGACCCTGCAGATGGCTGACCTGAAGGCGTACACCACCGGCGGCACCGTGCACGTTGTGGTGAACAACCAGATTGGCTTCACCACCCTGCCGAACGACGGCCGCACCGCAACCCACGCTACCGACATTGCGCGTATGACTAAGGCTCCGGTCTTCCACGTCAACGCTGATGACCCGGACGCAGTGGTTCGCGCCGCACGCCTGGCATTCGAGTACCGTGAGCGCTTCGGTCGCGACGTTGTCATTGACCTGATTTGCTACCGCCGCCGCGGTCACAACGAGGCTGACGATCCGTCGATGACCCAGCCGAAGATGTACCAGGATATTGACGTCCTGCCCTCGACCCGTACCCTGTACGCACAGGACCTGGTCGGTCGTGGCGATGTCTCTCAGGAAGAGGCAGACGAAGTTCTGGACTCCTACCACTCGAAGCTGGACGCTATCTTCGTCGAGACTCAGTCTTCTGCACCGGCTCCTGCTGGCGCGCACGTTTCCGGTCTGGAACTGCCTGCTGCTCAGCAGAACACCGAGGTCGTTCACGGCGGTAAGACTGCGATCTCCCGTGAGACTCTGCAGCACATCGCTGACGCGTTCGGTAAGGCTCCCGAGGGCTTCACCGTCCACAAGAAGCTGAAGAAGCTCATGGAGCAGCGCGTTGAGATGGGCCGCACCGGCAACGTAAACTGGGGTATGGGTGAACTGCTCGCCTTCGGTTCGCTGCTGATGGAGGGCACCGACGTTCGTATGAGCGGTCAGGATGTTCAGCGCGGTACCTTCGTTCAGCGTCACGCTGTTCTGCACGACCACATCACTGATGAAGAGTGGTCGCCGCTGGAGCACCTCTCTGAGGACCAGGGCAAGTTCCGTATCTACAACTCCTTCCTCTCTGAGTACGGCGTTCTCGGCTTCGAGTACGGCTACTCGGTGGAGCGCCCCGACTCGCTCGTGGTGTGGGAGGCTCAGTTCGGTGACTTCGCAAACGGCGCTCAGACCATCATTGATGAGTTCGTGTCTTCCTCCGAGCAGAAGTGGGGCCAGCGCTCCTCGCTGGTTATGCTGCTTCCTCACGGCTACGAGGGTCAGGGTCCTGACCACTCCTCGGCTCGTGTTGAGCGTTACCTGCAGCTGTGCGCTGAGAACAACATGACTGTTGCTTGCCCCTCGACTCCGGCTTCGCACTTCCACCTGCTGCGTCGCCACTCTCAGCACCGTCCGTACAAGCCGCTCGTGGTGATCAGCCCCAAGCAGCTGCTGCGTCTGAAGGCTGCTGCGTCCTCCATCGAGGACTTCACCGAGGGTTCGTTCCAGCCGGTGATTGGTGACCGTTCGGGTATTAACCCGGCTCAGGTTGAGCGTGTGGTCTTCGTATCCGGTCGTCTCTACTACGATCTGGAAGCTGAGCGCGAGCGCCGCGGCGACACCAAGACCGCTATTGTCTCGGTGGAGCAGCTGTACCCGCTGCCCGAGCAGGAGATCAAGGAGCAGCTGGCTCTGTACTCGAACGCTACCGACGTTGTGTGGGCTCAGGACGAGCCTGCTAACCAGGGTCAGTGGCCGTTCATGGCTGTGAACCTGCTGCCGCTACTGGACCGCCGCGTGCGTCTTGCTTCCCGCTCCGCAGCTGCTTCCCCGGCTGCCGGTACCGGTAAGCTGCACGCAGCTGAGGCTGAGGCTCTGCTCAAGCAGGTCTTCGAAGGCTAAGGTCTTCTACAGCTGATCGGCTCATGATTTAGCTCTTCAAAACCCGTCTTCCCGTCAGATATTTCTGGCGGGCAGACGGGTTTTTTAGTCTCGGATACTTACCGGATAGGGTATTAAGTTCGAAAAGAGGCCGGTAAGCGCTTATCCTAGATATAAAGACTATTACTCACGTGCCTTGCCGCCTCTCACGGCGGGCGCATACTGCAGAAGAAAGAATTCCGTGGAGCAACGCAATATTCGAATTGTGGCAGTCGGCGATGACCTGCTCGCCGGTGTTGGCGATCCCCGTACCCTCGGCTGGTTTGGCCGTGTTATGGCGCGCACCCCGCAGACCACCGCATCCATTGCGGCATATAACCTTGCCGCCCCCAATGAAGGTAGCGAGCAGCTGAATGCACGCTGGTTCGAGGAGGCGCGCCGCCGCTTCGTTCCCGGTGCTGATAACCGCCTCATTATTGCTCCGTCGACCTTTGACATTGATTTGGGTCTGACCAGCGCTCGTTCGCGTTTGAACCTGGCGAACATTGTGGACATGGCGTCGCAGAACAACATTAAGGTTCTGGTTGTTGGTCCGCCGCCGACCCTGGACGCTGAGCGTAACCGCCGTATCGCTGACCTGTCGGCGGCATACGCGGATGTGGTGACCCGCCGTAACCACGTGTACGTGGATACGTTCAACCCGCTACTCCACCACGAGCAGTGGCGCAACGATCTTGCCGCTAATGACGGTCGCCCGGGTCAGTCCGGTTACGGTCTGATGGCATGGCTGGTTCTGCACCGCGGCTGGTACAACTGGCTGAACATTCCTGAGCACGGCTAAGAGCCCGATCCCCCCGCTGGGATTGTGAGCTGATGCGAAGAAAGTTCGTGTTTTTTAGCTCATATCCCGGTTCCAAGATGCAATCATGCCGTTTCTATGAAAAAATAGACGGCGTTGCCCTTATAGCGTGGAGCACCGGTTTTCGGTGACCGCCTCTGCTAGGGCAGGTAATAGGGGGCACGCACCGCGAAGGTGGGGCGTGCATCCATGAACACTATAAGGAGGCTCTGATGAGCAAGCGCGGTCGTAAGCGCAAGGACCGTCGTAAGGGCGGCGCAAACCACGGTAAGCGCCCCAACGCATAAGGTATCTTGCATACACTTTAAAACCCCGGCGTTTCGGATATTATTCGGACCCGGGGTTTTGCTTTACCCGCAGATGTTTGTGCGCATTCTGCGGAATAAAGAGAAGAATTCTACGTTATGGAAGTGAACGCCTGGCGCGTTCCTGTAGAGGAGAAACATGGCTGAAACCAACACCGCGGCGGATACCCGCGAGCTACGCGAACGCTTTACCGCGGACGCTATGCAGTATGTGGATCAGCTCTACGCTGCTGCCCTGCGGATGAGCCGCAACTCTGCCGATGCTGAAGACTTGGTGCAGGAAACCTACATGAAGGCTTTTGCTTCGTACCACCAGTTCACCGAGGGTACGAACCTGAAGGCATGGCTGTACCGCATCCTGACGAATACGTACATCAATTTGTACCGTAAGCGTCAGCGTGAGCCGCAGCAGTCTCAGGGTGAGACGGTGGAGGATTGGCAACTGGCTCAGGCGGGTGAGCATGATGCGGTGGGTCTGCGTTCTGCTGAGGCGGAGGCGCTGAGTGCCCTGCCGAATACGGAGGTTCGTGAGGCTCTGAATGAGCTGTCTGAGGATTTCCGCATGGTGGTGTACTACTCCGATGTGGAGGGGTTCGCGTACAAGGATATTGCGGAGATTCTGGATATCCCTCTGGGCACGGTGATGTCTCGCTTGCATCGTGGCCGCCGTATTCTGCGTGAGAAGCTGCTCGATTATGCGCGTGAGAACGGTCTGCGCCCGTCAACGATCGCAAAGGTAGAAGCGAAGGCTGAGGCGAAAGCAGCCGCGAAGGCGAGCGCTAAGGCGCAACCTGCAAAGGCTACCAAGGGCGCTAAGGGCACTAAGGCGGCCAAGGGCGTAAAGTCCCCGCCGGCGGGCTCTGGCTCCGAGGCGCCTGCAGATTCTTAGATTCGCTCTTCTACACGTGAGCTAGCCCCCCCCCCATGAGGTTGGGGCTAGACTCCCCTAACGCTTTATACCTTCCGTGTGAAAGGAACCCCGATGTCAACCACAGACAAGAATTCTTCTGTCCCCGAAGCCTCCGCGGCTTCTGAGCCGCTGGAGGATTGCGGCGGCCAGCCCTGCTCGGCGACTCTCAAGCGCCTCTACGAATTCCTCGATAGGGAGCTGAGCCCCGAGCAGCTGCGCACGGTTCAGACGCATCTGGATGCCTGCCCCGAGTGCGCGGATGTGAAGGACTTTGAGCTGATGATTCGTGAGAAGATGCGTTCTTCGTGCGCTCAGCAGGCGCCCGAGCAGCTGAAGGCGCGTCTGCTGCAGGATGTGCAGAAGTTCTGCGCCGAGGCTAACCTCTAAGCTGCCTCAGGCTCTTACCCCGCTGGGGGTATAGACATCTGACGATGAGTGAAGGCGGTGCACCAATAACGGTGCACCGCCTTTACGCGTATTGTTTGGTTCGCGCTGCCTAGTTCGCATTGCCTGGTTCGCGCTGCCTATCTCACCGCTGGAGCCCTCAGCGGCTCGCAAACCCTCAACCGGTAGAATAGGGGTAGACGTCAACCGGCGCAGCGTCTCTGAGTCTGTGCCCTCCCCATGATTTGAACCAGAAGAGGATGTATGAGCGACGCAGCAGTGCAGCTTTCCCCCGGTGATTGGTCCGCTCCCCTGGCACCCGCCTCCAGCGAAGCCGCTGGCAAGAACGCGCTGGTGCATATTCCGGGTTCTAAGTCGCTCACGAACCGTTATCTGTTGCTTGCCGCTCTGGCTGATTCCCCCTCGTATTTGCGTGCGCCGCTACATTCGCGCGATTCGGCGCTCATGATTGAGGCGTTGCGTCAGCTGGGTGCGGGTATTGAGCTGGTGCCGACCGATTCGCCGTTCGGTCCGGATGTGAAGGTTACTCCCCTGAGCTTTGTGGAAGCGCATTCCGCTCAGGCGCAGTCCGATTCCGCTCAGTCGCGTACCGTGTCGATTGAGTGTGGTCTTGCCGGTACCGTGATGCGTTTTGTACCCGCTCTGGCGGCGCTACTGCCGGGTGAGTTCGCTTTTGACGGTGACCCGCACGCTCGTCAGCGTCCGATGGGTCCGGTTCTGGAGGGTCTGCGTCAGCTGGGTGTGCAGGTGGATTGTGAGCAGGGCGAGAACGCTCTGCCCTTCGTGCTACGCTCCCCCGGTCTGGCGAGCGCGGAGGGTGTCTCTGAGGCGCCCGTGGTGCGTATTGATGCTTCGACGTCGTCCCAGTTCGTTTCGGCTCTACTGCTGATGGCGCCTCGCCTGCCGCAGGGCATGGTGCTGGTGCACGAGGGCTCTTCGGTGCCGTCCATCCCGCACATTCAGATGACCGTGGAGGCGCTGCGCCAGATGGGTATCCGGGTGCAGGAGCACTACCCGAACCAAGGCGACAAAGCAGAGGGCGGCGAGTACCGCTGGACGGTTCACCCCGGTTCCTTCCCCGGCTTTGAGATGACCATTGAGCCGGACCTGTCGAATGCCGGCCCGTTCCTTGCCGCCGCCGTGGTCACCGGCGAGTCGGTGACTATTCCTCACTGGCCCGCCCCCGCGGCTGATTCTTCGGCGGGTACGACCCAGGTGGGCGATATGTGGCGTGAGCTTCTGCCCGCGCTGGGTGCGCAGGTTCGCTACGCTGAGGGCCGTCTGACCGTGACCGGCCCCCGTGAGCTTCCCGAGGGTGATTTCTCCTTTGATCTGTCTGCCGGCGGTGAGCTGGCACCGACCATGGCGGCCGCCTGCGCCTTTGTGAAGGGCCGCGTTGAGCTGACCGGCATTGCGCATCTGCGCGGTCATGAGACGGACCGCCTCGCAGCGCTCGCCGCTGAGATTAACCGTCTGGGAGGCAGTGCCCACGACACCGCAGATTCGCTGGTGATTGAGGCGCCCATCCCCGCTGCCACTGAGGCTGAGCAGGTTCTGGCGCGCACCTACGACGATCACCGCATGGCAACCTTCGCGGCGATTATTGGTCTGCGCCGCCCCAATGTGGTGGTGCAGAACGTAGCCACCGTCGCTAAGACCATGCCCGAATTTACCGCAATGTGGGAGGACATGCTGGCGCAGTGGCAGACCGGCGTCTCCACCGCTGATGCTACCGCTGACCAGGAGGTCATCTAAATGGGTTCTTCCCGCATGAACGTGCGCGATTTCTCCGAATGGGATGAGTCGGATGTGCGCGTGCGCCCGAACAAGAAGGGCTCCCGCCCCCGCACGAAGGACCGCCCGACCTTCAAAGAAGCGATTCGTGGCAGGGTCATTACGGTGGACCGCGGCCGCTGGTCGGTCGTCGTTGATGAGGGTACCGAGAAGGAGCGTACCCTCATTGCGGCGCGCGCTAAGGAGCTGCGCCGCACCGCGATTGTAACCGGCGACTTTGTGGATCTGGTGGGTGACACCTCGGGCGCGAAGGATACCCTGGCGCGCATTGTGCGTCTGGGCGAGCGTACCTCCGTTCTGCGCCGTAGCGCCGATGACACCGACCCGTCGGAGCGCGTGGTCGTGGCGAATGCTCAGCAGCTGGTGATTGTGGTTGCTGCGGCGAACCCGGAGCCGCGTACCGGCTTCATTGACCGTGCCGTGGTGGCTGCGTTTGATGCCGGTATTGAGCCAATTCTGTGCATCACCAAGACCGATGTGCGTTACCCGCAGAACCTGCTGGATTACTATGCGGCGAGCGGTTTGAAGATTGTGCTGTCTTCGTCTTCGGATGGTTTGGCGCCGAGCCAGGAGGGCGCGAAGGGCCTGGAGTCTGCGCCGGTTCAGGAGCTTCTGCAGGAGCTGCTGGGTCAGGTGTCGGTGCTTCTGGGCCATTCGGGTGTGGGTAAGTCGACCCTGGTGAACGCGCTGACCGGCTCTGAGCGTGCGACCGGTCATGTGAACGCGGTGACGGGCCGTGGCCGCCACACGTCCTCGTCGGCGTTGGCGTTGCGTCCGGTGAATGCGAATGGGGAGCCGATGGAGCCGGGCACCTGGATTATTGATACTCCGGGTATTCGTTCGTTCGGCCTGGCGCATGTGCCCCCGGAGACCGTGGTGGAGGCTTTCGTGGATCTGGCGCCCGGCGCGGCGGATTGCCCGAAGGCATGTACTCACGCGGCGCAGGCTCCCGAGTGCGGTCTGGAGGCATACGTTGCCGCCGGTCACGCCGGTGAGAGCGGTCCCGCCCGCCTGGAGTCGCTACGTAAGCTGCTGCTGTTGACTCCTGAAGAGGGCGATTCAGAGAAGGAACTGGGCGCTCTCGTCTAGGGTTCTCTGTCCTCTCCCGCACGCACATTTTTGCTGACTACATCACCGATACTGAAGAAGAGCATTACTATGAGCCGTCCCCAGCAGTACACCGACGATTTGCGTCTTGCGCATATTCTTGCCGATAGCGTCGATCGTGTGAGCGCCATGCGTTTTCGTGACCGCCCGGTCTTCTCCCCCACATCCGAGGCGCTAGAGCCCACTGAGGCGGCACCCGTTGCGGCACCGTTGGCGCCGTGGCAGCAGGCTACTCAGCAGCCCGCGGAGCCGCAGGTACAGGAGCAGGAGCCTGCCGATTACGCCTCGGGCGTGGCTCAGGAGGTTGAGGAGCTTCTGCGTGCGCAACTGTCGCGTGTGCGTACTCGTGACGGTATTGCCGGTGAGCATGCCGGCTATAACGGTCAGGCGTCGCGCCAGTGGGTCATTGCGCCGATTGCTGAGCTGGATAATTTTCGCCGCGGCGTGCCGGTGTGGGCGACTCTGATTGCTCTGCTGGATCAGGGTGAGCCGGTGGTGGGTGTGGTGTCTGCGCCCGCGCTGGGTCGCCGCTGGTGGGCTGCTCGCGGTTCGGGCGCGTACACGGGTAAGTCCTTGGCGCAGGCTACTCGTCTTGAGGTGTCTTCGCTGACTCAGCTGGATCAGCTGTCTGCCGCGTACACCGACCTCGCTTCCTGGAAGGTAGCCTCTGAAGGCGCTGTGGACCGCTCTGGCGAGCTTGTACAGCTTCTAGGCTCAGTGGGTCGTTCCCGTGCGTACGGTTCGTTCTGGGCGGCGTGTATGCTCGCTGAGGGTGCCGTGGATACCCTCGTGGATCCGTCCCTGTCGTTCTACGAGGTGGCGGCGCTACTGCCGCTGATCCGTGAGGCTGGCGGCGTCGCCTCCACCTTGGAGGGTGACCTGCCCGAGCACGCGGGCGTTTCGGTCTCCGGCGTGCATCCGGTATCCCTGGTGGCAAGTAATACGGCGGCGGTCCAGCAGCAGGTGCTGGAGGCGCTCGCGCCCCGTTCCTAGGCTGTCTCTGCCCCTAGCCCCTCCCCCGATGATGGTAGAAATATAGCGAGGCGGCGGCTTTCCGGTAAGTGGAAAGCCGTCG
>NZ_KV831926.1:676118-786159 GCF_001837265.1 Rothia sp. HMSC064F07 | reverse complement strand
TGGCTTTCCGGTAAGTGGAAAGCCGCCGCCTCGCTATGTATCGCTATGAGAGCAAGCGTTGCCAGTTTTAGGACAGCATGGTGAGGGTGCCGAGCAGACCCAGCAGGCTCAGACCCGAGATGATGTACGCCAGAATGTTGAAGGTCGTCATCTTCGAGGTGTACTTGGTGACGTGACCGGCGTTCACCTTCGCCGAGTAGATGGCAAGCCAAATGGAAACGCCGACCGGGATTAGGCCCACGAGCAGCAGAGCAATCACCATGATGTTGGGGCTCAGACCGGAGCTATACGCAGAGGAGCTGTAACCGCGGGAGTTGAGCGTTGCTTCAGAGTGGAGTGCCGCGACCTGAACCCACGCGTAGAGGGTCAGCGCCAGTGCACCCAGGGAGGCGCCGAACGCGCCGATGGAGTAGAAGTAGCCGGGGCCGCGGAAGTCGCCGGTGGTCTCGCCGTAGGGGCGGCGGTATTCAGCAGGCACCTGGTAGACGTCCGGGATGCGCTGGTAGCTGTCGTCGCGGTCACGCACGTTAGCCGGTGCCACGCCCAGGGCGGGGCCAGCGGGTGCTGCGCCGAGGGGAGCGCCGGGTGCTACGCCTGCAGGTACCGGCTGCGGGGAGTTTGCATTGTTCTGCTCCGGGAAGGAGGGGGCGGGAATCTGGTTTTCCATGGTGTGTCCTTGAGTGGTCGTCATAGCGGCTACCGCATCGTAGCGGTGGTGCACCTATGAGCGACTTTTGGGTTGCTCTCGTACATTGCCGGTGAGGTTGAATGAACAGCCAACACCGAACAACGATATCTACCCTTCGATACTACGGCATAGGGTGCGTTTTCGTCTTCTCTGATGACGTTCTCATTACAATGCGGTCACCTGAGCGCCCTCCAAGCCCACAGGTACACCCTGAACGGCCCGAAAATGGGCATAAAAATACCCGGCAGGTGGCGCCGTGGGGCGTCCTGCCGGGTGGTAGAAACCTAAGAATATATAGGAAATAACAAGTACAAGTCATGTAACGACGGATTGGTCTATCTCAAAAGAGATAGACCAATCTATCCTTATAGCCTATCACCGTAAGGCATTGATTTTATATACTCCTCCATCTGGACCCAATCTGGGACACCTTCAAAGGTTGCAGGGAGTTTAATCATTGTCCGTTTCATATTATCAAGCGTCCACTTACGGCCATAAGAGTACCTATATTTCTCATTTCTGAGCACAGAACATATAAATAGCCCCACAGCTGGGTTAAGCTTCCCGTATTCAGGACGAAGGTACAATACGTTTACATCATCCGTTGCCCAATAAGGCAGAGGCTGATAAAACGCTTCTCCTACTGACCCGTTATAGCTCAGAGAAATAGTATTTCCTTCATGCAGAGGGCTTTGACCAATAAGATTCGAGACGCCGTTATTTGAATCTATAGCCCCAATATATGGAGTAAATCCCTCTGTCTGATCTTCTGCTGTCAATCGCTTTCCTTTACGTATATCAAATAAACCAGATTCACCACCAAGCTGAAACCATTTCCAATTATTAGAATCTATCGAAACACCAAGCCTTTTATTTCCCATCTTTACTAAATAGGCGAGATAATCATTAACAGTCTGCTGAAAGTCTGCGTCAGTCAGGGCTGTGTAGTCAGTCTCCATGTATGCCTCACACAGCCATTCATCATTACCCGTAACCATATGTCTTGCGCTAAAACCAGGAATAATATCGCGATTCTTATACGTATTAATCCATTTTTCGCGAAATGCTACCCACAAGCTGTCACCGTTTTCATCCACCTGTTCAACACGACCAAGATTTTTACGCTTTTTAAACCCGTCGTCCTTACAGTATGCAAAGAAAGTCTCCCGCTTGGCAGAAGCATGCGGAGTTCCAATATCAAAAACCATACAACAGGCACATGCACTTGCACCAGGGTAGAAGATATCATCAGGAAGCGAAAAAACAGCATCCAACGTATTATTCTGTAGAATTTCGTTCTTCATCTGCTTCATCAGTGAACTATTTCCAATAGCGCATGCCATGGGAAGCAGAACTGCCAATTTACCCCGCATATTATTTTCGTTCATTTGCTCAAGAATAAATTTGACAAAGTAGAGCCCCTTAGATGGGTCCTGTTTAGCGTTTCCCCATTTTTTAGAGAACTCCTTGGGAACCTGCTTTACCATTGCGTTGTACGGAGGGTTCATCAGAACAACATCAAAACTAATACCATCCTTAATAAATTTGGGAACTTCATCAAAACAACTACCTTGAACGATATTTGAGTTTCCATCACCGTGTATAAGCATATTCGTTGTCGCAAGGCCATATACCTGTTCATCATACTCAACGCCATAAATATGGAACTTCTTAACCTGCTCTTCTTCAGCTTTTGTGTGGCAATCTTCAAGAGCCTGCGTCATTGAGCGCACAAGGAATGAACCGCTACCACACGTCATATCAAGAACAACTGAGTTTTTGTTTACGTTACAAATGGTCGACATAAAGTCCGTAATATGATCCGGAGTGAAGGCCTGATTTTTATCCGACTTACCAACATATTTATTAAAGGTAACAAAGAACAAATTTAGCAAATCTTGACCCGCAGTACTTTTATCATTAATAAACGGAAATATTTCCATTTTAATAAAATCAAGAATTTCACAAAAGCTTTCATTATTCATGTCACGGATATCTTGATCTTTAAGAACATGAACATCAATCAGTAATAGCTTTTCAGCTTTTTGTAAAGAGCCTTCAAGTAGATCCTCAAGAATAGACCGAATACCACTAATAATCTGCGAAGTTTTTAGTTTGCGACTATAAGAAAGACCATTTTTAATAGCCAAGAGACAAGTGCCAACGAACTGAGCACGCAGCCTCTCGTTAATACCGTGACGATGCAGCTTTTCATTGAGCTTATAAGTATTGCGCATCACCTCTTCTTTATTGTTTGTATGCTTTGCATCAAACATTTCTACATACTCTGGCATCGTACGGATAGCTCCTTCGCTTACCAGTTTTCGGTCATCTTCAACTGCAGACTTCCAGACAGTAATGCGATCATCCTCAGTATTTGCAACTATCGCAATAATCTTGTTACCAGTTAACCGCTTCTCATATTCGACATATGCAGCAATTTGCTCTTCGACAGTAGGCCACTTATCAGCATTGTTCTTTGTCTCAATGAGCAGGGAAACTCCTGACAGCTCAAATCGAATATCAAGAAACTGCCAAGCGCCTTTCCCCTTCTTCTTCATGATTGGGTCAAATTCAAGACCCTTCTCTTTGAAAGCTTTAGGATAGCTAAATTCACCTTTCTCGAGATTCTCCGTAAGGTACTCACGACCAACCGTGTCAATGATATTGAACCGATTCATTACTTGTTCACCTCCTATGTGTTCTGTAGCCCCTATGTCGAGGTCTACAGCGTCTACCAATCAATATCCGTACCTGCTCATAGCAGCCCTTCCTCCGCTCTCAAAGCAGTACGGCTTGCCTACTCTTATTAGCAGGTAGGCTACCTGCCAGATGATTTACCTCAGTTTCAGCTTAGAAACCGCCAGGCAAACATCCCGCTCTTCGAAGAGTATTTCCTCTACGATACCTCTTCATGAAGTAAATATCATAAACACCTGACGATGCTTTTTAGTAGGAAACCCACGAGGCATAATTACCTCCCCAACTTGTATTTAGCTATGTTCAAACGATATATATCGATGTGTCTCTCAAATTCAAGCTACTAAAGGGCATAAAAATACCCGGCAGGTGACGCGGTGAGGCGTCCTGCCGGGTGGTAGAAACCTACCGCGGTTCTTCCTCTGGATTGGAACCGATAATCACCGCCGCACCCCATACGGGATAGCGGACGGCTGGGAGATCGTGGAGATGCGGGGAATCGAACCCCGGTCCGATGTGGCGTCGATGGGGCTTCTCCGTGCGCAGTTTATGCGAACGCTACTTTTCGGCTCCGGTACTTGCATAAACACATATACCGACGAACCTAGTTACGTAAAAGTCCCGCCAGCCCCCGCAACAAGGGCTAGCAGCAGTGGCCTTTTAAGTCGATGCCGGTAACTGAGCCAAAGGCATGCTCAGGCCGACAGACGGCAACTCGCGCTTAGGCAGCGAGTGCGAAGTCAGTGCGCTTAGATTCTGCACTTAATTTTTTGCAGAGGGCGTTAACGAGATAACCCTGCATCCTCGGCACGCTTCACCCATCTCAACTCACATCGTCGAAACCGATCATCCCCCTATGCTTTTATCAAAAAGCCCACCGTCTTCTGAAAGTTTTCCTCAACATACCTTGATGCCGCGGTGCCATTCAAACACGGTAGAGATTCAGTATATCTAAGATGTTTAACGGCGTGCAAGTCCCCCACCCCGCACACGCCCGAATCAACGGCGGGCGCAGAAAATCACGGGCACAGCAAACGGGGTGAGGCGCCCCAGAATTCTGGGAGCCCCACCCCGTTCGCGTACCGCGCTGGGTAGCCAAAATTAGGCGGCTAAGACTTAGCGGTGAGCCGGAACAGTCATGCGGTTGTTCGGGTTATCACCAATCTGGCACACCACGTTACCGTGGCCGTCATCGGTACCAACCTCAAGGCACTTCTCAGCAGTCTGAGCAACAGAAATGTACACGAAGAGCATGCCCAGCGAGAACAGGACAGCCACCGCGCCGGTTACGATACCGGTAATCGCGAAGCCCTTACCCGCGCCAGCCTCCTTGACCTTCTTCAGGGACAGGGCGCCCAGAATAATCGCAGCGATACCCAGCAGCACACCAAATACGAAGAAACCGGTCACGACGCCCACAATACCCAGAATCATCGCAGCCAGCGCGATGCCGGGAGCCTTCTTCACGATGGGAGCCGCATACGGGTAACCTGCGGGCTGGCCGTAACCATAAGCGTCCTGCTGAGGCTGCTGCTGGTAAGAGTTCTGCTGGTAGTTGTAGTCAGCGGGCTGAGCCTGGTAGGAGGCGTCCTGGCCGTAACCGTACTGGTTCTGCTGCGCGGGCTGCCCCTGGTAGGAAGCATCCTGACCGTAGCCGTACTGTTGCTGAGCGGGCTGAGCCTGGCCGTAGGTGTTCTGAGTCGCAGCGCCCTGGGCGGAGGTACCCTGAGCAGCGTTCTGACCGTAAGCATTCTGCGAAGAAGGCTGCGCACCAAACTGACCGTACTGGTTCTGCTGAGCGGCGTTCTGCTGCTGAGTCTGGCCGTAGGTGTTCTGAGTGGATGCGCTCTGACCGTAATCCTGGCCGTAAGTGTTCTGTGCCGAAGGAGCCTGGCCGTAATCCTGACCGTACGAGCTCTGGGCGGAAGAATTAGGCTGCTGAGCAGCGTAGGGGTTCTGTGCGTTCCCCTGGTTGTTTCCGTAGTTATTCTCAGACATCCGTCGTTCTTTCCTTCACAGTTGCAGCGAACAATTTATACTCGCCCAACGCACCATTGCGCGCTGAGTTCGGTTCCATTATATAAATAAGCTGTCATCCGGGTCATCTGTGAAGTCCCAGATTTCAGAATCCGCGCCCAGAATCCACCAATCGGGCAGAATCAGCGCAGAAAAAGAGCAAGGGACCGAATAGTTCAACACTATTCGGTCCCTCAACGCTTCAAAGACTCAACGCGATTTAACGGCGGTACACCTTGTACTCATCGGGGCTCATCGTCATGGTTTTACCCTCGATGGTGCACACGTAGTTGCCATTCGAATCCTGCACGGCCTGCTCAGCGCAGTCGCCGAGCATGCTAAGGCCAATCATGCCCAGAATCAGCACGACAACCGCAAAAATCATGCCCAGCGCACCGGTGACAATGCCACCAATCGCCATGCCCTTACCGGAAGCGGTACCGTTCTTTACCTTCACCAGCGCAACAATACCCAGCACGATACCCGCCAGGCCAAGAGAAAGTCCACTAAAGATAAAAATACCGGTCAGAACACCCAAAATACCGCAGACCAAGGAGGCGATAGCCAGCCCCGAGCCCGGTTTCGGCTGGTAGCCGGGGTAGCCGCCCTGCATGTTGTATGCGGGTGCCTGCTGCGGTGCGGGGATGAACTCGCCCGGGTTCTGCTGGTAGTTCGGGTTCTCAGACATGTGTCTCCTCAAAAACGTATGGTGCTCGCGGTACACCGCGAATTTTCAACCATTATACGCGAGGAACCGCGCCCCGCCCCTACAGGCAGTCACCGAACCAGCGGTGCATCCGCCGTTGCCTCAGCCCTAGCCGAGGTTGCGGTAACGCATCGCGCGGCGCGCCTCCAGGTCATCCTGACGCTCACGCAAAGCCTGACGCTTATCATACTCACGCTTACCGGTCGCCAAAGCAATCTCAACCTTCGCACGACCATTCGAGAAGTACAGCTTCAACGGAACTACCGTGTAACCGGTCTCCTTCAGCTTCTGCGCCAACTTATTAATCTCAGAACGATGCAGCAGCAGCTTACGGCGACGACGAGCCGCATGGTTCGTCCACGTACCGTAACCATACTCCGCAATATGAATACCCTCGAGCCACAACTCGTTATCGGTCACCTGGCAGAAACCATCCACAATGGACGCCCCACCATCACGCAGAGACTTCACCTCAGTACCCAGCAGAACAATACCCGCCTCATAGGTATCCACAATGTTGTAGTTGTGGCGAGCCTTCTTATTCTGGGCAATAATCGCGTTATTCGGGTCCTTCTTCGCGTCTTTCTTCTTTTTCTGAGCCATCACTCAATCCTTATACGTCTTAGCTCTCTTCAGCCGCGCGCCCCGAAGCACGCCAGCGAATACCAGCATCAATAAAGGCGTTCAAACCGCCATCCAAAACATTAGAGGTATTACCCTCCTCATAGCCGGTACGCAGATCCTTCACCATCTGGTACGGATGCAGAACATAGGAGCGCATCTGATCACCCCAGCTTGCCTTAATATCACCGGCAAGCTCCTTCTTCTTCGCGTCCTCCTGCTCCTTACGCAACAGCAACAGGCGAGACTGCAGCACACGCAAAGCCGCCGCACGGTTCTGCAACTGCGACTTCTCATTCTGCATCGACACCACAATACCGGTCGGCAAGTGAGTCATACGCACCGCCGAATCCGTCGTATTCACCGACTGACCACCCGGGCCCGAGGAGCGGAACACATCCACCTTAATCTCAGACTCGGGAATCTCAATAGCATCCGTCTGCTCAATCAGAGGAATTACCTCAACCGCCGCGAACGAGGTCTGGCGGCGGCCCTGATTATCGAACGGCGAAATACGCACCAGACGGTGAGTACCCGCCTCCACCGACAGGCGGCCAAAAGCATACGGTGCGTTCACCTCGAAGGTCACCGATTTCAGGCCCGCCTCCTCAGCGTAGGAGGTGTCCAGAACCTTCGTCGGGTAGCCGTTCTTCTCCGCCCACCGCAGGTACATGCGCAGCAGCATCTCCGCGAAATCAGCAGCATCCACGCCACCAGCGCCCGAACGGATCGTCACCACAGCCTCACGCTGATCGTACTCACCAGACAGCAGCACCAGCACCTCAAGCTCTTCCAGCTTGGCGCGGATTTCACCGCACTCACGCTCAGCATCAGCGAGCAGCTCGGCGGCAGTCTCCTCATCCTCCGCTTCGGCAAGCTCCACCATCACCTCAACATCATCAATGCGAGAAGACAGCGAACGCAGACGATTCAGCTCCGACTGCTTATACGACAGTGCGCTCGTCACCTTCTGCGCGTTCTCCACGTCATCCCACAAATCGGGTGCGGCAGCCTGCGCAGACAGGTCCTCAATGGCGCGCTCAATCCCCTCAATATCGCTCACAGCAGCAATAGAGGTGAAAATCGCGCGAAGCTCTTTAATCTCAGCAGAAAAGTCGAAGGATGCCATAGCTTTTAACACTATCGCGAATTAGCCAGAAAGTCCCGCCGTTACAGCCCGCAACAGCCCACAGCGCAGAAGGATAAGGCAGGCAGAGGGCAGAAGCCACGCAATGAAGACCTAAAAAGGGCATAAAACGAGGGCGCATCCGCTAGCCGTTACACTACCTTGCGGATGCACCCTCGCAGTCTAAGGGGGCTCACAACACACCAATAAGCGAGTGCGCCGATATGCCCGTGCACCGTTGATGGACGCACTAATCGGTGGACGGGCCCTGGCTCGTCTTCAAACGCGACGAACCATGAGCGGTCACCTCAATACCATCAGGCAGCAGAATCGACAGCAGCGGCGGACGAATACGAGCCGACAGGTACACGTGTACGCTGTGATCAGAATCCACGGACACATTCTCCAGACGCAACGCGTGAAAATCCTGCCCCGGCTGAACCTCAGCCAGGTACGCACTCGCATACTCCCACGCCGCCGAACCACTCGCTTCATCAGGAGTGCGCATCGTGCGGGTAATCGAGTTCGCCTGAGCGTCCGCCATATCCTGCAGATGCTGAGTCTGCAGATACGCGCCGGTAATCGCCACCGTCACCGAACCGATGAGCAGAAGCAACGCCAGCATGCCCACAATCAGCGGGGCAATGCTGCCCTCTTCCGGGCCCGAGGCGATTGGGTCAGCGGCGAGCGCCCGGCTCTGCGCACGGGCACGAACCTGTAGACGGGCACAACGGTATGCGTTAGCGTAGCGCTCCCGCACAGAGGAAAGCAGGCGAGCGGGCGAGAACAGTCGAGCGGGCGAGCCATTAGGAATTAGCATGACCAGACCCCCAACTCGTCGCATGAGAACTCACCGGAATCACGCCGCCACCCATAAACGAAGGCAGCAGCGGCAGATGCGCCTGAACCGTCACCGTGGCGTACGCCTTCGTACCCGAGACACACTCCCCCGACGCACAGCTCAACGACACGCTCACATCGGAAGGCTCAACCCCGTAATCCGCGGCAGCATGCACCGCCAGACGCTGAGCCAAATCCGGGCCAACCGACGAATCCTGCGGCTGCTCCTGCACATACAGCACCACCTGGGCGCTCGCAGCATGAGCCGCCATCACCGAAGACTGCAAGCTAAAAATCGTCAGAATGCCGTAGAGCACCGGGATGAGCAGAGTAATACCTAAACCCAGGAACTCCACAATGGCGCTACCCTCTTCAGGGCGGTGCTGGCTAAAAAGAGGCCAATCAGAACGGCTCTTCAGGCGTTCCTTCACACGCTGCCGAAGCGAAAAGCCACTAATCACCGGAACGATGCTCCGCATAAATCGCATGCCCCTTCACCTCAATAGAATCCGGAAAACCCCACGGGCCCAGCACCGGCAACGGAGACTTCACCGTCACCTCCAAAGTGCGCACACCCGTAGAATCACTACTCTGACGGTACGAAATGTTCTCAGCGTACGAAGACGGAAGAGCCCCCTCAATCAGCTGACGGGTACGCTCCATGCCCTCCTGCGGAGTGCGGTCACGCATCGTACCGTACCGTGCCCCAGCCGCCGCAGCATCCACCAGCATGGTTCGTGCATACAGGGCGAAAGAAACCTGCAGAATCGCCATGGTCAGCAACACCAACAGGGCACCGACCATGACGAATTCCGTGCTGGCGTCACCGCGCTCGCTATCCTCCACAGAATATTCCGCGGAGGATAGCTCAGCGGCAGTCAGCTCAGAAGCGATGCGGGGCTTACGCATTACTGGTGAACCAGAGCGATCGCGTCGTTGAACATCTTGGTCAGAGCCGGCTGGGCAATCGCCAAGATAGCGGCAACCAGCACGGCGCTCATCATGGTGATCATGACCCAGCCGGGCACGTCGCCGCGCTCGGGGTCATCCTGCTTGTTCTTCAGGCGCAGAGCCAGCACGGATGCGATAGCCAGGGCAATCAGCACGGTGAGGGTGGTGCGGAAACGACGGAACATGATTTTCTCCTTCTATCAAAGGGTGTAGTGTGTGGTTGGTGCGGCACACCGGGCAATCAGCCCCGCCCACCGCGGTGCAGCCGGTACGGTGTGTACCCGCCGCAAAATCTAAAAGTTCAAACGCATGAGCGACAGGCCCGGGAAGACCGCAAAAATTACGGTCAGCGGCAGAATGAAAAACACCACCGGGGCGAGCATCGCAATCTCCTTCTTACCGGCTGTTTCCATCAGCTCACGCTTAGCGTTATCGCGCACATCCTGCGCCTGCGCACGCAACACATCAGCCAGAGGGGTACCGCGCTCAATCGCAACAGCAATACCCTCAACGAAGCGACTCAACGCCGGAACGCGAGTACGCTCCGCAAACTCCTGCAACGCGCTCAGCAGCGAAATACCGGTGCGGGTCTGCGCCAAAATCTCAGAAAACTCACGAGCCAACTCGCCGCGAGAGGTCAAACAGATACGTTCCAAAGCCGCCAGCGCCGACTCGCCCGCCGTCACCGACAGAGCCATCATCTCCGCCAGCGCCGGGAACTCAGCAACCAACTGCTTCTCACGCTTAGTCACCGCCTCACCCAGCCACCAGTCACGCGCCAGAAAGCCGCTCAAACCGCTCACCAGCACCAGCACAAGAGCCACCAGGATGGAGAAACGCTCCTGCACCACGCCAATGACGGTCAGGGCACTCATGACGGTCACACCGGCAAGAGCCCACAGCAGCTGCTCGGCACGAAACGCGCTCACACTCTGCGAAGAGCCAGCACGACGCAGACGCTCCTGCACCGAACTATCGCTCAGCGACGAGCCGCTCAACGACGAAGACAGCGAACGCAGAAGCGGCGCACAGAACGCCGAAATCGCCTCCAGCAGGCTCGGCTCACGGCGCTCCTGCTCCTTCAACAGCGACTCACGCAGAGTCTCACCGCGCAACTGCGACGCCACACGATCAGAAAACGAAATACTGCGAGTATTCAGCACCGACGAAAGAATCAGACCCACGCCGGCCGCCAACAGTAGACCAAAAATCAGAGGCAGATTCACCCGAAAACCCTCCGTTCACGCGGCAACTCACCAATACGCAGCATCAGACGGTACGCCGCCAAAGAAATAGCGGCACCGGCAATCATCAGCATCGCACCGGCAAACGAGTTATAAACCATGCGCGCGGCAGGCTGAGTCGCCATCAGACACAGCACAAACCAGGGCGCCACACAGGAGAGACGAGCCGCATTCACAGTCCACGACTGGCGAGCCAGAAGCTCCGAACGGGTACGCGCATTCTCACGCAGAAAATCACTCAGCGTGCCCAGCAGCTTACCCAGGTCCGAACCGCCCACCTCACGGGCAATCTTCAACGCCTCAATGATGGTGTCCGCCACCGGGTCAGAGAGGTACTCCTTCAAACGGTTCAGCGACGGCACAAACTCACCCGACGCACGGTAATCACGCGAGAAATGGGCGAAGGCATCACGCAGCTCTTCCGGGCCGCGGTACGAGAGCTGAATCAGCGCCTCCGGCAAGGACAGACCCGCACGAATCGCCGAACGCAGGTGGTCCACCGCATCTGGCCACAACTGCCAAATACGGGCATCCGCCGCGCGGGCACGATGATTCACAATCACGCGAGGCGCCGCAAAACCACCAATCAGGCCCAGCAGGCCCAGCGGCAAAAGCTGAGTAAGCATCAGCAACAGAACCGACGCGCTCACACCGCTGGCAACGCTCACCCACATGAACGTGCGAGGAGTCAGCGAATGCATACCCGCCTTACGCAACGCCACAACCAGCGCCGGGTCGTTACTCGGCTCCGGAGGCTTGCCGTTATCGGGAAAGCAAGAAAGATAAATCAGGCAGACGCCCAACCCCAAAATCAGGCTCAGAAACAGGGGCATTACTGCCCCGCCTTCGCCGCAGCCAGCACCTGCTCGGGGCGGTGACCGGCACGAATCCAACGGTCCGGGTTCGGCAGCTCCAACGCCACACACATCATCTGACCGTCACGGCGTACAAACAGCGGGGACATCTCAATCACGCCGTCCTCAACGCGGCCACCCAGCATGCTGATCTCTTCGACCTGACGCTGACCGCGCGAATCGCGGCCGCAATGCACCACAATGTCAAAGCAGGACGCCACGGTCGGCACCACGAACGCCGAGGAAATATTCTCGCCCGCCAGCAGCGGCAGGGTACAAATCTTGGTCACCGCGTCACGCGCCGAGTTCGCGTGAATTGTGCACATACCTGGCAGACCCGCGTTGAGCGCAATGAGCATATCCAGGGACTCCGCCTCACGCACCTCACCAATGAGGATGCGGTCCGGGCGCATACGCAGAGCTTCCTTGACCAGGCGGCGCAGCTCAATCGCACCGGTGCCTTCAAGGTTCGGCTGGCGGCACTGCAGGCCCACCACATCGCGTAGCGGAACCGCGAGCTCAAAGATTTCTTCGCACGTAATCACGCGCTCACGCGGCGGAATAGACGCCGACAGACAATTCAGCATCGTGGTCTTACCCGCCTGGGTTGCACCCGAAACGAGGATGTTCATGCCGCTCTCCACCGCCGCGTGCAGCAGGGACGCCGCGCCGGCACTCAGCGAGTTCATGCGCACCAGGTCGGGCAGGCGACGGGCACGCACCACGAACTTACGGATATTGATGCTCGTGTGCCTGCGAGTAATATCCGGAATCACCGCGTGCAGGCGGGATCCGTCCGGCAGGGATGCATCAACAAACGGGGAGGAAAGGTCCACACGACGACCCGAAGGCTTGAGCATGCGCTCCAGCAGGCTATTGATGGCCTCGGCACTCAGGTGCAGACCGGTCAATTCGCTTTCGCCGTTGCGGGCGATAAAGATTTCGTCAGGAGAGTTGATCCAGATTTCTTCAACGCACTCATCATCGAGGAACGGTTGAATCACTCCGAAGCCGCAGATTTCATCGTGCAGGCGCTGAATTACGGATTCACGGTCACCCAAATCGGGCAGGGAAATGCGGGTGCGGCGCTGTTCGTAATCGTTCAGGTGCTCGTCAATGAGCCCGCGAACGGCGTGCTGGTCCTCGTGCGGATCCAGGCTGCGGTAGCGCATTGCCTCACGGATATTCTCCTCGAGCAGACTTAGATGCTCCGCCCGGGTATCCAGTACGGTGTTCTCCATTGAAATGATCCGATGCTGTGTGTGGTGTGGTTGTGTGGAATACGGTGAGGCATTGATACATCAATGCCACCATCACCCTACCCTCAGCGCATCAAATTTATCAAAATGTAATAAAACACCCCTTAATATTTACAAGTATAGTATTTGACTATTTTTGATGCATAGAACTGCACATATCGTTACCTAATGTGCACCAACATTCAAAACGCCTAGTCAGCTGTGACTCACAGAACAGTTGCAGGTACGCACCTCGAACCGCTCACCGCTAATCACTGCCATATTGCACTCGGTGCACACGTAACATTTCGTCTTAAAAGCCGCAGCCTCCCCTGCTAAAACGCAAGAACCCTACCCAGCAGCAGCACATTCCCGGGCACAACTTTCGGGCGCTCCTTCCCGGGCACAGCAAAGGGGCGTGCACTCCCCCATCGGGAATACACGCCCCATCACCAGCAATCATCTAGCGGTTAGTCGCCGCCTCGAATCACTTTCACGGCTTCCTTAATCGGACCGTCAAAACGCAGGTTACCGTGCTCCAGCACCACGCCGCGGTCACAAATCTTAGACACCAAATCCAGGTCGTGGCTCACCACGGCAAGAGTCTTACCGGCAGAGCACAGCTCCTGAATCTTCGCAATACACTTCTTCTGGAACGGCTCATCGCCCACCGCAAGAATCTCATCCACCAGGAAGATATCCGGGTTCGTATGCACCGCAACCGAGAAGGCCAGACGCAGATACATACCCGAAGAGTAGAACTTCACCTCGGTATCGATAAAGTCGTGAATCTCAGCGAAATCCACAATCGAATCGAAGGAAGCCTCAATCTCATCCTTGGTCATACCCAAGATTGCGCCGTTGAGGTACACGTTATCGCGGCCGGTCAGATCCGGGTGAAAACCAGCGCCCACCTCAATCAGACCCGCAATATTGCCGCGAGTAAGAACCTCACCCTCATCAGCGCGCATCACACCAGAAATCATCTTCAGCAGCGTGGACTTACCCGAGCCGTTCAGACCCAGCAGAGCTACACGCTCGCCCTGACGAATATCCAGGCTCACGCCATTGAGCGCATTGAACTTCTCCGAAAGATCACCCTTGCGGCCCTTAATCAACCACACAAAAGCTTCCTTCATCGAACGGGTGTGGCGCAGAACGAAGCGCTTCACCAAATTCTCCACGTGAATCACCACGGGAGCGTCCGGGCTCACCGGCGGGAACTCAAGCTTCTTAATATCCACAGAATCAGAGCTCCTGGGCGAAGTTGCCCTCAAACTTACGGAAGAGCAAATCACCAATCAAAACGGTCAGCAGAGAAATACCAAGGGCAATCGGAGTCCAGAAGCTGAAAAGATGCGGAACCACCTGCGAAGCAGGAAGCGCCAAATCCTCAGGACGGAGCGTCGGATGCCAGAAGCCATAGTGGAACAGCTCCACCGCAACGGTCAGCGGATTAAGCATGAACACGTTGAACACCCACGGATAGAGAGTGTCACGCACCATGGTCCAGGAGTACAGCACCGGCGAGAACCAGGTAGCCACCATCAGCAGCATGTCCACAATGTTCTCCGAATCGCGGAAGAACACGTTCGCCACACCGAAAATCAAACCCAGACCATAGGACAGCATCATCACAATCAGCATGCCCGCCAGAATCGACCCAAACGCCAGGAAGGTCGGGGACCAACCCACCAAGAAGCAGGCCAGCAGCATCACAGCAATCTGAGGCACAAAATGCACCAGAGCCACCCACACCGTCGACAGCGAGAACAGCTCACGCGGCAGGTAAATCTTACGAATCAGCGCGCTGTTAACCACCATGGCGCGAGCACCATTACCAAAACCCTCCGAGAAGAAGTTAATGGCAATCATGCCCGAGAACAGGTACACCGCATAGTTGTGCATACCGCGTTCCAAGCCAAGGAACATACCCATGGCAATGTAGAACACCAGGAACTGCACACCCGGCTTAATGTACGACCACAAAATGCCCAGCACCGAGCCGCGGTAGCGGACCTGGATTTCCTTATCGACCAGCAGTCGAAGCAGGTAGCGGTTCTTCACCGCATCCAGGATGCCGCGCCCACGGCCGGGCGCCTTCAGGGGAACAGACTTCAGATCGTTCATCGGGTCAGCTCAGAATCCGTATGCTCAGCGAAGGTCTTAGCCCACGCATCGTAGGAGGCAACCTCAGCAGCCTTCGAACGGTACTGCTCACGCAGCTTATCCCAACCGGTCACCAGCTGAACGTGCAGCTTAGCGGCCTGAGCCAGCTTCGACTTGAGCTGCTCGGGATCGCGGCGGTACCAGAACAGACCGGTACCCTCAGCGTTAGTCGCCAGAGCCGAATCGAACTTCGACAGGGTCCACCAGTTGGTCTCACCGTAGTTCAGCTGAATCTGCGGGTGAGCCTTCGCCTCTTCACTCACCGGCTTGAGCAGCTGACGAGCAACAGTCTTCGCGGTCCACGAAGCAAGCTTCTTATAGCCCGGGGACGCGAAGGAACGGCGACCACGGAACGGAGGCTTCTTCGTCTGAATAGCCGGGAAGTCATCCACGTTCGGCTTCACCTGAGACTCCGGGTACTCCTTAGCCATCGCACGAATTACCGGCAGACGCTGCGAGAGCGAGGGGTGCAGGTGATCGGGACCGGAGAGCAGATCCTCCAGCGCCATCAGGCGGCCAGCCTCGGTGTAGTACTGCATGGACAGGGTGTGCTTGACGTCCAAGAACAGGGACTCCAGCAGCACGCGGCCACCCTTATCGAAGGGCGAGTGCAGCAGTGCCGTAATGAGGCGGTTGCGCTCGTGGTAGTACGCCTGCCAGCCGACGGAGTCATCCTTATCGGTCCAGGACACGTGCCACACGCCCGCGCCGGGGAAGGAAACGGTAGCGAAGCCCGCAGCCTTAGCGCGCAGACCGTACTCAGCGTCATCCCACTTCAGGAACAGAGGCAGAGACAGACCGATTTCCTTGATGACGGCGGTCGGAATGAGGCACATCCACCAGCCGTTGTAGTCCACGTCCACGCGGCGGTGCAGCCACGGGGTGTTACGCAGGTTGTGGTGACCCAGGTTGTGGCCCATGCCCATATCCTCGTGCGGCTTAGCGTAGAAGTTACGCCACGGGTCAACAACCTCACCGAACGCGTGCAGGACCGAACGGTCAAACATGTCGAACATGTGCGCACCCACGATGGTGGGTTCCTTGCAGTAGTTCGCGAAGGTCACCATACGCAGAATCGACTCGGGCTCAACGATGACGTCATCATCGAGCAGCAGCACGTAATCGGAACCGTTGTTGACAGCCTCGAACATGCCGCGCGAGAAGCCACCGGAACCACCCAGGTTACCCTGGTTGATAATGCGGAACTTACCGGAGAGGGGCTTGACGACCTCTTCGAAGTCCTCGTGGTCCTGCACCTTCTGGGTGCCCTGATCCACAATCAGGAACTCGTGCACAGCATCAAAAATCTCGGGGCTCTCACCCAGAGCACGAATGTTATTGATGCAGTACTCCACCTTGTTCATGGTGGTAATCTGCACGGTCGCCTGACCAGCCTTCACGTCTGCGCGGGGCTCAATGTCGCCCAGCCAGTTCGCTTCAATCAGCTCAAGGTCGCCGGTGCCAGCCAGGTCGAACCAGTACCAGCCGCCGTCACCGAACGGTGCCAGGGGCAGGGTGAAGGTGTTGGTTTCCTCGCCGGAGAGCAGCTTCGCATCCACGCGCTGAATCACGCCACGGCCATTGGACTTGTACACAATGACCATGCCCTCGCCGCGAGTCTGAACGCTCAGCACGACCTTCTGCAGATTGGTCCAGCGGCGCCAGTACGAGGCGGGGAACGCGTTGAAGTACGTACCGAAAGACAGGCTCTGGCCCGCGTTCACGGTGATGGAGCGGCGGCTGTTCAGGCTGTTCGCGGCATCACGGTTCGCGCTGGCGCTCGACATAGACTGACCGGAGGTGTTCATCGCCTCCGCAATGGAGGTGGAAGCGTCACCGTCAATACGGGTGGGCAGCTGAACGCCGGTTGCAACACTCGCGTCCACGTACAGGGGGACGACGTCGGTCTCAACTGCGCTCGGGAAAATAACCCGCTGCAGGTTCTTCAAAGTCTTATCAGCCATGGTTATGCGTCAACACCACCGGACTCGATCTTCGCACCGTTAGCGAAGTGCGGGCGGATCTTGTTGTCGAACATGGACAGTGCAGCGCCGATAGCCATGTGCATATCCAGGTACTTGTAGGTACCCAGGCGGCCACCGAACAGCACGTTGTTCTCGCCCTTAGCCAGGTCGCGGTACGCCAGCAGCTTCTCACGGTCCACGGAGGTGTTGACCGGGTAGTACGGCTCGTCGCCCTTGTTCGCGAAGCGAGAGTACTCGCGCATGATGACGGTTGCGTCCTTGGTGTAGTCACGCTCGGGGTGGAAGTGACGGAACTCGTGGATGCGGGTGAAGGGAACATCAGCATCGGGGTAGTTCATCACGGAGCAGCCCTGGAAGTCCTCAATCGGCAGGACTTCTTCTTCCAGGTCGATGGTACGCCAGGACAGGTCGCCCTCAGCGTAGTCGAAGTAGCGGTCAACCGGGCCGGTGTAGACCACGGGAATCTGACCCAGGACGTTCTCGCGAGAGTACTGGTGACCGGGCTCGAAGAAGTCAGTGTTCAGGTGCACCTCAATGTTCGGGTGCGCCGCCATACGCTCCAGCCATGCTGCGTAGCCGTCAACGGGCAGACCCTCGTACTTGTCGTTGAAGTAGCGGTTGTCATAGTTGTAGCGAACCGGCAGACGGGAAATGATGGATGCGGGCAGCTCTTCCGGCGGGGTCTGCCACTGCTTAGCGGTGTAGTGCTTGATGAACGCCTCGTACAGGGGGCGACCAATCAGGGAGATACCCTTGTCATTCAGGTTCTGCGGGTCGGTACCAGCCAGCTCGCCAGCCTGCTCAGCGATGAGCGCCTTTGCCTCTGCGGGAGAGTAAGCTGCGTTGAAGAACTGGTTGATGGTACCCAGGTTAATCGGCATGGGGTAGACGATGCCGTTGTGGCGGGTGTACACGCGGTGTACGTAGTTGGTGAACTCGGTAAAACGGTTCACGTACTCCCAGACACGCTCGTTGGAGGTGTGGAACAGGTGCGCACCGTAGCGGTGCACCTCAATACCGGTCTGCTTCTCCTTCTCGCTGTATGCGTTACCACCGATGTGGGAACGGCGGTCCAGCAGGGCAACCTTCAGGCCCAGCTCAGTGGCAGCCTGTTCTGCGATGGTCAGACCAAAGAGGCCCGAACCGACTACTACGAGGTCAGCGGTCAATGTTTTCTCCTGTATTATCACGGCGCACCGCCGCTTCTGCGAGGGCGGTATTCACCTACCAGATTGGACACATCCGAGGGTTCTCAGTCGCGCCGCAATCCGCACGGGTGGGTACAAAAAGCCCCTCCCGTGATGGATATAGTCATAATCTAAGATACCTGTTTATCAAGCACTACGCATACTTATGACGTGCTTTTAGGGGCTTTTGGACTATTGTTCGCACACTCTTTCCCCAAGTGAATATTCTTCACGAACCCCGAGGTCAAGCGGGTCTGAGCGAGTTCCTTTTTCTGCAGACTTTGACGTTCCACCAACGGCGAGGAAAGTTGGTTTACGGGTAAATATTCATCGTGAATAGCGATCGCGATTTTGCTGAACCACCAAACGATCGACGGGACAAAGCCGTGACCCAATTCGGATATCGGAGTCTTCTAAGGGCGTCAATGAGGATGCGCGAGCAGGGTCAAGCATGGATGTTTCAGCGGGTGCACTGCCGGGCTTTCGAGCGGCAATCTGGGCAGTATGTCGGTGAGTTATCCACAGTTTTTCGAAAAACGGGGCGAAAAATTCAAAAAATACGAACATGTTAATTTATGTACAGATAATTTATTGAGCTTTAATGCTTTTTAATGTTTTCTGAGGGTATGACTCTCTTCTTTCTCGACCACCACAACATCACCGACACGCTCCCCTACCCTCGCGTACTCCGACTCGACGGCGAGGCGGCACCCACCGGAATACAGCTGTGCCCCGGTAGCGCACACCAGCAGGCTCTAGAGCAGGCACTCAACCAAGCTCTACAGCACCCTGCACCCGGCGCGCACGCTCAGGCACAGGAAACGACGTTCCAGCTACGCCCCGCGCACGATAAGAACCCCGCCGGCGCCTCGATTGCGCCAAACAGCCACATTCCGAACGAATCTCAAACTCCGGGCGCGCCCGCCGTCAGCCTCCTGCACATTCTGCGCGGACCCGACGCGGGCGCAACCTTCCCCATCAGCCGCGGCCGCACCAGCCTCGGCAGGGCGGCACTACCTGCCCGTAGAGGAGAACAGCCGCACCACATTCACCTGCAAGACCCCTTCCTCAAGCCGGTACACGGCAACTTCTACGCCGACAGCTCCGGCATCCGCTGGATCGAAAAACGCCCCGCTGCGAGCGAGGGTAGCGAGAACGCACAGGGCAGTATGAAGGCACAGGGCGGCAAGAAGGTGCAGAGCACCGAGCCGCGCATCCTGCGCTGGGACGAGCCTTTCCGCCTCGGCTCCTCGCTCTGCATGCTCACCTCCCCCAGCGCAGACGGCGAACGCACCGTAGAAAAGGCGAGCACGCCTGCCACGACCTCTGGCGAGCCCGTGCAGATGCTCGCTCCTCTGGGCGACGCCGGCAACCCCTTTGAGCCGGTAGTGGTGAACCCTCCCGCACCGCGTAAGCTCAAGCAGATTCTGTTGAGCGTGTGTCTGCCGATTGTGGTGGGTCTGATTATTGCGCTGGTGACCGGCATGTGGTTCCTTCTGCTGATGTCTGCGGCGTCTTCGTTGCTGATGCTTCTGCATTTCTTTGGCGGTCGGGCGGAGAACCGTGCCGCATCGCAGCAAACTCATCAGGCGGCACTGCAGGAAAAGGAACGTGCCCTCGCCCTGCCGACCGCGGGCGACCTGGCGATTTCGGGTCCCTCCGCTCTGCATGATGCCGCCTACCCGGCTATTGTGCTCGGGTGCGGTCCCCGCCAGCCCTACCTGCGCGGGCGCAACCTCCCGCTGGGCACTCTGGAGCAGCAGGATGCGCCCCACTATCTGCCGCTACCCACCCCGACTCTCGGTCACTACCTGAAGCTGGAGGAGGCGCATCTGCGCGCCTACCTGGTGCAGCTGGTGGCGGGTTATCCGGGTTCGGTGCACGTTCTGCTGGCGGGCGCTGATAGCGCTGATCAGCAGCGAACCAATCGCCTGATGCAGACTCTGGCTGTGGTGCCGGGCGTGAGCGTGCATTGCCTGCCGGGCGTGCAGCAGGAGAAGTATCTGCAGGCCCTGCAGAGTAGCTTGCAGTCGGAGCTCTCGGTTCCGCCGCTGATTCTCATGCCCCTACAGGCGAGCCCTGTCTACGCTCCCTTACTGACCGCGCTGAACTCTGGGGCGGTCGCGGAGTCTTCGCAGTCCCGTGCGTTCGCCTCCCCGCGGGAGCAGAAGATGAACACCCCGGCGCTCTGCGTGCTGGGCAGTGCTGAGGATGATAGCTCCGCCCATGCACCCGGTGCGCTTTTTAGTGCCGCCTGGGTTGAGTGTGCGAGTGAGGGTAGCCACCGTCAGAGCATCCGATACCGCACGCAGGGCTATGCGGCGCCTCCGGTGCAGCCCACCGAGGGTGTCTACCAGGTGCACCCGCTGGCGGGTGAGGGTCTGTGCCAGCACGCCGATGGGCTCAGCGTTGAGGCGTTCTGTACCGCTCTTGAGAATCTATACCGCGCCGGATGCGAGCAGGAGCAGGGCGCGCTTAGTGAGGCTCAGGTGCACCAGTCGGCGCATCTGTTCTCTTCCCTGCAGGCGCAGAGCGCGCGGCAGAAGAACCGCACCGATGACATGGCGGTGGAGTCCGTTCTGCAGCGCTGGTCCGCTCAGCGTTACGCCTCCGATATTCGCTGCTACCTGGGTGTTTCTTCGGGTGGCTCGCTGAATATTGGTTTGTCTGAGCACGGCCCGCACTGGCTGCTCGGTGGCACGACTGGTGCCGGTAAATCGCAGCTGTTGCGTTCGCTGGTGCTCAGCGCTGCGCTACGTTACCCGCCCGAGCGCCTCGGCCTGGTTCTGGTGGATTTCAAAGGCTCGGCTGGTTTGGGTCCTCTGGCTCAGCTACCGCATGCGCTCAGCGTGTTGAGCAATTTTGATGTATCCGCGGTGGAGCGTGCGCTCGAATTTTTGCGCGCCGATATTCACCGCCGCGAGGTGGATCTGCAGGCGCTCGGCGTGAACTCCTACCGCGACTACCTGGCGTCCTGCCAGGCAGCGGGTACCACTCCGCGATACCCCGAGCTGCTGATTGTGGTGGACGAGTTCCGCATGCTCATCGATTCTATGCCGGACGCTATGGCTGAGCTGATGCGCATCGCCACGATTGGCCGCTCGCTGGGTCTGCACCTGGTGTTGGCGACTCAGCGTCCGCAGGGTGCTATTTCGCAGGATATTCGCGCCAATATTGCCACGAGCATTTGCTTGCGTGTGGCGAGCGCGCAGGATTCCTATAACCTGCTGGAGCATGAGTCTGCGGCGTATATTTCGGCGGCGCATCCGGGTGCCGGGTATGTGCGCCTGCCGAATGGTCGTTCCCTGCCGTTCCGTGCCCCGCTGGTGGATGCGGTCCCTTCGAGTAGCGATGCCCGCCCGGTGCAGGTGCTGGGTCTTGAGGAGGGCGGCTGGCGTGAGCTGACTGCCGCTTCTGCCGTTCAGACGTTGGGTGGCAATGAGGATGAGCTGCTGATTCGTTCGGCACAGCAGATTCGTGCGCTTTATGAACGCGAGTACGCTCCGAAGAATCTTCAGAAGAATGCGGAGGTTCAGGATGAATACTGCCCGATTCCGCCGGAGCTTCCCGAGAACACCCCGCTGCCAGTGGTGCAGGCGCCGGTGAGCGAACCTGTAGCGTACGGTATTGACCCGGCGGCTACCTCTCAGGTTGTAGATTCTCAGGAACCCGCAGACTCTGGCGCGGCTTCCGAGGGGTATCTGCTGGGCGAGCTGGAGATTGCCCGCTACGGTGTGCGCCGCCCGATCAGCTGGTCGGGTCAGCAGACGCTGGCGCTGTTGGCTCAGAGCGCCGAACGTGCCCCCATGCTGTACGGACTTTTAGCTCAGGCATTCGCCGCACGCACGCCGGTTGTTCTGCTGACCTCTGACGGTGCACTCTACCGCGACCTGGAACCCTACGCCGGTGCCTTTGAGACGCTCGTGGGCGCGCAGGAGCTTTCGCATCTGCGTTTCTGCCTGGAGGAGCTGCGCACCCCGAACCTGTGGGGCACCGAGGCTACCACCCGCCCGCTCATTGTCGTGGACGGCCTGGACAGCTGGCTGGAGACGCTAGTCCGCCAACCCGATACGGAGAACCTGCTCTACGATCTGCTCTCGCAGGGGTGCCGTCGCGGCTACTCGGTGGTGTTCACCTCCGCGTTGAACCCGCGCGGCCGTTTCGCTGCTGCAGCGCATTCCACGCTGTTGAGCCGCCGCTTCCTGGACGCCGACCTGATGCGTTCAACGAGCAAGGACTACCCGACCCCTGCGCAGAACCACTACTGCGTGGAGGGTGCCATCAATGAGGAGTTAATCGGGGATCAGCCGCTGAGCGCTTCGGTTCTTTCGCCCTGCGTTGCAGGTTTCCAGGAGCTGATTCAGGTTCTGCGGGGTAACGCCGCGAGCGCTTCTAACGGGTCAAACACTCGCCCCGGCACTCTTCTGCGGCAGTTCCCCGAGTACTATCGCATGCCCTCGACCGAGTACGTGACCGCCGCCCACACCACCTGCAATCCTCAGGGCGCCAAGCTGTTGGTCGCATTTGACCGCCGGCAGATGCCGGTGTGGTTGAGCGCCCCGGCTGGCTCGGTAGTTCCGGTGCAGGGTTCCCGGTCGGCCGGTAAAAGCACCCTGCTGGAAAGCATTGCTCGACTCAACCCGCAGCTGGATACCCTCGTCCTTGAGGGGTCTGGCGGCACCTCGGGTGATGGCGGGGCTACGGGTGGGCCTCCAAGCGTGGAGCGTACCCGTGCGCTCCTGGACTCGGTGACAAACCCCGCGCGCACGCTCGTGCTCATTGACGATCTGCAGTACCTGCAGCCCGCCGTTCAGCAGCTACTTCTGGAGCGTCGAGGTGAGTTCCGCGCCATGCTGGTCGCCTACACGCCCTGGCCGAGGCGCGCCTCCTCACCCCTGCTGGCTGCGCTCATGGGATGCTCGCGTGCGCTTCTGCTCGCGCCCGCATCCCTGGCGGACGCCGACATGTGCACGGTGACCGCGCTGCCGCTGGATCGGTTCACGCAGGGCGAGCAGCCCGCCGGTCGCATCGTGGTGGTGGATGGCGCCTCCGTGTGCGCGGCGCAGGTTCCCCTGGCGCTGAGCACGGCTGCACAGGCTGTAACAGCTACGCAGAAGGTGCCGGTAGCGGTCTAGAGCTGAGCACTCTAGAGCCAAGCCGTCTAGGGGTTAGCGGCGCCAGGGGTTTACGCGCTAGGGGTTTAGCGGCGTCGGCGGCTGTACTTCTCCGTTTCTTCGCCCGATGCTTCGGTAACCGCCTCAATATAGCGGCGGCTACTGGGCATGAGCACAAAGACGAAGGCAGCCGCCGCACCAATAACACCCGCAATCGTGATGACCTGGCCAATGTTCAGGCCGTAAGCGCTCACGTTCATGACGAGGGTGCTTGCGGTGACCCACAGTGCGCAGAGGGTAATCAGAATCATGGGCAGGCGCGAACCGAAGCGGCCGCGGTAGAAACGCAGGCCAAAGTAGGTCATGCCCGCGGCAATGAGCACCTGGAGTACGCCGCCCACAATCGCCTGAGCAGTAGACATTCCGCTGATGATAAAGGGGTAGAGGATGCCGCGAATCAGGATGTATGCCGCGAAGGTTTCGGTCAGGGCGAATGCATAGATGACGTTGAACGGGCGTGACGGCACGGTGGGCTCCTCATGGGTAGTGTCGGCGGCAGACCGGGATGTACTCAGCCCGATGTGCTAGTGCGTTAGCGGGTGGGTGCTCCCCTGCCTCGGGTTCGCCTCGGGTTCACCGCCTCGTCGTCGGTGCGGTATTTCAGGGGTAGGTACCGCTTTATATTATGCCTGAGGCGCCGCTCACCCAGCCGCCCGCGCCTCGCCCATGAGACGGGGTGCAGACTATGCGTGTCAGGATGCGATTCTTCACCCCATCAATTAGACAAAGGTTTGCCTAAGTGATAGATGCCTCAGCGTAATACTGAAGTTTTTAGAGAAAAGTACTTGTCACATCCGCTCCAACATGCGAAAGTTGATAAGTCAATTTTCACCCTAACGCTGGGTGAGCATCCCATCAGCGGATGTATTTGACACGCACACAGGAAAATAGATGTGTCTTGCCACCGCGTGAGACCGTAAATCATGAAGGAGGTCCACCGTGGATTGGCGTAGTCGTGCAGCTTGTTTGGACAAGGATCCGGAGCTGTTCTTCCCCGTAGGAAACACCGGACCTGCCCTGTTGCAAATTGAAGAGGCTAAGACTGTCTGCCGCTCTTGCGAGGTTGTAGACGTCTGCCTGAAGTGGGCCATCGAGACCGGCCAGGACTCCGGCGTATGGGGTGGCACCAGTGAAGACGAGCGTCGTGCGATGAAGCGTCGCGCAGCTCGTGCCCGCCGTGCATCCTAACTTCCGGAGTATTCAATAGGGCATCAAAAGCGTGGTGCAGTGACTTTATGTCACTGCACCACGCTTTTGCCATATACAGAACCTATCTAGACAGCAAACTGCCGCCACCCCGTACTCGGGGCGGCGGCAGTTCTATATGTCATACGAGAAGGGGCTTAGACGAGCACCGCGGTGATGACCACGCGGGTACCGGCCGGTTCGTTAGCCTCCCAGCGGATCGAGCCGTTCAGCTCGCTCGCCACCAGGGTACGCACAATCTGCATGCCCAGGCCTTCCTTACCGGTCACCGGGCGGTAGGCGTTCGGGCCGGACTCTTCAATCTTCTTATCGCCCATGCCCTTACCGTCATCAGTAATCACGACGGTGAGGATGTTCTCACCCTCATCGTTGGTGCCGCGAATACCTTCGAGGGTTACGGTGCCAGTCTCACCGTCCAGGCCGTGCTCCACAGCGTTCGCGACAACCTCGTTGATAACGAGTGCCAGAGGGGTAGCGAACTGGCTCGGCAAAGATCCAAAGGAGCCAATCAGCTTGGTAGACACGTGCTGACCGGGGGAAGCAAGCTCAGCGGCCAGGTGGAACTGACGCTCAATCAACTCATCAAAGTCGACGTTCTGAGTCAGACCCTGCGAAAGCGCCTCGTGCACGGTAGCAATCGTTGCCACGCGGCGCATCGCCTGCTCCAGGCCCTGACGTGCCTCATCAGTGGTCATACGGCGTGACTGCAGGCGCAACAGAGCGGACACGGTCTGCAGGTTGTTCTTCACGCGGTGGTGAATTTCGCGGATGGTCGCGTCCTTGGTCATGAGCTCCAGCTCGCGGCGGCGCAACTCGGTCACGTCGCGGCAAAGGATCACGGCGCCCTCACGCTCGATATGAGCACGCCTCTGCGCAAGCAGCGGGATGGATCGCATGGTCACGCGGGCACGAGCAATAACCAATTCGGTGCGCAGGTCGCTACGACCTGCAAGGACCAACTGCAGAGTTTCATCCGCCTGCTCACCGGCAGGAAGCATCGCACGGGTGACGTCTGCAAGGTTTCGCTTTTCGAGGTAGCCGGTCATGCCCATGCGGTTGTACATGGAGTTCGCGTTCGGGGATGCCACCACTACGCGGCCTGCCGGGTCAAGCACAATAATGCCGTCAATCACGCGGGGGTTGCCCTGGGTGTTGTTTCCCTGGGCGAGGGGGTCGGGCCACAGGCCGGAGTGCACCATGGAGAGCATGGTGTCGGCAGCGAATTCGTAGACTTCGTCGCTAATGGAGGGGTAGCCACTGGGTGTGGCAATCTTGTGGCTGGTCAGCAACGCAATGGTGCGGTTGTTGCGCACGATGGGCACGAAGGTTACGTGTACGCGCGGGCGGGCACCAACGCCTTCACCGCTTCCTTCGTCGGTGTAGGTGCTGATGTTCTGGTCAATCCAGACGCGGTATGCTTCGTCGCGGATTCCGTCTTCCATGTCGTGGTCGATGATGTCGTGGTGGAAGAGGGTTCGGACGTTAGAGGGGCGCACGTGCGCGAAGGCACGGAAAGTACTGGTTACGCTGGGACCGGATACGGCGTCCGGGGAGCTGCCGTCGGCAACAACGTAGTCGGTGGGGAACCATAGAACCAGGTCACTCTGGGCAATGTCAGAGATGACCTGCCATTCGCCCATGATGAGGTGAACGCGTTCAGTGTCGCCGGGACCGAAGTCGCAGGCGCTCATAATTCCTTCTGCAAAAGACATATGTTTGTGTGCTTCCCTAAGTTCGGGTGTGTTCAACCATTTTACGGTTTGTTCGCCGCAAATCCCATTCAAACGACAATACGTGGAATAGTTTACAGAGCATTTCTTGAAGCACGCTTTTAATCCCAAATATGACGCTGTGAGATGAGATGCACCCCTCAGTTGTACAGTGAGGCATTCGCACTACTCCCCCGTTTCGACCCCCGTGTGAAGGCGCAAAAACCCGGCATATCGGCGCTCCCATATTCTGAGAGGAATACCGATAAGCCGGGCTTTTTAGCAAGCGCTAGTTATAGCTGACGGGCCTAAGCGCCGGGGCGTACCGCGTACATGCCCGTAAGCATCGCTTCGAAGGACTGTACGACCGCGTGGCGGGGCGCCACCTCCAGCAGTGCTTCACCGTTGCGGCGCAAACGGTCCATGACCTTCCGTTCGTACGGAATCACGCCGGCGAGCGGGATGGACAAGTAGCGTGCCCAGTTCTCGCGCATCTTCGCCTCGGGATTGAACCCGGCGGCTTCGCGGCGGCTACGGTTAAGCCAGTACTGCACATCCGTTTCGGGTGCGAACAGATCCGGGCGTGCCTGCACCTCGCGGGCGAGGTTGATCAGGCGCGGCAGGCCGATGACGTCCGCTTCGCCGAGCGCAATCACGCGGTCGGAGCAGGCGAGCGCGGTGAGGGTCGCGGCGTTACGGCGCGGTGCCGGACCATCAAAGGTCAGTTCCTCGTCCACCTCGATGGGTGCGGCGACATCGCAGATGACCAGGTCGTAGCGGTGCTTGAGCCATTCGAGCACCTCGGCGAAAGCGCGGGCGCGCACCTCGGGCCAACGTGAGGAGGAGGTGATGCCACTCAAGAAGTCGAAGGTGCCGTTCTTCAGAGGTACGCGCTCCATGATGGCGCCCGCCTTTTTCTCGTCGAGCTGGGCACGGTCGGCGTCCGAGCAGAGAATCGCCAGGCCGGAGCCGGTATCTTCGAGCGCCATGAGCGCATCCAGGCTGGGCGCGTAGGTGTCTGCGTCGATGAGGCAGACCTGCTGGCCCTGCTGCGCCGCGAGGGCGGCGAGGTTGAAGGCGATGGTGCTTCGACCGGGCGCACCGTGAGTGCCCCAGACGGTCACAATCTTGCCGAGTCGGTGGCCGGGCTGGTAGCGGGAGGGCGCGGCGGGGTCCTGGTTGATGTCCGGGTGCTGTGGCAGGGTGCCGTCGTTGTTCTCGTTCTGCACATGCAGGGCGTAGTCGTTGCCGGGTGCGAAAGAGTCGACGATGGCGGCGGCCTGGCTGAGCACGGATTCCTCGTTGCTGGGCACAACGGAGGAGGCTTCCGCCGGGTCATGCGCGCCGGATGCACTGGGTGCGCCGGGCGCGTTTCCAGCGGGCACCGCTGGGTCGATTCCGTAGCTTCCGTAGTCGGCACCGTAGGGTGCGCCAGCGTTTACGGCAGTACCCGCGGCGGGGTCGTAGCCGTAGCCGCCCGACCCATGGCCAGCAGCTCCGTTATCGTAACCGTAGCCGCCGTATCCACTGTCGTAGCCGTAGCCTGCATCGTAGCCGTAACCAGCGTCCTGACCGTAGGCGGCCTCCGGGTGGTGCACAACAGGCTGAACGGGCTGCTGAGCCGGCATCTGCGCGGGAATGCCGTAGCCTGCGGTGGGTCGGGCGAGCGCCGCATCCACAGCCTGTTCGAGCGAGCCCAGAATCTCTTCGAGAGCAGCTTCGGGGCGGATTCGGTGCGCCTGCGTGGGCAGCGGCAGGTTGTCCGGGGCGATAATCGCCAGGAGCACTTCAGAGGCGGCGAGCGTATCCACGGTGGAGGCGCTCATTTCGGCGGGCACATGGACGCAGAGCAGCACGCGGGCAATGCCGGTGTGCGCCATGCCGACGGCTTCGCTGAAGTCCTGCACGGTACGCGCCACGGAAACGCGGCCGCGCTGGGATTCGATGCGGGTCAGGAGCGAACCGTCATCGCCGTAGAGGATGACGGGGATGTTCACTGGCCCTCCCCGTAGGTGCCGGGGATGAGGCTGATCTTGGAGTCGCTGTTGCTTTCTTTCACGAGGTCGGTGAGGGCTTCTTCCTTGACCCACAGCTGCACGGTTGCTTTGCCGTTGGCGCCGAGCACGCCCTCGTCGACAGTGATGGCGACGATTTCTGCGTTGGTGACGATGGCGCGGGCACCGTTTTCGGCGCGGTTATCGCTCTTGGTGTCGGGGTTGCGCGGGCCGGAGGTCCACACGTCTACGCGCTCGCCTGCCTTGAGTGCGGAGGCGGCGGTGCGGTCAATGCTGACGGTGGCGAGGCGGCGTCCCGGGGAGGTTTCGGTGCCTACGGATTCTTTGCTGATGAGGTTGCCGGCGGGGATGCGCTGAATTGCGATTTTGCCGTTCATCTGTGCGGCATCGGCGCGGGTGAAGTACTTGTCTTTGGCGGAGTCGATGTTCGCTTCGACTCGGGCTAGTTTGTCTTCGGTGATTTTCTCGCCGAGGCGGATTTCGCTTTTGGCGGTGTAGTACTCGGTTTTACTGTTATTCGCCTGTACGTAGAGTTGCACGCCGGTGATGGAGACGAGCACGAGTAGTACACCGAGAATGAATCGCCAATCCTTGACGGTGGGCCTTTTGAGGCGTTTGGCGTGGGGCTCGGTGAGGGTGGAACGCTTCGTCGCGTTCTGTCGTATGCGCATGATGTGGTTGTGCCTTTCGGTGCGGAAGCCGGCGGTGATTCCGGTGTTGTTCAACTGACCGATGAGCGAGTGGTGTGTTTTCGATAGTGCTTTATTTGGTTCTGACACTAACCCTAACAGCATATTTCATTTAGTACTCTCTCTCAACAAGAGCCGTGTTTATGAAATATTTTTGAGTCTTGCCCCTTTTGAAGGGGTGATTAGATAACTTTTCAGCTCATATAAGGCTTTTTGCGAGCAAATTTCACGGTGATGGCATATACTGAAAGTACTCAATAGATGTTCTGTATGGACTCTATGTAAAAGGCTACTAACGGTAGCTAGGGGCCCAGGATTTCACTCACGGAAAGGATCCAATTCGATGACTGCACCTCGTTTCCTCACTCTGAGCGACGTCGCCGAGGAGTTGCAGGTTTCGCTTTCGCAGGTACGTGCTCTGGTGCGTAGCGGCGAACTTCCCGCCATCCAGATTGGTGGGCGTAACCAGTGGCGTATTGAACGCTCTCGTTTTGAAGAGTACATTACCGAGCGCCACGAGCAGACTCTGGAGGCAATTGCTTCCGGCAAGCTCACTGCAAAGGCTAAGGCTGAGTAGTATTCGACATGCACCTCGCGGGCGTAACGCTCGAGTGGTTTCAGAAAGGTCCGCTCCTCTCGCATGAGAGGGGCGGACCTTTTTGCATGTATTTATGCTTTGATGCGGGTGTTTATGCTTGTCGGGTGGGACATTACGCTAAGGCCCTTTCCGACGGCATCACCCGCTATTTGTCGCATATTTTTAGCGCGAGATGCGGGCAATCACCGCGCTGACGCGAGCCAGCGGAATGGTGCGCACGCCGGCGCCGCGAGGTGCACGGGAGTAGCCGGAGGCACCCTGACCGTAACCAGCCTGCCCATAACCACCCTGACCATAGGTTCCCTGCGCGCTGTAGGCTGCACGCGCGTACTGGTCGCGTTCATAGATGCGCGGGTACTGGCCGCCGTTGAGCAGGCGCAGTTCAAGGAAGTCGGCACCGACTCGCTCGATCACGCCGTCGTAGCTGACGGTGCCACCCTCGAGGGAGAGGCGGACGGGTTCGCGCGCCATGGCGAGGGAGCGGAGGGCGAGCTGAATTTTCATGCGGTAGCGTTCGGGGCGAATATCGGCGCGCCCAGGCGCGATGCCACCTTCCCACCAGAGCATTCCGCGCAGGGGGATGATGATGTTCTCGCCGCGCGCTTCGATGCTGACCCATTCTTCGCCAACCATTTCGAGTTTGCCTTCGTAGGTTTGCATGTCGGTGGCGCAGATGCGGATGGGGCCGCCGACCTGCGCGAGGAGGCGGTCGTCGAGGGTGATGGTGGAGTACTGGACGCGGGCGACTTGGCGGGCGTCCTGTTCCATATCCCAGGCGCGTTCGGAGGCGAGGCGCGCCTCAATGTCTCGTAGGAACTTTTCCATGCTCATGCTATGACCCTACCTGAGGATGGGGGCGGATACGAACCGGGACATTTTCTGGTCAGATGATGATTCTCAAACCTGATTTTTGTACCAAATTCCACCAAATTATATGTTTTTCATGCATTTTGATGCTTTTTGCTTCATTTTTAGCGTGACTTCCTGTATAAATGAAGCAACACCAAAACACATCAAACACACCATTTGGAGGTCATTGTGGACCATCTTTCCACGCCGGGTCAGGCGCCCGCAGCCTTCGCTTCACGCCCTGCCGCCGCGCCTCGTACTGTCAGCGTAGAGGTAGCCGCCGGCACCGGCTCCGCAACCGAGCCCGGCGCTAAGGCAAGCTACCAGGACGCGCTGCTCTTCATCGCCCCTCCCCTGCTTTCCGCGGCGGTCTTGGGCGCGTTGAGTATGAACCTGCACCGCATCCCCTCGGCACACCCGCTGGCAGATGCTTCGTTGCTCTGCGCTGGCGCGGTAGCAATCCTCATTGCCGCCTGGTGGTTCATCAGTTTTATCTACGCGCTCTTCTACGCTTGGTCTTTGCGCGTTTCGAGCCACAACGCTGACCGCACTGTGCTGAAGGTTCCGGCGATTTTCCGGCCGCGTTTTATGCGCCGCATCGTTCTGACGCTTGGCGGCACGGCTCTTGGAGTGGGTGCGGTCTTGGCTCCCGCACAGGCTACGGTGGCTACGCCCAGCAACGCCGGGGTAAACGGCACGGAGGGCATGCCGCAGACGACCATTTCAGCAGTTATGGCAGCAGATTCATCGATTACCGCGGCGGCAGACGCCAGCTCAGATGCGGTTCTCTCCGATACCGCCCCGAATCAGTCCGCTACTCCCCTGACCCTTTCTGCTGAGGTTCCCAATATTCCCCTGGCTCCCGAGCCTTCGGAGGCGGCAGGCTACCTGCAGGACCGTAGCCCCTTCTTTTCTCCTCCCCGCACCGAGGCGGGCACCTACTCTTACACGGTTCAGGCGGGCGATACGCTCTGGTCGATTGCCGCCGACCAGCTGGGCGAAGGCACCGACGCCTCCACCATTTACGACTACACCCTCGACATTTACGAGGCGAACAAGGACGCTCTGGGCCAGAACGCTGAGCTGCTCTACGAGGGGCAGGTTCTGCAGATTCCCGAACAGCCCGTTCACTAACCTCACCCGCGTCTTCCACCCCATTCCACCTCATCCCAACAGTCTTTCGTTCGCTCGACTCACCTCACATACCCCTGCACCGAAAGCCTCTGCACCGAAAGGAGCCGTCATGAGCTTCTCCAACCTTCTCCCCCGTTCCCCGTGGACCCCGCCGCATCAGCCTGCCTCCCGCGACAACCAGCCTGCCAGCCCGTACTCGAAGCGTCAGGCGACGTACCCATCCCAGCCGGTGACTCAGCCGGTGGCTGCCGAGCAGGTGGCTCCGCTCCCCGAGCAGGGGCAGGGCACGATGACTCTGGTGCAGAGGCGCAACAGCCCCTCGGTTTATTCGCTGCTTCCTCTGCCGCGTTATGAGCAGCATTCGGCTCAGCGCCCGAAGGTAGTGAAGAGGGGCCGCCCGCTGCGTCCGGCGGATGCGCTAGCTCGCCAGCTGGAGGGCCGTTGCGCGGGTGTGGCTATTGCTTACCTGGAGATTATGTCGGCTCGTCGTTCGCGTCAGCAGCTGGCGCAGTGGGTGTCAGTGGATTGTTTCCACCGTCTGTTGCCCTTCTTCCCGAAGAACCCGCGTCAGGTGCGCCAAGAGATGCTGTTGACTCTTCCTCCGGTTCTGCTGCGGGTGCGAGCGCAGAAGGTGCACGAGGAGCTCTACGAGGTGGTGGCGCTGCTGCGTTGTGCGGATAAGGTGCGTGTGGTGACCATGCAGATGCGCCTGATTCACGGCATGTGGCTGATTACCGCAATTGAGCAGCCGCAGAGCCGCTTGGACGAAGACTAAGGCTTCCCCGGCTTCCCCTACAAAACACACAGACAAACAGAGAGGGTGCGAATCCAGTGTTGGATTCACACCCTCTCTGCTAGGTCTATAGCATTTCAGCTTTTACGCTGAGGCTACTTGTCCTTCGAGCGTTCCACGTGAACCTGCTCGTGGCCGTCCTCATCCGGGGCGGAGTACTGCAGGAACTTCGGGCGCGAAGGCTCAGCCAGGCGCACGGCAGAAGCCTGAGTGCGCTGCTTGGACAGGTCCAGGTTGAACAGGTAGGTCACGGTCTCTTCACGGATCGCGCCGAGCATCGACTGGTACATGTCGTAGCCTTCACGCTGGTACTCGACCAGCGGGTCACGCTGAGCCATCGCACGCAGACCGATACCTTCCTTGAGGTATTCCATCTCGTACAGGTGCTCGGGCCAGCGCTCGCCGATGACGGACAGCATGACACGGCGTTCGATTTCGCGCATGCTCTCTTCACCGACGCTCTTTTCACGCTCATCGTAGATGAGGTGTGCGTCCGCCAGGACTTCCTTCACAATCTGGTCGCGAGTAATCTTGGTGCGGTCACCAGCGTCTTCAGCGAGGTCGTCCACGGTGATGGAGATGGGGTACACCTGCTTGAGGGCGCTCCAGAGCTCGTCGAAGTCCCAGTCCTCGGCGTGGCCTTCAGCGACGCGCGCGTCGATGATGGTGGTCAGCACCTCGTCCACGAAGCCGGAAATCTGTTCCTTCAGGTCGTCACCGTGCAGGATGCGGCCGCGGTCCTTGTAGATCGCTTCACGCTGGCGGTTGAGCACGTCGTCATACTTGAGCACGTTCTTACGCTGTTCAGCGTTACGGCCTTCAACGTTTGACTGGGCGGTAGCGATAGCGCGGCTAACGATCTTGGAGTCCAGTGCGGAGTCCTCGGGGGCTGCCGCCATGAGGCGGGTTGCCATGCCGGTGTTGAACAGGCGCATCAGTTCGTCGGTCAGCGACAGGTAGAAGCGGGACTCGCCCGGGTCACCCTGACGGCCGGAACGACCGCGCAGCTGGTTGTCGATACGGCGGGACTCGTGACGCTCGGTGCCGAGCACGTACAGGCCACCGAGCTTGGTGACTTCCTCGTGCTCTTCAGCCGCGGCGTCTTCGCAGGCCTTCAGGACCTCGGGCCAGCGTGCCTCGTACGCCTCGGAGTTGGTGTTCGGGTCCAGGCCGAGCTCACGCATCTTCTCGACGGCCTCAAATTCGGGGTTACCGCCGAGCATAATGTCGGTACCGCGACCAGCCATGTTGGTTGCCACGGTGACGGCGCCCTTACGGCCCGCCTGCGCAACAATAGCAGCCTCACGCTCGTTGTTCTTTGCGTTCAGCACCTCGTGGCGCACGCCAGCCTTCGCCAGCTGGCGGGACAGGTACTCGGAGTTCTCCACGCTTGCGGTACCAACCAGAATCGGCTGGCCCTTCTCGTGGCGTTCCTTAATGTCCTTGACGACCGCCTTGAACTTGGCAATTTCGTCGCGGTACACCTTATCGGGGTTATCGATACGCTGCACACCCTTGTTGGTGGGGATGGGCACCACGCCGAGCTCGTAGGTGTTCATGAACTCTGCCGCTTCGGTTTCCGCGGTACCGGTCATACCGGAGAGCTTGTCGTACATGCGGAAGTAGTTCTGCAGAGTCACGGTCGCCATAGTCTGGTTCTCAGGCTTGATTTCGACGCCTTCCTTCGCCTCAATCGCCTGGTGGATGCCGTCGTTGTAGCGGCGGCCCGGCAGAATACGACCGGTGTGCTCGTCAACAATCAGGACCTCGCCGTCAATGACCACGTAGTCCTTGTTGTTGGTGAACAGCTCCTTCGCCTTGATGGAGTTGTTCAGGAAGCCAATGAGCGGGGTGTTCTTGGATTCGTAGAGGTTCTTCACACCCAGGTGGTCTTCCACCTTGTCAATACCGGATTCGAGGATGCCGACGGTGCGCTTCTTCTCGTCTACTTCGTAGTCTTCACCGCGCTTGAGCAGGGTTGCGGCAATGCGCGCGAACTCTGCATACCAGCGGTTTGCCTCACCGGCTGCGGGGCCGGAAATAATCAGAGGGGTACGCGCCTCATCAATCAGGATGGAGTCCACCTCATCGATAATGGCGAAGTTGTGGCCGCGCTGAACCTGCTCCTCCACGGTCCACGCCATGTTGTCACGCAGGTAGTCGAAGCCGAACTCGTTGTTCGTACCGTAAGTGATGTCTGCGGCGTACTGCTTACGACGCTCGTCAGGTTCCATGGAGGAGAGAATCACGCCGCACTCCATGCCGAGGAAGCGGAACACGCGACCCATGAGGTTCGCCTGGTACTCAGCCAGGTAGTCGTTCACGGTCACAATGTGCACGCCCTTGCCGCTCAGCGCGTTCAGGTACGCGGGCAGGGTCGCGACGAGGGTCTTACCCTCACCGGTCTTCATTTCGGCAATGTTGCCCAGGTGCAGCGCTGCACCACCCATGAGCTGCACGTCGTAGTGGCGCTTGCCCAGGGTGCGCTTGGATGCTTCACGGACCACCGCAAAGGCCTCCGGCAGCATAATGTCGAGGGATTCGCCGTCCTTGACGCGCTCGCGGAACTTGTCGGTCTCTGCTCGCAGTTCCTCATCGGTCATCGATGCGAAGCTGTCCTCGAGCGAGTTCACCGCCTTAGTGTACGCTTCGAGCTGTCGCAGAACCCTCTTATCGCCGGTTCGGAGGATTTTCTCCAAGAAAGATGCCACTGAGCTTCTACTCCTTGCTTGTTTCGGTACCCTCACCAAGGGCGCGCGAAAGTGCGCGCGGTGAGGCCTTCCTACATATTGTATGGCAGAGCCGCCTAATTCGCCCGTCCGAGCTCTTTTTTACGCTCTGCGCCCACGAGGTGACATTTGGTGACACTCGAATCTTTCACCCTCCGGTTGAGGCAGAGCCGACCCATCCGTCTAAAGGAACAGATGTGTGGAGAGCAAAGAAAAACCCGGGGGCCTGGAGAAACACGGTGTGTGTTCCCAGACCGCCCGGGTCTTGAGCCTACTCGCTGAGTACGACCCCTAAAGAGCCTTACGCCTCAGCATCCAGCAGGTACGTTAGTTTTTACTCGTTGTCCAGAGTAATGATGCCGTAGCTCCAGCCCTTACGACGGTATGCCGCAGCCGGTGCGCCGGTCTCGCTGTCAATGTACAGGTAGAAGTCGTGGCCGACCAGTTCCATACGGTCAACAGCTTCTGCGGGAGTCAGACGCTCACCCTTGAAGCTCTTGTGGCGAATCTCGATGGGAGATGCGGCCTCGTCGGCGAGGGTGACCTCGCTGTTGTCGAATGCTGCTTCTTCCACCGGAACATCCGGTAGCAGAATCTCGGTAATTGCTTCGGTAACCACAGGAATCGATCCGGTAGCGTCCGCCACGGAGACGGGGTGCTTGCCACCGCGCTTGTGCAGCTTGCGGCGGTCACGTGCACGGCGCAGACGCTCCAGGAGCTTGCCGTAGGTTTCATCGAAGACCGCGAACTTGTCGTGACCCTGGGCTTCGGAACGGAGGACAGGGCCAGTACCAACAACGGTAATCTCAACGCGGATGGACTCGCCACCCAGGTGACCGTCCTTGCTGAACTTGACGTCGATGTCCTTCACGTTATCGCCGAGCTGAGCGAACTTCTGAACCTTCTCGCTCACGTACTCTTCCAGGCGTTCGGTGACCTTGATATTGCGGCCGTAGATGTTGACTTCCACGATCATTCCCTCCAGGTTGGGGGCTTATACCGCGTCCGGCTGGACCCGGTACGGGGGTTCGACTCCAATGCCGTTCCCTTGTCTATATTCTAGTACGAAACATGTTTCATATCACTAGATATGACAAATATTTAGCCTAAATAATAGCTATTCGTCCGTCTGCGAACTTTATTCGCCAAAAATCGTGTATCTCTTGCAACTAACTACAAGAAACGCTATGTCTGAGCCTTTTTCGGTACCGCCGCCACAGCACACACGCCCAGCACCCGCGAACCGGATTCCTGCAGCACACGCACCATCTCAGAGGCGGTCGCACCGGTGGTCACCACATCATCACAAATAACGCTCACCCGACCCGCGCACAGGGCAGGCTCCATGACACGCAGAGCACCGTGCATCCGCTCGGCACGCCCCACAGCGCCCAGGCTCTTCTGCTCGTTCTGCGCACCGGAAATCGCATCAGAAATAATGGAGGCGCCGCTCCCCCGCCGACCGCGAGGCTCATACCCGATGACGTCCACAGCGCGCACCCGCACCGAGGCAGGCAGACGCTTATTAAGCTGACGCGCCGCCTCCTGCACCAAAAGATTCGCCGGCGCATAGCCGCGGCGGCGCACGCTCTGAGCAGAGGACGGCGCCGGAATCAGCAGAACCTCAACCGGGACTGAAGAAGCAGACTCCGGCTGAAGCCCCTCCCGGTGAACCCGAAGAAGCTCATACACGCTACGAGCCAAACCCTCTCCCAACAGGGGCAGCAGATCTGTACGGCCCGCATTCTTCAACGCTAACAGGGCACGCGGCATAATCCCCTCATAACGGGATGCCGCACGCACCTCGGGAGCAGCCGCGCCATCAAGAGGTTGCAGAGCATATACTCGCTCCACCTTAGCCAACGCCGAACGCAACTGCGGCAAGCAAGCCTCACACAGTGGCGAGCCTGCCCCATAAGTGACCGGCACCGCACAGCACGGGCAAGTACGCGGCATCAGCACCTCACCCAAAGACCCGCCGGCACTCTTGAGAGCGCCAGCGAGCCCGGTCAGAGACCTGCTCAGAGACCCATTCACGGGCTCGTTCAAACCACGCTGTTCTGAACTCACCGAAAGCAACCTTTCCGCGCGCTATACCCGGTACCCGAGGCTAACCGGCGTAACTAATCTCGTGCAGGGTCGTATCCAAACGGATCCAGCCGCGCTCCTCCATCAGATAGCACGAACCATCAGAACGGTGGGCAATAATATTCGACGTATTATCTGCGGTGGAAATGCTTATGACACCATCCAGACGGTCCAGCTTCGTCTCTTCACCGCTGAGGGAAATCACCTCAGACTCACCGTTCTTCACGTTCACCACCACGACGCTCTGGTCGCCAGCCCAACGGGCATTACGCGGAGTCACAGAAGAGCTCAGACGCACCATCTCCGTCAAGCGCAGAGGCTTACCTGCCTCATCACGCACAATACCGGAAATAATCACCGCCGACGCGCCCTCAGTAGCCGCTACAATCGCCATGCGCGCACCATCGTGAGAAACGTTCACGCTCGTAAAACTCAAATTACGCTGCCAGGACAAACCAATATCCACGCCGCGCTCACGCTCGGTTGCATCCTCAGAATCCGGCTTGAAGGCACGAACAGTACCCTCACCATCGGCAGCCCACACCCAGCCGTACGCATCAAAACTGGGGGCAGTCAGCGCGGTACTCTGCCACACGCGGCGGGCAGTGCCCTGATACACCGTGTACAGGCTCGCAGCATCATTCGCCAAGCAGGCGTAAACATCCGCCGAATAGCCCATCGCCGGGGAACTCAACTGGGTCACGCCACGCAGAAGCAATTGCTCACCCGCATTGCTCATATAGTCATCGCGCGCCACCATCTGGCCGTTCGAATTAATAGCAACCGTGCGGGCAGGAACACCCGGGTTCAGCTTCACCGCAGAAAAGCCGCTCGGCGCGTTCTCAGGAATCAGAGTGCCGTTATAGAAAACCTCAGTCTTGCCCAGACCCGAGAAGTTCTCCAAGCCGTGCATAATCTGCTCACGCACGCGCGCCAAACGGTTGTCGTCCAGCTGCTCGCCCGAAAGGCGAACCAGAACATCCTGGTTATCGCTCATGTTGGCGGTCTCAAGGCTCATCGACTCATTCAATGCCGAAAACGCGACATCCTTCAAATAGGACGCCGGACCAATCATCAGAGTACGCACCAGCAACTCAAAATAGCGATCCGTATGCGGGAACCAACGGATATCCGGCACAGCATAACGGAACGCACGATCGTAGAAATACAGGCGACACGGGCTAAACACACGCTCAAACTCAGTGCCATCCAGCCACAAGCCATCCGGGCAGGAGCTAATACGCCACTGGTTATCTTCCATGACCACGGTGAAATCCTGAGTCTCAGTCTGAGCCTCAGGGAAGGTACTCGTAATACCCTGACTATTCACGGTCGCAGTCTGCTGAAAACGCACATGGTACGTACCCTCAGCGTTTCCGCTATCATCACTACGCGGCTGCACCGTATTACGGTACACACGAGTCGTACCGTAGGGATTCCAACGGCCCGCAAAAGAAGAGCTCAAATACTGGCGCGCCACAGCATAATTTTCGATACTATCCACGCCAGCACGCACGAAGCCCTCAATAATCGCCTCGGGGGTAGCGCCCGCCAGCGGTCCCGGCGCACGCGCCGGAGAAGTATTAACGCTCTTCACATCCAGACCACTGCTGTGCTGAGTCACTCGGTCGTTCGAAGGAAGACCCGCGCAAGAGCTCATCAGCGTCGCCAAAGACACCGCGCACCAAGACAGCGCGGCGCGTCGAGAAACAATAGCCCTGTGAGACATGGAGGTCTTAACCTTCCTCTACGAACAAAGACAAACAATCACCAGCTACCGCTGCAGGCCATCGCAGCGCGGCGAAAGAATCAACACAGCGAAATAGCAACACCGTGAAAATATATCTGCATTGATTGTACTGGGTAAACAGTGCAAATACGCAAGGATAAGTGCAAATACAACCGCACCGACCCCAATCCCCCGTTTCATGACAGGGACCAGGGCCCCGCGCCTCTTCTAGAGGTCGCCCCCAGCAGCCGTACGAGGAGCGATATTGGGCAACGTATCCTTAGCCGGCGCCGAACGATGCGAGCTTGACTCAGGCTCACCCGTCACCAAAACCGGCGACTCACCCAACGGAGCGCCATGAACCAGGGGCAGGTTCACCGTGAAGCAAGCACCGCGGCCCTTCTCGCCCCACGCCTCAATCGTGCCACCGTGCAGACGCACATCCTCAGCAGCAATCGACAGACCCAGACCCGTACCGCCCAGGGTACGCTTACGCGAAGTATCAGCACGCCAGAAACGGTTGAACACCTGAACGGCTTCATCCTCAGACAAGCCGATACCGTGGTCGCGCACCGCAATACCCAGATTCGTGGCGTTTGCATCCACGTACACGTCAATCGGTCGGGATTCGCCGTGCTCAATCGCGTTGTACAGCAGGTTACGGAGCACACGCTCAATACGTATACGGTCCATATCCACCATGATGCTCTCATGGCTCGTATGCACGTTCAGTTTCGTATGCGTACGTTCCAGATGAGGCAGGGCCTCCTGCAAAATATTCGAGAGAACACGGATGAAGTCTTCCGTGTCAATGGTCAGCATTGCGCTACCAGCATCGAAGCGCGAAATCTCGAGCAGATCAGAAAGCATTGACTGGAAACGGTCCACCTGCTCATGCAGAAGCTCCACGCTACGGACCTGCATCGGGTTCATATTCTCACGCGAATCGTACAGCAGCTCAGTACCCAAACGCACCGTCGACAGCGGAGTGCGCAACTCATGAGAAACGTCAGATACGAAGCGCTGCTGCAAAGTCGACAGGCGCTCCAGCTGAACAATTTTCTCCTGCAGCGAGTCAGCCATCAGGTTGAAGGAATAGCCCAGACGCGCCGCCTGATGCTCACCGTGTACAGACACACGCTGATCCAGGTCGCCAGCAGCCAGCTTCTCCGCCGTAATAGCGGTCTGCGTAATCGGGCGGACCACAAAACGAGTCACAATCCACACCACAGAAAGCACCACAGTAAGCAGTGCACAGAAACCACCAAAAAGAACAAAGTTAATATGCGCAATCGTGGCGGAAGAATCCGTCATATCGTACACAAGGAACAAACCGTAATTAGGGTTCTGAGAAATAGAAATATGTGTACCAACGATAAGCACCGGATAGGTGCGCTCACGATTATTTTCGACAGTAGTCACCGTAGACGTCTGCCAGAAAATACCGTCCTTATCACGAACAGTTTTTTTAAAATCATTCGGAATACTCGAAGAATTCAAAGAATTATTACTGCTCTGCTCAGGAATAAAACCCTGCTTACCTTGACCTTCCAAAGGCACAAGAATCCAATTGCGCTTACCCGAGCTACCCGCGTCCAAGACGGTCAGGGTACGGCTCACATTACGACGAATCTCGCTGTCACTACGGGCTTCAGAGGAGTCCAGCACGCTCTGAACGTTGCGGAAACCACTCTCTGATTCCGCCAACGCCTGGCTCTTCTGATTCTCAAAAAGACTCGATGCAATCTGGCTCGACAAGGACCAACCCACCATCAAGAAGCTCAGGAACATCATGATGCCCGCGGTTCCCAGAGCACGGAACTGCAGAGATTCCTTCCACAGACGCTGAGCGCGCTGGATCAGGTTCCTACGCTGCTTCTGTGCCTTACGCGGCTTGGAAGCGCGGGTACGCGAAGAGGCGGAGGCTACCGCCTCCGCCGTCAAAGCGCCGTGCTCATGGCTCGACTTCGCAACAGACAATCAGGTTATCCCTTCGCCTATGAATAGGTTCCGATTAGCTACCGGAAGATCCCACCAGCTCGGTCGGAATCTTATAGCCAACGCCACGGACCGTCTGGATAAAACGATCCGCACCCAGCTCATCAAACTTAGCGCGCAAACGCTGGACGTGCACGTTTACCAGCGAATCGCTCACATCAGTGTAACCCCAGACCATGTCCAGCAGTTCCTGACGACTCAACGCCTGACCCGGGTGACGAACCAGCGCGGCCAACAGGTCAAACTCCAGAGGAGTCATTGGAACCTCAGTGCTGTGGTACTTGACGGTACGACCGTCCATATCCATGACAATATCGCCAATGGACACCACCAGCTGACGGCTCTCACGCGGACGCAAACGGGTACGAATACGCGCCAACAATTCAGCGTGCTTAAAAGGCTTAGCAATGTAATCATCAGCGCCAGCTTCAAGACCCTTAACAACATCTTCAGTGTCGCTTTTAGCGGTCAACATAATAATCGGCACATTAGAAGAACGGCGAATTTGCTGGCACACTTCAATACCGTTCATGCCAGGAAGCATCAAATCCAAAAGCACCAAATCGGGAGTGGAGCGCATAAAAGTTTCAAAAGCGCGGCTGCCATTTTCGCAGAAAACAGCGTTAAAGCCCTCTTGCGCGAGCACGAGGCCAATCATTTCCGCCAGAGCATCATCGTCATCAACCACCAAAATGGTGTGTGCGTCGCTTGCGCTCACAGTACCTCCCTAAAGAATTGTCGTAAATACTTACATAAAAAAGCTGATTCTCTAATCATACCGCGCACTCAGCCAATGCACGGGCACACTCTGTCACCCGCGCCAGCGAAGCCGTGGCATCCAGCATACTTACCGCGGCTGAAGTCATCCCAGCAGGCACGGAACCGCTCTGAATACGCTCATCAGGCATCAAACCCACCGCACTCAACTGCGTCGGCTCAAGACCAACCTCACGCCACAGGCTGTACAGGCGGCGCACCTGATCAGGAACCCGTGCAGAAGTCACCACCGGCAGCCACAGCTGGGTCTGCGCATCCAGAAGCTGCGCGACGGGCTCCCAGGAACGAGGGTCGCTCAGCGGCGGAACCTGCAGCGTGCCGGGCCCTTTGAGGCGGGCGCGATCAGGATGCAACAGCAAAGCGCAGGGAGCGCCGTCCTCAACACGCATCGCCTTCACAAGAGCCAACGCGTCAAGGGCGGGGCGGGACTGGCTCAGCAGCTTCAGCTCCTGCACAGGCTTGAGCGCGGTGCCATCCACGTCCAGGATGAGCTGCAGATTCAGCTCGGCGAAACGCTCCGAGATACGGCGGTACACCTGCTGATAGTAGTGAGGTTGCAATGCCGGCAGGGAGCGGAAGCCACTCACCGTAGGGATGGCCCCCTCCAGCAGACGCTGAAATTCGGATTCATCCAGCTGCACGGCAATCAGCGCCCGCGGAGCTTGCAGAGCCTCGCGCAGAGAACCCATCCAGCGTTCCAGGCCTTCCAGGAACGACTCCAGCAGGTCACGGCTCGCCCCTGCATCACTAATGGCACGCTCGCCGCCGGGCAGATAGATACTGGCGGCAAGAGTCAGCGGACCGACCAGCTGAATCTTATACACCGCAGCGGAACCCTCAGCACTGGAAGTGAACCTCTTCTTCTGCGCACCCACACGGTCAGCGAGAAGATTGATATCCGAAAGCAGACGGTCCTGAGCTAGGGCAGACTCGCGAGCTCCCCTACCGCCACTATGCACCATGCGCCAACCAAACGAGGCACTGTCAAAGGCAAGTCCCTCGCACACCGCCAGGGTGCGCGCCAGAGGAGTACTCCGCCAGCCCAGTGCCGGCAGATGCGGCAAGAACGGCAGGTGTGGAGAACCCAGCTCCCCTTCCACTCGAGACATTGCTTCGCCCAAATCATCGCCGGGAAAATCGCCCAGTCCGCTGGCGCGCACCGGCGGACGCTCCGTAGCGAGCGCGGCGAGGTCCTGTTCGGTCAGTTCGTCCCCTTCGGGGGCACGGTACTCACCGGGCAGTAGCAGGCGCTCCGGCATCGGTTCAGTACGGACGTTCTGGCGGCTGGAAGATTGAGCGGGCATAGGAGTGTGTCCAGAGGGGTCAGATGGAGTACAGGTTCAAACGCAATGATGCGAAAGTTGCGCGGTACTAGCCTTCGGAGTTCTCGGCTTCAGTTGCCTCGCCGTCCTGCTCAGCCTGCTCGTTTGCGATGCGCACGTGGTGGCGAATCACCTCAGAAATAATGAAGTTCAGGAACTTCTCCGCGAATTCCGGGTCCAGGCTGGATTCCTTCGCCATGGCACGCAGGCGAGCAATCTGTGCCTCTTCACGGCCAGGATCGCCAGCGGGCAGGTTGTGCTTAGCCTTCAGGACGCCCACGCGCTTGGTCGCCTGAAAACGCTCCGCGAGGATGTGCACCAGCGCTGCATCGAAGTTGTCGATGGAGCGGCGCATGGCGAAGAGCTCCTCGTAGACCTCCGGTGCGACTTCATCGCCCATGGAGGTGGCGTGGGGGTCAAATTCGCAGGAAGTGTTTTCGGGGGTCATCGGTTTCTCCTCGGATTGGTTGTGGTCTTCTATGCGGCTGCGGCTGCGGCAACGGGGCGGGAACAGCTGAGTGTGGCTATTCTGAGCGGCTAGTCGGCGCTGGTAGAGAAGCTAAGCGCCCAGGGTTTCCTGAATGTCTTCGCGGTCCAGCGAGTAGGCGCGGGCGATGGTGGACTGGCCCAGCACGCGGGTGCCCTGGTAGAGCACCATGGTCTGCCCCGGTGCCACACCGGAGAGCGGATCCAGGAGGCGCACTACGGTTTCCAGGCGCAGCGCGCCTTCTTCTTCAGCTTCGGGGTCGGGTGCCCAGGTCATGTACGCCTTGGCGCGGACCGGGTCGGCGTGCGCACGCACCTGTGCGGTCACCTCGAACTCTTCGCTGCGGGCGCCCAGCTGCGCGGGCTCTTCCAGGAAACGTGCCGCCTGTTCCACGGGGACACCCGCCCAGGTGGCGCGGATACCGCGGATTTCGTGCACGGCAAGTAGCTCGCGGGAGCCGACGATGACTTCATTTTCCTTGGGGCGCACCTCAAGCACGAAGCGAGGCTTGCCGTCGGCGGCGGGGCGGCCCAGCGCCAGGCCCTTACGCTGGCCTACGGTGTACGCCTGCGCGCCGGGGTGCTCGCCGAGCACCTCGCCGTGGGTGTCCTTGATGAGGCCGGGGCGCATTGTGATGTGGTCGCCCAGCCAGGCGCGGGTATCACCTTCGGGGATGAAGCAGATGTCGTAGGAGTCCGGCTTCTTCGCCACGGAGAAGCCGCGCTCTGCCGCCTCCGCACGCACCTGTGCCTTGGAGGGGGTATCCGCCAGGGGGAACCAGGCGTGCTTGAGCTGTTCGTGGGTGAGCACGCCGAGCACGTAGGACTGGTCCTTGGCCCAGTCGGCGGCGCGGTGCAGTTCGCGGTTACCGTCTTCGGTGGTGATGACGCGGGCGTAGTGGCCGGTCACTACGGCGTCGAAGCCGAGTGCGAGGGCGCGTTCGAGTAGCGCGGCGAACTTAATCTTTTCGTTGCAGCGCATGCAGGGGTTGGGGGTTCGTCCGGCTTCGTATTCGGAGATGAAGTCGTCGACGACGTCTTCCTTGAAGCGTTCGGAGAAGTCCCAGACGAAGAAGGGGATGCCCAGCTGGGAGCAGACGCGGCGGGCGTCCATGGAGTCTTCGAGGGTGCAGCAGCCGCGGGAGCCGGTGCGCAGGGTGCCGGGCATGCGGGATAGGGCTAGGTGAACGCCGACTACTTCGTGTCCTGCTTCTACGGCGCGGGCTGCGGCGACTGCGGAGTCAACGCCGCCACTCATAGCTGCAAGAATTTTCACTGCCTATCCTTCTGTTCTGTTGAGCTTCTAGGAACGTTCGGAGCGTGCCCTGTGTGCGGGCGGACTTTCCGTTACTGTAGCTACCCATTGTACGCAGGGGCTCGGCGGGATATTGGGCAGTGCACCCTCAGCCAGCCCTCAGCGAACGCTGAGATTGCAGGCTGAGGGCGGTTGGGTATCTTCTCTTCTGCTTTTCTAATGCCAGCGGGAGGCGTCCGGCAGCTGCGAGGACAGTCCCGCCTTTGCAGCCTGTTCGTAGGCGGCGGGTAGTGCCGCGATGAGGCGCGCAATATCGGCTCCGGTGGTGGAGTGGCCGAGGGTGAATCGCTGGGCGCTGCGGGCGGTGTCTTCGTCCATTCCCATTGCCATGAGCACGTGGGAGGGGCGGGTCACCCCGGCGTTGCAGGCGGAGCCGGTGGAGCTGCTGATACCCTGCATGTCCAGCACGAAGAGTAGGGTGTCACCTTCGGCGTTTTCGAAGGTGAAGTGGGCGTTGCCGGGCAGTCGCTTCTGACCCGGGTATTCTTCGGTGAGCGGGTTTTCGCCGCTCAGGTGTGCCTGCGGGATAAGCGCGCTAATTGCCGCAACGAGTTCGTTGCGTAGCGCGGCGATGCGGGCGGATTCTTTGTCGAGGTGCTGTACCGAGTGCACGGCGGCCTCTGCGAAACCTGCGATGGCGGGCGCGTCGATGGTGCCGGAGCGTACGGAGCGTTCCTGACCGCCTCCGTGAAGCACGGGGGTCAGCTGCACGGCGCGGGTTGCAACCAGCGCGCCGATGCCCATGGGTCCACCGATTTTGTGACCGGAGATTGCAAGGGTCGCTACCCCGCTGGCGTGGAAATCAATGGGGACCGCACCGAAAGCCTGCACCGCGTCCGAGTGCACGGGAATGCCGTATTCGGCGGCGATGGCGGCGATCTCGGGGATGGGCTGTACGGTACCGACCTCGTTGTTCGCCCACATGACGGTCACGAGCGCGACGTCTTCGGGGTTCTTCTCGATGAGTTCGCGGACGGTCTGCGGGTTGACGCTACCGTGCTCGTCTACGGGGATCCATTCGAGCTGCGCGCCCTCTGCCTTTTCGAGCCATTCGCAGGTTTCTTCCACGGCGTGGTGCTCAATGGAGGAGACGAGAATTCGGGTGCGCTGCGGGTCTTCTTCGCGGCGCTTCCAGTAGATGCCCTTGACCGCGAGGTTGTCCGCCTCGGTGCCGCCGGAGGTGAAAATAACCTCGGCGGGGTCGGCTCCGATGGCACGGGCGATGCGTTCGCGGGCGTATTCGACGGTGGCGCGGGCGTCGCGTCCTACGGCGTGCAGGGAGGAGGGGTTGCCGCCGTTGCGCATCTGTTCGACCATGGCGTCGATGGCTGCGGGCAGTACGTCGGTGGTGGCGGCGTGGTCAAGGTAGACGCGGCCGTTCTGACGGTTGGTTTCTGCGCTCATGGTTCCTCCTGCTGGGTTGTTCGGCGGTTTTTCGCCTCGCTTATTTTATCGCGCTCTATCCGCGCTCTTCTAGGTGTGTTCACCTGCGGCTGGGTCGGCGAGCGCTACTGCCCCGGGACGCTCAATGCTGGTCGGGGGCTGTTCCGGGCTGGTCGGGGGCTGCGCGGTACACTTAGGAACGTGTTCAAGATTCTTTTCTATACCCCTGAGATTCCGGGCAATACCGGCAATGCTATCCGTTTGGCGGCGATTACTGGCGCTGAGCTGCACCTGGTGAAGCCGCTGGGCTTTAACTTTGATGATGCGCATCTGCGCCGTGCGGGTCTGGACTACCACGACCTGGCGGTGGTGACGGTGCACGAGACCCTCGAGGATGCGTGGGAGGCTCTGGCTCCGGAGCGTGTTTTTGCGTTCACGACGACTGCTTCGACGTCGTATGCGGATATTGAGTACCGTCCCGGTGACGTGTTCATGTTTGGTCCGGAGTCGGTGGGGCTGCCTGCTGAGGTTCAGCAGGACCCGCACGTGACTAAGCGGGTGAAGATTCCGATGAAGCCGGGTCGCCGTTCGCTGAACCTGGCTAATTCTGCGTCCATTGCGATTTTTGAGGCGTGGCGTCAGAACGGTTTTGAGGGAGGCGCTATCTAGCATGGCTGCAGCACACCATAATCTGCCGGGGCCTCTGGTTCAGCAGATTCTGGAGACGCGCCCTCCCCTGGCTGAGCAGATTCGCCAGGATCCGCAGAATAGGGAGTTCACGGAGCAGGGTTGGGAGCCGGTCTATTCGGCGTCCCCAAAGGCGCGTATTGTGGTGATTGGTCAGGCGCCTGGGCGTGCCGCGCAGGAGAGCCGTATCCCGTGGAATGACCCGAGCGGCGTGAAGTTGCGCGAGTGGATGGGCGTGACGGATGAGCAGTTCTATGACCCCGACCTGATTTCGCTGTTGCCGATGGATTTCTATTACCCGGGTAAGGGCGCGCACGGCGATAACCCGCCGCGTAAGGATTTCGCCCCGAAGTGGCATCCGCAGCTTCTGGAGCTCATGCCGAACGTTCAGCTAATTCTGCTGGTGGGGGCTTACTCTCAGAAGCACTACCTGGATGGTGTGCACGCCCCTAAGGCGCAGAAGAACCTGACGGAGACGGTTCGTGCGTGGGAGTCTTATCTTCCTAAGTTTCTGCCGCTGGTGCATCCTTCGCCGCTGAATTTTAGGTGGCAGGCGAAGAACCCGTGGTTCGAGCAGGAGGTTGTCCCGGCTTTGCAGAAGCGCGTGGGCGAGGTTCTCGAGGGCGTCTAATTCTCCCCTAATCTGCAACGCCAATACAGTTTGCTGTACTAACAAAAGAAAGCTCCCACCCCATACGCGGGGTGGGAGCTTTCTTTGTGTACGCTATGTTGCGTTCTTGCTGAACGTTATAGGCAACTGAGCGGGTGTCTCTCAGCCGTATCTCTCAACGTTCGTTGGCGCAACGCGTTTTGCTTCTGGCTGTTTACTTCTGGCTGTCGGCGTCGCCCAGGGTCACGGTGATGTCATGGGTGGAGGAGCCGCGCTTAATCTTCAGCTTCAGATCAGAGCCTGCTGCCGCGGCACGCACGGTACCGTTAAGCTCGTCGCTCTTGGTCACGGCGTGACCGTCGGCTTCAATCACGACGTCGCCGGATCGCAGGCCTGCCTTCGCGGCGGGGCTGTTAGATTCTACCGAGGCAATTTCAACGCCACCGGGGATGAGCTTGGACGAGCCCGAACCGGTGTCCGCGGGGCTGTTCTTTACGCTCGCGCCCAGGTAGCCGTGGGTTGCCTTACCCTTGGCAATGATCTCGGAGGAGATGCGCTTGGCGTAGTTGGAGGTAATGGAGAACGCCATACCGTCGGCGGTGCCGCCGTCCTGGCTTGCCTGACCCTGCGCGTTAATGCCGACCAGTTCGCCCTTGAGGTTCACCAGCGGGCCACCGGAGTTACCGTGGTTGATGGGCACATCAACCTGAATCATGGGGATGTAGTTCTGACCCTTCGCGTCAGCGGGCTGCACGCGGTTGACGTTCGAGACTACGCCGGCGGTCACCGATTCGCTACGACGATACGGCGCGCCGAGGGCAACCACGGCTTCGCCGGAGACCAGCTTGGAGGAGTCGCCCCAGGTGATGGGCTGCAGGTCCAGGCCGGAGGGGTTAATCTTCAGGACTGCCAGGTCAGCGGCAGAGTCCAGGCCTACCACGGATGCGGTGCGTACGGTACCGTCGCTCAGGCGAACCTCAATGGTGGATGCTTCTCTGGAAGATTCGAGGGTGACCACGTGGTGGTTGGTGAGGATGTGGCCGTCCTTGTCGAGGACGACACCACTACCGCCGCCGGAGGTGGAGCCACTTGAGGCCATGATGGTCACGGTAGAGGGAAGGACCTTCTTCGCGGTTTCTGCTACGCCTGCCACGGTGGAAGAGTTGCTGATATTGGAGCTGACGGAACCACGGGAGGAGGTGCTGGTGGAGCTGTTATTCGATGCTGCGATGCCGCCTCCGACACCCGCGCCAACGCCACCGCCAACGAGGGCTGCAAGCAGAGCCGCGGTGAGCACAACACCTGCGCCGTAACGCTTGTTGTTATCGGTGTTCTGGCGTGCAGACTGCGCCGAAGCGACCTGAGCAGCGGCTGCCTGGGGGTAGGTGTAGCCGGGAGAAGCATATGCTTGCGGGTATGCGTTCTGACCCTGCTGCTGGTTTGCGGGCTGGTAGCTTGCCTGTCCGTTCACGTTCTGCAGGGGACGGGTTGCATCCGTGACGCCGTCATTGCCGCCGTAAGACCATCCGTTATTTTGAGTCATGAGTTCTCCTAGAGTCGTGCGTATGCGTCACCCTGGGCGCACGCTATCTTTCTACTGTAGATGGTGTTTCATTGCGTTCTATATCTTTTTGCTGTTGGTTATCGGGGAGTTCCCTGGGAATTTTCCTCGCACCCTTTCATCGGCAGCTGATTCGCTGGTCTGAGATACCCGGCGATTTGCCCGGCAGCTAGTTTATTTTGGGGCTTTGTTCACTATTTTTCGTCACTCTCAGGTTTCTCTTTTAAAGAGCCCAGTTTTTCTTCACGGTTTACACAGCATGACGCTTCTTGGTACACAGCTTGAACACAGGGTTGCTCCGTAATGTTGAAGGCACATAGAGCCGAGAACAAAGGCAAAGGACAAAGGTAAAGGAGAAACCCATGATGATCGGCACCCTGATTTTCTGTGCGATCTTGGCAAGCTCCATCGGTATTGGTGCGGGTATTGTGGCGTGTTGCTCGGGAATGGTGTACCGCCGTCATCGTGCGGAAAAGGCCTCCGAGCTGGCTCAGCAGATGGCTACCCACGCACTGACTGCCGGTAGGTAGCGTATAAAGTTTGATAGTTTTCCGGGGCGGGAGATGAGAGCCCTGCACCGGGAGGGGCGAGAATCCCCAGTATGTCCCGAAGGGTCGGTGTGAGGACCGGCCCGGGTGTGATAATGAGTTGAGTGATGATTGATGCGGCGTGAGCCCCTACATGGGGCGCACGCCGCATCGTCTTTTAACTGTGAGGCGGATGCGGATGCGAGCACGGGAAGCACTGGCGGAGAGCACCCGGTACCCCGGCTACTTCCCTTTTAGTATGCGGTAAGGCAACGGCGTTGCGAGCACCCGGGATTTAGCTGGGTTATGGTGAAGTCATGAGGATTATTTCTGCTGTTTTCGCTCTTGTTGGCGCGCTGCCGATCATGCCTGCGGCGGTGGCGTCTTCCCTAGACGGCGCAACACGCCTGTATGCGTTGCTTATATTTGTTCTAATCTGCGCGGCTGTAGCGTTTTTCGCGTCGTTGAGCCCTTCGCGCCGTCGTGCGCGTGAGATTAGGCGGCAGGTACTGCAACAGCAGCAGAACCAGGCGATGAATCAGCAGGTACCACCTCAGCAGGGGCCTTCACAGCAAGTACCCCCTCAGCAGGTACAGGGCGCGGTGAGCTACCCGATGCATTACCAACCGAAACCGGCACAGCCCGGTGGTAGCGTTCAGCAGCCGGCACAGCCCCCGATCCCCCAGCAGGATCAGGCTGTCGAAGCTCAACAGGCTCAGGCACAGCAGACTCAGTCGCCTCAGCCTCCTCAGCAGCCGGTGGCGGCGCCATCCCCGTTGGAGCCGATGCAGGCCGGTGGTGTCTCCGGTTCTTCGGCACAGAACCACTCGGCACAGAACCACTCGGCGCAAAACCATTCAGCAGAAAGCCAGGAACAGCAGAGCATGCCCCAGAACACCCCGGCGCAGCCTGAAGAGCGCCCGCAGCAGGAGACCGCCCAGCAGGCTCCCAAGAGTAACCCGGCGCCCTCTGACCATTTCTCTTTGAGCACCAACTTCAAGCTCATTCCCCCTCTAGAGAATGCGCAGCGTAGCCGCTACCCCATGGTGCTTTCTGTCAGTACATCAGAGGATGAGGTCTTTGCGCTGCCGTCGATTAGCGGTGTGCCGCAGCATCTGCTGGTCGGCACGCAGGAGAATCATGTTCCGCTGAATCAGCGTCCGCGCCGGCAGCAGATCGATATTCTTGAGAACTATCTCATGCGTGCAGTCATGAACCTGCAGACGCTCGAGCGTGCGCAGGTTTCTCCGTTGCACTGTTTCAAGGAGACTGCCCAGGCTGACCGCGCGGTGCTTGCCGCCGAGCTGGAAGAAACCATCCGGGTATCTCAGCTGAAGCTGAGCGGGGCGCTGGAGTTCTATACGTCCCTGCCTCGTCTGGCGGATACCCCGGGTTCTTTCGCGTTTGCTCGCGATCATGCGCTCTCCCTGAGCGCCACCGTCATTAGCCTGACCGAGGAGTGCTTTGAGCGTACCTTCCGTTGGCGTCTGCTGGAGGATACCCTCCCAGATTCTTTGAGCGACCGCCTGTATGCGGTGCGTTATCTGCGTGAGAGCGCACAGAAGCTGGCGGCTTTTGTGGAACTGAGCGAATTTGACCGCGCTATGCAGCTTGCCGAGACATGGAAGAAGACTGCTCGTAAGGATTCGAAGATCGATGAGGCCAAGGTCTGGAATGAGATGACCGAAGTCGCCTTTGACGTTCTGCCCGAGTTGCGAGAGCAGGCGTTGAAGGGCGTTCAGTCTACGCTGGAGTTTAGCGAGCTTTTCTACCGTTCCGGCGATGATGGTACGCACCGTATGCTCCGTCCGGAACAGCTAAGCGAGTTTGAGCTCAAGGGCGTGCAGTCCACGCTGGAAGAGCGCCTGGAGAAGGTGCGTCTTGAGCTTCAGGATGCGGAGTTCTGCGCCGCTGTCTTGTGCCTGCAGGCGCGCTCTGTCATTGAGCTTCTCCAGGAGCTTCTGCAGGTTGAGCAGGACGGCGTTCTGGCGGAGGTTGTGACCGATTTGCGAGCGCTTGCTCATGACTCGCCCGACCTTGCCGAGCAGCCTATCCAGACGTTGACGTTCAGCCGCGAACAGTACGCCCCGGATGGGGAGGATCTTCCGACCATTGGCGAGCGCATCCGTTCCCTCTCGAGTGTTCCCGAGGTTCTGGCGTTCGTTCACTACGAGGGACCGGTGCTTCTGGTGGGCGTCTCGGATCCGTATAAGGCGTTTTCCGGGGAAGGCTCCTTCGAGGGTCTGCTTTCGGAGGAGAAGAGACTATCTTCCATGCCGTTGTCTGTGTTGCGCACCCATTCGAGACTTCTGAAGCAGGTGCTTCGTCTGCAGAATCTGCGTTTGGAGCTGGCGTGGGTGAGTAGCTGTAGCGGCTACATGCCTTTGAGCCTGGTTGAACGGTATTACGTCGGCTCCTCTGCCGGGGATGAGGATTTGAAGGAGCTGACCGAAAATATTGAGGCGCTCGCTGAGCTTCTGGATGCCCATTCTAATTCCCAGGTGTATAAGGGCCGTGGCGTGCCGACTACGCCCTTTTTGTGGTCACAGATGCGCAAGCAGGCAGAACGCAGTTCTAGGTTGCTGAATACTGTGCAGTTCTTAGGCTGGATGTTCGCCTCGTCTTCGCGGGTTAAGGTGGTGAACGGCATAGCACAGAGCATCCACGATGTTGATGCCGCGGAGGTAGTGGAGCACCTGATGAGCAATCTGAAGATTGCGCGGCGGCGCTAACTAGCTGAATAGCCGGTGGGCCGGGGTCTAGCATGAGGCTAGACCCCAGCTTTTCTGTACGCCGGCTTTCCTGTATACCGGCTTTCCTGTATAAAGCCTGGGAAGTCGGTAAACGGTCGGCAAACAGCGGCGCAATATTCTCGTATCTGTGCGTCTGTGTGGCTGTGCCACAGCTACACTAATAATGTGACCAGCACTAAGGTGTGCGATGTTCAAGCACGCCGTGAAGTGCAGGTCCGTTCATACTTCACGACAACGGAGGAAAGACCATGACCGAGCACGCCTTTGCGCGTCAGATTCGTCCCGCACGCCCTCGCCTGCGCACTATCTTGGGTGCCACAGTGCTGGCGGCAGGTCTTTCTTGTGCCCCGGTGGTTCTGCCGGCTGGTTCTGCATTTTTGAGCACGTCTGCTCAGGCTGCTGACCCGATGCAGATTACGGGCACCACCGTGTACGATTCCACGAACTCTTTGGGTGATACCGCTACCCTGAAGTCTAAGATTTCTGCTCTGTCGAAGAAGCACAACGTGGATTTGCACGTAGTGGTCATCGATAAGTTTGAGAACCCGTCTACTTCTTCGAGCTGGACGAAGGCGCTTGCCACGAAGAACAATTGGGGTTCTGCCGATGTGGTGCTGGTGATTGCTACCGAATCTCGCCAGGCGTATTTCTTGGCGGGTAGCACGAAGACCCTGTCGAGCGATCAGCAGACGAAGGTTTACCAGAACTACATCAAACCGAAGCTGCAGAATAGCGACTATTCGGGTGCGGCTCTTGCCGCAGTTGAGGGTATCGAGGCTCAGAAGGGCGGCAGCTCTTCGGGTGTTGTAACCGGCGTGCTCGGTGTGGGTGCTGCGGCGACCGTGGGTGCTGGCGGTTACGCGATGTACCGCCGCCGCAAGAAGAAGAACGCTCAGCAGCAGCCTCAGCGTTCCTACGGTGCGCCTCGTAACTACTCCCCCATTCCGGAGGTTCCGCTGGAGGAGCTGCGCACTCGCGCCGGTAGCGCCCTGCTGCAGGCTGATACGACGATGAGCCACGCGAAGCAGGAACTGGATTTTGCGCGCGCACAGTACAGCGATCAGCAGGTTGCTGAGTTCGCCCAGGAGATTGCGCGTGCTGAGGATCTGATGCGTAAGTCCTTCCAGCGTCAGCAGCTTCTGACCGATAGCATCCCGGATACTGAGGCTGAGCAGCGTGCCTGGTTGACTGAGATTATTGATAACTCTCAGGAAGTCACCCGTATTGCTCAGGAGCAGGACGCTAAGCTGGCTCAGTTGCGCAACCTGGAGCAGGAGGCACCGCAGGCTATTGAGGCTCTGGCTCAGCGTCTGCCGCAGCTGCGTGCCTCGGTGGAGGAGATTGCCGCCCAGTACCGCGCGTTGAAGGAACGTTACCTGCCCAGCGCCTTGGAGCCCATTTCGAAGACTCCTACCCTGTTGGAGTCGAACATGGTGCTGTGTGCCGCGGAGGTTGAAAAGGCTCAGGCGACCGTTGCGACCGCTCGTTCGGAGGCGGTTGCTCACCTGCGCACCGCTGAGGAAGCCGCCTCACAGATTCAGGCGCTGGGTGCGGCAGTCAATACCCGCGCGCAGGAGCTGGAGCAGGCTCAGCTGGGTCTGAGCACCGACTTGCTGAGCATTCAGCGCGACGTGGCGGAGGCGAAGAGCCTGGCTGCTTCTCAGCGTCGCGATGATTTGGGTGCGGTCGCTGCCGGTATGGAGGCGGTGCTCAACCAGGTCAACCAGAGCGCTTCGGCTCGCCCGAATGACCCGCTGACTCTGGCGAACCAGCTGCGTCAGCTTTCCGCTGAGCTGGATAAGGCAATGACGAATATGCGTGCTACCCGTGAGCGTTCTCGTGCGGCTTCGCAGAACCTGGATCGTACGATGCGTTCTGCGTACGCTGCGGTGAACGGTGCGCGTAGCTACATCAATAACCGCCGTGCTGCGGTGGGTCCGATGACCCTGACCGCTGTTTCTGAGGCGGAGCGTCACCTGGGTCAGGCTCAGCGTCTGGCTTCTTCGGATCCACTGAACGCTATGAAGGAAGCCAACATGGCGATCCAGAAGGCGACCGACGCGCAGAACCGAGCTCAGAGCGAGGTCGGCAACTACTACAACAACCAGAACGACCGCGGCGGCGGTAGCTTCGGCGGTGACCTGGCGAAGGGCCTGCTGCTGGGCGCTCTGATGACCGCGATGAACTCCGGCACCAGTAGCTGGGGTAGCAGCGGCGGCCACAGCAGTGGTGGTAGTAGCGGCGGCAGCTGGGGCGGCGGCTTCAGCGGCGGTGGCGGCGATTGGGGTAGCGGCGGTGGTGACGGCGGTAGCTTCTAACCGCCTCCGATGCTACCGATTCTGTCGGTCGGTTTCTGTAGGTTTTTCTACAGTCTGACCGGCGGGGTGGATAGCTTACCTCACCGCTTTCTTCCCCAGTCGGAAAACACCTGAGGTAATTTACCAAAAGTTTAGGTTGCAGAAATCAGGCGTGCATCATTTTCACAGCATGCACCCAGAAATCTGCCACATAATTAGTTATACGGGCACGGCTCACGAGGAGCGTAGTGCTCCCCCGCAGCCCGTGAACAGAAAGTAGGAGATTATGGCTAAGCAGACCATCTTCGGCCGTATTGCACAGCTCGCTAAGGCAAACATCAACGCTCTGATTGATGCAGCTGAGGACCCGGAGAAGATGCTGGACCAGATGGTTCGTGACTACACCAACAACATCCGCGAGGCGGAGGCTGCAGTAGCACAGACCATCGGCAACCTGCGTCTGCTCGAGAAGGACCACGCTGAGGACGTCAAGACCGCTCAGGAGTGGGGCACCAAGGCTCTGGCAGCTTCTAACAAGGCTGATGAGTTCCGCGCAGCTGGCGACGTTGCCAACGCTGACAAGTTCGATAACCTCGCGAAGATTGCTCTGAACAAGCAGCTGCTGGCTGAGAAGGCTGCGCAGGCTGTTGAGCCTCAGCTGGCTTCTCAGACTCAGGTTGTCAACCAGCTCAAGGACGGCCTGGAGAAGATGCGCTCCAAGCTTGAAGAGGTCAAGTACAAGCGCGATGAGCTGACCGCACGTCAGAAGACTGCAGCAGCTCAGACCCAGGTGAACGACGCTCTGAAGGCGTTCGACGTTCTGGACCCGACCAGCGAGATGAGCCGCTTCGAAGAGAAGGTTCGCCGCGAAGAGGCACGCGTCATCGGTCAGCAGGAGCTGGCAGCTTCCTCCCTGGACGCACAGTTCAACACCCTGGACCAGATGGAGCGCGACACCGAGCTGGACGCTCGCCTGGCTGCTCTGAAGGCAAAGAACGCTCCGGCAGCTCCGGCTCCCCTGGCTGTGGAATCCCCCACCCAGACCCTCTAAGCCTAGGATCTTCTAAGCTTGGTCTAGCGTATAGCTTCTTGAGCTAAACCTATAGAAAGAACCGCCCCGTTCCTGAATTTCAGGAGCGGGGCGGTTCTTTATGCGTTAGGGGCCGTGCGCCTTAGTTAGCGTAGATGTACAGGTAGCCTGCCATAGCGTCACGGGTGATGGCTGCCGAGGAGGTGGAGCCGGTACCGATGCCGTTGGAGGCAGCCCACGCCAGAGCCTGGGACGCGTAGCCGCCCTGAGCCTGTGCCGGGGAGCCAGCTGCACGGTACATGAACTCAGCCATGGTGGACTCGGTGACGGCTTCCAGGGGGCGGAAGTCGCTACCGCTGATGCCCTGCTGGCTCAGCCAGAAAATCTCCTTGTACGCGGGGTGGTTGACCGGAACGTCGCTGAACGGCGAAACAGCCGGTGCGTTCACTGCGGGGCGGCCAGCCACGCGGTACAGGTAGGTTGCCAGCTGCGCACGGTTGACCGATGCGTTCGGGCGGAAAGTACCGTCCGCGAAGCCGAGCATGATGCGCTTATCAGAGTTCCAGCTGATCTCGTTGTAGTTCGGGTCCGAGTCGGACAGGTCGCGGTAGCCCAGCGCGGGGGTCTTACCCGCGAAGTCCAGGGAGGACGCCAGGATGTGCGGCAGATCGTAGTCGTGGTGGCTGAAGCCGTCGATCAGCTTCACGCGGGCGTTGGAGAAGCCTGCGCTCAGGTATGCGTTGTAGCCGGACTCGACTGCGCCTCGTGCGCTCCAGGTGACGGGGTAGGTGTTACCAGAGGTGTCCTTCGCGCCAACCCACCAGTACATCGGGGATGCCTTGGTGGTTGCATCAGCGTCCACGGAGCCGTCCGAGTCGCCGCCAGCGACCATGATGGAGCCACCGCCGTTACGCCAGGAGGTGTTGTGGTCGGTCAGCTCGTAGGTGATGAACTCAGCGCCGCCGGAGTAGCCCATGGTCCACACCTGGGAAGCGTCCAGGTTGTTCTGGCTAACGAAGGACTTCGCGAAGGAGCGGAAGAACTCGCCATTAGCGTCCATGTCTTCCCACCAGGTGATGCCGTTGCCGGATGCGTTGGTGTCCGGGGAGATAATCGGTACGAAGACCATGTTGCGGGCGTTAGCAATCTTGCCCATCGCCGCGAGCATGCCCTCGTCGGGGGTGTAGACCTTGGACTCGTCACGCTGCCAGTAGTCACCGTCGAAGTAGAAGACCACGCCAACGGGCTTGGAGTAGTCCAGGTTGTTCGCGTACACGTGGTACTGGGAGGTGGTGCCCGCCGGGGAGGTGTAGCTCTGGTAGGTTGCGGAGCTCATGGTGCGGGCACGCTGAGTGTTCTGCTTCTGCTCAGACTTCTGCTCAGCCTTCTGCTCGACCTTGGGAGCGGCGGTTGCCTTGCCCTTGGAGAGCGAGTTGCTCAGAATCTGCGAGAAGTTGTAGTCGAAGTGGCCCGAGCCGTTCAGAACGGTCGCGGAAGCATTGGTGTAGCCAGCAGCCAGGTAGGCGTCGTAGCCGCCCTCAACGGCGCCTCGTGCACTCCAGGTCTGCGGGTAGGTCTCACCGGTACCGTCGTTCGAGTTTGCGTACCAGAACATGGGCTGGGACTTCAGCGCAGCCGAGGGGGTACCCTCGTCCAGGCCGCCGCCAGCGACCATAATGGAGCCGCCGCCATTGCGCCAGGTCTGGGGCTTGGTGTTCAGCTCGTAGGTGATGAACTCAGCGCCACCGGAGTAGCCCATGGTCCACACGTTGGAGGAGTCCACGCCGTTAGCCGCGATGAAGGAGGAAGCGAAGGAACGGAAGAACTCGCCGTTACGCTCCATGTCTTCCCACCAGCTCACGCCAGCATCGTAACGGTTGGTGTCCGGGGAGATGACGGGCACGAAGAGCATGTTCTGTGCCGCTGCGGATGCAGCCATCTGAGCCAGTTCACCGGAGGGGTCGTAGACCTTGGACTGGTCGTTACGCCAGTAGTCGCCGTCGAAGTAGAAGACCACACCAACGGGCTTGGAGAAGTCCACACCCTCAGCGTAAACGTGGTACTGCGAAGTAGTACCCGCCGGGGAGGTGTACGACAGGAAAGTCTGGTTGGTGCGGGTTGCCGCCACACCGGATGCCGACTGAGCATCCTGTGCGGTCTGCGCGGGCTGAGCGGAAGGCTGTGCAGCCTGGGTAGCCTGCGCAGCCTGTGCGGACTGGAAGGTAGCCGAGGGAGCAGCCTGCTGGGTTGCCTGTGCGGGCTGAACAGCCTGTGCAGTGTAAGTCTTCTGGATGGGCTGAACCGCGGTCGTTGCGGGAGCCTGTTGCGCCTGCTTTACCTGTTCAGCCTGCTGACGGATCTGCACAGCAACCTGAGAGAGGGTCGGCTGCACGGTGGAGGTGAACAGAGACTTCGGAGCCTGGGTTGCGGTAGCTGCGCCGGGGATGTCCTGAACGACGGGTGCAAAAGCGGAAGCGGGTGCTACCAGGGTGCTACCGAGCACGGAGGGTACAGCGATGGCTGCGAGAGAGCCAGCCTTAATAGTGCGGGGGCGAAGTGCCATGGGGTTGTCCTCGTTGTTGGTGTTTCTGGGGCGTGAACGCCCGTGAGTGGTTGAGTGATAGGTGGCCTATAGGTGAGAAGCCTATAGGCGGTCGGCCCGCGGATGTGACGCCGCACGAGACGCTTCCATCAACCATCCCCATGTGTGTTGCGGGGATGTCCTCATGTGATGGAGGGGTGCGGTGTGGATCCGGAGAGCTACGCGGCGGACCGCGGTGACCACGTACTCAAAGCTACCAGGTCAAAAAGCCTTTTCCAGCGGTTTTTTGGGGCTATTTTTGGGTATCGAACAAGACTCAATCTTAACAAGAGCTTTTTCTCAACTTCTAGCTTAACTTTAATCACCCTCAAGTAGAGGTTGAATGAGCTATTTTTCCTTGATTTTCCGGGGTTTTTGAGCGTTTTTTGAAAGGGTTTCAGAAAACCCTACAATTAACTTGAATGTTTTATATGTGACTACAATCACTTTCAGAGTGAATTGTTGCACTCGAAGACCATTTTCTTCCAAAAACCGCGGAATTCCGGGGCAAAACGAGTGATTTCCAAGCCCGGAATATAGACACCTTTCGCATATTCCACTTTGAGCATGCACTTTGAGGCAAAAATAGCCCTCTCGACAGTCCCCCAATCAGGTATCCTTTCGGAGCCCTCATCAGGCTATTGAAACCCTCCCCAGAGCCCCCTTCAGGACCCCTTTCAGATCCCCTTTCAAGGAGCTCAAAAGCAGCGTCTCAAGAAGGCGTAACCACCCTCCAGCAACCGCTCGGAAGTGACTCCACCACCCCCATGGGCACACCCGCTTGAAGCCCCGATAGACGGACTGAGGAATACCTCGAAAGACGCATCGGGAGACGTTCCGAAACCAGTCCAGGGTACTTTCACGACGGTTCTATGAAATTCCGTGAGGAGGTTTCAAGAGGGGTTTCGAGAGGCCGAAAGATCCACCTCAAGCACCCCGGAAGGGGCAGCAGGCTGCCCCCCCCATCAGTCTCCCCGAAGCACCGCCCCGACAAGGTTCAGAAGACCCCCTCCGCAGATTACAGAAGGCAGGAGATACGGAGAGGCAGGAGATATAAAGAAAGCCGCCCAGCAGGCGGCAGAAAGGTAGCACAAGAAGAAGAAAAGTAGGCGGCAAATGAAGACAGGTCGCCGACAGGAAAGGTGCAGGAAGGTGGCGAAAGAAGGCAGACCGGCGGTCGGAAGGTGACGGGAGGACAGCAGAAGGAGACAGGTCGGCGGGAGTACGGGTTTTAGGGAATAAAAAAACTCCCGATAGCTAAGCTATCGGGAGTTATCCGTTGCGGGGACAGGATTTGAACCTGCGACCTCCGGGGTCTGCATCTCTTTTTAATGAAACAGTGAGATACAGCCAAGTAATCGTTGATATTGTGCGGTAACCGTCCCCTTATCCTTCCCTAAAGATACTTGAAGTTACCGGCATATCCTCACGAAAGATAGGGAATAAGGTAGGGACTACCTTTCCTCCCTACGCCGTGCTCGGGCTGCCTCGTACAGCGTTGTGAGGTCTGACAGGTCTGAGTATGCCTGTGCGTTCACATCGACCGAGTGGCCGAGCGTTCGAGCACGCAGTAGCGCGTCTACGTCCGTGCGGTACATGGTGTTGAGGGTGGTTCTCCAGACGTGGGTGCGGTGGGTCTCCAGCAGAGGCACTCCGCAGTCGCGAGCCAGATCCTTATAGAACGCCTTGAGAGCCTTCTGAGCGTTGTATCTGTCCCACTCGGTGTCTGGGTTGAGCGGTGCGCCCACAACGTAGGCTCCACCGACTTCATCTCGTCTACGGGTAAGGTGCTCATAGACCGCAGGCTCGACGAGAGCCGCGACGCGGGTGGTGCCTGTCTTGGCGTTTTCAGCCCGAATAATGCACGCTGGGCGGTTTTGGTCGTCGGTGATGATGTCGTCCCACATGAGAGTTCTTGCTTCGCTTACGCGCAGCCCTGTGGCCATTTGGAGCAGGGTTAGGTCGATGCAGCAGCGGTGGAGGAGCGCGTTCAGCGCATTGAGAGCACTCTCGATGGGTATGAGCAGCGCGTTGCTGATATTGGCGCTCAGAAGGTCGCTGAAACCGCTCAGAAGGTCGCTGAGGTCTCAGACAAGGCTAACAAGGTGTTTGCGTCCCTAGAGCGCAACGAGCGCCATCTGGAGTCCCTGGAGGGGCGCATACCTTGGACGACGGTCGGAAAAGTTGCCATTGCTGTGCTACCGCTGTTCGCCTCGCTCTTGCTCGTGGGTGGCCTCGTGTGGGGCGTTATGAGCATGTTCGGCATTGGTCCTCTCTTTGGCTGGGCATGGGCCTCGTTCACAGCGGCCTCGCTGTGGTGGCAGAAGATGTTGATCGCTGCTGCGACGCTCGGTGGGGCATCGTTGTTCATCTGGGCAGTCTTGCGGGTGAGCCGATGGATCTACGAGGAACTCAGGTGAGGAAGGAGGTGAGAAGGATGGTGAAACCTATGATTGGAACGGGCATCAAACTGGGCAAGCCTCGCGTCGAGGTCGATCACTCTCGGCCTATCAACAAGAACGCTGAGCGGCTCGATGGAACGGTGCGCAAAGGCGAGAGCGTTGTTGAGAGTATCAGCGCCGTGTTCTCGGTCTGATCAACAGTCTAAAGTAATTAGGCTAAATCATAGTCAGATCTGAACATTCTGAAAGTTGCCCCTACTAATCTTGCATCGTTGTATCATAGCAGTGCGGGTAACTTTCTGTTACCTGAATATGTTCAGATTCTGAGAGCTTGGAGAAGTCGTGGTCACCGTTGACCTTGACACCCGTGTTGAAGAGGTTGAGGAAGCTGTTTGTCCTCACATCACCTCGAAGTTCCTGTGCGCCCCTGGGTGCCCGACGGGTGGCATTGCATGCTTCACTGCCCAGTGTGCTAACGGCTGCGGCATCTCTGTTGGCTGCAAGTGGTTAGTAGCTTTGTCGCAGCAGTCGGCCCTGGAGGGAAGGCATCCTAGGCCTTACCTCCAGGGCCGTTTTCTTTGAAAGGTAGGCCATGCCAGCTATATCGGTAACTGATTTGTCGGTTGGGTACAAGAATTCCCCAGTAGTGAGCGGCATTAACTTGCAGCTAAATACTGGCAGGATAATCTGCCTCCTTGGACCAAATGGGGCAGGTAAAACCACCTTAATGAAAACGCTCCTTGGTCGGATAAAACCAGTAAGTGGCCACATTAGATACGATCAGACAGACATTAGCGAAATGTCAGCTGCAATCGACCATCCAAGCTACTTTCCGTATCTGAGCGGTAAACAAAATGTACAGGTCGTCGCGGCATTCTGGGGTCTGGATGTTGATCCTGAGTCGGCCTTGGATAGTGTGGGCATCGTCCGCGCTGCCCACGGGCGGAAAGCCAAGGACTACTCGACCGGCATGAAGGAACGGCTGGAGCTTTGTCTTGCTTTATTATCTAGACCAAGATTTTTGTTCCTTGATGAGCCACAGAATGGTTTGGATCCAGATGGCATGATCTCCTTGTCTGCGACGCTTCGTCGTTATCGGGACGAAGGGAACTGCGTTGTAATATCAACGCACCTCCTCCATGAGATTCAAGGCGTCCCGGATGAGTGTGTCGTAGTTCGTAACGGCAAAGCTTTGCATATCCCCGACCTCAACGGCGTGAATCTCGCGGACCTATATCACCGGGGGTAGGACCATGCGAATTACTTCAGCTATCCGTGCTTTGCTTACTTACTATTGGAACATCTGGTATTTTCTCGCGGCTATCTTGGGCTCAATGGCGTCACTATTCCTCGGTGCATGGATTTCAAGTGAGGCAAGCGGAACTCCAATAACAGGGGGATACAGCTTCTTCTTTACTGGAACGCAGCCACTAATTTCCCTCGCATTACTCTTTATACTTGATGCTAGGGTTTCCAAGGTCCACTACGGGGGTTTGCCTCAGCAGGTATACATTGCCTGGTTGCCTAGCGTCCTACGCACCATCTGTCGAACACTTTCAATAGTTCTTGTAAACCTACTTAGTGTGCTGCTATTCGATCTAACAATGGTTTTGTCTGGTTCGAAAATGCACTCTGGGCTAGCAACCCTGCTTTGCTTTCTTACCTTCCAAAGTATACTAATTGCTCTGATCTACTCGACATTAGAAAGTCTCTCAAAACCTCCGACTGCCGCGGTAATTTCAGGTGTTCTTCTGTACTTCTGGATAGTGCTACCCGGTAACCTAGCTGACAATGCTACCCCATACATATCAAACGCCCTCCACTCCGTAGGGCTGAATCTCAATGGTACCGCAATCTCGTTCGTAGATATCCAGGAGCAATCAAATTTCGGTTTCTCTGCGCTTATCCCGGTACCAATCCTAATTATTACCTATGTTCTTGTGGCTAGGTTTCGAAGTAAAGGAGCAGTAAGAAAATGAAGTCTTTGTGTTCTATCGAGCGAATTGCAATCATTCGTTGGGTCACGATCGCTTATCTCGGTGCACTAGTTCTTCCGCTGCTGTTTCTCCGTTATGGAAATACCATTGCCGTAGCGCAATCCGCGTTACTCATCATGCTCCCAATTGCCACGGCAGGTCTAGCTTTGTCGCATGCTAAGGTCCCTGCCTCGTACGTCTCGTTTAGTATTCACGATAAAGTTCTGCTCCGGTTCATTGCTAAATCGCTGCTTCTCGCACAAGTAGTTAACCTTTGTTTGAGTCTGCTTTATGTCTCTATCATTGGCGAGCTTGTTAATGAGCGACTGTCGAGTCATACTGCTTTAGTACTTGTTTTCTCTTCGGTTGTGCTAACTCTGGCCTGTTTTGCGCTTCGGCTTTGGACTACTTCATTAGTTTCATGGATTGTTATCATCTTTTTTGTGGTGGCAGGTCTTCCGATTAGCACAGGTGATTTTGCGAACTCACCGATCTTGTTTGCTGTCGTTCCCACGACTTGGATTTTAAAAGGCGCCACCTTTGGCTCCTATATATTTTCTACCGGGTTTCTGTTGGCTGCGATAAGTTCGGGGTTTTTACTAACGTCGGTGAAACGTGCATAGCTATACTTCACTTGGAAAAGCGTATGTGAGGATAGCTGCACTTCCAACGGATAGGTTTCCAAGTGACGGCAAAGCGAAGTCAGCGTTTGCTAAACTGTTCTATCGAATCCCAGTTTGAGATCGGTCCTTGCAAGTTCCACACCTTCGTTTTATTCCGCTATCACGAAGGCTATTTCCGGCTCTTCCGAGTTGAGTGTGGGTGACCAGGTATTGGTCGGGGGTTGTGGGTAGAGGTCGAGGTCCTTGATGATGAGCGGACTTCTACCACCGCGATCTTCAAAGGACCTCCTGTTGACTTCTTACCGTGACGGATCATGGGGCAGCCACACACAGAGCACGATGCAGTATTCACAGGAACGAGGCAAACACGACCAACTGAAAGAGTGACTTTCCCGCACCAGAAAGCCGAAAAGTCACCCAACCAGCAACACGTAGTGTCCTATAACCCAGAAAGAAAGCTCTCCCTGGAAGCCACTGAGGCTTCCAGGGAGAGCAGTCAGAGAGTGCGAAAGACGAATACACCGCTATCAAGCGTGAGGCGGCCGATGGGGGAGTCGTAGGTGGCGAGCGCCGGATCAGAATTGCTCGGGGTGATCGCGGTAGGCATACGCCCACACTGTCACGGCGACAGTCACAGCGCGAGTCCACGCGTCACGGACAGCGTCCAGTTCTGCGCCCTCGAAGCCCTCCGCCAGGAGACGGTGCCCGACCTCCACAGTCGGCGCGATGAAGGCGAGCACGTAGCGCAGAGGCACGAATGGCGTCGAGTCCGCCCCATCCGCCGCGTTCTTCGCCGCGGTCATGTGTCGAGCTCCGATCAGGTACTGGTAGTCCAACCACGCCTGATCCCGCTCGCGCGTGCACATGTCGATGATCCACTGGGCGAATCGGGGCTTTGACGCCTGCGCGTACTCGGGGTTCGGCTGTCCATCCGGATGCGCGGAATGTGCTGCCAGGTAGGTCTTTTGAGCCAAAATCCCGCGCCACGTGTCGACCATTTCCATGGCATGCGGCGCCAGGATGGGTTCTGCTCGCGCGAGCAGCTCTGCGTCACCGGGCTGGACGTGCGCGGCGGCCTCAATCTGGCGTAGATCCTCGAGTGTGAGCGGAGACGTGGGGACGGCATCGGTGCCGTAGGTGTACCCCGACGAGTGGTCGTAAGCGGTCATACGAACCTCCTTGAACTTATGCGTCAATTGTAGAACGTGCTCTTGCTCAGGTCAAGTCCTGTGGAGTGGTGTAATCGTTTTGTGTCCTTCGGGTTGGGTTATGCGCTGAGTTGGAGTGGGGTGTCCTCCTGCCCGGTGGGTTGTGGTGTGAGTCGTGATTTGGTGAGGATGTCGAGGCTGAGGTAGCGTCGGCCTTCGGCCCATTCGTCGTTTTGTTCGGCGAGGACGGCTCCGACTAGGCGGATGATTGCTTGTCGGTTGGGGAAGATTCCCACGGTGTCGGTGCGGCGGCGGATTTCGCGGTTGAGGCGTTCGTTGGGGTTGTTGGACCAGATCTGGGTCCACACCCCGGTGGGGAAGGACGCGAACGCGAGGACGTCTGCCCTGGCTTGATCGAGGTGATCACACACGGCGGGGAGCTTGTCGTGGACGTAGTCCAAGAGCCGGTCGTATTGAGCGTTGACCGATGCCGCGTCGGGCTGGTCATACACCGAGTGCAGCATCGCTTTGACAGCGGGCCATAGTGCTTTGGGGGTGACGGACATGAGATTAGCGGCGTAGTGGGTACGGCATCGTTGCCAGGTGGCTCCGGGTAGGTTGGCGGCGATGGCCTCAACCAGGCCCAGATGGGCATCACTGGTGACCAGGCGCACGCCGGTCAGGCCTCGGGCGACCAGGTCGGCGAAGAACTCCTTCCAGGCTGGAGCGGTCTCGCTGGTGGACACGCGCACCCCCAGCACTTCGCGGTGTCCGTCATTGTTGACTCCGGTGGCAACCAGAACCGCGCACGAGACGACGCGTCCTCCTTCGCGTACTTTCATGGTCAGTGCGTCAGCGGCGACGAAGGTGAAAGGCCCGGCATCGTGGAGGGGCCGGTTGCGGAACTGGTCCACGTGTTCGTCGAGGTCTGTTGCCATCCGTGAGACCTGGGACTTGGACAGTCCTGTGATCCCCAGGGTTTTGACGAGCTTGTCCATACGGCGCGTGGATACTCCTGCCAGGTAGCAGTCAGCGACCACTGTGATCAACGCGGTTTCACAGCGTTTGCGCCGTTGCAGTAACCATTCTGGGAAGTAGGTGCCTGAGCGCAGCTTGGGGATCGCCACGTCGATGGTGCCGACCCTGGTGTCCAGGGGCCGGTAGCGATACCCGTTGCGCCTGGTGTGACGCTGCGGATCTTGTTGACCCCACTGGGCCCCGCACACCGCATCAGCGTCCGCTGATAGCAACGCGTTAATGACGTGCTGGAGCAAGGAACGCATCAAATCTGGGGATGCCTGGGACAACGCCTCGCCAAGCATGCCAGCAGGGTCGATAATATGAGGAGCGGTCATCGTTGTGCCTCCAAATCATTTCGAGTCAGAAGTAGAAGAGCTTTCTCGAAGGATCACACGGTGACCGCACCCATCACAAGCAACGGGCCGATCACCACACGGTTACACCACTATGCGGGACGCTACTCTTTCACCGCTTAGTTACCGCCTGTTTGAGGCTAAGCGGTATATCGAAAACGTTGGTATATCAGTCAAAACATGGTGTGTTGCCGCCTCTACCGCCTAATTTCTAAAAAGTGTACACGCGAGTGTTCATCTTCCTACATATGCGTGTGTATATATAAAAGTTTTCGGTTTTAGGCGGTGAAGGCGGTAAAGGGTTGGGATTCGGTTGAGATACGAGGGAAAATGCTATACCGCTTTTGCATTTTCAGGCGGTAAACAGCCGGTATCAACGCCGATTAGGCGGTGAAAATCCTCCTCTGCAACCTCCCTCCCACGAGATCATGCACGAGCGAAGATAGTCATACGCCCCGAAGGGGCGTTGGATGATAGTCCTCGATGTTGGGTGATAGTCCCCCCTCCCCCCACCTCGACGACGGGCCTGAGTTTGGCTGAAAGGTAGGGAATAACATAGGGATTCGGTCTCGTCAGGGCAAAACAAAACCCGGTATCTCAGCGACTTTTCGTTGAGATACCGGGTTTTTCTGGTTGCGGGGACAGGATTTGAACCTGCGACCTCCGGGTTATGAGCCCGGCGAGCTACCGAACTGCTCCACCCCGCGGCGACTCATACAACTATACAGACCCCAAACCGGGCATGCAAGCCAAAAACGCGATTTGTAACCAAGCACACAAAAATAGGGGCTGTTGGGTAGAAAGCAGTTGGGTAGGAATAGGGGCTACGGGGCAGTGCCAGGGGTAGAACATACAGGAACGGGGTGGAAGTGAATCACTTCCACCCCGTTCCCGCAGAGATGTTCCCGCAGAGACCGCTAGAGCTAGTCGGTAGGAGCCGTATCCAGTGCAGGCCCCGGATCTAGAGCGAGGACGCTAGACCCGTGAGCATCCGGTATGGGCTACTCCCCCGCTGTCTCTTAGGCTTAGCCTCTTAGTCTTAGCGAGAAGCCGAGGCGCTGGCGCTGGGCTTCGCGCTTGCGGGGGCGCTTGCAGAAGCCGCGGCACTGGGAGCTGCAGAGGCGCTCGGAGCCGCAGAGGCACTGGGCGCTGCCGAAGCCTTAGCGGAAGCCGCGTTCTGCGCCTCCTCAGCCTCCAGAGCCTTCTTCACGGCTGCTTCCAGACGCTTCTGAGCCTCACCGTAGGCAGCCCAGTCGCCCTTCTTCATCGCCGCATCAGCATCGGTCATCGCCTTCGAGGCATCCGTCAGAGCCTGCTTCAGCTCCGAAGACTGCGAAGCCGAAGAACCTCCGGTCGAAGCACCCGAAGAACCAGAGGAGCCGGAGGCAGAAGCCGAGGGGCTAGCCGCCGAACCGTCCAGCTTCGCGCCCGAGGAGCCGCCGAACACCTGGTTCAGCGCCTCCTCCAGAGTCGGAGCGAAACCGACCTTATCGCCGAAGCTCACCAGCACACGCTGCAGACGCGGGTACTTAGCGTCACCGCTCGACTGCACGTACACCGGCTGAACGTACAACATGCCGCCGCCCACCGGCAGAGTCAGCATATTGCCGTTAATAACCTCGGACGAACCGCGGCGCAGCAGGTTCAGCTGGTTCGACACCTCAGCATCAGAGTTGAAAATGTTCTGAGCCTGGCCGGGGCCGGGAACCACCGAAGAACGCGGCAACTCCAGCAGACGCAGCTTGCCGTAGTCGGGGCTACGCTCGCCGTCCTTACCGGTACCGGCATCACCATTAGCGGCAAGGAAGCCGTACATCACGTTACGAGAGTTCGAATCGCTCTGCTGAGGAATGAACGTGGTCGTCAACGAGAAGTGCGCGCGCGAATCGCCGGGCATCTGCAGGGACAGGTAGTAGGGCGAAATCGGCTGGTTACGATCATTGGTCGGGTCATTCGGAATCGACCAGACATCGTCACCTGCGTAGAAGCTATTCGCGTTCGTCACGTGGTACTTATTCAGCATGGTGCGCTGAATATTGAACATGTCAGTCGGGTAACGCACGTGGCTCATCAGCGAAGCGTTCATCTCACGGTAGCTCTTCACCGTGCCAGGGAAAACGCCCTGCCATGCCTTCAGCACCGGATCCTCCTCATCCCACGCGTACAGGGTCACCGAACCGTCGTACGCGTCCACGGTAGCCTTCACCGAGTTACGGATGTAGTTCACCGAGTTAGAACGCTGAGCACCCGCAGCGGTTGCCGCATCCTGGGAGCTACCCTGCGCGTAGGGGAACTGATCGCTCGTGGTGTAAGCATCCACAATCCACTGCACGCGATTATTCACAATCGCCGGGTACGGCTTAGAATCCACGCTCAGGTACGGCGCCACCTTACGCACACGATCCAGCGGGTTACGTTCGTACAGAATCTGCGAGCCCTCACGCACCGCATCCGACAGCAGAATGTCAGAGGACTGGAACTTAATCGCGTAGGACAGGCGAGCCAGCAGCGAATCAACGCGAGGACCACCGTAACCGGTGAAGGTGTACTTCGCATCGGAGGCGTTGGTTTCGTCAGCAGAAAGCGGACGGTCCAGCTCCAGGGTGTCACCCTTACCGCCCACAATCGAATACTCCGGCGAGCTCGTGCCGAAGTAAATACGCGGCTCGTAATCCTCGCTCAGGGTACCGGTCGCCTTAATACCGGACTGCAAGAACTTCGGGTTACCCGCAGAATCCACCTGGTTACCATAGGCGGCAATCACACCGTAACCGTGGGTGTACACCACGTGGCGGTTATACCAAGAATCGCCGCTGGTCTGCGCCGGGTTCAGCTCACGAGCCGCCAGCACCGTATCCTGCGTGGTGTTACCCACCGCATAGCGGTCCACCGACAGCTGCGAATCAAAACGGTAGTACGGGCGGAACTGCTGCATCTGCGCAAACGCCGAGGACACAACATTCGGATCCAGCAGGCGGATATTCGCAATGGTCGCGCTCGAAGAGCTCAACGCACCGGCGCGGGTATCAATCGTCGCGTCATACGGGGTGGTCTCAATCTTGTCCAGACCGTACGCGTAACGGGTCGCATCAATATTGCGCTGAATGAACTTTGACTGAGCGCCCTGCTCATTCGGAACCACCTGGAAACGCTGAACAATCCACGGGTACAGGCCGCCAGCAACCACGGCAACAATCACCAGCATCGCGGTGCTAATCAGCGGCAGACGCCAACGATTCATCGAAGCAGCCACCACAAACATGATCGCCACCAGCAAAGCAGAAATCGCCAAAATAGCGTTCACCGGAATCGACGAGTTCACATCCGTGTACATTGCGCCAGCCCAGCGGCCCACCTGCTGCTGAGTCGACGAATAGCGGTCCAACCAGAAGCTCACCGCACGAGTCAGCAAAAACACAGCCACCACAATCGCAGCGTGACGGCGGAACGCCACGGTAGTGCTCACACCACCGGGCTGAACCTTAATACCGCCGTAGAAGTAGTGCATGAACAGACCCGCGAGCGCCGACAGCACCACAGCAGAGGTCAGTAGAGTCACCACCATACGGAAGAATGGCAACGCAAACAGGAAGAAACCGTAATCCAGACCAAACTCCGGGTCAGTCTTACCGAAGGACTGCTGATTGAAGAACAGCGCGACGGTGCTCCACTGAGTCATCGTCGCTGAAGCAATGAACAGACCCAACAGCAGCGGAACCACAATCAGCAGAACCTTACGCGCCTTATCCACGCTCTCGTGGTAGCGGCGCATGCTCTCCTCAGCACGCTGCTGACCAAACACATCACGCAGCATCTGCTCGGCAGCATCCGTGCCGCTCGTCGGCACGCTCTGATTCGGGTTCGGCGCCTCCTGCGGCTCCTTCTCGGACGCCGGCGCCACATCAGCATGACGGACCGCGTAGGACATCGAAGCCCACAGCGGCACAGCAATCACCACGGCAGCCACCACAAACACGGCTGCCTTCAACAAAATCTGGGTAGTGAACACGGTGCTATAACCCAGCTGATCAAACCACAGCCAGTCCGTGTACACCTGGGACGCACCCACAAAAGCAGCAATGAGCACCGCCACCACAGCAATCGTCACCCGCAGGGGGCTACGACGCTTAGGCGTTGACTTCTTCGGCTTGGGATGCGCGGTGTTATTGGTCGACTCAGACACAATTCCTCGCTCATCATACGTTTAGAGAAAATAACTGCCTTTAAGTATCTCAGAGGTACAGCAGAAGGGCAGAACCTCGTAGAAGTTCGGGGCGAAATATGACCGGGTTGAGAGGTTTTGGGACGCGAAATGCTGAGGTGAGAGGTGCTGGCGAGGATTACGGAGACGCAGACGAGGACAGAGAATAGGGTGCAGAACAGCCCCGGTACCGTAAAGTACCGGGGCTGACTTCTACGCTATACGGGTGAGAACCTCGCGGAGAGAAACGTTACGTTAGGAACCGCAGCGGGGCAGGGAATCATCCGGGGTGCCGGACTTAATCGCCTCCACCGTCTTCACCGCTTCATCCAGGGTCGACACCGGCACAACCACCATCGTGCCGCGCACCTGACCGGCATGATAGTAGTTGAACAGGTCGGGGTCCTGCGCCTGCATCTTCACAATCGAATCGCAGTTCTCCTTAGGCGCCAAGAAGTAGCGCGCACCGTAACGGCCCGTCGCCAGGATCTTGTACTTGATGCCGCCAATTGCGCCGACCTTACCGTTCGCATCAATCGTGCCGGTACCCGAAATGTAGCTGCGGTACGGGTCGCCTCCGGCGTCCTCATCGGCGAGCAGAGTACCCTCGCTCAGCTTATCGACCGTGCCCAGTGCCAGCATCAGACCCGCACTCGGGCCGCCCACACCGTCCAGGTTGTACTGCACGTGTGCCGGCAGGTCATAGCTCTGCTTCAAACCCGCGCCCAGAATCCAGCGGCTATCGTCACTGGCACGAACCGGGGTCAGATTAAACGTCTGCTGCTTGCCGCCACGTTCCACAGTCACGTCAATCGGCGAACCGTTCGAGGCGTTCACCGCCTTCGGAACATCGGTGAGGGTCTCAATCTGCTTCTCCCCCACCTTCACGATGCGGTCATCAGCCTTCAGAGCGCTCGCCGCCGGGGAACCCTCCACCGTGGAAAGCACCTGCACCTTCTCGGTCACCGCCATCTTCAGCTGGCGCATCGCCGCGACCTTCGCCTGAGTCTGCGAATCAGCCATCTGCGCGCCGGTCGCCGCCGTCGCCTGCTCATGGCTCACGTGCGGGTACAGGGCATCGGTCGGCACCACGAGGCTGCGGTTACCGTCAAACGCCAACCAGCCGTAGAACGCCTCCGCGCCGGACAGCTCCGTGTACGGGCCGCCCGAAACCGACACCGTGGTCATGTTCATCTTGCCGAACGTCTTATAGCTCGGCGCACCCGAGACCTCAATGACGTCCTTCTCCTGGTAGGTTCCGAGCACATCAAAGAGCGGGCCGGGGCCCTCCTTCACATAGGAGCTGGGCAGAACAAAAGCACCAGCCAGCAGGGCGCACGTCGCCACAGCGCTGACCGAACGCAAGTTCACGCGGCGCGGCGCAAAACGCGAACGGCGCTTAGCCGCCTTCTCATTACTCTTCACGCTCGCGGAGGCGGCGTTCGGCTGCTGCTCAGCATCGGGGGTGGACTTAGTCATGGTTTCTACAGTACCGGATAAACCGGCTTTTCAGCACGCGGGCGGGCACTGTGACAACACGCAGGCGGGCACCGTCACCCCGCTAAAAATAGAGCAACCAGGAGGCGTTCACGCTCTGACCCGCACCGCGCTGTGTCAGCACCCGACGGTGACAGCGGCACGAAAAAGCTCCCAAACCCCGACCCCAAAGACAAGCTTGTGAGCCCTTAGCTGATTAACCCGCCTCCACAGAGTCAGCACGGGAAATTCTCAGCAAAAATCGGTAGGCTGGACAGCGAGCGGGCCAGCTACGCCCACCCCCGGATTACGAAAGGCTTCTACATGTCTGAGAACCCCACCGGCGGCGCCTCCAACGAGCGCGACCCCCTCGAAGAATTCATTAAGAAGATGCAGGAGCAGGGCTTCGACCCCTCCGCAGGGGCAACCGGCCAGGGCGGTAAGGGCGCCTCCTCCAACGCGCAGAACCCCTTCGGCGCGCTCTTCGGCGAAGGCGGCCAGAACCCCTTCGGCATCAGCATCGACCCCGAAGACCTGAAGAACATGGGCATGAGCTTCGACCCCGCCATGATGCAGAGCATGTTCGCGCAGGTACAGGCAATGTTCTCCGGCGCGGGCGCATCCGACAGCCCCAGCGGCGTGAACTGGGACAACGTGAAGAACCAGACCCGCCAGATGCTCGCCGCCAAGGGTGAAGACCCCTCCGTACCCGAAAACCTCAAGCGCGCCGTAGAAGACGCGGCGAACCTCGCCGACCTCTGGCTGGACGCAGTGACCACCATTGAACGCCACAACCACCCGGTACAGGCATGGTCCAAGGCAGAATGGGTTGAGCATTCCTTCGACTCCTGGCGCGAAATGGTCGAGCCGGTCGCAGCCGAAGTCACCCAGTCCATGGTCATGCCCGGCGCACCCGAAGACGTACCCGAAGAGATCTCGCAGATTCTCAACAGCGGTTTCTTGAACAACATTGGTTCCGTAATTTTTGGTGCGCAGATGGCACAGGCACTCGCGCAGCTCGCCGGTGAGGTGTACTCCTCCACCGACGTGGGCTTCCCCCTCGCGCCCGGTTCCTCCGCTCTGCTGCCCAACGGCTATCAGCAGCTCGCCGACAGTATCGAGGTGCCCCCGCAGGAGGTCCTGCTCTACCTTGCCGTGCGTGAATCCGCGCTGATCCGCCTGCACAAGGCAAACCCCTGGCTGCGTGAAGACCTGGTCCAGCTTGTGGCGCGCTACGCCCGCGGCATCCGCGTGGACATGAACCGCATGCAGGACGCCGCATCCCAGGTGGACATGAGCAACCCCGACGCCGTACAGGAAGCATTCGAAGGCGGCATGTTCAGCCCCCAGCGCACCGAAGACCAGGAACTGGCGGTACAGCGCCTTGAGGGTCTGCTCGCCCTCATCGAAGGCTGGGTATCCGTCGTCACCGAGGACGCGACCCGCAACCTGCCCAAGGCACCGCAGCTGACCGAAATCATGGCGCGCCGCCGCATCGACGGCGGCCCCAGCGAGCAGGTCTTCGAGAACCTGGTCGGCCTGGAACTGCGCCCGCGCCTGGTGCGTGAGGCACAGCAGTTCTGGCGCTGGTACGAAAACTCCCACGGCATTGAGGCGCGCGACGGCCTCTGGGACACCCCGGAGACCCTGCCCACCCCCGCCGAGCTGGAAGACTTCACCGCATACGATGCGCGCATGAACGAAATCAGCCTGGACGACGTGGACTTCGACTCGGAGCTGCAGAAGCTGCTGGACGGCGGCTTCGGCGACGCACCCGAAGAAAAGTAGAGCAAAGTAAAACTGAGCGGCGAAAGTAAATAGCTGACAGTCGAGCGGGGGTGGCTTGTGAATGTACAAGCCACCCCCGCTCGAATGTTTCGGTGGGTTGGTAGGTTTTTGGGTCTGCTTTAGTCGGCGCTGTTTTCGTCGCGCTCGCTCTCAGCACCTTCGCCCTCCGCACGCGAGCGCCCCAGCGCGTACCCCTCCAGGTAGGCCTGTGCTCGCAGCAGCTGCGGGTAGCGCGCCTCCAGGGCACGGAACGCCGCCGAATGATTCGGCTGCAACAGGTGGCAGAGCTCGTGGTGAATCACCGAATCCAGCACGTACTCGGGCACGCCCTGCAGCTCCGAGGAGATGCGGATCTGTGTGTTCGCGTAGGTTGCCGAGCCCCAGCGCTGACGTTGGTTGCTCACCCAGCGAATCGACAGCTTCTCGAGCCTGCCCGAGGCAACCAGCTCCGGCAGGTTCTTCTGCGCCAGGTGCAGGGCGCGGGAGCGCAGGTACTCGTCCGTGACCGTCAGCTGCGTGGCACGCTCACGGCGCGCGGCACGACGCTGAATGCGCGGCAGCAGGCGGGCAATATGCTCGTCAATCTCCTCGCTCGTGCTCGCGGCGGGAATGAGCAGGCGGTAGGCGGGGTTGCCGTGCTCATCCACACCGTCGCGTTGCATGCTGATGGTGCGGGTGCGGCGCGCCGAGCGGACTAGCTCAATCTGCGGGCGGTCCTCGGTGGCGGGCAGAATTTCACGTTTAAAACGCTGAGCCATAGTCTCCTCTTCCCTTCGACGAACGGCGAGTCTGAGCCGAGCAGGGCTGAGCCGAACGAGCCTGGCTATACGACGAGCCGGCGCTCTCAGCCCTGCGGCGGCGCTTCGCCGGATCAATATCGTCCAGGAAACGCGAGCGCTTACGCTGACCGCGACCGCCCACGGTGCGGGTCATCGTCCAGGTTAGCCACAGGTACTTGCGGGCGCGCGTAATGCCCACGTACAGCAGGCGGCGCTCCTCATCCACCTCGTCCGGGGTGGTCGCAAAAGTGATGGGCATGAGGCCCTCGTTCAGGCCGCACAGGAACACGGCGTCCCACTCCAGGCCCTTAGCCGCATGCAGGGAGGCGAGGGTTACACCGTTGACCTGCGGTGCGTCGTTGAATTCGCTGCGGTGGTTCAGGGTCGCCACGACCTCGTGCATGGTCAAAGGTAGCGGCTCGGGCACGCCCGGGCGCGGGTTCGCGCGGTGCTCCTGAAGCTGCTCTTGGCGGTGCTGCGCCATCATGTCCACCATGTGCACCAGGGCGGTGAGGGACTCCCACTTCTGGCGGGTGGCGCCTCCCGAAAGGGGGCCTTCCTCCTTATAGCCGAGGCCGCCGAGCACATCGCGGGTGTAGCGGGTGACGTCCTCTGTACCGTCCGTGGACTTCGCCGAACCGCGCAGGGCAAGCATCGCCTGCTTGACCTCGGGGCGCTCAAAGAAACGCTCCGCGCCACGCAGCTGGTACGGAATGTGGACGGCAGCCAGCGCAGACTCAATCGCCGCCGACTGCGCGTTCGTGCGGAACAGCACCGCAATCTCCGCAGGCGGCACGCCGTCCTTCTCAATCAGGTCGCGGATATCCTCGGCAATGCCGGCCGCCTCCTGCTCATCGTCGGCATAGCCGAACCACTCCACATCCACGCCGGGGCCGCGCTGAGACATCAACTCCAGCGGCGGCGCCCACGAATGCGGGCTCGAATCCGGATGCGGACGACGCGCCGCCAATAGGCGGTTCGCCAACTCCACCACCTGCGAATGGGAACGGTAGTCGCGGGTCAGCTTCACCGTGTGCGCGCCACGGTACCGGCGCGCAAAATCCAGCAGGTAACGGCTGGTTGCGCCGGTAAAAGAGTAAATCGTCTGGGAGGCATCGCCCACCACGCAAATATCGTCGCGGCCGCCCAGCCACACATCCAGCAGGCGCTGCTGTAGCGGGGACACGTCCTGGTACTCGTCCACCACAAAATGGCGGTACTGGTTGCGGACGGTCGCGGCGAGCTTCTCGTCCTCCTCCAGCATGGCGATGGTCAGCAGCAGTACGTCCTCAAAATCGATGAGGTTACGCTCATCCTTCAAATCCTCATACGCCTGGAAAATACGCTGCATATTCTGCGGGGTAATCGCCGAGGGCAGCTGCTTCTCACTCAGACGTTGCATGATGGTGTCCGGGGTGAGTAGCTGAACTTTCGCCCACTCAATCAGCGACGCCAAATCACGCAGCAGGGAACGATCCGTGCTGATGCGCAGACGGTTCGCCGCCTCCGTAATGAGCGCTGCCTTATTCTGCACGATGGACGGGAACGTACCGCCCACCACCTGCGGCCAGAAATACGCCAGCTGACGCAGCGCCGCCGAGTGGAAAGTACGCGCCTGCACGCCGTGCGCTCCCAGCTGGTGCAGGCGGGTACGCATCTCCTCCGCCGCGCGCAGGGTAAAAGTCAGGGCGAGTACGCGCGGGCCCTGGTAGCGACCGATTGCAATACCGTAGGCGATGCGGTGCGTAATCGCGCGGGTCTTACCGGTACCGGCACCCGCCAGCACGCGCATGGGGCCGTCCAGTTCGGTGGCGACCGCACGCTGATCCGGGTCAAGCCCGGCGAGGATATCGTCTGCGGAGATTATATGCTGAGGCTGCTGAGGTGTGGCGGTCATAATGCTCCATCAGTAAGGCGGGCGGTACGGGCAAGGCGGCGTGCGCTCGCGCGGGCATACGGACGTGTGTATGCGGGTGCGCGAGGCGGTGATAGCCGGTCTTCCATTGTATTCTCCCAGACTGTGTTCTCCAGACCTGCCGCGGCTTCTTAGCTGTTGCTTTCGTTCAGGACGTGAGGAACCCGCATGTTTGGACGCGCGCGGTGAGAAGCTCAACGGACTGCGCAAGCGAGCACGTTTAGGCTTGTCCACATGTATCTTCACCACTTGGCATAAAGATCCTAAAAACTACTAAACGGCACACATTGGTTTGGTAACCTTAACCCGTGACTTTATCTCCCCTTCAGCTAGCAGCCATTGTCTCCGCCGGAGTGCCCGGGATTTACCCCGTCGGCGCCGAACCGGTCCGCGAAGACAGCGACGACTTCGACTCGGCAATCATCGCCGACTCCACCGGTCGCCGCTGGCGAGTGCGCGCCCCGCGCCGCCCCGACGCCAGCATGCGTCTGGAAGCTGAACACCTCATCCTGCAGTCGTTCAGCCCCGGTCTGCGCGCCCGACTGCCCTTCGCCGTACCCACCGTCGCCGGCACCGTACCCTACGCGGGCGGCAACGTGTTCGTGTACACGCACATCCCCGGCACCATCTACGACGTGGACCAGCTCGCCGAGCTGAGCCGCCGCGAAGTTGCGGCGAACCGCCCCTCCCTGGCATCCATCATTGCCAAGGACATCGCGACCCTGCACGTGATGCCCGAAGACATCATTTACGAAGCCGACCTGCCCTCCTACTCTTCGGAGCAGATTCGTCTGCGCAAGAACGCCGAGCTGGAGCGTGCCGCCGCAACCGGCAAGGTGCCCGCCGACCTGCTCGCGCACTGGCGTGCTGTGCTCTCCCCCGGACCAATGTGGCAGTTCCGCCCGCGTGTGGTCCACGGCGACATGGGCGCAGAGAACCTCGTACTGCACGTGACTCCTACGGAGGCGCGCATCGTGGAGGTCACCGGTTGGTCCGATGTGCACGTGGGCGACCCCGCGCAGGACTTCGCGTGGCTGTACTCCTGCCAGGACATCGACTTCACCGACGAGGCAATCGAGGTGTACCGCCAGCAGATGCCTCAGCTGCCCGACGCCTACCTGGCGCAGCGTGCGAACTTCTACGCAGAGTTCGCGATCGCCCAGTGGCTCACCCACACCGTGGAGGTTGGCGACCGCGACGGCGCAACCCACGCAGTGTCCATGCTCCTGGACATTCAGGACGACCTGCGTGCCTCCGGCGAACTGCTCGGACAGGAGGAGGTCGGCCCGCTGGTCGGCCCCGCCGAATAGATATTGGTCGGTCCCGCCGAGTAGCTCATAGGGTAAATAGCCGCCAGGTTGTTGCCAGCCAGGGTGTCACCTGCCGCATAGGTTTTCGGTTCAACTAGGTTTTCGGTTCAGCCCCGTAGTACTGCACTGCGGGGCTGAACTGTATCTACTGGGCTGTATATCCGCTGACTCGCGCCCGGTAAAACCTGCTCTCCTGACTGTCTGTCACTGACTGTCTGCCAAACCGACGGGATGATGCCTATAAGGGTTAGTGGAAGGGCTTTAGTGGCCTTTTTGACAAAATTTCTTTAAGTGTTTCCCCTCACCTTTTGAGCACTAGTTTTGCATTTTTGTGCATGAATGACTCAGATTAAGGCTGAGACTTGAAGGTGCGCTAAAGGTGTCATTCACAATATTTCCCGGACGCAAATACGCCATAAACTCACATAAACCAACTTTTGATTTCAAGAGTCCACAGAGCATCAACTTCACCTTGAACCATGCTCAAAATAGTGCATTTTAGGGTAAAAACTTACCCTGTAGATTTTTTCAAAAACTCCTGGAATACTTTTGCTGTGCCGCGAGAAAACCAGCGGACACACTCCCCATAGCGCACTGACCAGCGCTGATATCGTGGCAGCGATAAAGTGGGGAGACAGATTGGACGGGACCCTGACCGGTCATGTCAGACCCGAGCCGGATTCATGCACCGCGCAACCAATCACCGATGGCAGAAATCTATAGAGTTACTTTCGAGGTTGTGTTTGAGAGTAAAGACGCACGCAAACCCCACGGGGCGCCGGCGGCGCGAGTGAGGCCGCGAGAGCGGCAGTCGTTCGGCGCGATTCTTTCCCGGAGCGTGCGAGGGCACGAAGTACCTCTATAGTTCTTCAGCGGCTGAGGACGCCTCATCACCCTAATGCAGTGGGGTGAAGAGGCGTTCTCTGCCATTAACCGCAGAAGTCCACACAGAAAAGCAGCTCACGAGGCGCAATGCCTCCGTGAGCTGCTTTTCTGTATTCAGTTACGGCGGGCGCTCGCACTGCGCTGGCACTGGCCTGTGCAAACTGGCACTGTGCAGGCTAGTACGCGAGCGCATGTCTCCGCCGCCTAGCCTTGCTGCCTAGCCCTTGCGCGCCTCACGAATCACCTTCGCCAGCTGCGCCTCCGTGGGCAGGCCGCCGCGGATCTGGTGGTCCCACACCTCCGCAACACCCTTGCCGCCCAGGTACACGAATACGGTGCTGATACGCTCCGGGTTCACGCCCATAATGCGGGAGAACGCGATGCGGTACAGGCCCAGCTGGAAGCGTCGAGACTGCATGGTCGCCATCTTCGGGCGGGAGCCGCTCTTCCAATCCACCAGGACCCAGCGTTCGCCGTCTTCATCCTCGGTGCGGAACACCGCGTCGATACGGCCGCGCAGGCTTACGCCCTCGATGTGGGTTTCGACCGGGTATTCGACCGCCCAGATGCGGTCCTTCCACTCGTCGCTACCCCACTCGCTGGTGGCGAAGCGCTCCCAGAGGCGCTGAACGGAGGCGTCCAGTTCGCTCTCGGACTCCTCGAAGGCGTCCTCGAAGGTGAACTGGTCCTGTTCCTGCAGGTCAGCGGGATCTGCGGGCGCGGTGGAGGTGGAGGCGGCAGCGGAACCAGGCAGGTCAACGCCCACCGTGTCCTCCGCGTCGGGTGCCTCCAGCGGGTCGGCGCTCGGCACCACACCGAAGTGCTCCTCAATTAGCGCGTGCACCGCCGTACCAATCGTTGCCGCACGCGAGGGACGCTGAGGCACCGGGCGCATCAGCTGATGCACTGTGCCCTGCGGGTCCTCGCTCAGACGAATGAACGTGGATGCGGACAGGTGCCCCGGCAGCTGATCGCTCAGCACCGGGTCGGTCTGCCCCATCATGAGTAGCAGCAGGTCGGCTTCGCGTTCCCAGTCCACCGCCTGCTGGCGCAGGGATTCGGGAATGGCGGACTCGCCGTGTACAGCGGGTACGGCGGTTGCAGGATGGCTTGTGCTCTCCCCCGATACATCCCCGCTCTGGTGCACGTCATCTTCACCCGCGCCGACGGCAAGCTCCACCGCCAGTGCGGCACGCTCCACCGCCTCGCGACGGCTCGAGGAGTTAATCGCAATCTCACGTTCCAGCTGCTCATGCTGGCCGCGGCGAAGCATCGCCTCCGTGCCCCGGTTGAGAGCATCGTCAGAAGCCCAACGCCAAATCACGGGGCGCTCCAGCGGGTCAAAAGGCCACATGGCGGTCAGCACCGCACCCAGGTTCGGGTTCCTGTCCTCGTAGTTCTTCTGGGCGAACTGGCCGCGCACCTCAATCGGCAGCGCCGCCGCCACTGTCGGTGAGAAACCGGGCTGAGGCGGTTGCGCCTCACGCCATTTCTCCCGCTCGGTGGCTTCGATAATCCATTCGGGCACCGGCAGGTTCAGGCGGGTACAGTTCTCCGCCACCGTGCGTGCTCGTACGGAAGGAGCCGCCAGCTGCCAATCCTGCGCGAGGGCGGGAGCCATGACCTCAACCAGCGCCCACGCGTAGCGTTGCACCTGCTCGGCGTAGGTTGCCCGAGCGTTCGCGCTCGCCTCCGCCTGTACGGGGGTGAGCTCGTCGGCGTCTACGGGGTAGAGTTCCAGAGCCTTCAGCAGCGCCGCCTCATCGGGGGCGGGCGGCAGGTTCGAGGGGTCCACAACCGTACCGTGCACCAGGGTCACCGGCTCCACCAGGCGGTACTTCGACTCCGCCAGCTGCTCAGCCCAGCGGCGCACATGGTTCAGGTGCACCTTCTTGCGCTTATCGGCGGGGTTCGGCATCGTGTACGACAGGCCCATGCCCACCAGCTGCGGTGCCGCCCAGGGGGTATCCATTGTCTCTTCGAAACGCACAGAGGGCGCATCCACCATGGGCGTATTCGGGCCGAAGAGCGATTTGAAAAGCATCTCCATCAGCTCCTCCCAGAAGGGCTGCACCGGCAGGGGGAGCATAGCGGCGCTCTTCCAGCGGTAGGCGCTCAACGCCAGCAGGTTACGGGCACGGGTCATCGCCACGTACATGAGGCGGCGGTCCTCCATGCCGGCATGCTCGGCGGCATCATCCTTGTGCTCGGCCAGGTAGTCTTCCAGGTCCTTCGCCTTCTCGAAGGCGGTAATCTCCTCCGGGGTCTCAAGAATCGACGGAAGGTACTCGCGGTCGCCACGCAGCGGCCAGGGCAGAGCCGCATTAGCCGACATCTGCCACAGGTTCGGGGTCTGCCCGCCGGTCGCACTACCGCACAGGCCCGGCAGAAGCACGTGATCCCACTCCAGGCCCTTCGCCGCGTGCATGGTCATCAGCTGCACCGCGTTCGGGTCAGGTTCGACGGCGCCCAGCGCCAGGCCCTTCTCCTCGTCATCGGCACGTTCAAGCCACGCGAGGAAGCCCATCACGTAGCTCACGCCGCCCGAAGACAGCAGGAAGCGGCGCGCACCCGGGTCGCCCTCCTCCGCGCTCACGCCGTCAGAGCCGGCGTAAATCATCGCGTTAATACGCGGCGCCGACATGCCGTAGGCGGCGGCCACCTCGTGGAAAGCGTCCAGGTTCGCGCGTGAACCCAGCGGGTCGGTACCCGGGCGGACCGCCAGCTCAATATCCAGCAGCATGGTCCGCTCAATCTCGTACAGAAGCGTGCCCAAATCCTCACTCAAACCGGCACGCAACACGCGCATCTGCTCAGCAAAAGCACGCAGACGCTCCAGCGCAGCCGGGGAGAAACGGCGGCCGCGGTACTGCTCACCGTAGAGAGGTTCGCCGTCCGCGCCATCCTGCGGCAGGTTCTCCACCGCCTCAATCAGGGAGGCGTAGCCGGAGGAGTCCTCCACCGCACCCTTGAGGGTTTCGTCCAGGCGTTCCTGGGCGGCACGCAGGTGCTCCGCCTGCAGGTTGATAGCGGCAGCATCGTCAGCGTCTTCCGCCTCGGCGAGCATACGCAACGCCATCTGCTCACGCAGGGCACGCTCACGCTCACGCACCAGCGACTGCGCCCAATCACCCAGCGCCAACATATCTGCCGCACCCAGGCGCCAACGCGCACCCGTCAGCAGGCGCGCCAGGGCATCCGAACGGTTCGGATCAGCCAGCACACGCAACGCCGACACCAAATCCACAACCTCCGGCTGGGAAAGCAAACCGCCCAAACCCACCTGTTGCACCGGAATACCCAGACGCTCGCACTCCACACGAATCGGGTCCAGCTGACCATGCACACGCGCCAACACCGCAATCTCAGGCATCTTCAAACGCGGACGCACAGAACCATCACCGGAACGATGCGCCGCGTAGGCGCGCTCATACTCACGCACCGCCTGCGCACGCATCGCCGCAATACGCTCGGCAATAGCCACAGCCTCCTCGCGGTCAGAGTCGTGGTACGTCAAATCAACGCGCCCCACCATGCCCGCGGCAGCCTGCTCAAAGGCGGGTGAACCAGGCTCCCCCACCAGAGCGCAGCGCGGGCGCAGGTCAGGAACCTGAGCGGCGGTAATATCGCCGTCGGCGGCACGCACCCACTCGGGAACCTCCTTCAGCTTCTCCGCCACGTGGTTCGCCGCGTTCAGCACCGAAATGTCGTTACGCCACGCGATGGACAGGAACAGCGGCCGCACATGCGCGGTCGGGAAATGGCGGTAGAAGCTGAACATCTGACCGTCCGAAGCGCCACGGAAACCGTAAATCGACTGCTTCGGGTCGCCCACAGCCATCACCGGATGCGCCGGAATACCCGCCGCCTCATCGGCACCGTAAATCGAGGAGAACAAGCTCATCTGCGCGTGCGAAGTGTCCTGGAACTCGTCCAGCAGAACCACCTTGAAGCGGGCACGCTCACCCTCACGGATCGCCGGGTCAGCCTCCGCAATGCGGGCGGCAAAACGCATCAGGTCACCAAAATCCAGCACCTGCATGCGCGCCTTCACGCGGGCGTAGCTCATCACCATGCGCGCGTACACTCGGCGGTTCCGCAGCAGACGCTGAACCTTCAGAATGTCCTTCTCAGTCTTCGTCTCACGGCGAGGCTCGGGCACCGCCGCATACGCCGCCAACTGCTCGGTGCAGAAGTCAATAACCTGTTGCGGCTCCACCAGGTGCTCCGCGCACTCGTCAGAAAGCTGCAGCATCTGGTTAATCATGGTCGCCGCAGACACCGGCACGCCGTCCTTATCGAGGGGAAGCTCCCCCTCCCAGTACTGCACAATCTGCGCGGCAAGCTGCCACTTCTGCGCATCGCCAAGCATCTGCGCGTCCTGCTCCACGCCCAGGCGCAAACCGTACTCTTTGACGAGGTTATTCGCGTAGGAGTGGTAGGTGAGCACGGTCGGGTCAGCGATGCCCTCGCGCAGCTCCTCATCGCTCGGGGCGACGCGGCGGCTACGGCGCAGAGTGTTCAGACCGGCACGCATACGGCTGCGCAGCTCGGTTGCCGCCTTGCGGGTGAAGGTCACGCCGAGCACCTCTTCAGGGCGCACAAAACCGTTATCGACCAGCCAAATCACGCGGTCAACCATGGTCGCGGTCTTACCCGAACCGGCACCGGCAATGACGAGGGTCGGGGCGGGGCCCGCCTCAATCATGCGGACCTGCTCGGGGGTCGGCTTCTTACCGTCGGCGCCGTTGAGCATCTCGGCAATGTCGAGGGCGCTGCGGTAGTCGGCAGGCTTCAGCGCGGGGTCATTCGCGGCGGCTTCAGCAGAGAAGAGCACGCCGTTGGGCAGCTGCCAGCTATTGTGCTCGCACCACTGGGCGGGGGTGAGCATGCCGGTGCCAGAACCGGGGTGAGCGCCGGGGTTAGTAGCGCCCTGCATATCAGCGCTATATGCGCCAGAGTCAGTCATGATTCCTCTTCCTCATGGATCATTCTCATGGGAGGTTCGGGGTGAGTGATATCGAAAGTAAACGTAGGGTACGCGACTACTAGGGCTGCGTCACCTGGCGGCCGCGCGTACAAATCGGGCAGATCTCCGGCAGACGGCACCCATAGCCGCCCTCACGGTGACGAGCCTGCACCTGCGAGCCAGCAATCAGCTCCGCGGCGTGCTGCACCAGCTCAGCCGCCCACGAATCGTGCTCCGTCAGAGCCGGCTGGACCTGCAGGCGAGTCTTGCTCTCGTCGGTCACGCCCGAGGCGCCCAACTGCACGAGCGCTGCGCCTGCGGAATGACCCGTGTAGCCGGTGTACTCCAGCTCCTGGGGGCGGGCATCCGGTAGCGGCTCGCCCGCCTCCAGAGCGGCGGCTTCGGCGCGGTAACGCTCCTCCAGCTGCGCACCGGCGCCAGCCTCCACCGCAATCTGGTAGGCGGCAAGCTGCGGATGCGTCTCCATCTCCGAGCCGGTCGGCTTAGACTTACCGGTTTTCAGGTCAACAATGGCGTAGCGGCGGGTGCCGTCCTCCGCCGGGGCGGTACCCTCGAGGCGGTCCACACGACCGGTGAGCAGCGCATCTAGCTCGCCAACCTCACCGGCGGGGTCGAAGGGCACGGGCACACGCACCGCGAAGGAGCCTTCAACACCGAGGTTCTGCCAGCCGGCGTCACCCATGTGCTGACGGTAGTAGTAGCTCAGGCGCAGAATCATGCGCTTGGCGCGCTCGTAGAGGGCGTAGGATTCCCAGGGCACGCGCTCGCGGTACTCTTCGTCGGTTTCGTCCTCCTTGCGGGCGGGCACGCCGAGGGAGCTAATGCGCTCGTCGAGGGCGGTTTGGAGCTCTTCGAGGGTGCCGGTCGGGTATTCCTCGGCGATGGCGTGAACGAGCGTACCGAGGGAGCGGGACAGGTCGGTTTGGGCTTCCGCGCGGGCGGCGGAAACCAGCCAGTCCAGCGGGGAGCTGTGGATGGTTTCCAGGCGCGAAGGCGAAAGCGTAATCGTGCGGCGGCCAGGGTTTTCGGCAGGGTTTTCAGCCTGTTCTTCGCCGTGTTCTTCACCGTGGTTTTCGTCCAGCTCAGCGTGGTCTGCCGGGCGGTGCGCAAAAAGTAGCTCAGTGCTAGAAAGCGGCAGCAGGCCCCACCACTCGTCGGGTGCGGCGCCGGGTGCCTGGGCGTTCGCCAGGCGCGCCAGAGTGCGGGAGGCGGCATCGAGTCGGTACGCGGAAGCCTCCGGGGTGAGTGTCTCTTCCTCCGGTGCGTTGTGCATCGGTGCGCCGTCCTGAGCCTCTTCGGCACGCATCGCGTTCATCGATTCCTCAACGAGGGTGCGGCGAAGCTCCGCCACGAGGGAACGCAGGGTTGCGGGGCGGCGCACGCGGGTAATCGGCACATCCGTGGAGTCGCCGACCGCGTCGGTGGGCAGCACGAAGTCGAAGAACTCGCCGGGCGCCTCATCGTCGTTACGCACGGCGGTGAGTACGAGGCGGGTGCTAGCTCGGGTGGCGGCGACGGCGAACATGCGTAGCTCATCGTGGCGGGTGTCGCGCACGCGCTCGGGGTAGCTGCGGATGCGGGCGGGCGGCACCGGCTGCTCGCTCTCGCCCGGCTGTTGTTCTGCCTGCTGTGCGCGCTGGCGGAGGCGCGCATCGCACAGGTCCGTAAGGTCGCCGGTGCTCAGCAGGGAGCCGCGCACGGTGGTGTTGGGCCAGGTGCCTTCCTGCAGGCCGCATACATATACGGTGCGCCAGGACTGACCGGCTGCGAGCGCGGGGGTGAGAATCTCGACCGCGTCTTGGCGTACGCCGCGGGCGGCGAGGGTGTCCATGGGCAGGTCCTGCGCGTCGATGAAGTCGAGGAACTGCTCGGCACCGGCGCCGCGCATCTGCTCGTCGAATCGGTCGGCGGCTTCGAAGAGGCCAATCATGGCGTCGAGGTTACGGTGGGCTGCATCAGCGTCGGGGCCTGCGCCGCGCGACTGGGCGACCCAGGTTTTTTCGAGGCCGCTGGCTTCCCAGAGCGCCCAGAGCACTTCGGTGCTGGTGGATTCGGGGCGGGCGAGTGCTTTACGTCCGGCGGAGAGCACGGCTGCGATGCGGTGCACGGCGCGTCCTACGCCCTCTTCGGGGAGGGTTTCGGGGTGTAGCAGGGCGCCAAGGAGCAGGTCGTCGCTGGGTCGGTGTCCACCGCTTTGCAGTTCGATGGATCGTAGCTGCTGGCGGAGTCGTCGCACGTCCATGCTGGATGCGCCGCCGAGCCGGGAGGTGAGCAGGGTGATGGCGCTCTGCGCGCCGCCGAGGGGGTTGGCGCGGCTTTCTTCGGCGATGACGTCGTTGAGGCTTCGGCGCATGAGCTCTTCAGCTTCGGCGGCGCTGAGGGCCTCATACCCGGGTCGCTCCCTCGCCTCCGTACCTTCTCCAGCGGGCATGTGCACGGCGGGGTTCAGCGCCTTCTCGCCACGCTTGCGGGCGTAGACGAGCAGACTGAGCGCGTCGAGGAAGGGGCGCACGGCGGGCTCGTCACGCACCGGCACGAGCGCCGCGGAGGTGCGCGACGGAATGCCGTTCGAGGAGAGCACGCGGCGGATGCGCGCCACGTCCGCGCCGTTACGCACGATGATGGCGGATTCGCGGTAGGGGTGGTTGCCGTAGATGCGTTCTTCGAGCAGCATTTGGGCGATGAGGTTCGCCTCGTCCTGGGAGCTGGAAAGCGCATACTTATACACGCCGGCGGGTGCGGTGCGGTAGTGTGCGGGGTCGAGGATTTTACCGTCGGCGCCCAGGTGCAGCAGCGGTTCGTCGGTGGTACCCCAGGTGAGGGCTTCGTCGGCGGGGGTGGTGTTGATGCGTCCGAAGGTTGCGGGCGCGCCGCTCTTTACGCCATCCTTCGCACCCTCCTGCTCGGCGGTGAGCGGCACAAATCGGGTGTAGCGCGGCAGGCGGCGGCGAATATCCGCCACGAACGGCATCATGAGTGCGGGCAGGCGGTATGAGGTGGTGAGCGTGCGGGTACGCATGCTGGGGAAGCTCGCCTGCAGGGTGGTGACGAGGTCGGGGCGGGCGCCACGGAAGCCCTGGACGACGGCTTCGTCGCTGTAGGTCATGACAACCTGGGGGCCTTCAGCGAAGAGGTCGGGGTGGGTTTCGGTCAGGTGCGCGGCGTCTGCGGGCGGCTCTTCCGCGGCGATGAGGCGCAGCAGCCGGTAGATGGAGGGGCTGAGTTCCTGCACGTCGTCGATGAGGATCAGGTCGTAGCGGCGGCGTTCTTCGGCGAGGAATTCGGGGGCGCGCAGCAGCAGCCGGCAGGCGTCGTTGATGAGTACTGCCGGGTCGTAGGCGTTTTTGGCGCGGAGGGCTCGCACGGCACGGTATTCGGTGTGCAGTTGGGCGAGGGCGTGCCAGGCGGGCTGGTTGTGTTCGGTGGCGAGGGCGTGTACGTCGTCGGCGGTGAGGTCGTATTCTGCCATGCGGTCGAAGAAGTCGCGGATTTCGTGGCGGAATCCGCGGGTGGGTAGGGCGTCGCGGAGTACGTCGGGCCAGGCGGGGCCGGGTGCGATGCCTTCGGCGTGGTTGGCGAGTAGTTCGCCGATGATGACGTCTTGTTCGGGGCCGGAGAGGAGTTTGAGGTTGCCTTCTACGCCGCTGAGTAGCCCGCGGGTTTGGGCTCGTTTGAGCAGGTCGAAGGCATATGCGGCCCAGGCGCGGGTGGGTGCTACGGAGAGGCTTCGGTCGCTGGATGCGGCGATGGTGTCTCGCATGCGGGTCGCGGCGGTGCGGGTGGGTGCGAGGATGAGCAGTCGGGCGGGGTCGTTGCCGTCGGCGAGGTAGCGCAGGGCGCGTTCGGTGAGGTGGTGGGTTTTACCGGTTCCGGGGATGCCGGTGAGAAGTTGGGTTGTCATGGTTTCAGTCTATCGGGTGGGCAGCTGGTTCACCTCCGCTGTCGGTCGATATCGACTATACAGACACAGTTTTAGCCATCTCCGTAAATGAAATTTTTGGCTATCAAGAAAAGCTCACCCACAAGTCAAAAATATCAAAACTTGCGGGTAAGCTTTACCCTTGATTAGTCAATGTCCTTTAAAGTAATCGCGCGGTTCACCGAGAAGATTTCACGAATTTCATCATGCGTATACGGCTTTTTCTGATGCCGCTCCACCATCCGGATGATATCTCGAGCCGTGACGGCAGATCCCAAAACGCCAGATTTATTCGAAATATACCTAATTTGAGAGTTTATATTTTTCCCATAATCTGACACCACATATGCAAAAAATGAAAGATTAGCAAATTCAAACCCGTATTCTGAGTAACGCTCAATGTATCCAATCATGCGATTTTTATGATCATTGCTAATGCTGTATTTTTTATTATAGGCTTTGGTATCCAAAATTCCCGCCCATTTTCCATCACGGGAACCTACAACGATATCAGGTACACTGCCTTTCTGCCCAATATGCTCGGCGCAGACCCCAAACATATCAGCAAAAATTGAAGAAGTTGCCTTCTCGAATTCAGTAGCTCTTTTGCGCCCACCACGTGACAGCTCAATATATTTCTGAAGAAATAGGTCTCCAAATCCATATGGGTACTTTTTTGAAAGAATTTGCTCCGTATTCTCGAAGGGCACTCCAGATTTTTTTGAAATAGTGCTAATGAGTTGCTCATCTACCCTCTCGATATAACATGTCTTTGCGTATTCCTCAACATACATAAGTACAAGTCGTTCTCTAATATCCTCTGGGGATACACGACCCTTCTTGCCACAACGAGAGGTGTACCTAGTCTTTCCAGGACGCAAACCATATCGCCCCTGAAAATACTCCTCATTGTCAGCATTATTGAGTAGCGGTTTAGAAGCGTACTTCTCTACCAGTTCTCGAGCTTCTTCCTCCATACCAGCGACGATAGACCAGTTACCGTTTTGCCGTTCAATAAGTTGGGTATATTCCAGCCAGTTACCACAGGTATTCGCGATATCCCTAAGCCCTGTAACAACATTTGTCATATTAATTTCTTTTTTAGTTCTAGGAAGCTTATATAGATAAATGAAGTCATCTTCTAATAATTCATCGCCAACACGTCGATATTTAAGAATGCGCGACACGACATCGTCTACACAAGATTGTTTATTGGAGACACCATGTTCAATAACAATCTTTGCGATTTCATCTTTCTCACTAAGATAATTATCAAGATGCCTATCTAATAGGAGTTGTAAAATAAATATAAACGGACGCACCGCAAAACGGCTATCAACCGAAGAAGGCCCCTTGTAGGAGAAAGTACTGGGGAATTGATTTTCCACAACCTGCTTTTTAATAATCTCAAAAGGAGGCATATCATTTTTAACTAGCGCCTCCCCGGCATCCGTTAGATAACACACATTGTCTTTATCTTGATAAAAAAGCCCAAGGCTTCTAAACCAAGCGCGGTATGTACGTGCCCCTCCACCCGTTCGGTCAAATCGAGGTCCTTCTCCCTTAATCCCTGCACGTTCAAGATTTTCTTCAAAGGAAAGCTCGATCTCCCGCCCTTCAGAACTCCAACTGCGTCCCTCAAACAGAAGAGCGAATTCCCTCAAAGCTTGAGCGGTAGATAGCAAACTACGCTTGGGACGGGGAAACCACCACATATTATGAGCCATAAAATATTCCCTTTCACACAAAATCTTTAAAAGAAGAAATTAATCTTCTACCCAATATCTTCAAACGTAATTGCACGATTCAGCGAGAAAATTTCGCGAATCTCCGAGTGGGCGTACGGCTTCTTCTGATGCCGTTCCACCATACGCACAATATCGCGTGCAGTAATCACAGATCCAGGAACACCGGATTTCTCAGAGATAGTACGAATCTGAGGCGTTACCGAATTCTTGTAGTCAGAAACCACATACGAGAAGAACGCGAGCGTCGCAAATTCAGGGCCATACTTCGGGTACCGTTCGATATACTCGACCATACGGTTACGGTGGTCATGTCCGATACTGTATCCCTTGGCATATGCTTTACTGTCCAAGATGCCAGACCAGCCTTCTTCGCGAGAGGCGACAACCACGTCCGGGACAATGCCCTTCTGACCGATATGCTCTGCGTAGAGCCCAAAGATGTCGGCAAAAATTGAAGTTGTTGCCTTCTCAAATTCAGTAGCCCTATCACGTGATTCAAAGGCCATCTGTACATACTCAGAAAGGAAGGAATCGACAAAGCCGTTCGGATACTTAGCGGAGAGAATACGTTCGGTTTCCACCGCAGAAACACCCGTCTCCGCTGCAATATCAGCAACAAGCTGGGTATCCACGCGGTTGATAAGACGCTCAGCCACGTACTTTTCAGCCACTAGGAGGACATTCTTCTCCTCAATCTTCTTCGAAGAAACGCTGCCGGTCCCCTCAAGACGTCGAGTGTCTTTGAACTTACCAGGGCGCAAACCATACTTACGCTGGAAGTATTCCTCATCGTTAGGCTTAGCGACCAGCGCTTTCGATGAGTATTCTTCGACTAGCTTACGTGCTTCGTCCTCAGCGCCCGAAGCAATCGTCCAGGTGCCCTTATAACGTTCAATAAGCTGGGTGTACCCCAGCCAGTTACCGCAGGTATTCGCAATGTCTCCGTGATTCGCAAAAATCTTCTCAAGGAGAGGAGCCGCCCTAGGAGTGGTATAGAGCTCTACATAGTTCTCTTCCAAAGATTCGTCACCGATACGACGGTGTTCAAGGATACGAGATACGACGTCATCCACACACGACTGCTTATTCGATACGCCATGTGCGATGACAATTTTCCCGATTTCTTCCTTCTCAGTCAGGTAGCCTTCAAGACGCTCGTCCAGAAGAAGCTGCAGAAGGAAGACGAAAGGGCGAACTTTGAACCGTGAATCGACAGCGGACTGCCCCTTATAGGTAAAGGCGCTGGGGAACTGATAATCCAAAACCTGCTTCTTGAGCACCGTAAGAGGAGGCATTTCCTGCTTTACCAGTGCTTCTCCAGCGTCCGTTAGCCAGAACTTCCCGTCCTCATCCATAAAGACAAGGCCGAGACTTTTCAGCCAGGCTCGATACGTGCGGGCCCCGCCACCAGTCTGATCTCGACGTTTTCCCTTCGCTTTAAGACCGGCAAGCTCCAGGTTCTTTTCGATGGTCAGTTCCGTTGTCTTATCAGTCGTTTTCCAGACCTTGCCCTCTGCTTCAAGAGCAATTGCCATCAGACAGCGGGGAACGGGCGGCAGACTACGCTTGGGGCGGGTAACCCACCACGTATTACGAGCCATACAAACTACTCCCTTGCAGTTTCTTTAATTAGTAGGAGGCTTCTTGACTAGGGTATTCTTCGCCCTTAAACGTCCTCAAAATCGCTTCAAATATAACACGGGCTCCCTCAGCAGGAACCGCCATGCCTATCTGCTTACGAACAGACTCTTTACTACCTGCAAAATTGTAGTCATCGGGGAACGTCTGCAAACGCGCACGCTCACGGTTAGTGAGCGCTCGGTTCTCTTCCCAGTGGTACATATGGGTACCGCCACCGCCAGAACCGGTTACGGTATAAGCGGGCTTTTCAGGGTGGAGACGCTTGTAAATCTGGGAAATCTTTGCACCCTTAACCTTCAGCTGGAGATGTTCAGGAATATCCGCAGTAAAAGCATTCTGTCCCGGTTTGATGTATGACAAGCGTTCCTGAACGACCTGCGACTGCTTAGTCAATTCGGTACCAGTCATCTCAGCAGTGATAGGAGGCTGCTCCAATGCGGTACGAGCCGACACATCATGATTGCGATAAGGCTCAGTAGAGGGAACCTTGAACTCTACATCCTGGTCATTACGAATGCCCACGATAATAATGCGGTGGCGTGCCTGAGGAACACCGTATTCTTCAAACTTATAGAGATTGGTCACGAGCTTGTAACCAGCCTTCTCAAAGGTCTCAAGAATCTGGTTAAAGGCTTTACCCTCATTAGCGCTACGAAGGCCGCCGACATTCTCAGCAAGGAACCACAGAGGCTGGAACATTTCCAAGGCCTTAGCACCATAGGTATAAAGCGGACCGTAAGTACCGTCCAGGCCCTTCTGTTCGCCCACAGTAGAGAAGTCATTGCAGGGGAAGCCGAAAGCTAGACCATCAATATCGCCCAGCTCTTTCAGCACGGAGTAGTCAAGCTCTCGAATATCAGCATGCACTACAGATTCAGGGCGATCCGGGCAGATATTTTGGCGGTAAGTATTGCACGTATCTTCGTCGTAGTCAGTCGCCCACTGGTGAACAATCTTCCAGTCGGGGTCAGAGATAGAAGCGCGGGTTGCGCCAATAGCAAGGCCACCGGGGCCACAAAAAAGTTCACCTAGCTTAAATTCCATGCCCACAACTATACCCTAATATATTCGAAAATATAACCACGAGCTGCACATATTTTCGAATATTGAAAATATTAAAGTATCTAAAAATATATTTAATTGAATCAAAAATCATATTCTCACCATCCTCTTAGTATTCGAACGCACAAGCAACCACATGTATAGCTTCCCCCTTTCGTTCCAATGAGCGCCCAACTTACATGCCCTTGTTGGATGTCCCATATCTATATCTAGCTTCCAGCTCACCAGTCAGGGAGCCAATGACGACCGGGCGCGCGCTTGCACCGCCGCTGGGTTAGTCTTATAGCATGACCTGGATGAACGGCCTGCGCGCCACTTTTGACCTTGAAACCACCGGTGTGGACGTCACCACCGCCCGCATCGTGACTGCTTCCCTGATCCTGCTGGACCCTCAGGGTAATGTGGTGCGCCGTGGCGAGTGGCTTGCCGACCCCGGCGTTGAGATCCCTGCCGGTGCCGCCGCCGTGCACGGTATTACGACTGAGTACGCGCGTGAGCACGGCCGTCCCGCCCGCGAGGTCGTGTGGGAGCTTGCCGGTGCGATTGGTGCGCTGAACCTTGACGGTGTGCCGATTATTGCGTTCAATGCCGCCTACGATTTTTCGGTGCTGCACCACGAGATGCTGCGCCACAATATTGCCAACGGTGAGCTGCCGCCGGGTGTGGTGCTCGACCCGTATGTTCTGCATAAGCACGTGATTCCGCGTAAGCGCGGCAAGCGCACCCTTGAGGTTCTTGCCGCCGAGTACGGTGTCTCCCTGGAGAATGCGCACACCTCCGCTGATGATGCCCTGGCGGCGGAGCGTCTGCTGGTGAAGCTGACCGAGCAGTTCCCCGAGGTCCTCAACGTGGATGCACGCCAGCTGCACGAGCAGCAGATTCAGTGGGCGGCGGAGCAGGCGGCGAGCTTCCAGGCGTGGTTGCGTACGCAGCCGGGTAAAGAATCTGAGGTCATTGACGGCCGCTGGCCCGTGCGCCGCTAAACCTGCGCCGCTAAACCTGCGCCGCTAAAAACCTAGGTAGCGCCCCAAACACCTCTCCTTTACTGACGGGCTGACACTATCCCCGCAGGGGCTTCTCCCCTATGCTAGATAAGGAACCGCACCTACACGAATAGCACGTGAATAGCACGACCCGGAAGGCCTCTCATGGATGATCAGCCCCGCACCCCCGAGCCGTACCCTGACACTAATACGCGCAGTATTTATCTGGGGTCTACCCGTCTGGCTCATGAGCACCTGGTGGCGCAGTCGCAGGTGGTGCTCCGCCTGGGTCGCATCCTGATGAAGTCGGGTGCGAGCGCGTACCGTATTAAGGCGTCGATGGCGCGTTTGGCAAAGGCTGTGGGGTTGAAGGAGCATCACGCGCAGGTGACCTTCACCGAGATTTCGACCTCTTCGTACACGGAGGGTAATTTCCGTACCGAGGTCGCTGAGCAGCGCACGATGGGCATTAACGCTCATAAGCTGGATCAGTTGGGTAAGTTCATTTCTGAGCTTCCTGAAAAGATCACCCCTGCGGAGGCGAATGCTGAGCTTGACCTTATTGATTCGGCGAAGCCTCTGTACACCCGCTGGATGTTGGCGCTGGCGTCGGCGGTGGCGTGTGCCGGGTTCGCGTTCTTGAACCGTGGCGGTCTGGTGGAGTGCACGGTGGTGTTCTTCGCGGCGGGTGCCGGCCAGTTTTTGCGTTCGACCCTGCTCAAGCGCGGGGTGAGCCATTTGGCAACGTGGATGGCGTGCGGCTTCCTGGCGGCGGGCCTGTACATTGCGATTGTTAATGTGCTGGTCGCGGTGGGTTGGATTAGCCCGAACCATATGATTGGTTTCATTTCGTCGGTACTGTTCTTGGTGCCCGGTTTCCCCATGGTGACGGGCATGCTCGATATTTCCCGCATGGACTTTTTGGCGGGTATTTCGCGTCTAACCTATGTGGGTTTGTTGTTGCTGAGTGCGTCATTTGCGGTGTGGGTTTTGGGTTCACTCTTCCACCTGCCGTTGGCGGCTCCTGCGCCTCTTAACCTTGACCCGACCCTGTATTTGGTGTTGCAGGTGCTTTCCTCGGGTGTTGCGGCGGCTGGCTTCGCGATGCTTTTTGCCGCTTCCCCGGTGGCGTGTGTGTGGGGTGGCGTGATTGCTGCGGTGGCGAACCCCGTCCGTATTCACATGGTGGAGGCGGGCATGCCCGCGCATATGGCAGCGACGATTGCCGTGTTTGGTGTGGGTATTTTGGCTGAGATTGTGGCGCCGCTGCATCAGCGTAAGTACACCCGTATTTCCCTGTCGGTTCCGGCGGTGGTGACGATGGTTCCGGGTGTTCCGTTCTACCGTTCGATGTCGCATTTTGCTAGCGGTGACATGTACTCGGCGGCGAGCGGTTTCGTGCAGTCCCTGCTGATTTTCATGGCGTTGGGTATGGGCCTGGCGTTTGTGCGTCTGCTCTTTGATAAGAACTGGCTGTTCGATCAGGACACTCAGGTGCTCAACCGCCTGGACACTGACCGGCACCTGCGTTAGCGCGTTGCGCATCCTCTCTGTTCCCTAACTTGTCTGTTGTGTTTTATCGTCACCTTTCGGTACGTTCAGGTGCTTGTCACCTGCGGTTCATCTGTAGCGCCTATGATGGTTAGGTACGGGACGCTAGTAGCGTGCGGGCTCCGTTGCCCGTTGCACGTCGTCCCTTGTAATTCTTTAGTTCGCCGTCCCTGTTGAAAGGCACCGATACGATGACTCCTTCCTCTACCCACCCGCTGCACCACGAAGCCAGCGAGAAGCTGTTTGAGCGTTCTCGCGCAGTGATTCCCGGCGGCGTGAATTCCCCGGTGCGTGCTTTCAATTCTGTGGGCGGCACCCCCGCGTTTGCGGCGAAGGCTAAGGGCGCTTACCTGTACGATGCAGACGGCAACGAGTACGTTGACCTGGTCTGCTCGTGGGGTCCGTCGATTCTGGGTCACGCGCATCCGCAGGTGGTTGAGGCTGTTCAGCAGGCGGCTGAGCGCGGCCTGTCGTTTGGTGCGGCGAGCGCGCCGGAGGCTGAGCTGGCTGAGCTGGTGGTCAACCGTATTAATGCGGCGATTCCCGGCGCAATTGATCAGGTGCGTATGGTGTCGACCGGTACCGAGGCGACCATGACTGCGATTCGTCTGGCGCGTGGTGTGACTGGTCGCGACAAGATTATTAAGTTCGCGGGCTGCTACCACGGTCACGTGGATGCGCTGCTCTCTGAGGCTGGTTCGGGTGTGGCTACCCTGGCACTGCCGGGTTCTGCTGGCGTGACTGCCGCAACCGCCGCGGAGACCATCGTTCTGCCCTATAACGACCTGGACGCTGTACGTGAGGCGTTCGCGAACCATGAGGGTCAGATTGCCGCGATTATTACTGAGGCGGCGCCCTGCAACATGGGCGTGGTGACCCCCGAGCCCGGTTTCAACCGTGGCCTGCACGAGATTGCTCATGCGAACGGTGCGCTCGTCATTTTTGATGAGGTGCTGACCGGTTTCCGTGTGTCTTCGGCTGGTTACTGGGGTTACGCGGCTCCCGAGGATGGCGGCTGGGTTCCCGATATTTTCACGTTCGGCAAGGTCATTGGTGGCGGTATGCCCATCGCGGCGCTGGCCGGTAAGCGTGAGGTCATGGAGTACCTGGCACCGGTCGGCCCCGTCTACCAGGCGGGTACCCTCTCCGGTAACCCGCTGTCGGTTGCGGCGGGTATTAAGACCCTGACCCTGGCTGATGCCGCCGTCTACGCGCACCTGGATTCCCGCAGCGCCCAGCTGCAGCAGGCTCTGACCGAGGCGTTCAACGCCGCCGGTGTGGACCACTCCATCCAGAACGCCGGTAACCTCTTCTCGGTGGCGTTCGGCACCTCCGAGGCGGGCGTTCACAACTACGCCGACATCAAGGCGTCCGCAACCAGCCGCTACAACGCGTTCTTCCACTCCATGCTCGAATCCGGAGTGTACCTGCCGCCGAGCGCGTTCGAGGCGTGGTTCGTTTCTGCCGCCCACGACGATGAGGCGATGGACCGTATCATCTCGGCTCTTCCGGCTGCCGCAGCTGCTGCCGCATCCGCGTAGGAGTTTGAGAGACGTAAGGAGGTGAGCCGCTCATGGATCTGAGCGCTCTGGGACTGCCTATGGAGCAGCTACGCGACGTGTGGCTGATCGCCTTCATGGTGTACCTGGGCTTGTGCCTGCTGGTGGATATCGCCTACCCGGTGCCCATCAAGAAGGAGAAGGCTGCCGAACTGTACCTTGAGGTGTCCGGCTCGCCCGTTGATGAGGCGCGCCGCGCCACCGCGGAACGCACCGCGATGGGTGCGCCGCTGAGCTCCTCCCGCAAGGGTAGCGCCACGAAGAAGGCGAAGAAGAAGCTGGATTCCATTGAGGGCGCCGGCGTGTTTAGCGGCTGGTTCCACGTGGTCATGTACCTGTGGGGCTGGATTGTGGCGGTCTCTATCTTCACCCTGTACTGGGATATCGTGTACGACGGTGTTGTACTACCGGCGCTGATTCTGCCGTTCCTCATGGTGTACCTGGGTGCGCGTATTGGCCGCCGTCAGTGGCGTGCAGTTCGCGGATACAGCAAGGACGACCGTGTGCTGGGCATGCCGCGCATCTACTCGGCGACGCTGGGTAAGCTGAGCGCACCGTTCCGTGTGCGCGGCACGGTGCCGGGTGTAGAGCCGATCCGTGACGACCGCACCGCCTACTGGATCCTCGGCGGTATTGCGTTCCTGCTCGCCTCGGTCTTCCTGGTTTCGTTGGCGGGCTGGAGCATTGACGAGGATTGGGAAGCGATCTATATCGGTCACGCATCCTGGTTCTTGCTGGCGGCGGGCGTTCTGCTGATTATCATATTGCTGATGCGTAGCCGCGATTACGTGCTGTACAACCCGGATTCGTTCCAGGCTGGGCGTCTGCTCCTTCCGGCGAAGTCCCGCCCCTACTCTGAGGTTCGCGCATTCCGTGTGTACCCGAAGAACCCGGACGCTATCAAGCTGAACCCGAAGGACGCGAGCCAGTGGACGCTGGAGATTCTGCTTCCTGGCGGCCGCAAGCACGACTATTCGCTGAATGAGCACCAGATTGATTGTTTGGTGGCGCAGATTGCGTTCAATATTGAGCAGGGACGCTGGGCGCAGCTGGATTCGCCGGCGGACCGTGAAATGTTGGCGAAGTACTTCGTGGACGGCCGCGTGATCTGCACGACCATGGGGTACAAGCCTGCCGGTAAGCATGCGGAGGAGGCGGCACGCCGCGCGTCCTTCCAGAAGGCGCAGTACAAGTAAACCTGCAGCCTATATACCGCGAGAAGCCACATGTGTTTCGAGAAGCCACATAAGACGTGGCTTTTCGAAACACATGTGGCTTCTCAGCATCGTAGACACACCATCACGAACACACCATCACCGACACCGTAGAGAGGACAACTCATGGACCTTACAGCCTTGGGCCTGCCCCTGGAGCAGGTGCGCAACGTATGGCTGGTGGCGTTCTTCATCTACCTGGCGTGCTGCCTGCTGGTGGAGGTCGCCTACCCGACGCTCATTGGCGCCTCGCGAGCGCGCGAAGTCTACACCTCGGTGATGGGTTCCCCCGTCGAGGATGTGAAGGAGGCAATTACAGAGCTCGCGGATGCTGGCACTCACCTCACCTCCGAGCAGGAAGAAGCGGCATTCCGCAGGGCTGACGCCCAGCTGGAAAGCATTAAGGGCTCGAACATCATTATGGATTTCGGGCATATCCTCGTGTACGGCTGGGCGTGTGTCATCGTCTATTCGACGTTCGTTCTGTACTGGGATATTGCGTACGACGGGATCCTAATTCCGGGGCTGCTTCTGCCGTTCCTCATGGTGTATTGGGCGGCGCGCTGGGGTCGCCGCGGCTGGCGCGTCGCACGCGGTTTCAGCCCAAATGAACGTCATCTGGGCATGCCCACTATTTACACCAGGACGCTGGGTCGGCTCAGTGCCCCGTTCCGCGGCACGGTCGCCATGCCCAGTAGTGAACCCATTCAAGTTGATTGGAAGGGGCAGGGAATCTTCCTCTTTGTGGCTCTTCCTGTCGGTGGTTTCTTCCTGCTCTGCTACCTTCATTCGCTCGCGAACACCGAGCTGCTCGAGTATGTACCCACCTACATCGGTAAGACCTCAATAGCGTTTCTTGTTGTCTACGCGCTAGCCATTCCGTACCTGTGGTGTACGGTGCGTTCGTACTACCAGTTCACGCCGACCGTGGTGAAGCGTGGGCGTATTTTCCGTTCGCCCAAGGTCTATCAGTACTCCGATATTGAGCGGTTCAAGGTTTACCCCTGGTACACGGGCGATCCCGAGGATATAGACCCTGATCAGCAGATGCCCAGTGATTGGCGTCTTGCCGTCACTTTCTCTAACGGTTCTCTAGAGACTTTTGGCTTCGGGGATTACCGTATCGATTGTTTGGTGGCGCATATTGCGTTCAAGCTGGAGCAGGAACGCTGGGCAGATGTGGATTCCCCGGCGGACCGCGAGAAGTTGCCCCTGTATTTTGTGGAGGGGCGCGCTATCTGCCTGACGCTGGGTTACAAGCCGGCGAATGAGCTGACGAAGAAGGCGGCGCGTATCGCGTCCTTCCGTGCAGTGGATTAGCGGCTGGCGCGAGGCCACACACCATCACCGACACCGTAGAGAGGACAACTCATGGAGCTCAGCGCTTTGGGGATACCCCTAGAGCCAGTACGCTACATATGGCTCATCGCCTTTATCGTTTACATAGGGTTATGCATAGTACCCGCTATCACCCATCCGGCAACTATCAGCAGGGAAAAGGCGAAGGAGCTCTACATCGCCCGTTACGGCTCCCCCATCAACAATGCAATGAGGTATGCCGAACGTCGTTCCCTGGAGGGTAACCCGCTACCAAAACATAAACTGCGCTCTAACCTCACCCGTGCCCGCAAAGAAATCGATAGCGTATACGGTATCTCCTCGATTGAGGCTTGGTTCCACGTGCTCATGTATGTGTGGGCATGCCTTGTCGCACGGTCCATCTTTCGTCTGTACACAGATATTGCCCATAATGGCATTCTGCTACCGGCTCTGTTGTTGCCGTTCTACATGGTGTTCGTGGGTGCACGTTCAGGTCGCCGCACCTGGCGTAAAGCCCGCAGCATCGACGCGGATGACATTACAGCCGGATTGCCTCAAATCTATAGCGCAGCATTGATGCGTCTAAACATTTTTGCTGTACCGAATGGGGCTCATCCTCAAGCTAAACCGGTTCGAGCAAAGAATGATTTCTACGTTGAAACCCACTTTGTGCTGGTTCTGGCTCTCATCGTTTTCTTCTACTCGCTGGTCGGTTGGACGATTCTGGGTGTCCGCCCTATGCCCATTGGTGGCGCATCCATAACGCTGGCAATTGTTGCCACGGTAACCGCAGTAACTCGGTGGGTTCATATGAGGCGGTACCTGCTGTTCAACCCCGATTCGTTCTACATTGGGCGGCTCTTCCTCCCCGCGAAGAAGTACCGTTACACCGATATTGTGGAGTTCTGTGTCTTCCCGAAGAACCCCGAACAGATCAAGCCGACCTTCTACGAACCGTCACAGTGGCAGATAGAGATCAAGGTGCCGTCCAAGATTCCGCCGAACCTTGCCAAGCGCATGCCGTGGCTGCGCAGGCACATTGTGGCGGTGCACGATGAGCGGGTCGTCTGCCTGACCTCCCAGGTTGCGTTCTACCTGGAGCAGGAACGCTGGGCGGACCTGCGCTCCCCCGCCGACCGTGAAAAGCTCGCGGAATACTTCACCAACGGCAACATTGTGTGCACCTCCCTCGGGTACAAACCCGTCAGCGAAGAGCCGGAGGAACGATCATAAACAGCGAAAAGCCACATGTGTTTCGAGAAGCCACCAAAGACGTGGCTTTTCGAAACACATGTGGCTTCTCAGCGTTCAAAGAGGGAAGGGTTTAGGCGTCCAGCTCGCGCAGCCAGCCTGCCGCCTCCGTACCGTAGTAGGTCAGGATAACGTCCGCACCTGCACGGTGAATCGAACGCAGCGACTCCAACACCACAGCCTTACGGTCAATCCAACCGTTCGCCGCAGCCGCCTCAATCATCGCGTACTCACCAGACACCTGATATGCCGCCACCGGCACGGGCGAAAACTCCGCCACCTCACGCACAATATCCAGGTAGCTACCGGCAGGCTTCACCATGACCATATCCGCGCCCTCCTCCAGGTCGGCGCGCACCTCCAGCAGCGACTCGCGGCGGTTCGCCGGGTCCTGCTGATACGTCTTACGGTCGCCCTTGAAGGTCGACTCCACCGCGTCACGGAACGGGCCGAAGAACGCCGAAGCGTACTTCGCCGAATACGCCAGAATCGACACGTCCTCGAAGCCTGCTTCGTCCAGGGCGGCGCGCATCGCCGCAATCTGGCCGTCCATCATGCCCGAGGGCGAGACGGTGTGCGCACCCGCGCGAGCCTGCGAAACCGCCATCTTGCAGTACAGTTCCACGGTCTCGTCATTATCCACCACGAGCGTGCCGTGGCCGTCATCGACCAGCACACCGCAGTGGCCGTGGCTCGTGAACTCGTCCAGGCAGGTGTCGGCCATGACCACCAGGTCGTCGCCGAACTCCTCGCGGCACACGGCAATCGCGCGGTTCAGGATGCCCTGCGGATCCCACGCGGTCGAGCCGACCTCGTCCTTATCCTCATCGCAAGGAATGCCGAACAGGTCAATGCAGCGGATGCCCGCCTCGTAGGCCTCACGCACGGCGGGGATGATGCTCTCCAGGGTGTGCTGGAACTGACCGGGCATCGAACGAATCGGCTGCGGCTCGTCGATGCCGTCGCGAACGAAGAACACCTGAATCAGCTGCGCGGGGCGCAGGGTGGTCTCAGCGACGAGGGAGCGCATGGCTGCGGTGGTGCGCAGGCGGCGCGGGCGGCGGGTGAGGTTCATGATCTCTCCTGAAAACTCGATAAAAATATGTGGTCTTAGTAGATGAGGGATGCAGCGGCGCGCGCCAAATCCTGCGGTGACGGCGAATCAGCCTGCACGTAGCGCAAGTTCAGGGCGCGGCATGCGGAGGCGGTACTCGCCCCAATCGCCACCACCGGCGGCACCGATTCGGGCGGCACGGATTCAGGCGATAGCGCGGGGGTGCCGTCCAGCAGGGCGTGCAGGCGGGAGGGGGCGGTCACCACCAGCGCATCCGGCGCGGGGGTTTCGGGGATACTCCCCTGCACGAGTGCGCGGGCGGCGCTGAGGCTCAACTCGCCGGGTGCCACCTGCTCAGCGGGCACCATGTCGTAGAGCACGCAGCGGTGGCTGTCCCAGCCCAGGTTTTTGAGGCCCTCGCGCAGGGTCGGGCGGGCGTTGGAGCCTTCCAGAACCAGCACGGCGGCTGAATCAGTCGCGGCGGAATCAGCTGCGGAGTCTACGGGGGCAGGGCGCCCAAACTCCGCGAGCATACCCACGGCACTCTGCACCTGCGGCTGAAAATCCGTGCCCAGCCCCAGCTGGGTGTGCACGGCGCGGGCGGTTGCCGCTCCCACGCAGGCGATGCGCACTCCCCCACTCGCGCAGGCGCGGGCGAACTCCGCGCCCCACAGCTCGGCACAGGCACGAACCGTGTTGGCGCTTGTGAAGCTCACCCACGCATAGTGACCGGAGGCGAGCGCCTCCAGCGCGGCGGCGTGGTCTGCGCCCGGTTCGACGGTGCGTGCCTGCTGTAGCGGGGCGAAGAGTACCCGGCACTCCCCTAACCCGTTCTGTGTGCATTCTTCGGCGAGGGCGCGTGCGAAGGCGGCGCCCTGGGCGGCGGAGCGGGTCAGCAGAACCGTGCGCGGGATATCAGCCTGCGGGGCGTCGCATTGCCGGGATTCAGAACACGAGGCAGACATGGCGCCTACTTCAGGTCCAAACCGGCCAGGGCGGCGGCACCCATCTGCAGCAGGTCTTCTGCCACGCGCACGCCCAGGCGTTCGGCGCCGGGCACGTCCAGTTCGGCGGTTGCGGAGGTATGGCGCAGCATGTCGGTGCCGTCCGGGGAAGCCACCACAACGTTAAGCACCAGGTCGCCCTCAACCACCTGCGCGTACGCGCCGATGGGGGCGGCGCATCCGGCTTCGAGGCGGCGTAGCAGGGCGCGTTCGGCGCTGACGGCGAGGCGGGTTTCGTGGTGGTTTGCGGCGATTAGAGCGCGGCCGAGGGCACGCACCGGGCGCGACACCTCGGGGTCAGACAGCACGGCGGGGTCCGGGTTCTCGAACTCGCTTTCGCGCACCTCCAGGGCAAGCGCGCCCTGACCGGGGGCGGGCAGCATGCGAGTGGGGTCAAGGTACTCGGTGATGAGTTCTTCCTTGCCCAGGCGCTTAAGGCCGGAGACGGCGAGCACCACGGCATCGCAGTCGCCGCTGCGTTCGGTGCCTACACCGTGGTCGGCGCGTTCGGAGGTTTCAGTATTCTGGCGGAGCACAACCTGCTTACCGGCGTGCTCTTCGAGGCCCTTGACGCGGCCGATGCGGGTGCCCACGTTACCGCGAATATCCACGATTTCCAGGTCGGGGCGCAGTGCACGCAGCTGGGCGGCGCGGCGGGGTGAGCCGGTGCCCACACGGGAGCCTTCGGGCAGGGTGTCGACGGTCAGACCGTCACGTGCCACGAGGGCGTCGCGGGGGTCTTCACGCTTGAGGGTTGCCGCGACCACCAGGCCGGGGCAGGGTGCGGAGGGCAGGTCCTTGAGGGAGTGTACTGCCATGTCCACGCGGTTTTCTTCGGAGGCGTTCTCGCCGTCAAGCAGACGCTGGCGCAGTGCCGCAGCGAATACGCCGGTGCCGCCGAGGGTTGCCAGGGGCCCGGTGAGCACGTCACCTTCGGTTTTGACGGTGCGCAGGGTGAAGTCCACAACCTCGGCATCTGCGGCGCTGTGGTGTGCCTGGTGTTCGGCGTAGAGGGAGGTAACGGTTTCAGCGGCAATACGGCTTTGGGTCAGGGCGAGAGCAGACCCGCGGGTGCCCAAGATGTACTCGTGATGGCTCATATCTCTCCTTTTCGGTGATGTGTGTGATAGCCCGTAGGCGTGTGCATTGCCTCTAGACGCTGTGCCCCTAGACGCTGTGTGTTTGTCTAAATTCTGGGGGTTGCCTGTAGGCACGTGCGCTCCGACCCGCCCGCACACCCCGGTGATGGGGTGTTGGGGCGAGCCGGAGCTACAGATGGTGTTAGTGGGAGCAGCATCCGCCGGAGCCGCATCCACCGGAGCGGCTGGCGGGTGCGTTCTCAGAAGCGCTGTCCTCAGCGCCGGTAGCGCCGGCTGTATACTCGGCGATGACCGGCTTCGGCGCGCCACGACCGGGCTTGCAACAACCCGGTTCGCACTCGTCGAACCAGCCGTACTGACCGCTCGCGCTCGGGGCGAGGACGCTCTCACGTTCGGGGCGCAGGTCGGCTGAAACGCCGTTCTCCACGCGCTCCTCAATGAGGCGGCGCAGCGACTCTACGTACGCCGGATGCGTGCCGGGGGTGGGGGTGCGCACGGCAACCACGCCCAGGCGCTCGCAGGTGTCCAGCGCCTCGGTGTCCAGATCCCACTTGACTTCCATGTGGTCGGAGACGAATCCGAGGGGCACCAGCACGACGCCTTCCACGGGGGCTTCGCCGTCCTCCGCCGGGTTGGCGGGGGTGGGCAGCGCCTCCAGGGCGTCGTTGACGTCCGGTTCCAGCCACGGCATGGACGGCGGGCCGGAACGGGACTGGTACACCAGCTCCCATTCGACGTTCTGCAGAAGCTGCGGGGCCTCATCGCGAACCAGCGAAAGCACGGCGCGAGCGACCTGCAGGTGCTTCTCCACGTAGGCGGAGCCGCCCTCGTAGTTCACGCCGCGCGGACCTGCCTCATTCGCCGCGGAGGTCGGCACCGAGTGGGTGCAGAACATGATCCGCAGGCGCGGGTTCAGCGAACCGCTATCGCGTGCGGCAAGCTGCTCACGCACCGTGGCGAGGCCGTCCTTCAGCCCGTCAGCGAAAGCGCGGGAGAAGCCGGGCACGTCAAAGAACTGACGAATCTTACCCACGTGCACGCGACCTTCCAGGCCGAGCTGCTCGATCGCCATACCGTAGTCTTCACGGTACTGGCGGCAACTCGAGTAGCCGGGGTAGGCACTGGTCGCCAGCACGAGCACGTTGCGGTGGCCGTTCTCGTAGGCTTCGGCGAGCACGTCCTTCACGTAGGGCTTCCAGTTGCGGTTTGCCCAGGTGATCGGGATGTGCGGGCCGCGCTCGGCGAGCGCCTGCTGCAGTGCGGCGAGCAGGGCACGGTTCTGCTCGTTAATGGGCGAGATGCCGCCGTTGGCGCGGTAGTGGGTGGCGACCTCTTCGAGGCGCTCATCCGGGATGCCGCGACCAGCGGTTACGTTGCGCAGGAACGGGATGACGTCCTCCTGCCCTTCGGGGCCACCGAAGGAGGAGAGAATCACCAGGTCGTAGGGGCGTGCCTCTTCGGCACGTTCACGGGTGATGCTGCGTTCGCTTCGGTAGTCGCCGAGGGTCTGCTCATTGAGCGTGGCGGGGCCGTTGGAGGCGGTGTTCGCCGGGTCGGTGCGGTTGGGTACCACGTCGTCCGGCAGGAGCGTGCCGTTGAGGGTTACGCCGTTGTTCGGCTGATGGCTCACGCCAGAACCTCTGCTACTTCGTCTGCGCCGATGCGGCGGCCGGTGTAGAAGGGGGTGTCTTCGCGAACGTGCAGGCGTGCTTCGGTGTTGCGGAAGTGACGCATCAGGTCGACGAGGTCCACGAGTTCGGGTGCTTCGAGGGCGAGGACCCATTCGTAGTCGTTCAAGCCGAACGATGCGACGGTGTTTGCCAGAACCTGCGGGAAGTCGATGGCCTTCATACCGTGGTTCTTGAGCATTTCTGCACGTCGTTCGGGGTTCATGTAGTACCAGTCGTAGGAGCGTACGAAGGGGTAGACGCAGACCCAGGTTTCAGGTGCCTTGCCGCGTGCGTAGGCGGGGGCGTGGTTGCGGGTGAACTCTGCTTCGCGGTGTACGCCCATGGTGGACCAGACGATGGTGGTGCCTGCGAACAGTGCGGTGCGGCGAATCTTGCGGACTGCTGCCTGCAGCTTTTCGGGGTTCTGGCCGTGGGTCCAAATCATGACGTCGGCGTTGTCGCGCATTGCGGAGACGTCGTAGATGCCGCGCAGGGTCACACCCTCGGCGGCCAGCTGCTCAACAACCTTCTCGAATTCGGCACGAGCCTCGTCGGTGTTAGCCTCTGCCGGGCGTGCGCCAGAGCGTGCGAACACGGTGTACAGGGCGTAGTGCAGGGTTTCGCCTTCTTCGCGGCCGCGGCGGTTCTCGTCAGCTGCGGAGTGCTGGACTGCGTAGCCCTTGGGTGCGCCGCCGTAGCCGTGGCCTGCGTGGGTGTAGCCGCCCTGACCTGCGCCGTGTGCGCCGCCGTAGCCGTGTGCTGCGTGATCGTGAGACATTGTGTGTTCCTTTCTTCAGCGAGGGTTCGCTGTGCTGGAGGCGCGGCTTCCGTAGCTGCGCGTTTTCTCAAATTTTTTGGTCTAGTTGCTGGTTGGTTTCTGCCGCTACGCCGTCTACTTGGCGGTTGCGGCTTTCGGGGAGGTGACGCCTTCCCAGTCCTGTGCCGCGTGGTAGATGAGGCGGTCCATCTGCTCGTAGGTGTCTTTGACGGTTAAGACCAGGCCGGAGCCTGCCGCCCAGGAGCCGACGGTGCTGAGGGTTCCGAGTTCGCTGGCGCGTTCACGGAATTCCTTGACTCGGTCGCGGTGGCCGGGGGTGGAGGCGGGCAGTACGCCGCGCCAACGCACCACGTCCGCGTCGACGAGGTTGCTGCGGGTGAGGGCTACATCCATCATGCGGGTGGCGTCGCGCAGGGCGAGGGTGATGAGCTGTTCGTCTGCGAGTGCCACTTCTGAGAAGCGGGCGTCTTCGCCGCCGCGGCCGTAGGAGAGGCGCACGACATGGCGTCCGGGGCCTGCGGCGTCGGCGACCCACTGCCACTTGGCGGTGGCGTGGGTGAGTGCCTTGGCGCGTACGGCGGTGGCTTCTTCGGAGACGAGCAGGCCGGTACCGCGGGGGTGCTTGTCCAGGGCGGGGGCATCAACGACGAGGGTGACGAGGGCGACTTCGGGGCCGGGTTCCAGGGCGGGTAGTGCGGTGGAGACGTGCGGGCCGATGAGTCGTGCCACGGTCGGGCCGTCGGTGGCGAGCACCAGGTAGTCGGCGTAGAGGGGGGTGTTTTCGCCGTCGGTGGTGTGGCGCTGGATGATGAACCACTGGCCGGTGGATTCGTCGCGGTCTACGGCGATGACGTCGAATCCGGTGACGATGCGAACGCCAGAGGCGTACAGGTCTTCGACGAGACGTTCGGACAGCTGGTTCATGCCGCCCACGATACCGGCGACCTGTGAGCCTGCGGGGGCTGCCGAACGGAAGGCGTGCGCTGCGGCGGAGAGGGAGCGGTGCTTGCGGAAGGCTTCGCGCAGACCGGGGATGGTCGCATCGACGTCGAGCTTGTCGGGGTGGGTGGAGTACACGCCGGACACGACGGGTGCGACGAGGTTGTCGAGCACTTTCTGGCCCATGCGGATGCGCACGAGCTCACCGAGGGTCTTCGCGTTCTCGCCGGCGGAGACGGGCAGGAACTTGTCCACCTGGGCGCGGCGCAGACCGTTCTTACCGATGACGGGGATTAGCGACTTATCGTTCACGTTGCCGGGGATGCCCATGATGCCGGTGCTGGGGGTGCGACGGGCGCCCTGCGGCAGGTACAGCCAGGAGCCGTAGGAGTTGGGGGTGACGATCTGGTCGCCCAGGCCGAGTTCCTTGACGAGGTCGCTGACAATGGGGCTGCGGGTTGCGAAGGATTCTGCGCCGGAGTCCAGCAGAAGGCCGCCAACTTCATGGGCACCAACGGCACCGCCGAGGTGGTGGCGCTGTTCGAGCAGGGTGACGCGCATACCGGCTGCGGCGAGGCGGCGTGCGGAGATCAGGCCGGAGGGGCCGCCACCGATAACGATGGCGGTGGGTGCCTTCTCTTTGCGGGTGAAAGCTCGTGCGTTCTGGGGCGCGGCGGAGGAACTGACCTGTGCGGTGCGGTGCGGTGCCTGGTTGGTGTGGCCCATGGTGGTTCTCCTTTGGTCTGCGTGCAGTGGAGTTGCCCATTGCGGTAACGGGTGTGGTGGTTGGTTCTGGGGGGTAGGTGTTCGGTGCAGATGCCGGAGGGTGCCCGGCATCTGCACCGTCTATTTATCGTTATTTATCCTATGCCTGCGCGGTGCGTTCATGGATATACGCCACGAGGTCGGTGAGCACCTGCGGGTCGGTGGTCGGGGGTACGCCGTGGCCGAGGTTGACCACGTGCGAGGGGGCGGCGTTACCTTCTGCGAGGACCTCGTCTACGTGTGCGTAGAGGTTTTCGCTGCCTGCGGCGAGCAGTGCCGGGTCGATATTGCCCTGCAGGGGTACGGCGCCGTTGAGCAGGGTGTTCGCTGCGGACAGCGGCAGGCGGTAGTCCACGCCGATGACGTCTGCGCCGGCTTCGTGCATGGCGGGTAGCAGGGCGGTGGTGCCGGTGCCGAAGTGGATGCGCGGCACGCCGTATTCGCGCACCATATCGAGGGCGGTTGCGGAGTGTGCCTGCACGTAGCGGCGGTAGTCGCTTTCGCCGAGGGATCCTGCCCAGGAGTCGAAGAGCTGCACGGCGGATGCGCCCGCCTCAATCTGTGCGCGCAGGAACTGGCCTGCGGTGCGGGCCGCCCAGGCGGCGAGTTCGTGCCAGGCGGCGGGGTCGGCGTGCATCATGGTGCGCGGGCGCAGGTGGTCGCGGGAGGGACCGCCTTCGACCATGTAGGCGGCGACGGTGAAGGGGGCTCCAGCGAAGCCGATGAGCGGGGTGTCGCCGAGCATTTCTACGGTTGCGGCGACGGCTTCGCGGATGGGGTCGAGGTCGCTGTCTTTGAGTTCGGGCAGGGCGCGCACCTCGTCGAGGGTGCGCACGGGCTGGTCGAGGACCGGGCCCTTACCGGGCACGATGTCGACGTTGACGCCCGCAAGCTTCATGGGAATAACGATGTCGGAGAAGAAGATGCCGGCGTCAACCTTGTGGCGGCGGACGGGCTGCACGGTGATTTCTGCGGCGAGCTCGGGGGTGAGGCAGGCATCCAGCATGGGGATGCCTTCGCGTACCTGGCGGTATTCGGGCAGGGAGCGGCCTGCCTGGCGCATGAACCAGACGGGTCGGTGGCTGGAGGGGCGGCCGGTGAGGGCGCGGAGCATGGGCGAGTCGGCGGCGACGCCTGCGCGCAGGGGGTGGTTTGCGGGTAGGTGTGCGAGCTGTTCGTCGGTGAGCAGGGGTCGCTGGGCGTCAGTGGGGTGTGCGGGCAGGGAAGGTGCCTGTGCGGTGCCCTGTGCCGACGCGGGGCCCTTTTCCGATGCGGGGGTGGTGTGCTGGTTTTCGCTCATAGTCTCTAGTGTGACAGGTTTATGTGGGCGTTTTTGCGACACTATGTCATGGTGACTCTTACCTAATGATGGCTTTCTTAGCGGTGAGGGACACCTTAGTTCGCGCTTACTCTTCGTGTCCGCTCCCCCACCGCGCAGATTTTCTTGCCCCCTACGATGATGGAACTTAGGTTCTATGAGCTTTACAGGGGCTTAGTCGGCGTGGTTATGATTAGTCTCTAGTGAGTACTTATGCATTTGTGGCATCGCACCACACCGTTGATTTGACCACCGTCGCTGCGTTGAGCGCCGGTGCCTCTGGCGTACCCGATGTTCTGGCGGCGGATATCGCACGTCAACTCGGTGTTAAGGGTGCAGTAGTTCTTGCCACCTGTAACCGTCTTGAAATGTATGTTCAGCTACACGTGTCTGCCCATGTCCCCATGGTTCGTGAGCTGATTGTTGATTCGATTGCTCAGACCTCCGGGCTGGATAAGGAGCTAGTTGCCTCCAGCTTCGACCTGTTCGAAGATGAGGAGGCGGCACGCCACCTGCTAACGGTCGCCTCCGGTCTGGAATCTGCCGTGGTGGGCGAGCGTGAAATTGCCGGTCAGGTGCGCCGCGCCCTAGCTGCCGCGCAGGCAAAGGCACAAGAGGACGACGTCCCCCTTCCCGGTGAGCTGGTTCAGCTATTTGAGCATGCGGCGCATACGGCTCGTCAGGTGGGTCAGCATACGGCGCTTGGCGCCCAGGGCCGCTCGATTGTGTCTGTTGCCCTGGATCTTGCGGACGAGGTTGCCGAAAAGGACTGGTCGACCCGCCGCGCCCTGATTTTTGGTACGGGTGCTTACGCAGGCGCGACCATTGCGGCGCTGCGCGAGCGCGGTTGCACCGATATTTGGGTCAATTCCCGTTCGGGTCGTGCCGCCGAGTTCGCGGCGAAGCGCGACGTCTTCGCAGTGCCCGAGGACGGCATGGAGCAGGCCATGGCTTCTGCCGACGTCATTATTGGTTGCTCCGGCGGCTCCGACCCGCTGCTTCCCGAGCAGATTCCGGGCGGCCACCACACGATTCTTGACCTTGCTCTTTCACGTGACTTTGATCCGTCGGTCGCTGACCTGCCGAATGTTGAGCTGATTACGCTCGAGTCGGTGCGCCTTGCCGCCCCCGAGGAGACCGAGGAATCCGTGGCGACGGCTACGCGCATTGTGGAGTCTGAGCTGGCGGCGTTTGTGTCTCGCCAGCGTTCCCGCACGATTGACTCCGCGATTGTTGCGTTGCGCTCGCACACTATGGATGTGCTGGATTCCGAGCTGGAGAAGGTACGTAACCAGTTTGGTTGCGGTGCGGCGACGGAGCAGTTTGAGCTGGCGATGCGCCGCATGGTGAAGTCTCTTCTGCACACCCCGACGGTGCGCGCCAAGAAGCTGGCATCGGAGGGCCGCGCAGAGGATTACGTGCAGGCGCTGGAGACCCTCTACGGTATTCAGGTGGAAGAGTCTTAGGAGTCGCTCCCTCCCCTCTTCCCGGCGTTTTTCGCGCGCATTTTCGCGCATCCGGCGGCGAGTATTTTATTAGCCCCCGGCGAAGTACCGCCCGTTCACGGTGCCGATGGGCGTATTCACGCTAGAGTAGATGCTAGATAAGACAGTTCCCATACCCGGCGCACGTTTGGCTGTGCCGGACTATTCTGCGAGGAGACTCATGGAAATCAAGATTGGCATTCGCCACATTGCTCGTGAAATTATTGTTGAGACCAGTGAGGCTAAGGAAATCCTCATGGAGAAGGTCTCGAAGGCTATTGAGGATGGCTCGCTGCTGCAGATTATGGATGATAAGGGCAACACCACCCTGATTTCTGGCGCTCAGATTGGCTACGTCGAGCTGGGTTCCGACGCTAAGCGTCACGTTGGTTTCGGTATCGGCGCCTAATTTCGGCGGCTGAACCCCCTTTAGCTTTAGCCCCCCCCCCC
>NZ_KV831926.1:598335-676018 GCF_001837265.1 Rothia sp. HMSC064F07 | reverse complement strand
CCCCCCCCCGCATCCGTCACGATGCGTAACCGCGCTTTATGCACCACGTGGTTACGCCGTGCCGAATGCGGGGTTTTGCGTTTTAAACCGCCCGCACAAAAACCTCGCAGTACCCGGTTTTGAGGCGGTATATCGCCCATCACGGGCGCACACCACAACCGGTCGGGGGTGCGCCGAAAGCAAATCCAGGTTAATATTGAGGGGTTAAGTGAATGACCGGTCGTACCCCTTTCAAGACCCCGAGGCTGCACCGCCTTCTCATCATGAATGAACCATGAGTAATAACCATGCGTGCAGGCGGCGTCTCGGTAAGAATTTCCCGTGTAAGAATTTCCCGCGGCCGGCTTTCGACGCCCGCCCGTCACCGCCTCCACTACCGAGGCGCTGGCTGGTACATCCCCCATTACGGGGAGAAACACACCCCGAGCAGGGGTAGAAAGATACGGTCCAGTGACTGAAACGAACACGCAGGAAACCACTCAGACTGCAAAGTCCTTCGCCGACTTCGGCGTTCGCCAGGATATTAGCGACGCCCTCGCGGCGGTTGGCATTACCTCCCCCTTCCCCATCCAGGAGCTGACTCTTCCCGTGGCTCTGTCTGGCCAGGACATCATTGGTCAGGCAAAGACCGGTACCGGTAAGACCCTCGGCTTCGGTCTGCCCACCATTCAGCGTGTGGTCGGCCGCGACGATGAGGGTTGGGCTGATTTGGAGTACCCCGGTGCACCTCAGGCGCTGATTCTGGTTCCGACCCGTGAGCTTGCTATTCAGGTGGGCGAGGACCTGGCGATTGCCGCGAAGCTGCGCAACGCCCGCGTCGCCACCCTGTACGGTGGTGTGCCGATTGAGCCTCAGGCTGAGCTGCTGCGCCGCGGCCTGGAGGTTGCGGTGGGCACCCCCGGCCGCATTATCGACCTGTACCAGCAGGGCTTCCTGAACCTGAAGCAGGTTAAGATCGTGGTCCTCGATGAGGCTGACGAGATGCTGGATTTGGGTTTCCAGCCGTCGGTTGAGAAGATCCTCAGCTACCTGCCGGAGGACCGCCAGAGCATGCTGTTCTCCGCAACCATGCCCGGCCCGGTCATTGCGATGGCGCGTCAGTACATGACCAAGCCCATGCGCATTAGCGCCGCTGACCCCGAGGACGCATCGAAGACTAAGGCGTCGATCCGCCAGGTCGTCTACCGTGCGCACCACCTGGACAAGGACGAGATGATTGGCCGCATTCTGCGCGCTACCGGCCGCGGCCGCACCGTCATCTTCACCAAGACCAAGCGTGACGCTGCCCGCGTGGCGGAGGAGCTGGTGAACCGTGGCTTCGCTGCTGCTCCCCTGCACGGTGACCTGAACCAGGTTGCGCGTGAGCAGGCGCTGAAGGCGTTCCGCACCGGCAAGGTCGACATTCTGGTCGCGACCGACGTGGCGGCTCGCGGTATTGACGTTGAAGACGTGACCCACGTGATTAACCACCGCGTGCCCGAGGATGAGAAGACTTACCTGCACCGTACCGGCCGTACCGGTCGTGCCGGCAATGAGGGTACCGCCGTGACCCTGGTTGACTGGGATGACCTGCCGCGTTGGAAGGTCATTAACGATGCCCTGGAGCTGGGTGTTCCTGAGCCGGTTGAGACCTACTCTTCCTCTGAGCATCTGTTCCATGACCTGAACATTCCGGCTGGCACTAAGGGTCGCCTGCCGCGCGAGGAGCGTGTGGCTGAGGGCATGGGCGATGAGTTCTTTGAGAGCGCCCGCGACTCGCGTGATGGCCGTCCGGCTCGTTCTCGCGGTGGCCGCGACGGTCGTTCCGGTGAGGGCCGCGGCGAGCGCCGTAGCCGCTCCGAGGGCCGCAAGCGTTCTGAGCGTTCTTCTGAGCGTGCGGAGCGTACCGAGCAGGGCGCATCCGAACGTTCTTCTGAGCGTTCTGAGCGTGCGCCTCGTCAGCGTCGCCGTACCCGCCGTGTTGAGGGTCAGCCCGTGGAGGGTGAGGGCCGCCGCCGTACCCGCCGCCGCCCTGAAGGTTCTCGTGATGGGGGTTCTCGTGCTGAGGGTTCTCGCGGTAAGGGCCGTGGCGCTGACCGTGCTGGTTCTGAAGGCTAGGGCCGGGGTTGGGTATTTCAGCATCCCCGGCGCCCGCCGCGCCCTCCCCTGCCGCTGAGTCGCCCCGCACGGATTCGACGGTTTTCGATCCGCAGGGCCCCTCGCTGCTGGTACAGGCAGATAACCTGGAGTATCTGCGTGAGCTGCCCGATGGTGCGTTCACCGTGATTTACATTGACCCGCCGTTCAATACGGGTAAGAAGCAGACGCGCCGCACGTTGAGCGCGGAAGCTTCTGAGAAGGGTGACCGCACCGGTTTTAAGGGCAAGAGCTATTCGAGCACCCTGCAGACTCTGGCGAGCTATAACGACTCGTTCGAGGATTATTGGGCGTTCCTAGCGCCGCGTATTGAGCAGGCGCATCGTCTGCTCGCGCAGGACGGCACCCTGTACCTGCACCTGGATTGGCGTGAGGTTCATTATGTGAAGATTATGTGCGACATGATTTTTGGTCGTGAGAACTTCATTAATGAGCTGATTTGGGCTTATGACTACGGTGCGAAGTCTACGCGCCGCTGGCCGACGAAGCACGACAATATTTTGGTGTACGCGAAGGATCACCGTAGCTATTACTTCAATACTGCGGAGGTTGATCGTGAACCGTATATGGCTCCCGGTTTGGTGACTGAGGAGAAGGCTTCTCGCGGTAAGCTCCCTACTGATGTGTGGTGGCATACTATTGTGTCGCCGACGGGTAAGGAGAAGACGGGGTATCCTACGCAGAAGCCTACGGGTTTGTTGCGTCGTATGATTGCGGCGAGTTCCCGCCCGGGTGATTGGGTGTTGGATTTCTTCGCTGGTTCTGGTTCTACGGGTGCGGCGGCAGCTCAGCTGGGTCGTAAGTTCGTGTGCGTGGATCAGAATCCGCCGGCTATTGAGGTGATGGCTAAGCGTCTGGGCGTGGATCCGGTGTCGTTCGCTGAGTATCGCGGTGTGCCGCGTGGGGCGAGTGTGCTGTTCACGCCGAAGCGTACGGTGGGTGTTCGTGGCGGTACGAGTCGTGATGCGTTGACGGCAGCGAGCCGTCATGCATTGAAGGCTGTGTTGGATACGCTCACGGAGACTACGCAGCCGGTTGAGGGTGCGTCCTGCCGGTTTGTGCGTCATCGGTCGATGGATGCGGTGGATAAGAAGATGCGTATTGATGGCCGTGATGAGTTGCGTCGTCAGCGTCAGCATCAGGCGCGGGCTAAGGCTCGTGCGGCGCGTGCGGCTGCTCAGATGGATGCGGCGGCTGCGGGTGCGGTGTTGCAGCATCATGCGTCGCGTGAGAGCGTCTAGGCGGTCTTTTCCACGTATTCGTGAGAGCACGTGTTAAGAGTGTGGGGCGGGTTCCTAACCAAGGAACCCGCCCCATTCTTTTGTGTTGCCCTAGTGTTCTGTTCTAAGGTGCCTTCTCTTTATAAATGTTTTTAGAATGCACCTCGAGTATCTGCCATGCGCAATACTTCAAAAGCCTGTTCATATGTTGCTTGGAAAGTCCATTGACTCACTCGTCGACCTTCAGAGTCCATGCTCGCGACGTCATGGTACCTAACCGATTCGTGGAAGCCAGTGTACTTCTTATCAGAGCCAGCTCCAGTGTATTTCAACCAAACATAGGCCCGATGCAACTCTGAGCCGTAAGGAAGGTTGGGGTTCCGCTTGGTCCAGGGCTCTTCCTCATTCGGAGGATTCATATCGGGTAGCTTGACCGCCGGACTACCAGCTAGGCGGTATGCCATGATTACTGTCGTCGTTTCATTCGCGGGGGCATCGTAATGGAAATTCCCATCACTCCAACCCCAGGTAATGCCCCGCTGACGAGCCCACATCACCACAGGAAAACGCGGGTCATCCGTCTTGATATCGCCATACGGAGACTGAGCCGGAAGATTCTTCACCTCAGGAGAACCCGACAGGCGATACAAATACTCCACAAACTGGCCACGGGAAATTACGGTGTTTTCTTCGATTAGCTGATACTTCTGGTATTCAGAAATTAGACCAATGCACTCAGCCCAGTCGTAGATAATCTTGCGACTGTAAGTCACATAAGCATTCGGAAGGTACTTATATTCGTAGATTGCGCGGTCGTTACAGGTCACCGCCGGTTCATTGGGCTGCACAATAGGGGTCACTTGGCGAGGTTTCAGAACACCAAGAGAATATGCCGGCACGCTACCGCACACCATGGCACCAGCCAACAGTACCGTGCCGCCAGCCTGGATAGCCCGCTTCGTAGGACGGGCGAATAATTGTCGAAGCATCATAGCTCCTTCATGAACAGAAGGGGGCACAATCTTTGTGCACCCTCATGAGTAGAACGTTCTCAGCGTATCAAAAATCCTAACCTTCAGGTAGAGATTTAGAGAATATGCAATGAGGTGAAAACAAAAGAGTGTGGGGCGGGTTCCTTTACCGGGAACCCGCCCCACACTCTTTCGTCTTACTACTGGGCCGCCAGCTGCTCGCGGATACGCGCCACCGTCACCGCATCCGTCGTATTCTCACCCAGCAGGTTCGGCTTACCCGCACCGTGATAATCACTCGAACCCGTCACCAGCACCTCACGGCCCGCCGCACGCTGACGCTCAATGAACTCCAGCAGACGCGCCCGGTCCTCCGGGGAGTTCTCACGGTGATACACCTCCACGCCCGCCAGGCCAGCATCCACCATCAAACCCAGGTACTCCAGGCTCAACGCGGGTCCACGCATCGTACTCATCGGATGCGCAATCACCGGCACGCCCCCAGCCTCACGCACCAGACGCACCGCCTCCAACGGGTCCAGCGCATCCTGCGGCACATAGTAGGGGCTGCCCGTGTACAGCAGCTTCGCGAAAGCCTCAGAACGATCAGCAACCACACCGGCAGCAACCAGCGCATCAGCAATATGGGGGCGGCCCACCGCCGTGTTCCCCTCCCCCACCTGCGCCAACACGTCATCCCAGGTCAGCGGGTAGTCAGCGGCAAGACGGCCCACAATAGCCTGCGCACGGCCCTCACGGCTGGCACGAATCGCCTCCACACGGCACGCCAACTCCGAACCCACCGAATCAAAACCATAAGCGAGCAGATGAATAGTCTTCGTGCGTGCGCGGCCCTCACCGTCGGTGTACCGGTAACGGCAAGAGAACTCGGCACCCGGCAGAAAATCCAGACCGTGCTCATCCGCCAGCTGAGCCGCCTGCGCCCAACCAGCCGTCGTATCGTGATCAGTCAGCGCAAACCCAGCCAACCCGGCGCGAGCAATCAGCGGCACCAGCTCGGTCAGGCTCTGCGTGCCGTCAGAGATAGCGGAGTGAATATGCAGATCGTAGCGCCCGGCACGGTTCAGGTTTTCAGGCGCGCCCGATTCAGCGGGCTGCGGTACCTGCTTCGCATTAGGTGCGCTATTTCGGTGTTCTGTCTGCGTCATATTCTCTCCTTCCCCGCCCCTGCTAGTTCGTCGCCACCTCAGCGGGGTTTTAAGGCATGTCATCTACTACTCTTCTGATTCAACCCTACCAATATCGGCGGCGCAATATCAGGTACCCGGTCGCAGGTCAAAGATATATTCTGCTCCACCGCGCCCTCTCTTATGGTCAAAAGCGCTAAAACACCTGCCCACCTGTGGTGAAGGCGATATGATTAACCCATGACTGAGAACAACGAGAAGAGCACCGAAGCTCAGAAGACTGACCACCGCAGCACCCCTAAGGCGTCTGCGTTCACCGAATTCATTGCCGCAAACTGGGCACCTGCCGAAGATGACGGCTACACCCGCGAGCCCGTAGCAGACTACGCAGCTGAGCGCCGCGCCAAGATCTCCAAGGCATTCCCCGGCGAGCGCCTCGTCCTGCCCGCAGGCCCGCTGAAGGTCCGCTCCAACGACTGCGACTACCGCTTCCGCCCCCACTCGGCGTTTGCGCACCAGACCGGTCTGGGCATCGACCACGAGCCTGACGCCGTGCTGATCTTCGAGCCCGTCGAAGAGGGTACCGGCGACAACGGCTCCAACCACGAGGTCACCCTGTACTTCCGCCCGCTGGCTGGCCGCGACACCACCGAGTTCTACGCGGATGCACGCTACGGCGAGTTCTGGGTTGGCCCCCGCCCCACCCTGAAGGAATTCTCCGAGCGCTTCGGTCTGCGTACCCGCGACCTGTCCGAGCTTGAGGTTGCTATCACCAAGAACGCCGGTAACCAGGGCCTGGGCGGCGTGAACATCCGCCTGGTCCGCAACGTTGACCCGGCTGTTGACGCGCTGGTTGACACCTCCCGCTACAACACCGGCGTGGAGCTGGAGCAGGCTGACAAGCTGGACTCCGAACTGGCTGTGGCTCTCTCCGAGGCTCGCCTGATTAAGGACGCTATCGAGGTTGAGAACCTGCAGCGTTCCGTTGACATGACTGTCAAGGGCTTCGAAGAGGTCATTCGTGCACTGCCGAAGGCTAAGGAGCACCACCGCGGTGAGCGCGTCGTTGAGACTGCGTTCTTCTCCGTGGCACGTACCGACGGTAACGACCTGGGCTACGACACCATCGCAGCGTGCGGTAACAACGCAACCATCCTGCACTGGATCCGTAACAACGGCACCGTCGATGACGGCAAGCTGCTGCTGCTGGACGCAGGCGTTGAGGACGACACCCTGTACACCGCAGACGTGACCCGCACCTTCCCCGTGAACGGTAAGTTCACCGAGGTTCAGGCGAAGGTCTACAACGCTGTGCTGGATGCCGCTGACGCCGCATTCGCTGTGGCTAAGCCGGGTACCAAGTTCTACGAGATTCACGAAGCTGCCATGAACGTTCTGGCGCACCGTCTGGAAGAGTGGGGCCTGCTGCCGGTTTCCGCTGATGTTTCGCTCACCGTTGAGGGCGGTCAGCACCGCCGCTGGATGCCGCACGGCACCAGCCACCACCTGGGTCTGGACGTGCACGACTGCGCGCAGGCAAAGGCTGAGCTGTACATGTGGGCTGAGCTGGAGCCGGGCATGGTCTTCACCATTGAGCCGGCCCTGTACTTCAAGGACGAGGACCTGTCGGTTCCCGAGGAGTACCGCGGTATCGGTATCCGCCTGGAGGACGACGTGCTCTGCACCGAGGACGGCAACGTGAACCTCTCCGCTGCACTGCCCCGCACCGTTGAGGGCATTGAGGAGTGGATGGCGAAGCTGGCGAAGTAACGTCTAGCTCCCAGTTACGTTAGTAACGTTTTATAGGGAAAGCCCCTCACCGATTCGTTCGGTGAGGGGCTTTCGCGTGTCTTCTAAGTGCTGTCTTCTATGCCGGTTTCCCGCCGTTGTGGGTGGCTACCGCCATTGCAGGTTCGGTTATTCGGAGTCCTGCGAGGAGTTATCGTGCGAGGACTTATCGTGCAGGCCCTGCGGGCGCGGGGTCGGACGCTGCGGCTTGGGCTGAATCAGCTTCGCGTATTCTTCCGGGTCGTCCACGCGCAGACCGTACCGCTGTGCCGGGCGCTTCTGCGGCTCCGACTTCTGTGCATCCGACTTCAGGGCGGTCGCCGGTTCAGTGGTTGCCGGCTCCTGGATAGCAGGCTGAGAAGGCTGAGCGGGCTGAACGGTCTGCGTAGGCTGGGTGGGCGCGGGCATGTTCTGCGCCGCGCTCTGAGCCACCGCGTTCTGCGCGGTCGCATCACGCTCGGGCAGGTTCTGGTTCGGCGCCGGCTGGCTACCCGCCTGCGCACGGTACGAGGGAGCCTTCGGGGCGCCGGTCGGAACCGGTGCGCCATTCATCGAGACGGTACTCTGAGCGGCACGCGCCTGCGAAGCCTCCGGGGCTGCCGCCGCACGAGCAGCCGCAACCGCCGCCGAGAAGCGAGGGTGCGCACCCAGCACGCGGCGCGCATCCTGAGCGTACTCCGGCAGAGCGTACATCACGGTACGCGAAGGAATCGCCTCGGTACGCATCGGGTAGCGACCCCCATGGGAGCGACGCAGAACGTACATCTGCCACAGCACAAACACGGCAACAGTCAGCGGCACGTACTTGAGTGCTTCAGAGATAAAAGAGTCACCGGCAAGGGTCATCAGCACCGAAAACACCAGGCCAATCACCGCACCCTGAATCGCCGCAGAAATCAGGGCACGACCGTAACCGGGCTGTACCGGGTACTCCACCTGGCGGATACCATCATTGACCAGGTACAGCGCCGTGACCGGGTAATCCTGTTCGCTGAGCACGTCAAAAGCGGCGAGCGCATCATCGTGACGAACGAAGGAGGCGATTGCTTCACCGGCGGGCAGGGGCTTGCCCTGAGCCTGCGCCAGGCGCGACGCCAAGTACGAAGAAGGCGGGGTCGAGGGAATATTCGGCAGGTTAGAAGTCATGGCTCCTATTCTACCGCCCGCCCTAACCCTGGACCCGGTGGGTAGTCAGCTCCTCTACAGGCGTAGCGAACACCTGTTCAAATAAGCTCCTCAAAGTGCGAATCCCCGCGGCGGAGCGTACCCTAGAGAGGTGAGCAATTCGAAGTTCAGCACCCCCAGCAAGATTTATATTGCCCGCCTTCTGGGCCTCGACGTTTTTGACCCCTTCGGTGACCGCCTCGGCCGTCTCCGAGACGTCGTCGTACTCAAACGTGGCCTGGGCGCATCCATTGCGGGCGCCCGCCCCGCCAAGGGCACCGAACCCATTGTTGTCGGCATCATCGTTGAGGTGCTCGGCAAGAAACGCGTGTTCATGCCCATGACCCGTGTGCGAAGTATCGACGCTTCACAAATCATTTCAACCGGCCTGGTGAACCTGCGCCGCTTCGAACAGCGCAACTCTGAGACTCTCATCGTGGGTGAGCTCTTTGACCGCCGCGTGCGCCTGCTCGACGGCAGCGGCGACGCCGTCATTGAGGACGTCGCCATTGAGCAGCGCCGCAACGGCGACTGGGGCGTGACCGAACTGTTCGTTTCCCGCGTCAGCTCCTCCTCCAGCACGTGGCGCCGCCGTTCCAAGGAGACCCTCATCGTCGACTGGGACGAGGCGGTGCTCTCCACCGACGTGGAACCGCAGGCGGCAACCGCGTTCGTGGCGAACCACGAGAACTCCAAGCCCGCCGACCTTGCGGACGCTATCCACGAGATGAGCGATAAGCGTATGGTCGAAATCGCCGCCGAGCTGCAGGATGAACGCCTCGCGGACGTTCTGCAGGAGCTACCCGCCGAGGACCAGGTGCAGATTCTGTCGCACCTGGACGACGAGCGTGCCGCGCAGGTCCTCGAAGAGATGGAACCGGACGACGCCGCCGACCTGCTCATCGAGCTGGACGACGCACAGCGTGAAAAGCTGCTCGAGCTCATGGAACCCGACGAAGCAGACGACGTGCGTCGACTGCTCGAATACGACGAGGGTACCGCCGGTTCGCTCATGAACCCGGTACCGATTATCCTCTCCCCCGAGGCGACCGTCGCGGAGGCGCTCGCGCACATCCGCGCCGAGGAGATTCCTCCGGCGATGGCGGCTGCCGTCATGGTGACGCGCCCGCCCTTGGAAACGCCGACCGGCAAGTACCTGGGTCTGGTGCACATGCAGAAGCTGCTGCGTGTGCCGCCGAGTGAGCCGATTGGTCACATCCTCGATACCGACACTGAGCCTGTCTCTGACCAGGCAAGTTTGGAAGAGCTGGCACGCGTGCTGGCGACCTATGACCTGACCATCGTTCCCATTGTGAACGAATCGCACCGCCTGGTAGGCGCAGTGACCATCGACGACGTGCTCGATGCGCTCCTGCCCGAAGACTGGCGCACTTACGATGATGGAACTCCCGTACGAAAGGTAGGACGACGCTTTGCCTGATTCGAACCGCCGCGACGCAAACCGTACCGAAGAGAACCCCCGCATCGATAAGGCGCGCATCCTCAAGGACCGCCTGGAGAAGAAGTACGCTGAACGCAACCGCGAGCGCGGCGACTCCCGCCCGCAGCGTAGCGACTCACAGCTGAGCACCCCCGGCACTCGCAAGCCGAAGCTGTTCTCGAGCCCCAACCCGGACGCTTTCGGCCGCATGACTGAGGGTTTTGCACGCTACATGGGTACCCCGCAGTTCCTGATGTGGATGACCATTTTCTGTGGTGTGTGGCTGGCGTGGAACTCCCTGGCGCCGGAGGAGATGCAGTTCGACCCGCGTAGCCTGAACTTCACCCTGCTGACCCTGATGCTGTCCCTGCAGGCTTCTTACGCTGCTCCCCTGCTGCTGTTGGCGCAGAACCGTCAGGATGACCGCGACCGCGTGGTGGCGTCCGAGGACCGTAAGCGTGACCAGCAGAACCTGGAGGAGACCCAGTACCTGACCCGCGAGATTGCTTCGCTGCGTATTGCTCTGCGTGAGGTTGCGACCCGTGACTTCGTTCGTAGCGAGCTGCGTGACATTCTTGAGGAACTGCAGAACATTGCGCAGGAGCAGGAGCGTCACGCCGAGCAGCTGCAGGACATCAGTGAGGACATTGAGGACCTGGAGGAGGCTATCGACGATATCGATATCTCCGAGGGCGAGGAAAAGGACGCTGAGGAGCAGGGCGCTGAAGGAAAGAGCTCTGAGGGCACCGAGAACGGTACCGAGCAGGCTTCTGACAAGGCTGAACGCTCTGCGAAGGACTCCGCGCAGGATTCCCACCGAGGCGATTTGAGCCAGCCTCAGAGCCGCGAATCCCAGCAGGCACAGCAGCAGGCAGAGCGCACCCGTGAGGGAGGCGCCCGTGACCGCTAATTCGCCCCTGCAGGATGCGCTCTACGCGGCTCTTGCCCGCGTCGAGGATCCCGAATTGCGCCGCCCCATTACGGAGCTGGGCATGGTGGAGACTGCACTCGTGCATCCTGAACTGGATGAGCACGGTGAGCCGATTCCCGGCCGCCACTGGGCTGAGGTCACGGTGCTACTCACCATTGAGGGTTGCCCGCTGAAGAACACCATCGAGCAGCAGGTTCGTGACGCCGCCGCTACCGTTGAGGGTATCGAGCGTGTGCAGCTGCAGGTGGGTGCGATGAACCCGCAGCAGCGTTCAGCCCTGCGTTCGATGCTCAAGCCGGAGCGTTCCAACCCGTTTACCGCGCCCGGTTCGCTGACCCGCGTGTTCGGTGTGGTGTCCGGTAAGGGCGGCGTGGGTAAGTCCTCCATGACCGCGAATCTTGCCGCCGCGTTCGCTTCGCGCGGGCTTGCGGTGGGCATTATTGACGCGGATGTGCACGGCTTCTCGATTCCGGGTCTGCTGGGTATTACCGACGCCCCGACCCGCCTGGATGACCTGATTCTTCCGCCGACCGTGGATGTTCCCACCCCCGCCCAGCGTTGGGGTGAGCAGAAGGTCAGCGGCGGCTTTATTCGCGTGATTTCTATCGGCATGTTCCTCAAGGGCAACGAGCCGGTAGCGTGGCGCGGCCCCATGCTACACCGTGCCCTGGAGCAGTTCATCATGGACGTGCACTTCGGCGCCTTGGATGTGCTGCTGCTCGATTTGCCGCCCGGCACCGGCGATATTGCCATCTCCATGGCTCAGCTGCTGCCGAATGCGGAGCTGGTGCTTATTTCCACCCCGCAGCACGCCGCGGTGGATGTGGCGGAGCGTGCCGGTACCCTGAGCCTGCAGACCGGTCAGAAGGTCGTGGGCGTGGTCGAGAACATGGCTGCCATGACCCTGCCGGACGGTACCGTGCTCGACATGTTCGGTTCTGGCGGCGGTCAGGTGCTCGCTGAGCGTCTTTCGGAGGCGCTCTCCTACCCGGTACCGCTGCTCGGTTCCGTCCCGCTGGATGTGAACCTGCGTACCGGCGGCGACGAGGGCACCCCGGTGGTCTGGAGCCACCCGGACTCCCCCACCGCCGAAGAGATTCAGTCCATCGCCTCGCAGTTGCTGCAGTCGGGCGAGTCGCGGGCGGGTCAGAGCCTGCCGCTCTTCGTCTAGAGATTGAGCATCTAGAAGCTGACGGCAAAAGCTGAGAACAGAAAGAACCCCGCACCATCACGGTGCGGGGTTCTTTCGTTTCAAAATCTTAGGTGGCGTCCACGTCGAAGGGGGCGTATGCGCCTCGCGGAAGAGCACGGCTCTCCGACTTTTCCTTCTCCTTCAGCAGCGCCTCTTCACGTTCCCTCGCCTCACGCTCACGCTCGGCGTCATCCTCAGCGAACGCCTGCTTCACAATCACGCGCGGATCGTACTGGCGGGGGTCGTACTGGCGCCAGTTAATATCTTCCAGACCCGTCTCGCCCAGGGCTTCCTTGAAGTCGTCCTTCGCGTCGAACGCCATGCGGCGCACGGTCTTGACGAATTCACGGATCTGTCGGGCGTATTCGGGCATGCGTTCGGGGCCAATCACCACAAACGTGATGATGGCCAAAATAATCAACTCGGTGCCACTAATACCAAACACAGAATATAGATTATCAGTTCCGAGCCAGCACCGCCGAACCCGCGGCGCTTTCTGGACGTGTCTTTAAGCTCTGGACAAGCAGAAGGCGTACGCTACCGCACCGCGGAAGGGCATTGCGCCCACGGCTAAGAACACCACATCAGCGGTTTACGGCGGATAATCTCCACCGCCGGGTTAAAACGCTGCGGCTCCAACCGCAGGCACGCCCGCCTCCCGAACGCAAAAGACCGCCGGCAGCACACCAGCGGTCTCCTGACACAATATTCGGTTTACGGCGGGTAGTCTCCACCGCCGGGTAGCTGCTTCCAATGCCACAGCCAGCCAACCCAGCCCCACTGCGCACACGCACCCGCCACCAACAACGCCCAACGATACGCCCGCGAACGGCTCGCCGCCGCCGCCACAATCACCAGCGGGAACAACGGCAACAACAGGCGGAACGTCGACGACTGCGGATTCAAAAACAGAATCAAATACGCAAAATAGCTCAGGCACCACAGGTTCAGCGGAGCCGCCAAAACCCTACGCGCCAGGGGGCTCAAACACAGAGCAATAAAGCCCAAAATCAGCAGAGTCAGCAGCACCGGAGCCGCATGCCCAAAGTACAGATACCCCTGCGAAAGCCACGGCTGAATCGGCGCCAATTGGGTACCGCGCCACGCCGTCTCCGTGGCGGTGTACGCATCCACACGGCCCGTAGCCCACCACGCAATCGCAGGCCACACCAGCGCACACGCACACACCACCAAGGCGCTGACCAGCTGCCCCAGATGGCGTACAAACGCCGCACCCATACCCGACTGGCGGCTCGAACGCACCCAGCACGCAAACCACCACAGGCCGGCAGCCGCACCCAGGGGCACACCCACCGGACGGGACAGACACGCCAAAGCCGCCACAGGAACCAGCAGGCCGTAGCGTCCCTGAACCAGGCACAGCAGCGCACCGGCAAGGAACACCAGGTTCAGCGACTCCGCATACGGAACCTGAAGCACCGGCGCCACCGGCAAGAACGACACCAACGCCACAGCCCACATGGACAGGGCAGAAGGCGACTCCTCACTCTTGAAACCGGTCGCCTTCAACGACGCCTCAAACAGCAGGTAAATCACCCACGCCGCCGCGAAACCGGCAATCAGAGCAACCGTCGCCGCCACCGGGTAGTACCCGATGCCCGTCGCATGGCTAATAGCGCCGGAAAGCTGCGGGAAAATCGGATAAAAAGCCCACTGATTCTGCTCAACCACACCCGCCGCGTTCACCGGCAGCTCACTCGGGTAGCCCTGTACCGCAATCTGCTCATACCAGCCGGCATCCCAGATGCTAATGAACGACAAATAGTCCAGATGCTGACCCCACGGACTGCGCAGCTGCTGCTGCCCGACCACGGCAAACACCACGAAACCCCATACTCGGGACAGACCGTAAATCAGCAGTACCGACAGCCACGCGGGCAGGGCACGCAGACGCTCCCCCACCCGGTGCAGGCGCTCACCGGAGGCGGTATACGCCCAGGTCAGAAGCTCGTCAAAAGACTCGCTCCGTTCCTCGCCGGAGGCGGGGGTGGCGGCACCCTGCGCGGGAGAATACGCGGGGGAAGCACTATTACGTTCAGGCGAAACACTCACGGACGTTAGTTCCCCTCAGCCTGCGGGTTCTTTCGCTTCTCCACAAAGTCATGCGCGCTCAAGGTGCTCTCCGCATCATCAGCCAGGGGAACCGCACCGCGGCGAACCGGCTCAGCGGCAGCGACGTTAGCATCAGCAGATTCTGCGGTCGAAGCAGCAGACTCAGCGGCGGGTGCGTTCTCGTGTGTCTTGTCCTCTTCGGGTGCACCGACGAGAGGAGCGATAAAGCTCAAATCCTCCACACGGTCAAAGGTGCCCAAACCATCACGGCCCACACCGCTGAAGAACGCGGCACCGGGCACGGCACGCTCACCGGAGAGCGCCACAACGGAGAGCACCGCAATGCCCAAAATCAGCAGGGCAAGCAGAATCAGAAGAAAGTTCATGTCAATCTCATATCATGCAGGACCGTCAACCCCTGACGGTCACCTAAATTCAAATAGTAGCGCCAGCACCGGCAGAATCAGCACCAACAGAGTTAGCGCCGCGGCTAGTCCTCGTCACGGTCGCTGAGCAGCCAGGCACGCAAATCCGCGTGGCAGCGGGTCAGCTGGCTAAAGCTCACGTGCTCGTTATCGGTATGAGCCAGCAGGGCGTCACCAGGGCCGAAGTTCACCGCGGGAATACCAATCTCGCTCAGGCGCGCTACGTCCGTCCAACCGTACTTCGGCTGAGGCTCCTGCCCCACCGCCTCAATCAGGGAAGCCGCCAGCGGGGTGTCCAGTCCGGGGCGTGCTGCCGGGGAAAGATCCACAAAGTCCAGCTCGTAGCCGGCGAAGACCTCACGCACATGGGCGATAGCCTCATCCAGGGTCTTATCCGGGGCAAAACGGTAGTTCACGTGCATTGCCGCCGCATCAGGAATCACGTTACCGGCAACGCCACCAGAAATCTGCACCGCATTCAGACCCTCGCGATAATCCAGGCCCTCCACCGCAATAGTCTTCGGCTCGTAGGAGGCGAGCGCCGCCAACGCCGGTGCCAGGGCGTGAATTGCGTTCTCGCCGCGCCATGCACGTCCCGAGTGAGCGGCAAGGCCGCGGGTGCGCACAAAGAAACGCATGGTGCCGTTGCAGCCGCCCTCAATGGTGCCGTTGGTCGGTTCAAGCAGCACACCGAAGTCTGCGTCAGTGATGAGCTCGCCGTGGTTGCGAATCAGGCGTGCCAGCCCGGAGAGTTCGCTGGCGACCTCTTCGTTGTCGTAGAAGATGTAGGTCAGGTTGTAGTCGGTGTCCTGCGCGGTCAGTTCGGCGGCGAGCTTCAGCTGAACCGCCACGCCGCCCTTCATGTCGGTGGCGCCGCGACCGTAGAGCACACTGTGGCCGTCCTCTTCACGTACCGTGGACGGCACGGTACCCAGCGAACCCTCAACGGTGGGCAGGGGCACGGTATCCAGGTGACCGGCAAGAATAATGCGGGTGCGTTCCCCCTCAGCGCCGGGTAGCGGCGGGAACTCGGTGCGGGCGATAATGGCGTCCCCGTCACGGGTCAGGTGCAGGTGCGGGCAGAACGACAGCGCCATGTGCACGGCGTCAGCAATCGTTCGTTCGTTGCCAGAAACCGACTCGTAGTCCAGCAGGGCACGGGTCAGCTCGGGCATGGACACGTCCAAGTTCAGGGGCGGCTGCGGTACAGGGTGAAGCTCAGAGTTCTTGGGGGAAACGCTCATCCTTCCACCTTACAGGTTCGCCCGCGCTCACACCCACGCCCTCAACGCCCATATCGAGCATATGAGACGGTCTTGAAGGGGCTCTAACCCCCAAAACTATAATGGATGGCATGTCTGAAAACACTCCCCGTTACGCCTCCGGTGTCGCACTGGTCAATGTTGTTGTCTCTGGCGAGCACGCCGGCACCGTCTTGGATGCGTGGTTCCCCGCTCCCTCCCTCACCCAGACTCCCGACCTGTCCATCGCGGACGAGCTGGAGGACCTGGCCGCTGAGCACCCGGCGCGCAATGCCCGCACCGAGGTGCGTACCGCATCCATCAACCTGGATGAGGCACCCGAAGACGCGGTCGACGCGTACCTGCGTCTGCACCTGCTCTCCCACACTCTGGTTCGCCCCAACGAGCTGAACCTGGACGGCCTGTTCGGCACCCTGGCGAATGTTGCGTGGACCAACCACGGCCCGGTGCTTGCCGCCGAGTTCCAGAAGCTGGCGATTGGTCTGCGCAAGCTGGGCCACCTGAGCGTGAGCCACATTGATAAGTTCCCGCGCCTGGTGGATTACGTGGTTCCCGCCGGCGTGCGCATTGGTGACGGTGACCGTCTGCGCCTGGGTGCGCACCTGGCGTCCGGCACGACCGTGATGCACGAGGGCTTCGTGAACTTCAACGCCGGTACCCTGGGCACTTCCATGGTTGAGGGCCGTATTTCTCAGGGCGTTGTGGTGGGCGACGGCTCGGATGTGGGTGGCGGCGCCTCCACGATGGGTACTCTTTCCGGTGGTGGCACTCAGCGCGTCTCTATTGGTGAGCGTTCTCTGCTGGGTGCGGAGTCCGGTATCGGTATTGCCCTGGGCGATGACTGCGTGGTTGAGGCGGGCCTGTATGTGACCGCCGGTTCGCGCGTGAGCGTCCTGCTGCCCGGTCAGGAGGCGCGCGTGGTGAAGGCTGCGGAGCTGTCTGGCGTGTCGAATCTGCTGTTCCGCCGCAATTCGATCAGCGGCGCGATTGAGGTTCTGCCGCGTGCGAAGAACACCGTGGAGCTGAACGAGGCACTGCACCTGAACTAGTCTGTACCTGGACTAGCGCTGGTTGCCCTTGCAAACGTTGGGGGTCGGCCCGTGAACTTTAGGGACCGGGATGCGTGAAGCATCCCGGCCCCTTTTCTGCGCCTGGTGTTCCCTCTTCGCCGCTCTCACAGGCTGGGCGCGAATCCGCGGCGGCTACGATGACCGTTTTCAGGGCGTACGGCTCGGGCTTTCGCTAGGCTGGTAGTACCGGGTACAGCGTACCCGCCATGACTGACCACTTGTACAGTTCAGAGAGGAACTCAGATGCCTGAATCAACTAAGTCAGAGTCGACGATGAGCGAAACCTACCGGCACTTTACGCGCCTTTTCCCCTACCCGCACGAGCGTATTCCAATGGGCGCTCCTGCCGCTGATGCCATGGCTCGTTACGATGAGCTGGCTAAGCTGGGTCGCGCGGAGGGGTTCGTCCCCTTCTTCCTGAACCTGAACGATACGGTGCTTGAAAGCATGGTTATCGCGGTGTCCCTTGAGCACGACATCATTGACGATGTTGAGACTCTAACCCCCGAGCAGGTGAGCGCCTACACTCGTGCTGTCCTGCAGCGTTACCGTACCGCCCGTGGTGGCGCCTCCGCCGAAGAGTACGGTAGCGCCGCCATTGCTCAGCAGTTGCGCCAGGTTATGGACGATGGCGAAGAGACTCACGAGGACGACCCGGACGACTTCAACCTCAACGAGCTTGTCGACGAGTTTATGAGCTCCGATTTTCTGCCCGATGAGGAGCCCGAAGATGACGCCCCGACTCTTTCCGCCCTACTCTGCTATGAGCTCCTGGATGAAGAAGAGAAAGGCGAGATGCTCCTGCTACAGATTCCGACCGATGACCCCGCCGATATTCCCGCGTACCTGCCCTTCGGCGGCTGGAATGACTGCCCGGACGCTCAAACGCAGCTGGCATTCACCCACTATTGGCGTGAAAAGTACGGTGCCATCCCGGCGGCTCTTGACGGTGCTGACTGCCTGGAGTTTCTGGTGGAACGCCCCGTAGCAGACCCGGTCGAGGCGAAGAAGGTGGCGGTCGAGCAATTCGCATTCTGTTCCGATCTTCCGTTCCAGGTGTTTGAGGATTTTGAGCAGCTGACGGAGTTTATTCACCAGAGCCGCCAGTGGTATTTCTGGTGGGATTAGACGCAAGCTATACAGCGAGGTGGGGGCGAGTGGCGACACACCTAAAGAACGCTTCCCACATGCTCACACCAGAGTGCACAAGCGCACAGTGTCCCGCAGTACTTACACCCCATGCACAGCTGTACCATTAGATACAGCTCAACAGCTTTTGTCCCCCATCCGGAGCACTTTTTCCGGATATATAAAGCCCGAAAGGACATCATGAAGGTACTCGTTACCGGCGGCGCCGGCTACATCGGCTCCCACACTGTACTTGAACTGCTCAAGGCAGGCCACGACGTCGTCGTCATGGATAACCTCGCGAACTCTTCCGAGGAGTCCCTCAAGCGCGTCGCTGAACTCGCTGGCCGCGCCCCCGAGTTCCACAAGGTTGACCTGCTCGACCTCGAAGGTATGAAGGCTCTCTTCAAGCAGGTTCGCCCCGACGCTGTGATTCACTTTGCGGGCCTGAAGGCTGTGGGCGAGTCCGCTGAGAAGCCGCTGTGGTACTACCAGACCAACGTGGCTGGCACCCTGAACCTGCTGTACGCAATGGACGAGGCTGACTGCCACTCCATCGTGTTCTCCTCCTCCGCTACCGTGTACGGTGAGCCCGAGTCCATGCCTCTGATTGAGAAGATGAACATGGATGCGCAGTCCTGCTACGGCCGCACCAAGGAGCACATCGAGGACATGCTGGTTGACCTGGCTGCTTCCGACTCCAAGTGGAACATTGCTCTGCTGCGTTACTTCAACCCCGTTGGTGCGCACGAGTCCGGCCGTATCGGTGAGGACCCGGCGGGTATCCCGAACAACCTGGTGCCCTTCATCGCGCAGGTTGCTGTGGGTCGCCGCGATCACCTGAACGTCTTCGGTAACGACTACCCGACCGTTGACGGTACCGGCGTGCGCGACTACATCCACGTGGTTGACCTGGCTGACGGCCACCTGAAGGCGCTGAACTACATTACTGAGCACGGCGGCCTGCACACCTGGAACCTGGGTACCGGTAACGGCTACTCGGTTCTGCAGGTTCTGCACGCGTTCGAGGAGGCGTGCGGTAAGGAGCTGCCGTACAAGATTGTGGATCGTCGCCCCGGTGACGTTGCGGTCTCTTACGCTGATCCTTCCTCCGCTCTGGCGGATCTGGGTTGGAGCGCTAGCCGCGACATTAAGACCATGGTTCGCGACCACTGGAACTGGCAGAAGAACAACCCCAACGGTTACGAAGCCTAAGCTGTTTTAGCCCCTTGTGAGGGGTGTTGAAGAGTGCCCGATGGGTGTTATCTCACCTATCGGGCACTTTTTTGCGCTTTTTTCGAAATTTTTACCAAGTCGTGACTACCTCCCCAAAGGCGTTTGACACCTCGTGAGTGCGTAGAGAAAGGGAAGAATATATTCCCTAGTCAGAGCCTTTTGTGAAGATGGGGTGTTTTTTACCCATATTTTTACGTCAAAAATACTATAACTATGCATTCATGCTTAAAAATTCACATTGCTTACCCAGTAAAGTGAATATTTTGCAGACAGGAAACCGTCTGAGGCGTAAGCTGAAAACTCAGCATACAGACAACCCGCATCATAGACGCACCTCACGTGAAAGGGTTCAAAATGTCCGCACAGGCAGCTCCCGAAGCGCAGAAAAACCTCATCGAAATCGCCAACGTCAACAAGTACTACGGCACCAACCACGTTCTGAAGAACATCAATCTTTCCGTGGGAAAAGGTGAGGTCGTCGTCCTCCTCGGCCCCTCCGGTTCCGGCAAATCCACCCTCTGCCGAACCATCAACCGCCTCGAAACTATCACCAGCGGATCCATCACCATTGACGGACAAGAACTACCCGAAGAAGGCCGCGCACTCGCCAAGCTCCGCGCCGAAGTCGGCATGGTTTTCCAGTCCTACAACCTCTTCGCGCACAAGAACATCCTCGATAACGTAACCCTTGGGCCCCGCCGAATCCGCAAAATGTCCAAGTCAGAGGCAGAAGCAGAAGCCATGAACCTGCTCGCGAAGGTCGGTGTGGATTCCCAGGTGCACAAGATGCCCGCAGAGCTTTCCGGCGGTCAGCAGCAGCGCGTCGCCATCGCCCGTGCACTCGCCATGAAGCCCAAGGTCATGCTCTTCGACGAACCCACCAGCGCGCTCGACCCCGAAATGGTCAACGAGGTGCTCGACACCATGGTCTCCCTCGCGAGGGAAGGCATGACCATGATCGTGGTGACCCACGAGATGGGTTTTGCCCGCAAGGCGGCAGACCGCATCGTCTTCCTTGCCGACGGCGAGATCATCGAAGAGGCGCACCCGGACGAGTTCTTCACCAACCCGAAGAGCGAGCGCGCCAAGGACTTCCTCTCCAAGATCATCAACCACTAAAGCAGAGGGACCGACATGCAAAAATATTCACGTAGGCTCGCGGCACTCGCCGCAGCAGTATCCCTCGCTCTGACCGGCGTCCTCGCCGGATGCTCCAGCGCAGACAGCGACCACAAGATCCGCATCGGCATCAAAGTAGACCAGCCCGGCCTCGGTTACCAGGACGGCAACACCTACACCGGTTTCGACGTGGAGGTGGCACGCTACGTCGCCGGCAAGCTCGGCTACTCCGAAGAGCAGATTGAGTTCGTCGAATCCCCCGCCGCTAACCGCGAAAACATGCTCAACACCGGTCAGGTAGACATGATTTTTGCGACCTACTCCATCTCTGAAAGCCGCAAGAAGACCGTGGACTTCGCCGGCCCCTACTACACGGCTGGTCAGGACCTGCTCGTGCGTGCCGACAACACCGATATCAAGGGACCGGACGACCTCAACGGCAAGAACCTCTGCTCCGTCACCGGCTCCACCAGCGCCCAGAAGGTGCAGGACAAGTTCGCCAAGAACGTGAACCTGGTCAAGCAGAACAGCTACTCCGACTGCGTGGTCGCCCTCAACGGCGGCGTGGTGGACGCCGTCACCACCGACGACATTACCCTCGCCGGTCTGGCAGCCACCAAAGCGAACAAGGGCAAGCTGAAAGTGGTCGGCTCCCCCTTCACGACCGAACGCTACGGCGTGGGTCTGCCCAAGGGCACCGACAAGTGCGAAGCCGTGAACAACGCCATCAACGAGATGGTTGCCGACGGTACCTGGGAGAAGCTCATCACCAAGTACACCGAAGGCACCGGCTACCACTACAACACCGAAACCAACCCGCCGCACCTGGGCACCTCCTGCGCCTAGGCCTCTAGAGAGGTTCACGAATGTCATTCTTTGACCAACTCGGCACCCTCCTGTCCAAGTACGATGTGGTTGGCGCCTTCATGACCAATATTCAGCTGACCTTCTGGGCGGCTCTTGGCTCGTTCGTTCTCGGTACTGTGCTGGCGCTCATGCGCATCAGTCCCGTCCCGTCCCTGCGCTGGGTGGGCACCGCCTATGTGCATACTGTCCGTAATACTCCGCTCACCATCATGATGACTTTCGCCATTTTGGGTGTGTGGACGCAGTTCCAGCTCTCCTTCTCGCACGATTTCGACACGAACTTCTTCGTGTACGCGGTCATTGCCCTGTCGATTTACCATTCGGCGTTTATCTGCGAGGCAATCCGTTCGGGTGTGAACACCGTGCCGAAGGGTCAGGCTGAGGCGGCACGCGCTATCGGTCTGGGTTTCTTCGACACCGCCCGCCTGGTGATTTTCCCTCAGGCTCTACGCGGTGCCATTACCCCGCTCGGCAATACTCTGATCGCGTTGACGAAGAACAGCACTGTCGCCTCGGTCGCGTCAGTGGCGGAGGCCTCCGGGCTGATGAAATCCATGATTGAGTTCGACGCGAACATGGTGCTCGCTATCTTCATCATGTTTGCGATGGGCTTTGTCATCATTGTTGTTCCCATTGGTGCGTTGACCACCTGGTCATCCCGTAAGCTGGCGGTGAAGCGATGAAAAACCCTTTTATCAGTAATGACACCCGCGCCGCTTCTTCGGTGCTTTTCGACGAGCCGGGTCCTATCGCGCAGCGTCGTATCCGCATCTTCAACATTGTTGCTGTAGTCCTTTTTGCACTATTTGCGGTGTATGTGCTGACCGTGATGGGTCAGAAGGGGCAGCTGGAGGCAGAAAAGTGGACTGACCTGTTCACCGCCCGCGCCTGGAGCTCCTACTACCTGCCGGGCCTCGCCTCGACCCTGTCGGCGGCAGCGGTTTCGGTGGTTACCTCGGTTGCGTTCGGTGTGGTCTTCGGTATTGCTCGACTCTCCCAGCACCGCGTTATCCGCTGGTTCGGCACCGTGGTGGTGGAGTTCTTCCGCGCCGTGCCGGTGCTGATCATGATGATCTTCTTCTGGCTGTTCTTGGGCAAGTACAGCGGCCTTCCGCCGGCTCAGCTGCCCTTCATCGCCGTGGTGGTTGGTCTGACCCTGTACAACGGCTCGGTGATTGCTGAGCTACTGCGTTCGGGCGTGAAGCAACTTCCTCGCGGTCAGGGCGAGGCGGGTCTTGCGATTGGTCTGACCCCGACCCAGACGCTGATTCGGATCCTGCTTCCGCAGGCGTTCACCGCGATGATGCCCTCGATGCTCAGCCAGTTCGTTGTGATTCTGAAGGACACCGCCCTCGGTTACATCATCTCCTACCCCGAGCTGCTCGCTTCGGCGCGCCGCATCGGTTCCGGTGACGGCAACGTGCTGCAGACCCTGATTCTGGCGGCGGCACTCTTCGTGACGGTGAACTTCGTGCTGACGGCTGTAGCAACCGGCATTACGGACAGGCTGGCGTCGCGCACCTCCGCAAAGGTGACCCGAAACCTGATTCCGGACGCTCTGGATAACCCGAACCCGCCGACCGTTCAGATGTTCGTTCTGCCCGGCGACCGCAAGTAACCCTTCTCGTTCGGGCTCCTCAGCCAACGACAATCAGCGGATACGGCAAAGCCCCCGCACTCCCCTTTCGGGAGGGTGCGGGGGCTTTCTGCTATGCGGGCTAGTTAGACCCGTCGGGGCTACTTAGCGGCAGATGCCTTCAGACGCTCAGCAGCCTTCGCCACCGCCTCATCAGAAGCGGTCAGAGCGATACGCACGTAGCCTTCGCCGTCCTCGCCGTAGAACACGCCGGGGCCAGCAATAATACCCAGCTCCGCCAGGCGACCAATCGAATCCCAAGTGGACTCACCGAAAGTGGTCCACAGGTACAGGCCAGCCTCAGAATTCTCGATGCGGCCACCGGCGGCGGTAATCGCCTCCTCCAGCACCTCACGGCGGGCACGGTACAGGTCCTTCTGCGCCGCCACGTGTGCCTCATCAGCCAGCGCCACCATCATGGCAGCCTGCACGGGGGCGGGCACAATCATGCCGGCGTGCTTGCGGCTATTAATCAGGTTCGGCATCAGCTCGGGGGCGCCGGCAATGAACGCGGCACGGTAACCGGCAAGGTTCGACTGCTTCGACAGCGAGTACACGGCAAACAGGCCGGTAAAATCACCATCGCACACGCGCGGATCCAGGATGGACGGCACCGGCTGACCGCCGCGCGCCTCATCCCAGGCACCCCAACCGAGCTCCGCGTAGCATTCATCAGATGCCACCACGGCACCGATTTCACGCGCCTGCGCCACAATCTCACGCAACTGCTCCACGGTACGCACCACACCGTTCGGGTTCGCCGGGGAGTTCACCCAAATCAGCTTCACACGGCTACGCGTGTCAGCGTCCAGCTCGTCCAGGCTATCGGCGGGCACAGACTCGGCGCGGGCAAAGCGGGCACCCATATCGTAGGTGGGGTACGCAACGCGCGGGTACACGACCACATCGCCCGGGCCCAGACCCAGCAAGAACGGCAGCCACGCCACGAGTTCCTTCGAACCGACCGTGGGCATGATTGCCTCCGGGCTCAGACCGGTCACACCGCGGCGGCGCGCAAACCACTCGGCAATAGCCTCACGCAGGGCAGGGGTGCCGTGGGTGGTCGGGTAGCCGGGTGCATCGGAGGCAGCAGCCAGCGCCTCACGAATGTTCTGCGGGGTCGGGTCGACCGGGGTGCCGATGGACAGGTCCACCGAACCGTCCGGGTGGGCGGCCGCGGTTGCGCGGTAGGGGGCGAGCGCCTCCCAGGGGTATTCGGGCAGGTTCAGGCCGTAAGTCATTGTGTCACCTGGTTGCTTGGGAATAGTTTTCGTCATTTTAGTCTAGCGTCCGTGCGCTGGCGTGCCTACAGCAAGAGCCTCCATTCCAGCGCCTAGACGGTGCGTGGGCACCGGGTGCTGTTATGGAGGCTCTTGGCACCCATTAGCGGGTGCGGTCAGTCTATGCGGTTGTCGCTATTATTCGCCGCAGGGATTACTCGCCACGAGGGGGCAGCGCCGCGATGAAGGGCACGTCCTTGCCGGTGGGGCCGAGCTTTGCTGCGCCGCCGGGGGAACCCAGGTCGTCGAAGAAGTCTGCGTTGGCGCTGACGTATTCGCTCCACTCTTCGGGGACGTCGTCTTCGTAGTAGATTGCTTCTACGGGGCAGACGGGCTCGCAGGCGCCGCAGTCCACGCACTCATCCGGGTGGATGTACAGGGTGCGTTCGCCTTCGTAGATGCAGTCGACGGGGCATTCTTCAACGCATGCGCGGTCTTTGACATCCACGCAGGGAAGCGCGATTACGTAGGTCATTGGTGTGCCTTTCTAGAAGCTGTTCGCCCCGTGCCCGCCGTTCTGCGGGTCGTCTGCTGCAGGGCAAAATCTACAGAGTAAACCGCCGAGTAGGTGGTACCCGGCGGGGAAGTCTGTGTATAGTCTATCGCGCGCCGAGTGTTTAACAGTATTTTCGTGGTGTATCAGACAGCGGGTCATTGGGTTTGTGGGGGTATTTTTTAGGCTAGGCTGACCTGGTATTTATTTGCATTACGACTAGTCGGCTGGCTTTCAAAAATAGATTAAGCCAAAAATGAAATCTTCGTCACATGAATTTTTTGATGAGGTCGCGACTATTTCCACCCCGCTAAATTCACCGAATAACGCATAAATTTTCTTCCCTATTTTCCGCTATCCGGACCTCTGTCCGGCGGGTGCAGAAGACAGCAACTGTGCCGCGCCCAAAACAGCAGGAGGGGCGCCCCGGCAGACAGGAACGCCCCTCCCCCACGTTATGACTTAGCGATAACCATCAGGCTACTTCTTAGCGCGAGCGCGCTGATGAGCCGCACGCGGCGAGAAATACTGTGCGTCCTTCACACGAGCGCGCGTGTACACGAGCATGCCCAGCATCGCCGCGACCGGGGCGCCGAACCACCACAGGGCGCCGTAGAAGCCAATCGCCGAATGGCTCGGGTTCACCAGCACGAACGGCGAATCGGGGCGACCATAACCGAGCACGTACACGGTCACGAACACGGCAACAGCCACAACCGCCGCTGCGTAGCCGCGACGCAGCGACAGGGCACACCACAGGGCGGTAAAGAACACCGTCAGGTACGCCACCAGCAGACCCAGCGGTAGGGCGGTATCGCCCACGTACACGACCCAGGCATGGTAAATCGAGCCGGCAATACCGGCAAAAATGCCCAGAATCGAGCCGGTCAGAACGCCCGCCACCAGACCAGCCTCCTGCGGCTTCGGGTGCACGGTCGCCGTCGGGTCACCGTCGAGCACACGGAAAGTCTCCACGGCAGAAATCTTCTGCGGCACCTTATTCGAATACTCAAAAGTCTTCTCGTCCACCACCGTGATCTGGGTGCGGTGCGCCTCCATCGCCTTGCGCTTGGCGGTGCCGTCACCGTAGATTGCCGCCTGCACGCGCTGATCAGCCGTATCGAACTCGCCCTCAATACCCCAGGTGAGAATCGGGCGGTCCTCGTCATCTTCAAGAATCTGCAGGGCGCGGTGCACAATCTCGTACACGCGCACGTGGTCGGGGTGGCCGTAACCGCCGTCCGAATCGTAGGTGACAAGAACATCCGGGTCGAGGGCGCGGATAGCGGCAACCAGAGCCTGAGCCTGCGGTTCCAGAGGCTGCGCGGTCAACGAATCAGCCGCCGCCACCGGGTTGGCGACGGGCTTACCCTCCGGACCCCACGCCATGCCGGAGTCACGGTACAGCGGCAACGTGCCCTCCGCAACGGCGGGTTCCTGCCCCAGGAAGAACTGCTTCTTCACGCCCAGCGCTTTGATAGCGCCGGCAAGCTCACCGGTGCGGTACTCACCCAGCGCCTCACCGTTATCACGGCAGCCGGGCTTACCGACCTCCAGGTGGTGCAGTTCCTCGGGGATGACCTCGCCCAGCTCACCGCGGGTAGCGGTCAGCAGGTACACCTCCGCGCCCTTCTGCGCGTAGTACGCCATAGTTGCGCCGGTTGAGGAGGTCTCATCATCCGGGTGCGCGTGCACGAACAGGATGCGCGCATTCTTCGCATCGTAATTATTCGGAAGCAGGTCACGGCGGGAACCGGGAGTGATGCGCTCACCCTGCGTGGGGTAGCTGGGGGTCGCAGAATCAGGCTGAGTGTTCTCGGTTTCAGACACAGGCTTTCCCTCTCATACGCAGGGTTGGGTTTCTTGGACGGTCAAAGCGCGCCAGCAATTTGCATCGTTGATCAGCAGACGTTGAGTAACGGACGGGTGCCGCCACCGTGCAGGCGCATTATTTTATCTTACACACTCGCATGTACAGCGCGGGGTGTTCAGGCTTTTCGGAAGCAGTTTTAGGCAGAAAGCAAAAGCGTTCCGCTCTCCTTGTTCTTCTCTCCGCCCTACCCCTTCGGTACTTCCCGAACGTGCCTGAGGGTTAAACAGAACCGCCGCTACCTCCTCTTCAGAAGGCAGCGGCGGTTCTTACGCAACGACAGCACCCGCTACAGCAGGTGAGTCGCTAACGCGCTATTAGTTCGCGCAGTATTAGTCGTTGGCACGGGCGCGGCGGCGGAACTCGCGGACACGCTCGTTGGAGTCCAGGATGACCTTACGGATACGAATCGCCTCGGGGGTCACCTCAACGCACTCGTCCTCGCGAGCGAACTCGAGGGACTCCTCCAGGGTCAGCTTCTTCGGCGGGGTCAGGTTTTCGAAGTTGTCCGCGGTCGAAGAACGCATGTTGGTCAGCTTCTTTTCCTTGGTGATGTTAACTTCCATGTCGTCTGCACGGGAGTTCATACCAACGATCATGCCCTCGTACACCTCAGAGGTGGGCTCCACGAAGAAGGTGCCACGCTCCTGCAGGTTAATCATCGCGTAGGGGGTCACCACACCGGCACGGTCAGCAATCAACGAACCGTTGGTGCGGTACTCAATCTCGCCAGCCCACGGCTCGTGCTCAATCGAGTAGGAGGAAGAAATACCGGCACCGCGGGTCTCAGTCAGGAACTGGGTACGGAAACCAATCAGACCACGTGCGGGAACAGCGAACTCCATACGGACCCAACCGGTACCGTGGTTCGCCATGTTCTCCATGCGGCCCTTACGTGCAGCCATCAGCTGGGTGACAGCGCCCAGGTACTCCTCGGGCACGTCAATGATCATGTGCTCCATGGGCTCGTAGACCTTGCCGTTGATGGTCTTGGTAACCACCTGGGGCTTACCCACGGTCAGCTCGAAGCCTTCGCGGCGCATCTGCTCGACGAGGATAGCCAGGGCGAGCTCGCCACGACCCTGAACTTCCCACGCATCCGGACGCTGGGTGGGCAGAACCTTGATGGACACGTTACCAATGAGCTCGCGGTCCAGGCGGTCCTTCACCTGACGTGCGGTGACCTTTGCGCCCTTGACGCGACCAGCCAGCGGGGAGGTGTTAATACCGATGGTCATGGAGATCGCGGGATCGTCCACCTTGATCAGCGGCAGGGGCTTGGGGTTCTCAGCGTCGGTGAGGGTTTCACCAATGGTGATGTCCTCGATACCAGCCACTGCGACGATTTCGCCGGGGCCAGCGGACTCTGCGGGTACACGCTCGAGAGCCTTGGTAGCCAGCAGCTCGGAGATGCGGACGTTCTTGATTTCACCGTCGTGACGTGCCCATGCAACGGTCTGGCCCTTCTTCAGGGTGCCGTTGAAGATACGGACCAGTGCCAGACGACCCAGGAACGGGGAGGAGTCCAGGTTGGTCACGTGTGCCTGCAGAACCTCGTTGGGGTCGTAGGTGGGGGCGGGCACGTGCTCGATGATGGTCTTGAACAGCGGCTCAAGGTCGTCGTTGTCGGGCAGCTGGCCGTCTGCGGGCTGGTTCAGGGATGCAGCGCCAGCCTTACCGGATGCGTACACCACCGGAACGTTCAGCACAGCGTCCAGGTCCAGGTCCGGAACCTCGTCCGCCAGGTCGGATGCCAGGCCGAGCAGCAGGTCCATGGACTCGCCAACGACCTCGTCGATACGGGAGTCGGGGCGGTCAACCTTGTTCACCACGAGGATCACGGGCAGCTTAGCAGCCAGTGCCTTACGCAGCACGAAGCGGGTCTGGGGCAGCGGACCTTCGGATGCGTCCACGAGCAGCACAACGCCGTCAACCATGGACAGGCCGCGCTCCACCTCGCCACCGAAGTCGGCGTGGCCGGGGGTGTCAATAACGTTAATGGTGATGGTCTCACCGTTGGCGGAAGGGCCGTTGTAGAACACGGTGGTGTTCTTCGCCAGAATGGTGATGCCCTTTTCCTTTTCGAGGTCGCCGGAGTCCATGACTCGGTCTTCAACATCTGCGTGGGCAGAGAAGGCGTGGGTCTGCTGCAGCATCGCGTCGACGATGGTGGTCTTGCCGTGGTCAACGTGTGCCACGATGGCCACATTGCGAAGGTCGGGGCGCGAAGCGGTGTTTTCAGACATGCGTTAAGTTTCTCGCTTAAATCTAGGGGATAGTCTTGCCAGCGGGTGCGCTCTAGAAGGCGCGGGGGTCACGGGGCAGTACCTTCAGATAGGTATCTGGGGGTGTTTGCCGGTTTGAGTGTATGCCAGTGGACCCGCTCTGCAATGAGAACGTTTCCGGGCACGCCAAAACGGACCCCCCTCCGTTGGGCTTAGCTACCAGTGTATCACTAGGGCTTTTCTGCGAGCCACTCATCAATCATGCGGCGGGCAACGGCGTTCGTGCCGGGCAACTCCAGCTTGGCGGGGTCATCCTCGTCGCTGTTGCCGCGCTCCTCCGAAATAGCAATCGCCTCACGCAACTCAGCGGCGGTGAACCAGCGGGCGGCACGAATCTCACCATCGTGGTGAATGATAGTTTCGTTTTCATCCACGCGCACCCGGTAGCAGATCATGAGCGAGCGCGGGAAAGGCCACACATCACTCATGCGGTACTCGGTGCTCAGGGCGTGCAGGCCGGTTTCTTCGTAAACTTCGCGGGCGATTGCCTCTTCGAGGTTTTCGCCGGGGTCAACGAAACCGGCGATGAGGGCGAAGCGGTTGGGGTGCCACTGGCGGTTATTCGCCAGCAGCACGCGCTCGCCGTCGCGGCTGGTCACCAGAGCCATCACAGCGGGCTCAATGCGGGGGAACACCATCTCGCCGGAGGCGGTGCGGCGGATGCCCTTGGAGCCGAGGGGTGCCTCCTCGCCGCTGTAGGCGGAGTAGCGCATGTCGATGAGGTAGTCGCGGCGTGCCAGGGCGGTGGCGTAGTGGGCGCGGCCTTCCGGGTCATCGTGGACCGGGTAGTAGCGGAAACCACTGGTGGAGGCGCGCACCCGAGGGTTGTTGAGGTCGGCGGCGACCTGCGCGAGGGTTTCGTTCTCGCAGTAGAGCACGTGCACCTGTGCCCCGCTGTTCTTCTCCGTGTCGGCACCGTAGGCGGCGGGGCGGATGACGCTGCGCGCAAGGACCGCCTCTTCGGTCAGCGGCTCGACAGCATCCTTACCGGTCAGGTAGTGCAGGGTTCCGTCATCGTTGAGGAGGGTTTCCCCTTCACGGGAGATGAGCAGGTAGCGCGGTGTGTGAGTGTCAGCGGGCGTGTGTTCAGGTGAAGAAGTCATAGGTTTTACTCTACATCTTGATGTTGCAAGGCCCACAACAGCGTGCCAGGTTTCGATTTTTTCGCCGTATCGTCCCATATCACTCTCGAAAGAGGTGACATAGACACCCGAAAATAAGAGAATGGAAACATGACTACTTCTATTGACCCTACGACCACCTCCGCGTGGTCTGCTCTGTCCGCTCACCACAAGTCCCTCACTCCGAACCTGCGCGAATGGTTTGCCGCTGACCCGGAACGCGCGCAGAAGCTCAGCTTCACCGCCGACGAACTGCACGTCGACCTGTCCAAGAACCTGATTACCCCCGAGACCGTCGAGCTGCTGGTCAAGCTCGCTGAAGAGGTCAAGCTGGAGCAGGCTCGCGAGGCGATGTTCTCCGGCGAGCACATTAACGTCACCGAGGACCGCGCAGTACTGCACACCGCGCTGCGCCGCCCCGAGGGTTACACCCCCGCACTGACCGTTGACGGCCAGGACGTAGACGCAGACGTTCACGCCGTGCTGAAGAAGATCTACGCATTCGCTGAGCGCGTGCGCAACGGCGAGTGGACCGGTATCACCGGCAAGCGCATCGAGACCGTTGTGAACATCGGTATCGGTGGCTCCGACCTGGGCCCGGTCATGGTGTACGAGGCTCTCAAGCCCTACGCTGATGCAGGCATCACCGCACGCTTCATCTCCAACATTGACCCGACCGACGTGGCTGAGAAGGTCTCCGGCCTGGACCCCGAGACTACTCTATTCATCGTCGCTTCCAAGACTTTCGGCACCCTCGAAACCCTCACCAACGCACGCGTGGCACGCGAGTGGCTGCTGTCCGCACTGGCTGAGGCTGGCGCTCTGGAAGGTAAGGAAGCATCCGAGGCTGTGGCTAAGCACTTCGTGGCTGTCTCCACCGCACTGGATAAGGTCGCAGCATTCGGCATCGACCCCGAGAACGCTTTCGGCTTCTGGGACTGGGTTGGCGGCCGCTACTCTGTAGACTCCGCGATCGGTACCTCCCTGGCTATCGTTTTCGGCCCGAAGGTTTTCGCTGACTTCCTCGCAGGCTTCCACGCAATGGATGAGCACTTCCGCACCGCTCCCCTGGCTCAGAACGTACCCGTTCTGATGGGTCTGCTGAACATTTGGAACGTGAACTTCCTGGGTGCTGAGACCCACGCGGTTCTGCCCTACGACCAGTACCTGCACCGCTTCCCCGCATACCTGCAGCAGCTGACCATGGAGTCCAACGGCAAGTCCGTTCGCGCGGACGGCTCCTTCGTCAACTACGCAACCGGTGAAGTGTTCTGGGGCGAGCCCGGTACCAACGGCCAGCACGCTTTCTACCAGCTGATCCACCAGGGTACCCGCCTGATTCCCGCGGACTTCCTGGCATTCGCTAACCCGGTACACCCGACCAAGGACGGCGAGCAGGACGTTCACGAGCTGTTCCTGGCTAACTTCTTCGCACAGTCTCAGGCTCTCGCCTTCGGCAAGACCGAGGAAGAGGTTCGCGCAGAGGGCACCGCAGAGCACGTGGTCAACGCACGTATCTTCAGCGGTAACCGCCCCTCCACCTCCATCATGGCGCCGCGCCTGACCCCGCGCGTTCTGGGCTCCCTGATTGCCCTGTACGAGCACATCACCTTCGTTCAGGGTGTTGTTTGGGGTATTGACTCCTTCGACCAGTGGGGTGTTGAGCTCGGTAAGAAGCTGGCACTGGACCTGGTTCCCGCTATTGAGGGTGACCGCGAGGTTCTGGCTCGTCAGGATTCTTCGACTGCTTCGCTGATTGACTACTACTTGAAGAACCGCACCAAGTAGTAGCTCAAACATAGCCCCGAGGGTTTTATGGCCTGCGGGTATAGGATGCACAAACCGCCGGATAGGCTCCCAGCTAGGGAGGCTATCCGGCGGTTTTGTTATATGGGTTCTAGCTACGCCCAGTGTTGCTAGTTCACTGCGGGCAGGGTGTCGGAGGCGACCTCCGCAATAATGCGCACCACGGTGGATTCGGGCAGCTGCGGGATGCCCTGCTCGTCACGCACCACACCACCGGCGTCCCGGTGGGCGGTCATGCCGGTGTCTTCGGTGGTCTTTTCGCCGTCGGCGCAGGTTGCGGGCACGTGCACGAATCCGGCGGGGATGCTCAGACCCAGTTCACGGCTGATGCGCTGACCCTCGTAGAACACGTGGTTGCACACGTAGGTTCCGGCGGTGTACGAAATCTCGACAGGCTCCCCCGCCGCACGCAGGCGCTCAAAGCTGGCGCGCACCGGCAGGGAGGAGAAATACGCCTCCTGACCGCCCGGGGCGATCGGCTCATCGCAGCGCTGGTCGCCGTCGTTATCTTCAATACCGGCGGAGTCCAGGTTGATAGCGACCTGTTCGAGGCTGACCACGTCGCGGCCAACCGCCACGCCCAGGCTGATGAGCGCATCGGGCTGCACATCCTGCAGTGCGGTGCGCAGAGCGGTGCTGGATCCGTCGTAGCTGACGGGCAGCTCCCGAGTGATGACATTCAGGTCCGGGCGCATCCGGGCCAGCAGACGCTGAGCACCTTCGGCGAGCGCTACGGTAGGGTTCACCGGCACGCCGGGGAACGGACCGAAGAAGGTCAGCAGCAGGGTGCGTGCCTGCGTAGGGGCGGTGGTCATAGTCAATCTAGCTTTCTGCGTTGGTTTTATGCAGTGTTGGCTTTATTCAGCGGCGCGGCGCTCCAGGTCCTTGGCAAGCGCCTCCAGCAGCTCTTCGGGGGTGGTGACGATGATGAGCTCGTCCAGGTAACGTTCGTTGAGCAGACCGGTGGACGCCATGTAGTGCATCGCGTCGATGAGCTTATCCCAGTAGCCATTGACGTTCAGCAGCGCGACCGGCTTGGAGTGAATATCGAGGAACTGCCAGCTGAAAACTTCAAAGAACTCTTCGAGGGTGCCGGGGCCGCCGGGCATGGCGACGAACGCGTCAGCCTTCTCAATCATGGCGATTTTGCGCTGGTGCATGGTGTCCACAATGTCGAGGGTGGTCTGGCCGGGGTACACGCCCTCCAGGCCGACCAGCTTGTGGGTGACCACGCCGTAGACCACTCCGCCGGCGTCCAGGGTTGCGCCCGCGACGGTGCCCATGAGGCCGGTGCGGCCGCCGCCGTAGACCACGCCAATATTGTTCTGGGCGCAGAGGGTGCCGAGCTCCTGGGCGCGGGTGGTGAAGAGCGGGTCGTTGCCGGAGCGTGCCCCGCAGTAGACGGCGAGGTTGTAGTCAGTCTTCTTCATGGTTCTCCTTGGGGTGTATGGGGGTTTCCGGGGTGGAGCGCCTCTATGCGTTCTACCCGCGATAAATGTTGCTGTGTTGAGGGTACCGGATGCACCTGTGTACCTCATGTGTGCCGCCAGCCGGTTCAGGAGTGGCGTCAGGGGCGGTGGTTACGGTAGCGGGGTGCGTGCCAGTAGCGGGAAAATCTGCTCGGTATTCAGCGGTGCCTGTGCAACAGAATCGGAGGGGCTACCCATGTCGGGGTTGACCCAGCGCAGCTCAGCGATTTCTGCCTGCGGCACCAGAGAAGCCAATAGCTCGTGCTGCTCGTCGGTGGGTGCGTATTCGTAGGTTTCGGCGCGTACCGTAAAGCCTGCCTCGTTCAGTGCCGCCGCTTCCAGGAGTCCGCGGTGGTGCATCCGAGCGGGGTCGGGGGTGAGCCCGATTTCTTCGTTCACTTCGCGGCAGGCGGTTTGTAGCGGGGTCTCCCCCGGTTCGGGTTTGCCGCCGGGCATCATGAACCCGTCACTGCCCTGCTTGCGCACGGTGAGTACGAGCCCGTCCCGGTTGCGGATTGCTACAGCGCACACGTTCACGACGCGGTGCGTGCTGTCGATGGCGCTGTGCTCAGTAGCGCTGTGCTCAGTAGCGTTGGGTTCGGCGGGTGGGGCGGGCTGGACTGCTTCTACTCGGTTCTGCGGGTTCTTCTGCGTGGGCATCTTTCTACCCTAGCATTTCCGTGTCCTCCAGCCGGCGCTGTGCGTGTTTGTCTTATTCATCCGCCCTATTGTGCGCCCTGTAGGCGTTGGTTTTACGTAATATTTCGGCGAGTTATCTTATGTCCGGTTCATGCGTTTAGGTGCGTGTTACGGTGTAGTTAACCGCGATGTCGCGGTACCGTATACGCACTCGGCTTGGCGCGATACAGGAAGAGTGCGATTCGCTCAATCACTCATGTAGAAGGAACTTCATGATGGCTAACTCTTCTCATGCCCGCCGCTACGGTAGCGCCGGTGCTTCTGTTCTTCTTGCCGCGTCGTTGAGCCTGTGCGCTCTGCCTTCTGTTGCGGCAGCGAATACCCCGAATCCGGATAACCCACCGGTTATTACGGTCTACAACTACAAGGTTGAGACCAATACTCGTGAGCTGAAGACCGCCCTGCGTCTGAACAAGATTACGTTCAAGGCGTCGAAACTACCCGCGAAAACTACCGCTTTCGCCCCGGCATTGCACGAGGCAAACCATAGGGGTTTCCCGTTTCTGAACCCGATTCAGACGGTGCGCGTTGAGGGCCCGTTCAAGGATGGCACGGCGACTGCGACCCATTACGTTCCCGGTAGCCTGATTGACCCGGCGAAGAACTACAGCTTTGTCGCTAATATCATCGTTGATGGTTACGGGGGCGGTCAGATTCTGCGCATGGACGTTGTGAAGGATAGCGCCGCACCGGTTCTGCACGTGGATTCGCCGCGTCTGAACACCAAGGGTGAGACCGTGTTGAAGGTGCGCGGTACCGGCTACACGGGTGAGGCGACCCCGCACGGTGTGCGCGTGGTGGTGTCTGATACGAATGTGTGGGTTCCCGGTCGTTTTCCCCAGCAGGGTATGCGTTTCGCGGCTGAGGTGACCGTACCTGCTTCGCAGATTCACAACGGTGCTTTTGAGACGGAGGTGAAGGTCCCGGCGAATGTTGCGGCGACGCTGAATACCTCTCACAAGTACATTGCGGGCACTATGGCGGCTGGCGTTCAGGGTGCTGAGTACGGCTCGTTTGATGCTCAGAAGCCTCTTGAGCTTTTCGCGCAGGAGCCCGTGGTTTCTGCGGTTCCGACCTATGCTCCGACGGTGGCTCCCCTGCCCGAGGCAACCATCGGCGTGAACCCGACGGACGCGCCCACCGTGGCGCCCCTGCCGGAAGCCACCGTTGGCGTGAACCCGACCGACGCACCGACCGTGGCACCCCTGCCTGAGGCAACCATCGGCGTGAACCCGACCGATGCGCCGACCGTGGCACCCCTGCCCGAGGCAACCGTGGGTGTAAACCCGACCGATGCGCCCACCGTAGCCCCCCTGCCCGAAGCAACCGTGGGTGTAAACCCCACTGATGCACCGACCGTGGCACCCCTGCCCGAGGCAACCGTGGGCGTGAACCCCACTGACGCACCGACCGTGGCACCCCTGCCGGAAGCAACCATCGGTGTAAACCCGACCGACGCACCCACCGTCCCCGCACTGCCGGAAGCCACCGTTGGCGTGAATCCCACTGACGCACCGACGGTTCCCGCTCTGCCGGAAGCCACCGTTGGCGTGAACCCCACCGACGCACCGACCGTTCCTGCACTGCCGGAAGCACCGGTTGCCGATAAGACCCCCAACGCTGACAAGCTGGAGGACGCAACCGTGGCGCATCCCAAGAATAAGCCTGCTCAGAGCAAGCCCTCTCAGGAGGCTCCGGTGACCGCCACCCGCTCGGCAAAGGATTCCCTGGCACAGGACAGCCTCGCTAAGGAGAGCAGCCCCAAGAAGGCTACTCTGGCGAACACCGGCACATCCAGCGTTGGTGTGATTGTTGGCATTGGCGTTGTCGCGATTTGTGCGGGTCTGGGTTTGAGCGTTCTGCGCTCGCGCCGCCACTCCTAAGAGCTGCAGGGCATACAACCTAACTCTCCCGTGCGGAATAAACTGCGGATAGCAAAGAGCCGCCGGCTCCCCTCAGTCAGGGGAACCGGCGGCTCTTCACGTATCAGCTCATTCAATCAGCTGGCGCAAGTGTTCGTGTTACTTCGAAGCCTTAACCTCGATGCCGCTCACGTCAATCTGCTCCAGCGGAATCAGGCGGTCACGAGTGACCACGCGGTGCACCAGCCAGACCGCAATAATCACGGGCAGACCAATGTAGGAGCTGAGCACACCAGCCCAGTCACCGCTCAGGAACGCCTCGTAGTTCTGGCCACCAATAACGACCAGGCACATGAGGAAGGCGATAATTGGGCCCGCGGGGAAGAACGGCGCCACGTAGGGCAGGTCCTTCAGGCTGTTGCCCTGCTTCAGGTATGCGCGGCGGAAACGGTAGTGCGCTACGGCAATACCCACCCAGGTGATGAAGCCAGCCAGACCGGACACGTTCACCAGCCACAGGTACGCGCCATCCGGCGAGAGCAGTGCGGCGATGAAGCCGACCGCGCCGATAGCTGCGGTTGCCAGCAGTGCGTTCATGGGCACGCCGCCGGAGTTGATGTGGGTGAACATCTTCGGTGCCTTACCCTCCTGGGCGAGCGCGAAGAGCATACGAGCCGAAACGTACAGGCCCGAGTTACCTGCGGAGAGCACTGCGGAGAGGATCACGGCGTTCATGATGGCTGCCGCGAAGGCGATGCCCGCACGCTCGAAGATGAGGGTGAACGGGGAGATGTTGATGTTGCCGTCTGCTGCGGTGAGCAGGTTCGGGTCGGAGTAAGGAATCAGGAAGCCGATGACGACCATCGCACCGATGTAGAAGAGCATGATGCGCCAGAACACGCTGGTCAGTGCGCGGGGCACGTCGCGGCGGGGGTTCTCAGATTCACCGGCAGCCACACCGATCATTTCGGTGCCCTGGAAGGAGAAGCCTGCCACCATGAAGATGGCGAGTACGGCGGGTGCGCCGCCGACGAAGGGTGCCTCACCGACGGTCCAGTTGGAGACGCCCGGGGAGCTACCGCCCAGGATGCCGAAGATCATGGCGATACCCGCGATGAGGAAGACGACCACGGTAACGACCTTGATGGTGGCGAGCCAGAATTCGCTTTCACCGTAGGAGCGTGCCGAGAGGGCGTTGATGCCGGTCAGCAACACGAGGAATCCTGCCGCCCACACCCAGGATGGGATGTCCGGGAACCAGTACCTCATCACCTCGCCGACAGCGACGAGTTCGGCGGCGACGGTAATCGCCCAGTTGAACCAGTAGTTCCAACCCATGGCGAAGCCGAAGGACGGGGACACGTAGCGTGCCGCGTAGGTCTGGAATGCGCCGGGGACGGGCAGGTGCGCAGCCATCTCGCCGAGGGACTGCATGAGGAAGAGCACCATGATGCCGATGAGGGCGTAGGCGAGGATTGCGCCGCCGGGGCCTGCGGTGGAGATGGTCTTACCGGAGGCGACGAAGAGGCCGGTGCCGATTGCGCCGCCGATTGCGATCATCTGCATGTGGCGGGCGGAGAGGCCTCGCTTCAGTTCACCCTCTGCGGGGGTGGCTTCCGATGCAGCGCCGGAAGTCTCTGTAGGCTGTGCCATGTCAGGTCTTCTTTCTGAGGCTATTGCTTCGTGCGTTTGCTAGCGGTCTAGTCTGGTGTCCAGTCTAGTCCTGCTGCGGGTGGTGCCGCCGAAGGTTTGTGCCTGGGTCAAGAAATTCTTCAATCATAAGGAATTCTTACGTACCGTAAGTTTTCCTAATCTGAGGGTCAATCCTACTCGCTTTTAAGGCTCTTTTCCACTCAAAACCACAAAAACACAGAAAAATCCTCCCGCACCGCTCATGTATAAGCGGTACGGGAGGGTTCAAATCCTGTTTACTGGCTTCCTCTGGCTTATCTACTTCGCCAGGCTTTTAGCTCACGCGGCTTTAGTCAGCCAGGTTGTGGAACGAAACGTTCGTGGGGTGCTCCACGGTACGAGAAACGGTGCAGTCCTTCTGCTCGCTGAGCTGAATCAGACGGTCCACCATCTTCTGTGCCTTGGCGCCCTGCTCATCGGCGGGGAAACGCACATCAAAGTCCACCTCAACGTCGTCGAGGCGCACCGCGCCGTCTTCGGTCTGCTTCAGCGCCGAGGCGAGCACCTCGAACACCTCGGGGGTGGAGCGGCGGGAGGTGCCCGCGTCCACGTCCACGGAGGAGCAGCCGGCAATCGCGGCGAGCAGCAGCTCGACGGGGGTCAGCAGGCCCTCGCCCACACCGAAGTCGAGGGTTGCGCCGTTGGCACCGTAGGCACGGTAGCGCAGGCGGTCGATGCGCTCGATCTTGGTCTGGCGGTAGTTGTCGAGTTCGCGGCGTTCCTGCTGGCGCGAGTACACCTTCTTCTGCTCTTCAGCAGTCTGCACGGTGTTGTTCTGCTCAGCGTTGTTCTGTTCAGCCATTGAGGTTCCTTTCGGGTTGCCCTTTCGGGTGGTTCTTTGTTTAGTGCCATTCACTATAAGCGTGTTTCTCATTATTTTATTCCCGGACTCTTTTTCTCGTCGGTCAACCGCTTGCTCCTATACACTGGAAAACCGCGGCGGAGCTTCGAAGTCCCTCACGCACACAGTAGATTTTTTGAAGAGCACAACAGGCACAAGGAACTCTTTTATGGCACAGACCCCCGGCACTGGGCGTCCCGGCACTGGGCGTACGAGCACGCAGAATGATTTCCGCTTGGCTGTTGCGGATTCTTCCGTGGTGATGCTCGGTATCGCTGTGCTGGGTTTGGGTTTGGGTATTATCCTCAACGCGCACGGCCTGCCGATCTGGACTGCGCCACTGCTATCTGCCCTAGTTTTTGCCGGTTCGGTGGAGTTCCTCATGGTGGGCATGGTCAGTGGTGGCGCACCCCTAGCGTCGATTGCGTTGACGGTGTTCCTGGTGAATGCGCGCCACCTGGTGTACGGTCTTTCCTACCCATTGCACAATGTGAAGGGTTTCTGGGCTAAGGCTCTGGCGATTCACACTCTTTGCGACGAAGCGTTCGCGGTTAACTCCGGTCCCGACCGTCATGAGCGTTCGGGGGCGCGCATTCTGTGGGTGAACGTGCTGATTTACGTGTCGTGGGTTCTAAGCGTAGTCCTCGGGTATGTGCTGGGCGCGAGTTTCCTCAGCAGTCTGAAGGGCGTGGACTTCGTGATGGTGGCTATCTTCACGGTTCTTGCGATGGACGGCTACCGCGCCAACCCGGATCGTGTGACGGCGCTCTTTGTTGCGGCTTCGGCGGCGGTTGCGCTGATTTTTGCGCCGTCCTCGTTCTTGGTGGTGGCGTTGGGTTCGTATGTGGTGCTGCTACTGGCGCGTTTCCCGGTGGCGAGGCGCCGCGGTACTCTGCCGCATCGTGCTGTGCATGAGGTAGCGGCTGAGGCTGAAAGCGCCGCGGAGAGCTCCGGCACCGCCGCTACCGCTGATGCTCCCGCTTCCACACAGCGATAAGAACGTTACATACGTGTTCGAAACCGGTTAGGATAGATGAGTGGAGCTTCGCTCTCCCCTCTTTCTATTTCTAGGATTACTAAAATGCCTCCCGCGCGAACCTGCACGGAGGCTCCCAGAGGTGAAGGTACCCCATGACTCAGATGAAAGACACCGCTAAGGAAACTAGCGACGCAGAACGCTGTGCCGCCCCGGAGTAACACCGCACCGGGAGCGGCATCACCCGAGGTCACACACGAGAACTACTGCCGCGCGCAACTACCCGCGCAGAACTACTGCCGAGCGCAACTATCCACACAGGAAACTCGTGCAGGAGGAACGACCCTCCGCCTCTTCGTTTCGCGGCTTTCATCAACTCACGTACCTACCGCACTACTTAGCCCCCAGCCCCTTCTTCGGTTGGGCTCTCCCCTACCCTTTTTTCGCGGATGCTTTCACGGCTTCACCCGCGCGCCTCTTTCAGGGCCCTTCCGCTCTTTTCAGGGCACTCTTTCGGGGTCTTTTGCTGAGTATGTGCAGAAAGAGAAAATCTTCATGAACAGTGAAGTGACCACCGGCTATATTCTTGCCGCAATTCTTGTGGCCGCAGGTATTACGTTCCTGCTTCGTTTGCTCCCCTTCGGTTTGAAGAAGGCTCTGGCTGGCTCCGAACTTTTGGACGCGCTCAGCCACTGGATTCCGCTCGGCGCGGTCGCGTTGCTTGCCATCTATGCGGTGGCAAAGATTAATTATTCTTCCGTTGAAACGGCGGCACCGTACCTGGCGGGTCTGGTGGTGACCGTTGGTGCGCACCTGTGGCGTAAGAATATGGTGCTGAGCATGGTGGCGGGTACCGTCACCTGCGTTGTGCTGGCTAACTGGGTTTTCTAGGGGGGTCACGATGAGCATCTCTAAGAATTCTGCTTCTTCCCCCGCCGTTTCTTCTCAGCCCGAGCCTCAGCAGGCGAGCCAACCCGCGCCCCATCAGGCTTCTCCCGAGCAGGTGGAACAGGTCATTGCTTCTGCCCTTCCGCTAACCGGCATGATTCCCGTGGTGGAGACCCCCGCCTCCCCCGATGCGCAGGACTCTCAGCAGCCGCGCGAGAGCGGCTTCGCCGAGGCGATGCGCGTTGCCGGCGTGATTATGCTGGGCCTGTTCTTTGTTGGCATTGGTCTGGGCGTGCTGGTGCACAGTTACGGCCTGCCGTTCTGGGTGGCGCCTCTGCTACCTGCCGTTGTTTTTGCGGGCTCGGTAGAGTTCGTGCTGATCGACATGATCTCGAATCATGCGTCGCTGTTCTCTATTGCGGTGATGACTCTGCTCATTAATTCGCGCCACCTCATGTACGGCCTGTCGTACCCGATTGAGCGGGTGCGTGGTGGTTTGGCGAAGTTCTACACCGTGTACACGCTCATCGATGAGGCATACGCGCTGAACACCGGACCGGACCGCCATAAGCTCCGTGGTTCCCGCATCCTGTGGATTCATGCGGGTCTGCACCTGAGCGTCCTAGCGAGCGCTACGCTCGGCTACGTGCTGGGTGCAAGCTTCTTGAGCGAGCTCAAGGGCGTGGATTTTGTGATGACGGCACTCTTTGCGGTGCTCGCCATCGATGCTTATCAGAGTTCAAAAGACCATACCACTGCGGCTATTGCAGGTGTGTCTGCGGCGGTTGGTTTGCTGGTGGCGCCGCAGTCAATGCTACTGATTTCGATGGTGGTGTACATTCTGCTGCTGGTGTCGCGTTTTGTGGTGGCTAAGCGCCGCGGCACCCTGCCGGAGCATATGCTGGTCGCGGATGAGGAGCCCGCCGAAGCCGACGCTCCCGGCAATCCCGGAGCCTCTGCACACTAAATCTGAATCGCGCACTAAGTCTGAAGATAGTAAAGCGCCCCGCCCACCCGAAATACCGGGTGGGCGGGGCGTTATGCTGTCGCCAGCCGCATGTGTGGGTGAACCCCAGATCATGCACTGTAGACGTTCAGTATCTGCTGTGCTGTGTACCGCCAGGTGTCCCTGACGGAAGTACTATGCGGGTGCCGGGCTTGCGTCCGGCTCCCGTACTAAGCTTACTTGATAGCTACTAGTTGATAGCTATTAGGGCTTACTTGATAGCTGCCAGGGCTGCTTCGTAGTTGGGCTCGTTGGTGGTTTCGGGAACCAGCTCGGTGTAGACAACCTCACCGTCGGGGTTCACGACGACCACGGAGCGTGCCAGCAGACCAGCCAGGGGGCCGTCCACGAGCTTCACGCCGAAGTCCTCACCGAAGGAGGAGCGGAAAGCGGAGGAGGTCACAACGTTCTCAATGCCCTCGGCTGCGCAGAAGCGGCCGATTGCGAAGGGCAGGTCGTTGGAGACGCACAGCACGACGGTGTTCTCCAGGCCTGCAGCCTGCTTGTTGAAGGTGCGGACGCTGTTTGCGCAGACACCGGTGTCGACGGAGGGGAAGATGTTCAGCACCAGGTTCTTACCTGCGAAATCTGCGGAGGAAATCTCGGAGAGATCAGCCGCGAGAACCGAGAATTCGGGCAGCTTTGCGCCGACTGCGGGCAGGTCGCCGTTGGTGTGGATTACGAGTTCGTTCTGTAGAGTTACTTCAGCCATGCTTTCATTGTCCCTTGGATGCGGCGGGTGTGCAAGGGGACACAGGCTCTAGCGGGTGGAGTTTCCGCATAGCTGATTTTCTGCTGTGCCGCTTCGCCTCAGCGGCACCTCTACAATGGGCAGGTGAGCATTTTGAGGCACATATCTTCCCGCCTTGCGCCGCTGGCGCATCCCGTGACGAATTTCAGGGCACTCCGTCAGGACCTGCGCCGTCAGCGGGTGGAGGGTCGTGCCCTCGTTGATCCGCAGAATACGTACCGTCCGAGTGTGCGCGCTGAGCTGCGCCGCATGTTCACGCACCCCCTCCCGGTGGAAACGCAGACGCTCATGTGTAACGCCCTGTTGGCGGCAATCTGCTGGTATCTGCTACCGGAAGCCTGGCGTTCGTGGCTGTTTAGCGAGTTTAAGGGCCCGGCCGGTTTCGCGCTGGTGATGGTTGGCTGGATGGTTGCGGACGTCACCTCAACGAACCTGATGGGCCACGATGAGGAGCATGCGCTACGTGCGTTGCGCAGTAGCGACCCGCACGCCCTGCACCTGTTCGTGCGCACGAAGGCTATTGCAATCGGTCTGATCACGGGTGTTTCTGGCACCCTGCTGGCGCTGATTCTGCACAGTCAGGACAAGAACCTGACCCCCACGCTCATGATGTCCCTATCGTTCTTTGTGGTGCCGGCTATTGTGGTGTCCCTCGGCTCGATTCTGGGCGTGATGTATCCGTACCGTCTGCGCGGCTGGCAGTTCCGCTGGGCGCACCGCAAGAACCTGCGCATGAGTGCCCGCTGGGTTCTGCTCTGTTTCGGGCCGGGCTGGGTGCTGGGTACGGTGCTGATGTCGCTGATGTTCCCGTCGATTTTCCTGTCGGATGCGCTCGCGCGCCTTCTCAACCCCGGAGTGGATCCGCGCGATGTTGCGTTCCGGCCGCTACTGTTTTCGTTGATTTTGTGGGCTCAGGGCGCGATTAGTCTGTGGGTTTTTCCACGGATTACGGCGCGTATTGCGACCGCGAGGCGCGCCTGGCTGGTGCATTATCTGACGAATGATAAGGTCTGCTAGCCGGTTTTTGGTGCTGGGTGTTTGGGCCGGGGGTTTGCCGCAGGGCAGCTATTCGCCCATGTCACGGTAACGAACGACGCTGGTAACAAACGGCACTGACCGCGCGCACCACGTGCCCGCCTCTTTTTCCCTATACTGGACGAGTTCACTATTCACTTCTTGACCAGCACCGATGCGCGCTGCCGCGCATCTTCAGGAGTATCCATGTCTTCTAATCGCCGCCGTTTCACCGGCCGTACCGCTTTGGCTCTACCTGCATTGGGCGCCGCTCTAGCTCTCGTTGTCACTTCCTGCTCGGCAAGCACTGATTCTGCCGTTTCGGGTACCGTGGTGTCTTCTTCTGGCAGCGCTTCTGCCTCCGCGAGCGCGACCTCCACTCAGGCACTGTTCCCGACCCCGTCGGCGAGCCCTAGCGCTACCCCGAGCGCATCCGCAAGCGCTACCCCGAGTGCTTCGTCGCCTGCTCCGGTGCCGTCGGTGGTGACGATTACGGTTCATGCTGAGCCGACCGCCTCCGAGTCGAAGACCTCTAAGTCTGAGTCGAAGAAGGATTCCACCTGCGCGTCTGATTCTGCATCGACCGTGGTGTCTAAGGCTCTGCGCGAGTTGAAGAATAAGAGCAAGTGGGATCAGTGGACGAACGTTTCGCGCACGTACGAGGGTTACGACCCCTGTGCTGAGCTGTCGTGGATTGACGCGATTCCGGGTTCTTCCCCGTCTGATTGCTGCATTTCCTCGATGGCACACCATATTCTGCTGTTCCACCGCGGCAAGTTCATTGGTACCGCAACCTATGAGCCGTACTCGTTCTCCCCGGTGATTACTCGCACCTCGGACAGCTCGATTAGCGTGACCTACCGCTACGTAAAGGGCGATGAGAGCTCCGCCAGCGCGAGCGGCCGCACAACTGCTGAGTTCAGCTGGAGCTCTTCGCAGAACAAGGTTGTGATGACCGGTGAGGTTCCGCCGAGCGAGTAGCCGGTTCACCTTATAGGCTACGTGTTTGATGCCCAGGAGGTTGGGCATACGAGAAACCCGCCGTCTCGCATATGGTGCATATGTGAGACGGCGGGTTTTCCGTTGCTTAAGGATATGTAGAGTGCCCGAGGGCTAGCTATTTAGGCAACGAACTTCTTGTAACCGAAGTATGCGGCGCCTGCCAGGATAGCGATGCACAGAATCTTCTTCACGGTATAACTCCTTTGATTGTTCCGGTAGGCACCCGGTGTTTTACTCCGTCTGGCGACTCACCTAAAGGTGAGGGCAGGCGGGGCGTCATCCGCACGTGGTGCCGTTGCTCCCTATCTTACCTGCTTTTGAACAATGTTTTCTGTTTGACGTGCCTAGTCCGCATTTTAGACAGTCAAACACGCAGCGGTTCAGCGCATCGTTGAGGCAGAGAATAAGCCTCTGACGGGCGCATAATGGGAGCATGAGTATTTTTAAGAAGAAAGAGTACAGCGCTGAGCGCTCGGCTACTCGCATGGCTCGTGCCCTCGCTGTGATGGGTGCGCTGCACTTCATCATCCCGGATCCCTTCGACTCGATTGTGCCGAAGTACCTGCCGGGTCCTCCCCACGCGTACACTCACGGTTCGGGTGTAGCTGAGCTGGGCACCGCTGCCCTGCTGGCTAATGATAAGACCCGCCGCGCCGGTGGTCTGCTGGCGGCTCTGCTGTTTGTTGCGGTGTTCCCCGCGAACATTCAGATGGCTCTGGATGCGCGTAACCAGTCCACTCAGCGTAAGGCTATTGCGTACGGTCGCCTGCCCCTGCAGTTGCCGATGATTTGTAGCGCTCTGAAGATTTGGCGCAAGTCGAAGTAGTCGCTTCGTTCATTAGGAACGGCACCTCAGTGTTTTACACGTAAAACATTGAGGTGCCGTTTACCTTAACATACCCGTTATTAAGCTTTCCGTAACCAGCATTGCCTACACTGGAACTAATACACCACCTGTCACAGCGGCAGGTGTACAACCTTTGGAGAGAACAATGGGCACTATTATTGGCACCATTATTACCGGCGCAATTATTGGCGCGATCGCACGTTTCTTCATGCGAGGCCGTCAGAACATTTCGATTCTTTGGACCATTATCTGCGGTGCTGTCGGCGCGGCTATCGGCACCTGGGCAGCGACCCAGCTGGGTGTAGCGGACACCAGCGGCATTGACTGGATCCGCTGGATTATTTCAATTTTCGCAGCAATGCTGACTATTTCCGTCTACCTGGGCCTTACCGGCAGGAAGTAACAATCCGACCTATTGAGGGCTCACGGAGTCCCTCATGTACAAAGGCGGCACCTCCCCTAGCGTGAGCTAGTGCGGGAGGTGCCGCCTTTTCTGCGCCTCACAGGAGGCGTTTTACGTCTTCTTGGCTTATGCCTTCTTCACCACGGAGGACTTCAGGTACATCTGGCCTGCGCCGGGGACCTTCGCCTCAATGTCGTGGCCATTGACGGGGGATTCGAGCAGGCGGATGCCGCGCACCTTGGTGCCTGCCTTGATGTCTGCGCCGCCCTTGACCTTCAGGCCCTTGACGATGGTGACGGAGTCGCCGTCGACGAGCTCGTTACCGACGGAGTCGAGAACCTTGGAGCCTGCTGCTTCTTCGGTTTCGCCTGCTGCGGTGCGTTCCCATTCGTGGCCGCACATGGGGCATGCCCAGAGTTCGCCCATTTCGTAGGTGTAGTTTTCGTTGCATTCGGGGCAGGCGGGTGCTTCGATTTCGTTGAGGTTTTCGCTCATGGTTCCTTCTTCGATCTGTGCGGATGCGCCGCTCCCCTACGGTGTGTGGTTGCGGCGTGTGGGCGCGCGTCAGCGAGGCAAGGGGTGCGACGGTGGAGGGTGCGAGGATTCTCGCGTTCGTGCTGACTATACCATTTGGCGGGTGTGAACCGCATGTGTGGGGCTGGTTTTTGCCGGTCTTTTGGGGCGGGTGCGGGGCGTGGGTGAAGCCGAAAATAAAATTTGCATGGTTTGTGCGTAATATTTGCGAAAATTCGGGTTTTTGCTCATTATGCAGAAGATAAGGTGTGTAAAGTATCTAGAGCATTTGTACGTTTATTGAGTGAAAGGCACGGCTTCATGAAGCTTTCTGCACGTAACCAGTTCGCTGGCAAGGTTGTTGAGATCACCGAGGGTGCAACCAACGGCATCGTTAAGATTGAGATCGCTCCCGAGGTTATTATCTCTGCGTCCATCACCAACGAGTCCATCAAGGAGCTGGGCCTGAAGGTTGGCGAGACCGCTTACGCAGTCATCAAGGCGTCCAACGTTATGGTTGGTGCTGACCACTAATCCCGGTCGATAAGACTTACACCCGGGTGGCTGCCTTTTATGGCGCGTGAGGGTTAATAGGACGGAGCCCCGCACTGTACGTTCACAGTGCGGGGCTCCGCTTTTATGCTTTTATCGCTTAGCAGCCTGCCGACGAATATTCAGGGGCACACGCCCTCCACGGTGGCGCATCCGATGCAACCGTTCAATTTCTCCCAAAGAATCCATAGCAGTAACTATTTTAGGACTGTCCAGAACATCTTTAAGCAGATTATCCAACTCTTTAACAAATTTAAGGATACTCTTCCCCTCCCCTTTATATTTCTTCATGCGCCATGCTATATGTCGCGGAGCAATAATATGCATACAGCATACAATATTTTTCACAAAATCTTCATACGGTTTACCAACCAGAGTAGGCGTAAGATACATATTTCCATTCATAATTTGGCTCTTTGAATGCGAGTCACTATTTATAAAAAGCTGAGGAATGAATATTTTAATAAATCTCTCAATTTGTTTATCCTTCGAGAAGGACTCACTCAGCTTTTTCATAGCCCCCATTTCAGCAATAGAAGTCTCCCCCAGCTCAAACGATAAAAAAGCCTCCCATACACGTCGAACATCATTCGGTGCAGGAACGACCGCGTTCTTTTGACTCGACACCGCAAAATCATACATGATTCTAAGCATGTCAGCGTACCTGTCAATATCTTCAAATTTTGATTTTATAAGCACATCTGAAGAATCTTTTTGCAGCTCCCAGCAGGACAATTTACTATCATCGATAGCTTTTATCATTTTACTCATGTTGAGCGCAAAAGATAAATCATGCGTCATAATAATCAGTTTTGTTTTTGACGATTTATCCAATACGGATTGACACAAATAACCAAGAAGAGCCGTCACGCCATATTTATTACTATCATCAAAACTTGAGACAGGATCATCAAGAATAACAATTTGATTTTTCGTAAATAATCTATCAAAATTTTCACCTTCGCATAAACTTGCAAAAAAATAGCATAAAGATAGAATATTCTGTTCCCCAATAGACAACCTACTCGGAAGGATCACTCCATACTTATTATTTGCAATATATCCAAAATCCTCATCCGATTCAAGCCATATTTTACGCCCACCAAAGACCATACTAAGTAAGGTGTTTATATATTTCGTTACTTGCTCAGAAGAATACTTCCCTTGCTCTTTATCTAGCTCCTCTTGCTCCTTCTTGAGACTATCCTGGAATTGCTCAAGATTTTGTTCAAAAATCCCCAATATCCGACGATCCTCCTGTGCGATAATATCTTCATTAATTTTTTGAAATAAAGGTTCATCCTCTTTATATATTAGAAGCATCAACCAGTATGCAGCCTCGCACCATATAGCCCCAACTTTATAAATAATATCTGCCAGACCCATTAAGTCAGACTCCACTATCTCATCAATCCGACGATAACTATATTTTACCTTCTCTTTTATTTCATCGACAGAATAATTTGAGATTCCCTCATTTTCAGCTAAGTCATTTAGTATATTGCCGCGGGCAAAATCAAAGCATATAGAAGTAAGCCATATATACCTATCCCGGTTGCAATTAGCTCTGAGGTCTATTATGCTTTTTGCTTTATCCACCTCAGATAATTCACCAAACCGCCAGGTTCCCACAGCTACCTTTTCAGGATTATCAGCATATGAAGCATTGTACCTAACGTAAGCATCAACATACTCTCTTATGGTAATTCCATCGAAAGACAAGCCTGCAATCAACGAATTTTCACCCAGAGCTCTATTTACACATTCTTCTAGTACGTTTTCTATTTTTTCTTCGCTAGATGATATTTTATCCTTTAGCTCACTAATCTTCTCTCTCCTCTGCTCAAAATTGCCCAATAAAATAACTGGCCTAATTTTCTCTTTTGGGTATTTACGGAAATTTTTAATAACATAAGACTCATTAAATACGTGAACATTTGAACAATCACTTCCCAGATAATTTTTATCAACACCAAAGAATTTAGTGGATTTAGTGTCAACGCTAAGAGCCCGAGCAAGCGTTGATTTGCCCGAACCATTTTTGCCAAAAATAATTGCACATTGAGTTTCTATATTATTAACAACATCAAATATTAAATATTTTTTTTCACCTGTATGATTTGTTTTAATCTTTATTGATGATACTTTTGTTGCATCAACCATTTGTTCCTCCTAGAACCAATAGATTTCCTCAATTGAATAGATATAATAAAATCCCCTTGAGCATCAGTTCATCAAAGATACAACTGTCTCAAGGGGATCTTATAACTTCACTGTTACTCAGATATTAATTTATTTAATTATTCCAAGCTTAGACGTTGAAGCGGAACTCGACCACGTCGCCGTCCTGCATGATGTAATCCTTGCCCTCCATGCGGACCTTACCGCGAGCCTTCGCCTCCGCCATGGAGCCAGCCTCGTCCAGGTCCTTGAAAGACACAACCTCAGCCTTAATGAAGCCGCGTTCAAAATCAGAGTGAATCACGCCAGCAGCCTGCGGCGCAGTATCACCCTTATAAATGGTCCAGGCGCGAGCCTCCTTCGGGCCAGCAGTCAGGTAAGTCTGCAGACCCAGGGTCGAGAAGCCCACGCGAGCCAGCTGGTCCAGGCCGGACTCATCCTGACCGTTCATCTCCAGCATCTCGCGAGCCTCCTCCTCAGACAGCTCCACCAGATCAGCCTCCAGCTTCGCGTCCAAGAACACAGCCTCAGCCGGCGCAACCATGTCACGCAGCTCCTGCTGCTTCTCCTCAGATGCCAGAATGCCCTCATCCGCGTTGAACACGTAAATGAACGGCTTAGCAGTCAGCAGGTTCAGCTCCTTCAAATGGGTCAGCTCCAGCTTCGCGTCCTTCGCACGAGAAATGATGGTGTCACCATCCTCCAGGATCTTCTGCGCAGCCTTATAAGTCTCCAGCTGAGCGGCGTCACCCTTCTTAATCTTCACAGCCTTCTCCAGACGCGGAATAGCGTTCTCCAGAGTCTGCAGGTCAGCCAGAATCAGCTCAGTGTTAATGGTCTCCATATCGGAGGCGGGGTCAACCTTGCCGTCCACGTGAATGACGTCCGGGTCATCAAACGCACGCACCACCTGCGCGATAGCGTGCGCCTCACGAATGTTCGCGAGGAACTTGTTACCCAGGCCCTCACCTTCAGAAGCGCCCTTCACAATACCCGCAATATCAACGAACGAAACAGTCGCAGGCAGAATGCGCTCCGAACCAAAAATCTCAGCCAGACGGTTCAGACGCGCATCCGGCAGGTTCACCACGCCCACGTTCGGGTCAATGGTCGCGAACGGGTAGTTAGCCGCCAGCACAGTGTTGCCGGTCAGAGCGTTGAACAGGGTGGACTTGCCCACGTTAGGCAGGCCAACAATGCCGATAGTTAGAGCCACAAGTTTTCCTTCGAATCATGTACCCTGCCAAACACTCAGGATGCGCCGCGTACGTGATGCGGCGGGTGCGGGCGGGCACAGGGCGAAAATGGTGCCCGCTTCCAAGCGCGACACCGCCAGTCTCAAGAAGAAAAGGGGGCGGGGCGCCTGCGGGCATAGACACTACCATTCTACCGTGTTCGCGCTGGAGCCGCCCCGAGTACAGGGATAGGCACCAACCGGGGCGCTGAAAAGGAGAAAACGGCGGCAAAAAGTGGAGGCGAGGAAGCGCTACCGCTCCCCCGCCGGAATTAACCAGAAAATCGGCCTAGAGCCAGCCGTTCTCCGTGGCGATACGCACCGCATCCTGACGAGTCGACGCACCCGTCTTCGCCATCGCCGCCGACAAATAATTACGCACCGTACCCGCCGACAAAAACAACGCCGACGCAATCTGCTGAGCCGTACCACCCGACGCCGCCTCACGCAGCACCTGCGCCTCACGCTCCGTCAACGGAGAAGCACCCGTCACCAAAGAATCCGCCGCCAACGACGGATCCACCACACGCAACCCCGCATGCACACGACGAATCGCCTCCGCCAACTGGCGAGCACCCGTATCCTTCACCACGAAACCACTCGCACCAGCCTCCAGGGCGCGGCGCACATAGCCCGGGCGGCCAAACGTCGTCACAATCAGCGTGCGCACCGGCTCACCCGACTCACTCACCGCACCTGCATCACGCAGCGCCGCAGCCGCCTCAATACCATCAGCCAGCAAAGTACCGGGCATCTGCACATCCAACAGCACCACGTCCGGCTTCAACAGGGCGACAGCGCCCAGCACCTCATCACCACTACCGACCTGACCCACAATCTGCAGGTCAACCTCCAGCCCCAGCAGAGCGGCAAGAGCCTCACGGATGAGCTGCTGATCGTCAGCGAGCAGAACACGAATCATGGGAGCCTCCCAGGGCTGAAGACAGGGTGATAACGGCGGGCGGAACAACCGCGTGAGGTTGTCTACCACCACCATACAGGGGCGGGTAGCTCCCCCGTCCAGGGCGCGACGCCAAGTTCCACAATCTGCAGAATCTACCTACAGCAGTGAGGTGTCACCGTCCATGCTCACACGGATGCGCGTACCCACCCCACCGCCAGGGTTCTCCGCCAGCCACTGCTCGGGCGCCGCCTCAATCACCACGCTACCGCCGGACGCCGCCACACGCTGAGCCATACCCGTCAGGCCGTTACCGCGGGCATCGCCCACACCCACACCGTTATCGAGGATGTCCAGACCGGTTGCGCTCAGACGCACCCGCGCCGCGTTCGCACCCGAATGGCGCACCATATTCGTGACCGCCTCACGCAGAACCCAGGAGAACAGCTTCGCGTTCACACCAGCCACCGCGAGCGCACTCTGAGCATCCGGCAGTTCGGCGCGGATACCGGCGGTCTGCAGGGCACGGCCCGCACCCTCAATCTCACCCGAGAAGTCGGGCACACGCAGGCGCGTCACGGTTGAGCGAACCTCCGCCAGGGATGCGCGGGACAGCTGCGCGATTGCCTCCATTTCGGCGCCGGCGCGGGCGGGGTCAATCTCCAGCAGGCGCTGCGCCAGCTCCGCTTTGAGGGTGATGACGGTCAGGGAGTGGCCGAGCACGTCGTGCACGTCGCGGGCAATCTCTTCACGTTCCTCGGAGAGCGCCAGGGAGGCACGCGCTACATCCGCGCGTTCGCCCAGCTCAATCAGGTAGGAGAAGCCCAGCATACCCACCATAGGTGCACCGATAAAGAGGGCAATTCCGCCGTGCGCGGTGACATCAAAACCGATGCCCGCCATAAAGATTAGCCAGCAGGCCAGGGCAATCGTCGCCGCTACACCCAGGCGCAGGCGGTACGGGGCGATCGTGCCAAAAATCCAGAACGCCACAAAGTACATGCTGAACGACAAGAACACCATATACGCCGATTCCAGCTGCAGTGCCGTCAGGCCAGCTACAGGCAGTGCCATCAGCACCGTCCAGATGACGCTTCGACGCACCGTAGAGGTGACCGGCACCAGCCACGGCACCGCGTACGCCGAGCAGTTCACCACCGCAAACAGCGCCACCAGCGCCACACCGGCCCAGCGCACCGGCCCCAGCTCCGGGGTGGTGAGGAAGCTGTCCAGCGGCATGAGCAGAAACACCAGCCACGGGGCGCTAAAGCCCAGCGCCAGCCAGTTCACGTTGCCGCTGCGTTCGCGGTGGAGGAAGCGGAAGCGGTGCTTGCCCAGGGTGCGCTTCGCGGCGGAGGGTGCCACCTCGTTCTCTGCGTGGGGGTGTTCGTTCTCGTAGGAATGGGTGTGGGTTTCGGTCATGGTTCTAGCCTAACGTGCGGGTGCCGCGGGTGCAGATACCACCGGTGCGGCGGTGTCAGTAGCGGCAGTGTTAGTAGATACAGCCTGAGTAGGTACGGCTTCCGCCGCAGCCTCGGGAGCCCCTGATACTACGGAACCCTTGAGACTGCGGCGGGAAGAAGCATTTAGCGGCGGGTTGCGCGGCGCATCAGCAGGGCAGAAACACCCAGGAAGATAGCCGCCCACACAACCAGGCTCACCACTGCGTACCAGAGCGGCTCGGTCACGAACCAGTCCTCACCACCCAGAATAATGGTCTGACCTGCGCTGAAGGGGTAGCGGGCAATCTCAGCGGCACCGTACAGCGGGGTGAAGCGGGCGTACTTCAGCAGGTCGGTGCTCAGCGGGGAGAACACGGTACCGAAGAAGCTCATAATCACCAGCAGACCGTTCGCAATGGACACGGCGTTCTCGTTACGAATCAGCAGACCCATCATGATGCCGTAGAAGGCGAACACCAGACCGCACAGCACCGTCAGCGCGCCGGCTGCAAGCTGCTGGTTCACGGGGATTTCAACACCGGTGAACATGCCCACAATGTTCACCGCAATCACCGGCACCGCAGAAATCACCAGGGCGGTCAGCGCCTTCGCGCCCAGGTACTTGCCGGTGGTCAGCGGGGTCAGCGCCAGCTGGCGGTTCCAGCCGCTGGAGAGCTCGGTGACGGTGCTGCCGCTAATCGCCACGGTGTTCTGCACAGCACCGTACAGCGCCATGCCAATCATGACGTACGCTGCTACGTTGCCGTCGCCCATCGGCTGGGAGGAGTAGTCCTGCATCGCTCCAAAGAGCAGGAAGAAGACAATCGGCAGTGCCACGCCGAAGAAGAAACGGTCGGTCGAGAGGATAGAAGCGCGGATGTCGTAGAGTGCGTAGCGGAGCATGATGTTTTCCTTGAGGTGTGTAACGGCGGCGTAGCGTTTAGATGGTGTGGTGTTTAGGTGGTCTGATGTTTAGGAGGCGGATGCCTTGGAGGCGGCGGCCTGCTCGGTCAGCAGGGTGAAGGACTCGTCCAGGGAGGGCTTGGTGACCTCCAGGTCGGTGATGCTGTAATTGTTCAGCAGAGTGCGCAGTACCTGCTCAATCTCCAGCACGGAGATGCGGTGGCGGTACCCGCCGGACTCTTCGGTGACCTCAACCGGCACATCCAGGTCGGTGATGGGTGCGGGTGCGAGGAAGCTGAGGTGGCGGTGGCCGGTCAGGGCGCGAATCTCGTCGGAGGAGCCGTCAGCGATGATGGAGCCGGATTCCATGAGCACGATGCGCTGGGCGAAGTTCTGTGCTTCTTCCAGGTAGTGCGTCGCAAAAAGAATGGTCGTTCCACGTTCTGCGATGGCTTCCATACGCTCCCAGAAGGTGCGGCGTGCATTCACGTCCATGCCGGCGGTCGGCTCGTCCAGAATCAGCAGTTCCGGCGAGTGCATGGTCGCCAGGGCGTAACGCAGACGCTGCTGCTGACCACCCGAGCACTTGCCGACCTTACGCTTAGCAATATCGGTCAGGTCGGCGCCGGCGAGTACCTCATCCACGTCAATGGGCTTGGGGTACAGCGCCGCAATCATCTCGACCGTGGCGCGGATCGTCAGGTCCTTGAGCAGGCCACCGGTCTGCTGAACCGCACCGAGCAGACCGGCGCGTGCCGCCTCGGAGGCGTTGCGACCGAAGACGCTCAACTCGCCGCCACTGGGCTGGGTCAGACCAAGAATCATGTCGATGAGGGTGGTCTTACCTGCGCCGTTGGGGCCGAGCAGGGCGATGATTTCGCCGCGCTTGACGGTCAGGTCAATCGAGTCGACGGCGACCACGGTGCCTGCCGCACGGGTGGAGAAAACCTGGCGGAGGGAGCGGGCGGAAATAACGGTTTCTGCGGTGTTGTGCTTGCTGTTCTGAAGTGCTGCGGTGTTCATGTTTCTATTACACCTCCGGTTTTCGCGCCGCTGCGGTACAGAGTGTCATGACCTGCACATGACAAATGTCATGAGTTCACGCAGCGGCTGTTCTAGCGAGGCATTTTCAGCGGTAATACGGCATGGCAACGAGGTATTTTCAGCAGCGGCGGCGGTCACGCGAAGCGGGGGCTCCGTCCTCAAGGCGCCTGTGTCAATCGTTATTGGGGCGCCGCAGAAGGGGAACTCCCCCAGCAGCGGAGGCGGTCACGCGAAGCGGGGGCTCCGTCCTCAAGGCGCCCCAGCGCCGCAGAGGGGGCACTCCCCCGCGTAGCGAGACCGCGAAGCTGCGCAAGAACCCCTACCTGTGCATCCTCATGCGCGAAAACCCAGTGTTTTCTCCCCCGCGAGCGGAAACCGGCGCGTACCGCCATCCCTCCCCATGCATCCTCATGCACGAAAGACCCCGCGTCTTCTCCCCACACGGGGAAAAGGACACGGGGTCATCAGCTAAAAGGCTTAGCGAGTGGGCTTAGCGCCGCGGCCACCGAGCTGGCGGCCTACGTTCTCGTCGTTCTTCAGAGCGGAACGCAGTTCCTTCGGCAGGGAGAAGAGAATATCTTCCTTCGCGGTCTCGACCTCTTCGATGGTGCTGTAGCCGTACTCGGCGAGCAGAGCCAGCACCTCCTGAACCAGAACCTCGGGCACGGACGCGCCGGAGGTCAGGCCCACGGTTGCCACACCCTCGAACCAGGATTCGTCGACCTGGTGTGCGAAGTCCACACGCTCGGCACGCTTAGCGCCGTATTCGAGTGCTACTTCCTTCAGGCGCACGGAGTTCGAGGAGTTCGCCGAACCCACCACGATGACCAGGTCTGCGCGCGGAGCGATTTCCTTGATAGCGCCCTGGCGGTTGGAGGTTGCGTAGCAGATGTCGTCCGAAGGCGGATCCTGCAGGGACGGGAAACGCTCACGCAGACGCGCCACGGTTTCCAGGGTCTCATCCACGGACAGGGTGGTCTGAGAAATCCACACAACCTTCTCGGGGTCGCGGACCGTTACCTGATCCACTTCCTCGGGCGAGTTCACGATCTGGATGTGCTCGGGCGCCTCACCGGCGGTACCCTCGACCTCTTCGTGGCCGGTGTGACCGATGAGCAGGATGTCGTAGTCCTGCTTGGCGAAGCGCACAGCCTCGCGGTGCACCTTGTTCACCAGCGGGCAGGTCGCGTCAATGGTGTTCAGGGAGCGGTCGCCAGCTGCGGAAACCACCGCCGGGGACACGCCGTGCGCCGAGAACACGGTCACGGAACCTTCGGGGACTTCGTCCACTTCATCAACGAAGATAGCGCCCTGCTTCTCCAGGGTCTCCACCACGTGGCGGTTGTGAACAATCTGCTTGCGCACGTAGACGGGCGCGCCGTAGTGCTCCAGCGCCTTCTCAACAGCAATCACGGCACGGTCAACGCCCGCGCAGTAACCGCGCGGGGTGGCGAGCAGGACTTTCTTCTCACCGGTGACGGGTGCGGCGGCTTCAACGTCGGCGCGGGTGCGGCGCTCGCGGGGTACGGGCGGCAGGCCCAGGGCAATAGTTTCAGTGGACATGGTTACTATCCTACGTTGTTCGGACTTTTAGTGTGTGATGACTGTGGCACCGCTCGCAGGGCTACGTCCCAGGGCGATGAGGCGAATCAGAATACCGAGCAGCAGGGCGAGGATCGCCATGACCAGCCCGTAGCTTGCCGCCGCCTGCAAGTGCCCGGTCAGTGACGGTGCAAGCTGGTTCCATGCCCCGGTAATCAGTGCCGTTCCGGCGGTGCTGTGGCTGGTAATTCCTAAGGATTCAGGGCTTTGGGCGCCAAACCAGGCTGCGGCACCCCAGCCCAGCAGGGCGTAGAGCAGAGCCGTGACCACCGGTACCAGGATGCGGTGCCTGGGTGCCAGCAACGTAGCCAGCAGCAGGCTCAGCACCGAGATGATGGTCAGCGGCACGGTGGATTTGCCCAGCGCGGCGGCACGGTTAATGCCGGCGTGCAGGTACCACTCCTGTTGCTCCTGCTGGCTGTTGCTGTCCTTTACCCGGTCAATGTTGAGGGTTTCAGGGCCGAGCTTCGTCAGGTCCGGGTCGAAGGAGCCGATAGAGCCGACCTTCGCATCCAGCGCACGGTAGAAGGGGGTGAGCACAATGACGGCGGGACCGTCCTGGTGTTCGAGGTTGTAGCGGCGAGTTTCCTCGGCTATTTCCTTCCAGAGGCTTCGATATTCTTCAGTTTTTGACAGCTCAGCCGCGGAACGGTTGAGCAGGGAACGTATGCCGTCTTGTGTCGGCTTTACAAGAATGGAGTATAAGCCGCTTTGTTTGGTGCCGTCGAGGAAGGTTGTCATAGCCTCGGAGTTCATGAGGTCTTCAACCGCACCGTCCGCGATGCGTGAGGCGAGCTGCGAATCTTCCGCCAGGTTGGAGGAAATCTGCGAGAAACCGCGCTCTGACATGAGCTTGGAGTTCACCCAGGCACCCGTGGTTGCACCCAGAGCGGTCACCAGGGCCAGGGCGCACAGCACAACGGTCAGGAACCTCCGCAAACCTGCCGCGAAGGGAGGCTCCGGGGCGGCCTGCAGTTCAGCCTTGGTGGGGGCTGCGGCGTGGCCGAGCGTGCGCGTGGGCTGTAGCAGGGTGGTGTCTTCATCCGCTGTATAGTAGCCGTCCGTGCGGGTAATCCGGGTGTCGACGACTCGGGTCGCGTCCGCCGGGTAGTTTTGCGCGCCAGTACCCGCCGTTGACGAAGCCGCGGCGGTGTTGAGGGCGTTGTTCTGATGTGCTGACTGATCGGGTGAGCGCATGAGCCTAGGGTACCCGCTCACAGTGTTCAAAGCCGATTCAGACCCGCAGAATGCGCCAGAAGCTAAGTTCTGCCTGCACTGCGTGCAAGCTACCCGAGTCGCCAGGCTGACCTGTAAGCAGGCGCATAACCGACCAATCAGGGACAATAGAGAGTATGAACTTCTACAACCCCTCCGCAGTGCAGCCGGCACCCGCACTGGTGGTGCCGCCCGTGCACGAGCGGCAGCTTCCCGGGAAGTCTCAGGAAACCACCGCCACCAACCCCTGGCCCCTCGCCCTGCTCGCGCAGAACCTCAAAAACTACGTAGACAAGGTTCCCGAGCTCTGGGTGGAGGCGCAGGTCGCCTCCCTCAACGGCCGCGGCGGCAACGTCTTCATGGAGCTCAAAGACCTCAACGAAGACTTCTCCTTCACCCTCGCGCTCTTCGGGCGTGCCGGTAGCGGCCTGGCGGCTGATGTGACCGTAGGCGCTCGCATCGTCACCCGCGCCAAGCCGAGCCTGTGGAAGAACGGCAAGCTCTCCCTCATCGGCAAGGAAGTGTACGCGGTCGGCACCGGTAACCTGCACGAGCAGCTGCAGCGTCTACGTGAAGCTCTCGCCGCTGAGGGGCTGTTCTCTGACGCGCGTAAGAAGCCGCTACCCATGCTGCCGAATCGCGTGGGTCTGATTACCGGTCGCGATTCTGACGCGGAGAAGGACGTTATCCGCAACGCCTCCCTGCGCTGGCCCGGCGTGGTCTTCGAGGTGCGCAATACCCGCGTTCAGGGTGAGGGTGCGGCGGCTGAGGTCATTGCGGCTCTCGCCGAGCTGGACGCCCACCCGGAGGTGGACGTCATCGTCATCGCCCGAGGCGGCGGCTCCTTCGAAGACCTGCTGCCTTTCTCCGAGGAGGCGCTTATCCGCGCCGTCGCGGCGGCCACCACCCCGGTGGTCTCCGCTATCGGTCACGAGGCGGACTCCCCCATCCTCGATGCGGTTGCCGATCTGCGCGCCTCCACCCCCACCGATGCGGGTAAGCGCATCGTGCCCGATATTTCGGAGGAAACCGCCCGCATCACCGAGGCCCGCGCCCGCCTGGACCGCGCGGTACTCGGCTACGTGGGCATGCAGATGAACTACATTGCCCAGCTGCGAAGCCGCCCGGTGCTCACCCACCCGGAGTCCTCCCTGCTCATGCGTGTGGAGGAGCTGAGCCAGCTACGCGAGCGCGCTCACCGTTCGGTGCAGCACCGCTTGGAGCGTGAGTCGGCGACTCTGTCGCATACGTTGGCGCGGGTGCGTTCGCTCTCGCCTGCGCAGACGCTCAACCGCGGCTACTCCATCGTTCAGGATGCCGCGGGCGCTATTGTGCGTGACGCTTCGGCGCTGAGTGAGGGCGAGCAGATTACGGTGCGTGCGGCGACCGGTTCGGCGCAGGCGGCCGTGACTTCTACGGACCCCTCGAACATCTCCTAAACCTCGATACCTACGTTTTACCTCTAGTTTTTATCCCTAGTTTTTACCTCTGAAAGGTTCCTCAATGAGCGAGAACATTAGCTTCAACAGCGCCGAGCTGGGCGCCCCCGTCGAAACCCTCGGCTACGAGCAGGCACGTGCCGAGCTGGAGCAGGTCGTACGCCAGCTGGAGTCCGGCGCCAGCGACCTGGAGACCTCCATCGCCCTGTGGGAGCGTGGCGAGGCGCTTGCCGCCCGCTGCGAGGCGTGGCTGCAGGGCGCGCAGGAGCGCCTGAACGCGGCACGCGGCGCACAGGCAGGTCAGGAGCCTGCAGCGAACTAGCACGCTTCTCTCTCCCCCTCGGCGCGTTGCTTCGTCATCTGCGCATCGCGCATCTGCGAAGCCGCTAAAAATAGCCTGCCCCGCAGCTCATCAGAACTGCGGGGCAGGCTATTTCTGTCTATATGTAGCAGAGGCGGGAAGGCTAGTGCTTCTGCTTGTAGTCAGCCATGAAGTTACCCAGGCGCTCTAGGGCGCTGGTGAGGGTCTGCGTATCGGGCAGGAACACCAGGCGGAAGTGATCCGGGTCCTTCCAGTTGAACGCGCGGCCGTGGCTGAAGAGAATCTTCTGGCTCTTGAGCAGATCCAGGGCGAACTGTTCATCGTCGGTAATGTCGAAGCGCTCAACATCAATCTTCGGGAACAGATAGAGCGCACCGTCCGCGCTGGTGCAGCTGATGCCGTCAATCTCATTGAGCATCTTGTGCGCCAGGGTGCGCTGCTCGTACAGGCGGCCGCCGGGAACAATCAGCTCGTTAATGGACTGGTAGCCGCCGAGCGCGGTCTGGATGGCGTGCTGTGCCGGAACGTTGGCGCACAGGCGCATGGAGGCGAGCAGGTGAATGCCTTCCAGGTAGCTGGAAGCGTCCTTCTTCGGGCCGGTGATAGCGACCCAACCCGCACGGTAACCGCAGACGCGGTATGCCTTGGACAGGCCGGAGAAGGTCAGGCAGAGCACGTCGTCGCCGGTGAGGGTCGCCATGTTGATGGCCTCTGCGCCATCGTAGGTAATCTTTTCGTAAATCTCATCAGAGAACACGACCAGACCGTGTTCGCGTGCCACATCCACAATCTGCTTAAGCACGGAACGCGGGTAGACGGCACCGGTGGGGTTGTTCGGGTTAATAACCACGATGCCCTTGGTGCGCTCGGTAATCTTCGACTTAATGTCTTCGATGTCCGGGTACCAGTTGTTTTCCTCATCGCAGAGGTAGTGCACGGGCTTGCCGCCGACCAGCGCGGTGGCTGCGGTCCACAGCGGGTAGTCGGGCATGGGGACCAGGATTTCGTCGCCGGTCTCGCACAGTGCCTGCAGGGTCATCGGGATCAGCTCAGACACACCGTTACCCAAGTAGATAGATTCGGTGTCAAGGTTCATGATGCCGCGGTTCTGGTAGTGGTGCACAATGGCGGTACGTGCCGAGTAGAGGCCGCGGGAGTCAGAGTAGCCCTGAGTTTCGGGCAGGTGACGAATGATATCCATCATGATGGCATCCGGCGCCTCAAAGCCGAAGGGTGCGGGGTTACCAATGTTCAGCTTGAGGATGCGGTGGCCCATCGCTTCCATGCGATTGGCTTCATCCAGAATAGGGCCGCGGATGTCGTACAGGACGTTGCTCAACTTTGAGGACTGACGGTACTTCGTCATGATGATTTACTTTCTAGGGTGATCCAAAATGAATTGTGCTGCGTCATCATCTGCGATGGGGTTGGAACCGCTAGTCAGACGCAACAGGAACGAGAGGTTACCCGTGTCTAATGTAGATGATACGCGGTTAATTGCCGTCCGGGCGCTATCTGGCAGGGTACGGCGGATAATGGGCACCAGTTGCTGCTGCAAAAGCGCCGTCGAGGGGTCTTCCAGGGTGACCAGGCGATTCTCTTCAATCGCGGAGTCGCTGCTGTGCAGCAGGGTCACCTGCACGGTGTCTGCGGTGAGGGCGTTGACGCGCTCGGCGGGGTCGTCCTGAATCTTCGGGTCATGCACGCGGTAGCGGTAGAGGCTACGCAAAGAATCCACACCGTAGGTGCCGCTGGAGTACCCTGCCGGGATGGAGAACGCCAGGCTCGACTGCACATCGCGCAGGTTCGCGAGGGAGTTGAGCTTGTGGCGGGCGCTCACGGCACGGGTGGTAACCAGCACATCCTTGTTGGTGGCGTGGGCGCCGTTGAGGAGCATGAGCTCTTCGGGCAGGATGCGCGAGATGGCGTTGGTCATGTCGGTGGTGCTCATGGCGCGCAGGTTGATGGGGTCTGCGGAGCGGGTGGAGCTTGCGGTGGGGCTCGCGGTACCGTCCGTAGCATGCGCGGAGGCGGTGCTCTCCTCCGCGGTGGGGGTGGCCGCCGGGGGCAGGGTCACGCCTGCGGCTTGAGCGGAGGCACTCACGGAGGCGGCGATACGTTCGTTCTGTGCGGCGGCGGGGCTAATTTTGCCGTCGTCGGTCAGGTAGAGCAGCAGGTCGCCGCTGTAGTCGATGACCAGGTCCAACGATTCAAGGGCCGCGGCAGTGGTGCTACCGGTTTCCTCGTCGTCGGGCAGAGTAGCGGTAGGGGTGGCGGAATTAGCCGAAGGAACCATGAGCCCGCGCAGGGCGGTAGCGCGGCTGTTGTCGGTGTCAACAAGTTCAACGGAGTAGCCGACCTGGCGCAGGGCACGCGCATACACGTGCGCGACAGCGCGCATCTCACGCAGGGCACCGTAGCCGATACGCAGGGTACCGTAGCTGGAGGCGGAAGGGTCCACATGCGGGGTCGTGTCATTGTTGCCGCAGGCGGCGAGCAGCGGCATGAGCGCCAGGGAGGTGAGAGCCGCACGGCGGGTGAGGGTCAGTCGGTTCATTAGGGAAGCTTCCGTGCGTTTTCATCGGCAAGAAATTCGCGGTATTCGCGTGCCCAGCTAGCGGCGTTGGAGTAGCCCATCATGGAGGCTACCTCGTCGATGAGGGTGCCGTAGCGGATGGTGTCCAGCTCAGCGATGGGTACCCAGCGTGCAGTGTCGGAGGAGCCGTTGATTTCGTGGCGCAGTTCGCCGGTGACAATGTGGGCACGGAAAACCACCCGCAGGGCGCAGAAGGGTAGCGCTTGCGGGTCTTTCTGGGTGGAGCGCACAGGGAAGTGTCCGGCGTGCACGCCCAGAATGTCTTCAATGGCGACGCTGTAACCGGTCTCTTCGAGGGTCTCTCGTAGCGCGGTTTCGTCGGCCTGTTCACCGGGTTCCATGCCGCCACCGGGCAGGGACCAGAGGGGGCTGAGCGCGCGGTCTTCGGGCACCCAGCGGGTCATGAGCAGCTTGCCCTGCTCGATGATGACTGCGTAGGCTGCGGGTCGGGTTTCCATTGCTAATGCCATGGTTTGATTTTACCGTCTATCGTTCTTTAGCGTTTCTTGCCGCGGCGTGCGCTGGCAGCTTTGGCGGACTGTCGAGCGTGCTGGCGCGCGTTACCGTTTTTCTTGGCGTTGGCGCGCTTTTTATCGCGTGCTTCGCGGCGGGCGTTGGAGGCTCGCGCCTTCGCTTTTTCCTTTGCCTTTTCAGCGGCGATGCGTTCGGCGCGTGCCTGTCGGGTTTCGCTACCGCGGTCACTGGTTGCGGTGCGGCCACGCACAATACCGATGAAGTCCTGCAGGAGCGCTTCGAGCTCTTCGCTGCGCGGCTCACCCTTGGGAGCACGCGGCCAAACCAGGTGCACCGGGTAGAGGTCCAGGCCCGCAACGGGGCGGTAGGTGAGGTCCTTGCGGTGGTAGAAACGCGCAATGGACATGGGCACAATGTACAGGCCCACACCGGCGGCAACCAGCTCGATGGTTTCTTTATCGTTCAGGCCCTCGGGCACGATGCGACCGGCACTCTCACGCCATGCGCGGGAGACTTCCTCATAGGCGGGAATATCGGAGGCGGGCTGCAGCAGGAACTCTTCAGCAAGCTCCTCCACGGGCACCTCATCAAGCACGGTGAGCACATGGTCCACCGGCAGAATGACCACGGGCAGCTCCTCGTAGAGGCGGATGCTATGGTACTTCTCGCCGTCGGTGCTTGCCGGTTCACGGTCGGGGCGCACAATGCTCATGTGCGCGAAGGGGTTCTCGGGCACAGCCTTACGCTCAATGGGGGCGTGCTCGGTAGCCTCGGCGCTATCCTCAGCGGGCGCCTCGGAGACAGTTTCTTCCGCGGAGTTGAGGGCAGGGTCAATCAGGCACAGGTCCTGATGCAGGGAGTCCAGGCCGCGCGCCTCACGCACGGGCACCTCCGCCAGCTGCACGCGGTCGCCGTAACGCTCGTGCCAGCGGTTGAACCACTTGCCGGGCATAATCGCGGGCACGTAGCTAATGCGCAGCACAGAGCGCTGCAGCACGGGGACGGGCAGAGCCTCCGGGGTCTGGATCATCGCCAGCTGCTCGGGATGCAGGTACACGCGGGTGGGAGCTTCGCTTTCTACCTGGTCGGTAGCGTTTTCGGGCGCGTTCTGCTCGGGGTCGATTGCGGTGAGGGCAGAGTCGTTGACGGGCTGCTCTTCGGGGGTGCCTGCGGTGGAGGATGCGGATGAACTCATCCCTCCACGCTAGCACATCTTGGGCGGGGGCATTGAGGGTAGGTGAGTGGCCTCAACCCGGCGAGATAGTGCACCTATCCCCCGCTGAAGGTAGGACTAGTTCTCGGCGATGTTATCCGCAGTGTTCTCAACGGTTTCGCGGTTAATGCGGCGTTCGCGCAGCTGAGTCACAATGACCAGCACCGTGATAACAATGGCAAGGGCGAGCGGGAACATCCACGGCTCCAGGCCGAGGGCCGCAAGAATTGCGAAGCCGATGGTGGTGTAAATACACGCCCACATGAAGGTTCCAACCAGCATCGCGGGAACCCAGCGACGCAGAGGCATTTTCGTGAAGCCGGTCGTGATGATGACCGCGGTTTGCAGACCCACGGTGAGAAAGCAGAGGGGCACAGCAATAACGCCCCACCGATTAATCAAGCGGCGCGCTTTACGGTAGAGCGGGCTGTCCATGGCTTTGCGGATGCGGTCGAGGCGGGCACCGCCTTCAGCAGCAAGCGCGCCAAGAGCGTACACGATGCTGGTGCGGACGATTCCGACCACCCACATGAAAGCTAGGGCAACCTCAATCGGGAGTGCGTCAAACCAATCTTTCACCCGGCTATTCTCTCATGAGTGGGCGATATTAACCTGATTGAAGGTTCTTTGAGGCTTCTTATTCGACTTTTGGAGGGGTCAGAAAATTTTTTTAAATTTTTTCAGCCGGGGGTTATTGCCCCTTGTCGCCTGCAATGGCGCGGATTTTACTTAGGGCAACCTTAGTTTATTGACAGGGTGTCGCTATTTTCAGCTTGTCACCCGCACGGGAATTAGGATATATTTTTATTACCGAATAGGGCAGGCCTTGTGGGAAGGCCTTCCTAATCGGTCTAGAAGACTTTCTTCCTGTGTGTGATGCTAGAAAAGGAACCCCATGGACGGGGTTCCTTTTCTTTTTAACTTCTTCCCAATCATCCCCAGGCATACAAAAACCCCGACAGTGTGAACTGTCGGGGTTTTATGCGTGTCTGGAGCAAAGTCTACTTCTTACCCTGGTTCTTGTCCTGGCGGTGCAGTGCACTCAGCGGCTTAGGCAGCTGAACCGGGTTCCAGGTGTTGCTAACCGCCTCAAAGGAGGAGCCGGCACCGGGGTGACGGTTCGTCGAACGAACACCGCCGGTCGCAGTAGCACCGGTCGAAAGAACCGAATCGTTCAGCGAGGCGATATCCAGCGCATCGAACTCGGAATCGTCCAGGACATCCGGCAGAGGAATCTCTTCGGGAATCGGCTGAGCGGGAGCCTGAGTAGCAGGTGCCGCAGGTGCCTGACGGACGGGCGAGCCGTCGCGCAGAGCCTGGCGAGCCACCGGCTGATCCGACTGAATAGCTGGCTGCTGAGCAGGAGCTGCTACCGGCTGTGCAGGTGCCTGGGTGGCTGGTGCAGGCTGAGCTGCTACCGGCTTGGCGGGAGCCTGTACGGGTGCCTGAGCGGGCTGTGCAGGCTGAGGCTGGACAGGCTGGCTCGGATCAACCGGAGCCTGCTCTACCCGCTGAGGCTGTGCCGCAGTACGCGGTGCACCGGAGGAAGTAGCGGAACCGCTCTCCTGATCAAAGAGCACGCTACCGCGGCGAATCGGTTGGAATCGACTCGGACGCTGCTGGCGACGCTCCTGACGGTGTGCGACGGGCGCCTCCGCCGCACGGGCAGAACGGGCAGGTACGGCACGAGAAGAATGAGCAGGTGCCGCAGCAGGCGCTTCCGCACGAGGAGCCGCCTCGGGAGCCTCATCGGAGGACTCCACCGCGATGTGCGCGCGGCTCGAGCGTGCCGCCTCGCGGTTCACACCGTGTACAGACTTGCGGGTAGTAGCCTCACGGGTGGCGGGGCGAGCATGATGTGCAGGCTCTTCAGCAACTTCAGGCTCCACACCCTCAGCCGCCGAGTCCTCTACAGGCTCAGAAGCATCATCGCCGGCTTCTTCATGTTCATCGGACTCTTCGTAGGCTTCGTCCTCAGCTTCGTCATCCTCATCATCTTCTGCCTTAGCTTGGCGTGCATCGCGGCTCGCCTTGACCTGGTTAGCAACAGACTCCAGCAGACCAAAACGGCTCACAGCCCATGCACCGCCGGCAAGAATCAGCAAGAGAACAGCCCAGCCCCACGCCAGCACACCAAAGAGCGCCAGAAGACCGGTAACCAGGGCAAGAACACCCAGACCGGCAGCAACCAGCAGGGCAATACCGCTCGGGCTCGAAGTATCAAAGTAGGACAGAGGCGAGGGCTTCGACTCCTCCACCACCGGAATCTCATCCGTGTAAGGGGCAGTCGGGGAAGATTCGCGAATCTGCGAAATAGAAGCCGTATCGGGCGCAGGCTGGGCGGATTCCTCCACCGTGTGGGAGGAACGGGAAGAAGCCTGCGGAAGAGCAGAAGACGGCAGAGAAGTACCCGGTGCCACCGCGTGATCGGAGGACTGGTATGCCTCCGACTCGTTCAGCAACACACCGGCGGAGGCGAGAATATCCTCCGCGGTACGCTCAGCACTAATCAGGGGACGTTCAGGCTCCATGACAGGGCCAGCGGGCGCGCGACGCAGGCTCCTGGGCACAAACCACAGCAGCAAAATCACGGTCAGAATTACCAACACGCCGGAGGTGTTCAAAAGCGTCATATTCAGGTCGCCCTCTATCGTCCCTTTATCCCTAGACTTTAATCATACCCTTATATTCCCAATGCTTTCCATAAGCGGCAAGAATCGGGCTGGATATGCACATATACCCCTGAAGGAATATGCACACTACAACGTCGTCGCGTCCCTGCACAAGGCACACCCTGGGCCCTCGCCCAGTAGCACCCCAAGCACATAATAGACACATACGACGCAAAGGAAGGCGCCCTCCCTTGGGGCTAAAACGCCCCACCGGAAAGAACGCCTTCCTCAGCGTGGTTGGTATTTATCGGTTGCCCTCTTTAGAGAGCGGGTGCAGAGTAATTAGCAGTTCTCTGCAACAAAGTCCTTCAGCCATGCGCGCAGGTCGTCACCGAACTCGGGGCGCTCAGCAGCAAGAATAACGTTTGCCTTCAGGTAGGACAGCTTGTCACCGGTGTCGAAACGGCGGCCGGAGAAGACCACACCGTAGACACCTTCGCCTTCGCCCTCACCCTGAGCCAGAGTCTGCAGAGCGTCGGTCAGCTGAATCTCGCCGCCGCGGCCCGGAGCGGTGTTCTCCAGAACTTCGAAGACCTTCGGGCTCAGAACGTAACGGCCAATCACAGCGTAGTTCGAGGGAGCCTCATCAGCAGCAGGCTTCTCAACCAGGCCGGTGATTTTAACGAAACCGTCTTCGCCCTCAACAGCCTCAATAGCAGCTGCGCCGTAAGCAGAAATAGCCTCGCGGGGAACCTCCATCAGAGCAACGACAGAACCGCCGGTGCGCTCCTGGACCTCCACCATACGAGCGAGCAGGTCTTCCTTCTCGTCAATCAGGTCATCGCCGAGCAGAACAGCGAATGCTTCGTCACCAACGTGGCGCTTTGCGCGCAGAACAGCGTGGCCCAGACCCTTGGGGTCGCCCTGACGCACGTAGTGCAGGTCGCCACCCATCTCATTGGTAGCTACCACGGATGCGAGTAGGGCGTCCTTACCCTGCTCAGCGAGCTGCTGCTCCAGAACGGGAACGCGGTCGAAGTGATCCTCGAGAGCGCGCTTGTTACGGCCGGTAATCATCAGAACGTCGTTCAGACCGGCACGGATTGCTTCCTCCACCACGTACTGAATCGCGGGGCGATCAACGACGGGGAGCATTTCCTTGGGGGTTGCCTTCGTTGCGGGCAGGAATCGGGTGCCCAGACCAGCAGCAGGAATAACTGCCTTAGTAACAGACTTAATTTCAGTAGCCATGCCACAAGAATACCCTAAGTTGTAAAGTACTTAAGGCGATTTATAGACACTATGACATGAAAAAATCTTCAACGTGACTAACTACATATCCACAGCGGCCCATTCTTCGGTGTGCAAAGAAAATGCACCCCACAGAACTCAGCACTATTTTTCTCAAACCCTATACTAAAAAGTGGAATCCACGTCCCCGCAGATATAGGTCAATTTTCACCACCCACCAGGGCAGTTTTACCCTGCGCACGGATACCTCTCAGCATAGAGTGAACGCACCTTACTTCCTACGGGACGCGCCACTCCCCAACCCTTCACACAAGACCCGCAACGACGATGGGACACACCATGCACCTCAACACAACCCCCGCCACCAGCAACTCCGACGCCGGTGCCAGCGCAGACGATATCTCCCTAGACAAAGACATTCTCCGCTCCCAAATCCGCCCGCGCCGCCTCATCGCACGCAGCCACCGCGGTGAACACGGCCAGCAGCAGATGCAGGAGCTCTTCACCGCCCACATCCTCGAAGCAGTCGCACAGCGGGTCCACTCCCCCGGTACCATTGCGGCGTATCTGCCCACCAAATCTGAGCCGCCCATTGTCCAAGCACTAAACGCTCTCCATGAGCAGGGACACCGCATCCTCGTGCCCGTCGTACGCCCCGGTCGCAAACTCGCCTGGGTGCACTGGGACCCCACCGTTGAGCATCCGCTCAGCCCCATGGGCATCCCCGAACCCGAAGGCGAAGAACAAGACACGCAAGCATTCATTGACGCCGACCTGCGCCTCATCCCCGCCCTTGCTTTTGATGCAGGCGGGCACCGCCTCGGTCAGGGAGGCGGCTACTACGACCGCATTATCCCCCTGCTCAGCGACCAGCAGCTCACCGGCCGGAGCATCGGCATTGTCTTCAGCGACGAAATCTACGAAGCTATCCCCTACGACCAGTGGGACGCTATTCTACCGGTGATTCTCACCGAGCGGGGCATTTTCCTCGCTCACCAGCAGGGTTAAAAGCACCCGGCTCACCCACGCCCGATTCACTCTTGATTGACACCCAAATCTTTATGCAAAAACGCAAAGATATGCAGGAACACACCAACAAAATCACTCAGGAAAAAGGTAAAAAGAAACAGAAATAGCTATTTGAGAAGAAAACGCAAATAGCTCCCAACCTTTCAAAAGCGGTACACTCAAACCACGTTAATAAACCATCCCAGCGAAAACGGATACAGAAGGACAAAATGCCGGTCTACGTTTACCAGTGCAAGAATTGCAACCACGTCTTTGAACAGCGCCAGTCCTTTAGCGACGATGCACTGCGCATCTGCCCGCAGTGCGGCGAAGAAACCCTGCGCAAGCGCTACAACACCGTCGGAGTGACCTTCAAAGGTTCCGGCTTCTACAGCACCGACAAGGGCAACTCCTAAACGGGGTCCCACACCAGCCCAAAAGAGGGGCGGGGCAACACACGTTGCCCCGCCCCTCGGCGTTTTAAGAAGTGCTCTCCCTCAGGAAGACGCTACACGATATTGTTACCCCAGTGCGGAGGACGCTGCTGACGCATCCATTCCAGACGCTCACGCTCCTCCGGGGTCAGCGGCTGCGCAGATGTAGCCGCTTTCTGAGAACCCGCCTTCTGAGAACTCGCCTTCTGGGGGTTCTGCTTCTGGGCATCAGCTTTCTTCGGGGAAGCCCCCGCGGCAGAGGAAGTACCCGAAGCCACAACCGAAGGCGTAGTCACGCCCACCAGCAGAGGCTCAGCCCCGCTCACCGAACCGCCGCCGCTCACACGACGGTGCCCACGGCGCGGCTTCGGCGTTGACGAATAGCTAGCCACGAACCTCAGCGCCCTCATCCATATCCAGGTAGTGCAGCACGCGCGCCACCACGGCGTCCGGATCAGCAAATACTTCCAGGGTGCCCAGCGTAATGTAGTTCCAGCCCGTGCGGCTCAGACGCTCCGGCAGCAGACGGGTACGCTCACGCACCGAAGCACGCGCATAATTCGGCTCACCATCGGAGCACGCCACCAGCGGCATAGCCGCCGGAACACTCGGGTTCGAAGAGACCACGGGAGCCACACCCAGCGCGGGAACCGGCTCAGCCGCCAGCTTCTCCGGGGCGTGCGCAATCAGAGCGATATCGCCCTCACCGCGGGTCACACGCACACCGCGAGCCTGCAGACGCGCCACCAAATCGTTCAGCAGCCAGTCGCCCAAATCCGGGGTGTCCGCGTCGTCGGCGGCCAAGAACGCGTTACGCGGCAGGGTCTCCGGCACGCGCTGTGCCTTCGCTTCCACCTCTTCACGCGCCTGACGTTCCGCGTGTTCACGCAGCAGGTGGTAGAAATCTACCGCGCCATGATGTAGCTTCTGCGGGTCCAGCTCGGAGGGGTCAATGCACGAAACAATGCGCAGGGCACGGCGTGCACGAGTCAACGCCACCACAAAGCCCTGGCGGCCATGCTCAGCAGACAGCTGACCCAAATCGTAGGACGCCTGCCCCAGGCGGGCACGACCCACACCCAGGGAGAAAATCACGGTATCGCGTTCGAGGGTCTCGGCGCGGGTCAGGTCGACCACGCGGAAAGACTCCTCACCAGCGGCGAAGAACGGCGCCAGCTGCGGGTACAGGCTCAAGGCATGACGGACCGACTCAGCCACACGCTGAGCGTGCTTCGGGCTAGCCGTCACCACCGCCAGCGAACGGTCTGGGGTACGGTAGGCGTGCTCCAGTACCAGGTTCGTCACGCGCTCCACCTCAACACCGGGCGAATCCAGGTTCGCGTTATCGCTCACTTTACCGCGAGTATCAATGTACTCAACGGTCAGCGAACCGGCGGGCTGGGCGGAGGCGCGGCTCACCGGAGCCGCATGCAGCTGCGAACCGTAGAACTCACGGTTCAGGTAGTCCAGAATCACCGGGTCCATGCTACGGTGCAGCATCGCCAGGGTGCGGTTGGGCAGTACGGTAGCGAGCACGTCGAAGGTGCTGTCCAGCTGCTCACCTGCCGGTTCCGGCGCCCCAAAGGTCGGGGCGGACACGATGAACGGCGAGGGGTAACCCGAATGCGGGTCGCCCAGGGCAATCACCTGGTCGGCGCGGGTAATCGCTGGCAGGTTCGCCGCCAGCGGGGTCGATTCGGAGTCCAGCAGCAGCACCGTATCAAAACGCATGGAGGCGGGAACCTTACGCGCCAGGGCGAAGGGGCTCGCAGTCCACAGCGGCAGCAGGGTACGTGCCATCACCGGGGCGTGAGTCAGCAGCTCCTCGAGCACGAACTCGTAGCCGCGCAGCTGGCTCTTCAGGTACGCTGCCTGATCATGCTCAGACTCAATACGCTCAGTCCACACGCGAGCAACCTTCGCCAGCAGACGCGCCGGGGCGCTAGTCATGTGGGCGTAGTCGGCACGGCGGAAACGGGACTCCATATCGCGCAGGCGGTCGCCGTCCAACAGTTTACCCTCGTGATGTTGCAGCAAGAACTCCAAGGCAGACTGCCACCAGGCAAGCTCCAGTTCAGCGGAAACAACCTCGGTCGGAACCTGACGCGCGTACAGGTCATCGAGCAGCTCCGACAGGCCGCGCTCACGCAGCTTCTGGGTCAGGGCGTCACGCTCCGGTAGGGTCATGAGCAGCACGCGGTCCGCCATGAGGGCGTCCAGGCGCGCGTCCAGGGCATCCAGGTCGGTGCGTACAAAGTCGGTGCCCTCAACGGTGTCAGCCAGGACAATGCCTAGGCCCGCCAGTTCAGACACCAGAGAGTTAAGGGCGGCAGCCAGCTGATCCAGGTTCTCAGGAATCTGCGGGGTGCGGGGCGCCTCAATGTGGCGAATCCACTCGGCACGCTCGGCCTGAACAATCTTCAGCTGCTCGTGCAGGTCACCAATATTCACGCCGGGCAGGATGTACTCCTTTGCCGCGCGGCGCAGGCGGGAACGCTGCATACTGCTCATCTCGATGCCGTTCTCACGGCGCCACGAACCGGATGCAGTCGCCGCAATCAGGTCGGTCACTGGACGGTCGTAGACGTCTGCGCGGAAACGCTTGAGCGTCTCACGGATGCGCATCAGAATCGCCAGCTGCGACTCCCACTCGGCGATGGTACGACCCGTGCGCAGACCCAGCATGGCGCTGGTGCGGTTCATTGCCTCGCGCAGGTTCAGCAGGGAGGACTTGAGGGTAATGACCAGGGCGTACGCCTCGGCGGCTTCCTCGTCATTGACTAGGCGGGCGCGGTACCACGGGGAGGTACGCGAAGCCGCCGCAAAACCATCAATCTCGCCTAGGCGCACCAGCTCGGCACGCACCTGCTCGCGCTCCATGAGCGCATCAAGCATGGGTCGGTCAAAACGCACGCGGGTTGCCGGGCCGTCCTCGGAGGCGGTCAGCTCAGCCAGACGCTGTAACGCCGAGTAGACGGAAATCTGCCAGTTCGCGTCCTTGTTCAGCAGGGCGCGGGTGTGGTCGAGCAGCGCGGCGCGGGTCGCGACGAGCTCTTCGTTCAGGTCCTCGGAGTTCGGTTCTTCGGCACTCTCATTGCGCACAATGGCGCGAATGAACTCGGCGCGCTGAGCCTCGGAGTCGTGCTCGGCGAGCAGGTCGTAGCGCAGGCTCTCAATGCCGGTGCGCTTGAGCAGCGCCGAGAACTCGGCCAGGGTAGAGCGCTTCTCACCCACCACGAGCACGGACTTACCGCGACCCATCAGCGCGGATGCAATGTTCACGGCGGTGCGCAACGGCTCGGTGCCGGGTGCCGCAGTGATAGTGAAGGAGAAACCGCTGACCGCGGTGTCGATAATCTCCTGGGCGTTCGCGTCAGCGTCCAGCAAGAGCATTTCTTCTGCCGGGTCGCGCTGGTCCAGGGGCTGCTGCAGGTTGTGGGCGTTGAGCTCGCGCGGCTTCACGCCGGGAACCTTCAGTGCCGCCAGGTCACGAACCAGCGGGGTGATGGCGGTGTGCGGCAGCTCGCCCAGGCTTTCCTTCAGGTCAGCAAAGGTGGAGATGAAATACTTCGACTCAATGGTCATGCCCGGAATACGACCGGCAGATGCGCGCATACGCTCGATAACCGGCTCGGGGTCCAGACGGGACATGGAGTTTGCCAGCTGAGCCACGTCCATGGTGCCTAGGTCAATACCGTATTCCTGCTTAATCTGGCGGACCATTGCCGGGTTCAGGCGTGCGGAACCGGCGAGGCGCAGCTCGAAGTCGTCATCCTTCGGGTGCGGGGTGATGCTCAGCGGCGCCATGAGAATCGGTGCGATGAAGCGCTTCTCGTAGGCGGCGGCATCCTCGCGGGTGTCGTGCGACAGCCAGGAGGCAGTACCCGCCACGAAGTAGCCGGAGTCCAGGCCGTGGTCGGTGGCGAGTTCGTAAATTTTGGTGCGCAGGGTGCGGGCGGAGCGCATACCCGCCTCAAGCTGCGACTTGTCGCGCAGAATCGTGGAGAGGCGGGTCTTGCGTCCGGCGAGTAGCTGAGCCAGACCGGAGGGGTTCGCTTCGGACAGGTCGATGTGCACGTAGTCGACCTGGTTGAAGTCGAGCATCGCGTCCGGTCCAGTGTAGACGTCCATCTGTTCTGCCCAGCGCTCAAGCCCCGCCGAGGGGTCGAAGTCCTCGTGGGCGGGGTTCAGGTGTGCGGGTAGCTCGGCGATGTTGATTTCGTCGGCTACTTCGTGGGTTTCCTCTGCTGAGGTCGCGGCGGCTGCGGCGGGCTGAGCAGTATCAGCCGGGGTGCCGGGTGCGTGTTGCGCGTCGGTAGGCTCGGGAATCTGGTTCACGTTGTGAGTGTCCTTGTGGGTCAGTGCGGTGTACGTTTGCGCGTACACACCGAAGATGGTGGTTCTTCCGGGGTCCTCTGCCCGGGTGCCTCATGCTGTACTTCAAGCGGGGCGGGTGTCAGCGTGCGCCTGCGTGCATAGTGTGCCCGCATGCTTGCTGTCTGTTCCTCTGTGCTTACTTCGACCACATTGCGATGTTCGCAGCGAGTAGCACTACGGTCACCAATACGTAGAAGACCATGGCGGGCAGAAGCGCCCAACGGTACTTGGGTGCCAGTTCGCCTTCCAGGTTGCCGAAGCGCAGGGAGCGGAAGAGGAAGAAGCTCAGGATTGCGCCGGGCAGGTTACCGATGATGACCAGCAGAATGGTCAGGTACAGGGCGTAGGCTCGTTCGGTGCGTTCGTTCTCTGCGCCCGCGAATTTGAGGGTGCCGCCCAGTAGCAGGCTGAGGCATGCGTTCAGGAATGCCACGGTGAAGAAGGGAATCTTCAGGGCTGCTTGGAAGTCCATCTGGGAGTTCGCTGCGCCCAGAGCAATCCACAGCAGCAGCAGCGCGGGGATGATCATGAGGTACCAGAACAGGTACTTACGCATCTTCTCGGTGTTTTCGATGAGCGCGAAAATTGCGGTCACTGGGTGTCTCTTTCAGGTGATCTCAGGTGGATTCGGTCGGATTCAGGAGGAGTGAGTGAAGGGGCAGGTGGGCACAGTATTGCCTTGTCAGGCGTCGATTTCGCCCCCATTGTTGAGAGCGTCATCCACCTGGTCCTGCAGGGACTCGCGGCGCTCATGTTCAACGTGTTCAATATAGCGGCGCACGATGTAGTCCAGCAGTACCGACAGCGCAACGAAGGAGTAGTAGGGCTTGCGCTGGGTGCTGATCTGGGTGGGGGTGGTCTGGTAGTGCAGGGAGTACTCGGCGTGTGAAGACATGTAGTTCACACCAATGGCGGTCACCGCAATCATGGGGATGCGGCGCAGCGCCAGCATCTTAATGTGTTCGCGCATGTTCTCGGTCTGACCTGAAAAGGACACAATAATGACCACATCGTCCTGGGTCATATTGTTCATGGCGCTTTCGAACTCATTGCGCGCCGGGATGACCTGGCAGAACTTACCGCACACCTGCATGGACTTGGTAAATTCCTGCACGGCGTTGCGCTGCGCGTAGCCGGTACCGAAGCAGTACACGGTGCGAGCCTCATGGATGCGCTTGAGCAGTCCGCTCAGTTCCATGTGCTCGAGGTAGTCGTAGGTGCGCTGAATATCTTCGCGACCGCTCTCAATGAACCGCGGGTTGAAAGGTTCGCTGCGGTTCAGAGAGGACTTAATGAAGTACTTCAACTCGGCAAATCCGGAGAAGTTCAGCTTCTTCGTCAGGCGGATAATTGAGCTGGTCGAAGTATAGGTTTTATGTGCCAGAGAGTTGATCGTTGACTCTGCAACGAACTCTTCGTTTTCTAGCATGAATGCCAAAATTTCCCGTTCAGTTTCACTGAATCGGTGCTGGTTCGCATTCACGACGTCTTGTAAATCCACTCAAAGCTCCTGAATCCGATGGTGAGCAATATATAAATAGTACACGCTCTAGAGTCATCGGCCAGGGTGGGTGAGGACGGTCATCTCTCACTTTGAGTGTGTATGCCAGCAGATTTGAGCTGGGTATGCGCCTGGTACGTGTCCGGGTACAGCTTCGCCGGCGGCATCGGTGTTATCCGATACCGCCGGCGAAGTCTATACCTTATGAGGCGTCATACCGTCAGACGGTTGAAAGCTGAATCCTCTTAGGAGAGGGTCTTAGCTTCGTTCACCATGGTCTCGAAACGCTCGCGAACCTGGGGAACGTCCATGCCGACGATGACCTGGAATGCCTTGCCCTTGCGGACCAGACCCAGAGCACCTGCGCTCTTGAAGTCTGCATCCGAGGGGCTGACCAGGGACTCATCAGCAACGGAGACACGCAGGCGGGTTGCGCAGTTGTTCACGGTGGTGATGTTCTCTGCGCCACCGAGCAGTTCGAGGAAGCCTGCTGCGCGGGGTGCGTAGAGGTCGCCATCAGCGGACTCAGCAGCTGCGCCGCCGTTCTTCTCAGCAGCCTTAGCAGCCTTGTACTCTGCCTTGCTGTAGAGCTTGGTCTCGCCGCCGTCTTCTTCACGACCGGGGGTCTTGAAGTCGAACTTCAGAATCATGAAGCGGAAGATCACGAAGTACAGGACGGTGAAGCACAGGCCCACACCAATCTGCATGAGGTAGGTGCCGGAGTGGTTTGCCCACAGCGGGATCCAGTTCTGGAACAGGAAGTCGAGCAGACCGCCACCCATGTAACCAACCAGACCCAGCTGGTACATGATTGCTGCCATGGATGCTGCCAGGATTGCGTGGACCAGGAACAGCGGGGGTGCCAGGAACAGGAAGGTGAACTCGAGGGGCTCGGTGATACCAATCAGGATCGCGGTGAGGCAGACGGGGATCATCAGTGCGAGAACTTCCTTGCGCTTCTCGGGACGAGCGGTGGTGTAGAACGCCGCTGCGATACCGATGGGTGCGAAGACCTTGGAGTTACCGTGCAGTGCGAAGCCGCCGCCGGGGAACAGTTCCTTCAGGGGCTTGTCGCTCTTAGCGAACTCGCTCAGGTGGCTCGGCCAGTCCTTAGCGATACCGTTCGGGGTAACAACGTTACCGAAGACGAACGGGGAGTAGATGAAGTGGTGCAGACCGGTCGGAATCAGGAAGCGCTCGAGGAAGGTGTAAACCCACACGCCGAGTGCGCCGGATGCGATGAAGAAGCCCTGCAGGGAGGAGATACCGTGCTGAGCGTAGGGCCACAGCCAGGAGAACAGGAATGCCACGGGCATCATCAGGAAGAAGCAGACGCCGTAAACGTACTGCGAGCCCTGGAAGATACCGAGGAAGTCGGGCAGCCTCTTGTCGAACCAGCGGTTGTGTACCCACACCACGATTGCGGAGATGATAATCGCACCGAAGATACCGGTGTCCATGGTCTTGATACCGGCGATCATCTTCAGACCGGTACCTGCCGCGCTCTTAGAGATATCGGTGGTGTAGTCCAGGTCGAAGAAACCGGTGCCACCCTTGCCCCATACCTTGAGCATGGCGCCGACGAAGTAGTTGAAGGTCAGGTAGACCATTGCAGCTTCCATCACTGCACGTGCGTTAGCGGTCTTTGCCAGTGCAATGGGCAGACCAATCACGAAGAGCAGTTCCATCTGGTTGAAGACGGTCCATGCGCCGGCTTCCCAAACAGACCAGAAGTGGTTCCACGCGCTTTCCTTGTCAGCAGCGAGGGGGATCAGGTCGCCGTTCTGTGCAATGATCGCAATACCGACCGCGAGGCCAGCGAATGCGAAGAGAAGAACGGGTGCCAGCATGGCAGAGCCGAACCTCTGTACTTTTTCCATCATGAGGCTATACGCCCTTTCGGGTTGTCGAGTGAGCGGACGCAGGGGTTGGCGATCATTGCCATCCTGCGATGGTCACGCCGTATCTTTATACCTCCAAACGAAAGTATATGAGACGGGTGCCACATATCCTGCGTGCGCTAAATGCCGAATGTGTTTTAGACAAAAACAATAATGCCAGGTCATACCTACCCGCAGATACCAAAAGCAGAAGTTTTGAAAGAGTTTTTCAGAACCTGAAACATCTCCCGGCACTGGTTAAAAATACTTGCTGCAGATGAGACTTTTTCCCTATTACCTAGCGCACAGAATCGATAGCATAAACAGTGCACCCATAGGTCAGAGTGCATAAAAACACTCGCCGCCTCAATGCGCGGTGTGCATATCATTCTTCAACCTCACACATACCCCGGACTTAATACATGCGCTTCCTCACCCTCAACACGCACAGCTGGTGCGAAATCCACCAGATTGCCAAAATCCGCACCCTCGCAAAGTTCATCATTGAACAGCAGGTGGATGTCATTGCGCTGCAGGAAGTCAACCAGCTCACCTCCACCCCCGTGGTGAAGGACCCCCTCAACTACCGCGGCGGCGCAGGCGTGCCGGTTCACGAAGACAACTACGCCCTGCTACTCGTGCAGGCACTCAACGAAATGGGCGCAACCTACGAGTGGACTCTCACCGAAGCCCACATCGGTTGGGACCTCTACGACGAATGCGTAGCAATTCTCTCGCGCCTGCCGATTCGCGGCATCAAGCCCATCGACATGTCCCCCGAGTACGGTTACCACCAGGTACAGCGCCGTGCAGCGCAGGCGGCGCTCATCGAAACTGAGACGGGCACCTTCTGGTGCGCAACCACCCACATGTCCTGGTGGGACTTCGACGGCGAGCCCCTCTTCGCGCAGGAATACACCCGCCTCTCACAGGCCCTGGCAGAATGTGCCCTCACCGCACCCGTACTGCTCGGCGGCGACTTTAACTCCGCCGCGCATCTGAGCGATGAAGGCTACGCGCTGGTCACCTCCAGCGGTATGGTTGATACCCGCTCACTGGCGGAGCACACCGACGGCGAAAACACCGTCCACCGCGAAATCGCCGGCTGGGAAGGTAGCACGGACGCCAAGCGCATTGACTTCGTGTTCGCTGACCGACTGCTCACGGTGAACTCGCACGCGGTAGTCTTCCGCGACAACTCCCCCGAAGCCATCTCTGACCACAGCGGTCTACTCCTGGAAATTGACCCCTCCAGCTGGGCACCGCAGAGCCTCCTGACGCCCCTCACCACCCAGCACTAAGGGCGCCAGACTTTAGCCGCCCCAGGGCGGCCCCGCACAACACTCATCCATACCAAGGGAAGGAAGAACAATGACGACCCAAACCCAGTGGTGGCAGGAACCCGTTGTCTACCAGATTTACCCCCGCTCCTTCAACGATTCCAACGGCGACGGCATCGGCGATCTGCCCGGCATTACTGAAAAGATTCCGTACCTGGCCAAGCTCGGTATTCAGGTGCTGTGGCTCTCCCCCATCTACGCTTCCCCGAACGATGACAACGGCTACGACATCTCCGACTACCGCGCCATCATGACCGAGTTTGGCACCATGGAAGACTTCGATGAGCTGCTCGAAACCGCGCACAAGCACGGCATCAAGCTCATGATGGACCTGGTCGTCAACCACAGCTCCGACGAGCACGAATGGTTCAAGCAGGCACGCTCTTCCAAGGACAACCCCTACCGCGACTACTACATCTGGCGCGACCCCAAGGGCTTCGACGAGGACGGCAAGCCGATTCCGCCGAACAACTGGATTTCCTGCTTCAGCCCCTCCGTGTGGGAATGGGACGAGGCGACCGGCCAGTTCTACCTGCA
>NZ_KV831926.1:587536-598235 GCF_001837265.1 Rothia sp. HMSC064F07 | reverse complement strand
GGGACGAGGCGACCGGCCAGTTCTACCTGCACTACTTCTCCGTCAAGCAGCCCGACCTGAACTGGGAGAACCCGAAGGTCCGCGAAGAGGTCTACGACATCATGCGCTTCTGGCTGGACAAGGGCGTGGACGGCTTCCGCATGGACGTCATCAACCTGATTTCTAAGGACCTCTCCTTCCCCGAGGACCCGGCAGTCCTCGCAGGCGGCCTCGACAACTCCCTGGCTGTCGCAGCCAACGGCCCGCGCGTGCACGAATTCCTGCAGGAAATGAACCGCGAGGTCTTGAGCAAGTACCCGGTCATGACCGTGGGCGAAACCCCCTGCGTGACCGTCGACGACGCCGCGCTCTACACCGGTTTCGACCGCAACGAGCTGCAGATGGTGTTCCAGTTCGAGCACATGGACGTAGACGCCTCCGAAGGTGGCGTGACCGGCAAGTGGTCCGACCGCCGCTTCAACCTGGTTGACCTCAAGAAGGTCCTCACCCACTGGCAGGAGGGCCTGCACGGCCGCGGCTGGAACTCCCTGTACTGGAACAACCACGACCAGCCGCGCACCGTCTCCCGCTTCGGTAACGACTCCCCCGAGTACCGCACCGTCAGCGCCAAGATGCTCGGCACCGTGCTACACCTGATGCAGGGCACCCCCTACATCTACCAGGGTGAAGAGCTGGGCATGACCAACGTCTTCTTCGACGATGTGAAGGACTACAACGACCTGGAGATTCACGACTCCTGGCGCAAGTACGTTGAAGAGTCGGGCCGCGTCTCCGCCGAGGACATGCTGCGTTACATCAGTGCCTCCGGCCGCGACAACGCACGCACCCCCATGCAGTGGACCGCCGGTGAGAACGCAGGCTTCACCACCGGCACCCCGTGGCTGAAGCTGAACCCGCGCTACACCGAAATCAACGCGGAGGCAGAGCTCGCCGACCAGGATTCGGTGTTCTACCACTACCGCGATCTGATTAGCCTGCGCCGCGAGTACCCGATTATCCTGACCGGCGAGTACCGCCTGCTGGATGAAGAGGATGACCAGGTTTACGCCTACCTGCGCGTGAACTCCGATGAGGACGCCGCCGCAACCGGCGAGCGCGCCCTGCTGGTCGTCGCGAACTTCACCGATGACACCGTTCAGCTGAACTACGCGGGCGGCAACCTGGATTCGGTGGTGCTGACCAACTCGCAGGCTCTCTCCCCGAACGAGCTGAAGGCAATCGAGAACGCCCCGAAGCTGATTAGCTCGAACTATCGCGATGAGAACCGCGAGTTCACCGACGAGGGCACCCTGCTGCGCCCCTACGAGGCGAAGGTCTACCTCTTCGGTAACGCCAAGTAGGCACGCCCCAAAAATGTAATGCGCGAGGGGGATCCGGAACAGACATTCCGGTCCCCCTCGCCCTATACTTCAATCACAGACACCTTTTTCCTCTTCGGCGTAACCCGCCGGTACAGAAAGGCAATTATGAGCAACTCCGAGGCATACGAGGTTCCCTCCTACGAAGGCCGCCAGTGGTGGAAGGAAGCCGTGGTGTACCAGGTGTACCCCCGCTCCTTCAACGACGCTAACGGCGACGGTATCGGTGATCTGAAGGGCATTACCGAGAAGCTGCCCTACCTGGCTAAGCTGGGCATCAACGTCATTTGGCTCTCCCCCGTGTTCGACTCGCCGAACGTGGACAACGGCTACGACATCTCTGACTACTTCGCCATCATGAGTGACTTCGGCACCATGGAAGACTTCGACGAGATGCTTGAAACCGCCCACAAGCACGGCATCAAGATCCTGATGGACCTGGTCGCGAACCACACCTCCGATGAGCACCCCTGGTTCAAGGAATCCCGCTCCTCCAAGGACAACCCCTACCGCGACTACTACATTTGGAAGGACCCGAAGGGCTTCGACGAGGACGGCAACCCGATTCCTCCGAACAACTGGGCGTCCGAGTTCGGCGGCCCGGCATGGGAGTGGGACGAGGCGACCGGCCAGTTCTACCTGCACATCTTCTTCAAGGAACAGCCCGACCTGAACTGGGAGAACGAGAAGGTTCGCGAGGACCTGTACTCCATGGTCCGCTGGTGGCTGGACAAGGGCGTTGACGGCTTCCGCCTGGACGCTATCAACATCATCTCCAAGCCCGAGGGCTACCCGGATGACCCCTCCACCGACTACGAGAAGCACACCTCCTCGATTCCGTTCGTCATTACGAACGGCACCATGGTGCACCCGTGGATGAAGGAACTCACCCGCGAGACCTTCAGCCGATACGACGTGATGACCGTGGGCGAGACCAGCGCAACCAGCCCCGAGGACGCTAAGCTGTGGGCTGGCTACCACACCGGTGAGCTGAACATGATCTTCCACTTCGATCACATGGGCGTGGATAACGACCCGAACGGCAATCTGGGCGGCAAGTGGTCCTACGCACCGTACAAGCTGACCGAGCTCAAGCGCATCCTGAACGACTGGCAGACCACCCTGGAGGGTAACGCCTGGGGTTCGCTGTACTGGAACAACCACGACCAGCCGCGCGTTGTCTCCCGCTTCGGTAACGATTCGGATGAGTTCCGCACCCTGTCCGCTAAGCAACTGGCGACCACCCTGCACTTCATGCAGGGCACCCCGTACATTTACCAGGGTGAAGAGCTGGGCATGACCAACGTGAAGTTTGATTCGATTGAGGATTACCGCGATGGTGACTCAATCCGCTTCTACGAGGACATGCACGTTGACCACAAGCGTCTGAGCCACGAAGAGGCGATGCAGGCGATTTACATTAAGGGCCGCGATAACGCTCGTACCCCGGTTCAGTGGGATGCCTCCGCTAACGGTGGTTTCAGCCCCGAGGGTGTGACCCCGTGGATTGCTGTGAACCCGAACTACCCGGCGATTAACGCTGAGGCTGTTCTGGCTGATGAGGATTCGATTTTCTACCACTACCAGCAGCTGGTGGCTCTGCGCCGCGGCAAGCTGAAGGATCTGATGGTTTACGCAGCCTTCGCTCCGGTGGATTCGGTTCAGGTTCCGCACAACGAGGATGAGGCTGTGTACGCCTACACCCGTACCGGTGGTGCGGATGGCAGCCCCGCGAACGAGTCTTTGCTGGTGATTTCGAACTTCACTGCCGAGGAGCAGGAGCGCGACTTCGCTGTGCTTGCTGAGGCTCGTGAGGCTGGTGCTCGTGTTGAGCTGGTGAGCTCGAACTACAAGGACGACGCGGGTTCGACCCTGCGCCCCTACGAGGCGAAGGTGTACCACATCGTTCGCTAAGCGCTGTAGCTCGTTGAGTGCTACCGTGTGCCGATAAGGTGATAGACAGCAGAAGGAGGGTGAGGCTTATGCCCCGCCCTCCTTTTGTGTTGTCTTCTGCGTGGTCTCCTGTGTTCTCCCGGCGTGCTTTCTTGGCTCTATTTAGCTGGCGGCTCTACTTAGCTGGCGAAGACGAGCTGCAGGATCGGCACGGCGAGCGCTATCATTCCTACGCTGACGGCTGCCCCTGCGGCAATGACGGGGGCTGCGGTGCCTTCGTGCCGGTAGTGGGTTTCCAGAATGACGATATTAGCGGCTGGCGGTAGCACTCCGAGGACAAAAAGTACCTGTGGGTGCGCCAGTAGCTGCTCGAGGTGCACTCCAGTGTGCGTGTGCATCCAGTGTGCGGCGGTTAGTATGCCGACGCTGTAGACGCTCACGAGCACGACACGCAGTAGCGCCCATCGGGCGGCTTGTTTGAGGTCAGTTCGGTGCAGGCGGGCGGTGCTCAGCCACATACCTAGCACCGTGAGCCCTACGAAGCTGAAGACCCAGGTGATGAGCCGGTAGATACCGGCGGCGTGGGTGTTGAGGAACGGCCCGGCGGGCAGGCATATCAGCCCGATTGCTACGGCGATAATGGGGCGGTTAGTGAGCAGGGACCGCAGTGCTGCACCGACGGCAGCTTTTCGTGTGGGCTTGGCTCGACTATTCGTGAGTCCACCTGCATTGGCTTCTCTGCGCATGAGTGAGGTGCCGAGGATATTGCCCATGACGGAGTTGCCGATATACGCGCCGACGTATAGGCGTACGGCTTCCTCGCCCCAGAAGCTGGCGACTACGGGGATTCCGAAGATTCCGGCGTTGAGGTAGACGAGGGCGAGCTGTTGCACCGGGTCGTTAGTGAAGAAGGCGGAGCAGCGTACTAGAAGCGCCATGAGCACCATGGTGGAGGCCGCCATGAAGAAGAGTTCGGGGCGGCTGGTGGCGACGGTGTAGATGATGACGGCGGGAATGATCCAGCGGGTCAGCAGGGCGGAGGCGCTTTCTTTCAGGCGGTTGCCCCAGTGCTCGGGTAGCAACATTGCGAGCCCGATTCCTGCCCCTAAGTAGAGGAGTGGGAGGATGATTCCCATGCTCGTTCCTTTCGCTGTAGCTCTGCCGTTTTTGCCTCGTTAGGGCGTGTCTAATAACCCTACCCTGAACCTTCAGGTTAAGGTTTACTACTTTTTCGTTGTATTTTTCGAAATTTTCGCGTCATATTGCATCATATTCGCTGATGCTCTCGTTTTTTATACTGCTCGCTTCTAATCTTGAAATATAGAGAGAATATATTTTCCACCACATTTTTTCGTTCTATCACCGACACTCATTTCTTACGAGATTAGGAACTAGGCTGTTCCTTCTCCCGTGAGGCTAAATATGCAGGAGCCCGCAATGCAGCAGCCGTATCTTTCGTCCCCTCCCGAATCTGGAGGCGTCCCGCAGCGTCCGGCGCAGGTTCCCAGTCAGCATGCTGATGCGCATATTCCGTGGCGTTCATCAGCTCCACTTACTGCCCCCGCTACAGCTTCTGTAGCGACTGTACCCGCCTCTGAGGACCCTGAGCGCACGTTTAGGGTTCCTCACCCGGTGTTGAGCGCTATCTCGTGGGTGATTGCGGCTGCGAGCGCTGCGTGGCTTATCATTCTGGCTGTTTCGTTGACGATGATTGTGGCGTCGGGTCTGAGCCATGATTCTGAGTTTGTGATGCTGACCTATGGTGTGTACATGGCGTGCGCGTTTGGCTTCTGCTGTTTTGGTACGTTTTTTGCTTTGCATTTTGGGTTGGGGTCGAGCGCTCATTGGCGTGATTCGATTCGTCACCCGCATCACCCACACTAAAAAGGTTTATTTCTAGGCGTAGTTTTTCGGGTATTTTTGGAATGCATTTCTTTTATTTAGACCCCGCGTTTAAAAAATAAATGAGGATTTTTTAATACGCCCCAAAACGCCTCCCCTTTTCTACACGACTTGATGCCAGAAGCCGCCCGGCGCATCCACATTCGGATGCACCGGGCGGCTTACTTTTAAGCTAAAAGTCTGGGGTAGGGCGCTGCGAGGCAGAACGTTCCGCCACGGGGATTTCTTCAGAACAGTTTGCGTCATCTGCAAGGGCAGAAAAACTGACGAAAAACTCATAGACGGAGGATTCATACTCTTGCTTTTGAATGTGCTCGTTATCAGCTTTTAACATCTTTAGCCCCTCCTTATGACATTAGGTTAGTGCTCTGCGCATGTCAGACGAAGCATGCATAAGCACATTATATTTCGTTCATCCCTGGCATCTGCAACGTACATACTCACAAAAGGAGCCGCCCGGCGCATCCACATTCGGATGCACCGGGCGGCTTCTTCACGGGAGGAGCTTCACTCCCCCACGGGGATTACTCCCACTCAATGGTTCCCGGGGGCTTAGAGGTAACGTCCAGCACCACTCGGTTAACGTCCTTGACCTCGTTCGTAATACGGTTCGAGATCTTAGCCAGCAGGTCGTACGGCAGGCGCGACCAGTCAGCGGTCATTGCGTCTTCCGAAGAGACCGGGCGCAGAACAATCGGGTGGCCGTAAGTACGGCCGTCACCCTGAACGCCCACGGAGCGAACGCCAGCCAGCAGAACCACGGGGCACTGCCAGATGTGCTCGTCCTGACCTGCTGCGGTCAGCTCTTCACGCACGATAGCGTCAGCGGCACGCAGGGTGTCCAGGTTCTCGCGGTTAACCTCACCGACAATGCGGATGCCCAGTCCGGGGCCGGGGAACGGCTGACGTGCCACGATCTTCTCGGGAACGCCGAGCTCACGACCGATAGCGCGAACCTCGTCCTTGAACAGGGTGCGCAGCGGCTCAACCAGTTCGAAGGTCAGGTCGTCGGGAAGGCCGCCCACGTTGTGGTGGCTCTTAATGTTTGCGGTGCCGTCGCCGCCGCCGGACTCAACAACGTCCGGGTACAGGGTGCCCTGGACCAGGAACTTGATGTCTGCGCCCTCTTCGCCCGCTTCAGCGATCAGCTTGCGCTGTGCCTCTTCGAAGGAGCGGATGAACTCGCGGCCGATAGCCTTACGCTTCGCCTCAGGCTCGGTCACGCCCTCGAGCGCGGAGAGGAAACGCTCCGACTCGTCGATGGTGATGACCTTAATGCCCATGGATGCTGCGTAGTCCTGCTCGACCTGTTCGCGCTCACCTTCACGGAGCAGACCGTGGTCGATGAAGAAGCAGGTGAGCTGGTCGCCAACAGCTTTGTGCACGAGTGCTGCCGCCACGGAGGAGTCAACGCCGCCGGAGAGCGCGCAGATGACGCGGTCGCTACCGACCTGCTCGCGGATCTTTGCGACCTGCTCTTCGATGATGTTGTTGGTGGACCAGGTGGGCTTCAGGCCTGCCACATTGTAGAGGAAGTTCTCCAGGGCGACCTGGCCGTAGTCGGAGTGCTTCACCTCGGGGTGCCACTGCACGCCGCCGAGCTTGCGGGATTCGTCCACGAATGCTGCCACGGATGCGCCGGGGGTCTTTGCCAGCACCTCGAAGCCTTCGGGGGCTTCGGTCACGGAGTCACCGTGAGACATCCACACGTTCTGGGTGGTGGGGGTGCCGGTGAGGAAGGAGGAGTTCTCAGCGCAGACCACAGCGTCGGTTGCGCCGTATTCGCGCAGACCGGTCTGGGCGACGGTGCCGCCGAGGGTCTGGGCCATCACCTGGAAGCCGTAGCAGATACCGAAAATCGGCACGCCAGCTTCGAAGAGGGCCTTGTCGCCCTTGGGTGCGCCATCGGCGTAGACCGAGGAGGGGCCACCGGAGAGCACGATGGCTGCCGGGTTCTTGGCGAGCATCTTCTCGGTGCTCATGGAGTGGGGGACGATTTCGGAGTAGATGCCGGCTTCACGCACGCGACGAGCGATGAGCTGCGCGTACTGTGCACCGTAATCTACCACCAGGACGGGACGCTCTTCGAGCTGGTCCAGGTTCACAGAGTTGGTCACGAAAATTACCTCAACGTGTTGGTACTAATCCGCGCACTTGCGCGGGGATATATCTATTTTACGCTATCGCTGTACGCCGCCGACGGCGCGTAGCCCCTCCCCTATTCTGGGGTGCCGCTACATGCTCTAACGGGGGTAGAGCGTGCGTATAGAAAGCACCGCCCGGCGACCGGCAGGGCAAAACCTGCCAACCGCCAAGCGGTGATTCATGAAGCTACATTAGCCGCGGTACGCGGGAACCACGGTCAGGTCCGCCTTCTGGAACTTCTTCAGGTCCAGGTAACCGCAGTTAGCCATTGCGCGCTTGAGCGCACCGACAATGTTGCTGGTGCCGTTCACGTGGTGCGAAGGACCGTACAGGACCTCCTCCAGGGAGCCGACAACACCCAGCGGGGTGCGCACGCCACGCGGGAAGTCCAGCGAGTGCGCCTCGTTGCCCCAGTACCAGCCCTGGCCGGGAGCCTCGGATGCGCGAGCCAGCGGAGCGCCCAGCATGACGGCGTCAGCGCCCAGTGCGAGCGCCTTCACCATGTCACCGGAGCGACCCAGGGAACCATCAGCGATCACGTGTACGTAGCGGCCGCCGGACTCATCCAGGTAGTCGGAACGTGCCGCAGCCACGTCGGCGATAGCGGTTGCCATGGGTGCGGAGATGCCCAGGCCCTGGCGGGTGGTCTGTGCGGAACCGCCGCCGAAGCCCACCAGCACGCCGGCTGCGCCGGTACGCATCAGGTGCTTAGCCTGCGAGTAGCCAGCAACGCCACCAACGATGACCGGAACGTCGAGCTCGTAGATGAACTTCTTCAGGTTCAGCGGCTCGTGCGAGGTGGAAATGTGCTCAGCAGAGACGGACGCACCGCGGATGACGAACAGCTCAACACCCGCCTTCACCACGGTTTCGTAGTGCTCCTGGGTGTTCTGCGGGCTCAGGGAGCCTGCAACGACCACGCCGGAGTCACGAATCTCTTCCAGGCGTGCAGTGATCAGTTCCGGCTTAATCGGCTCGGAGTAGATCTGCTGCATGCGGGTGGTTGCGGAGGCGGGGTCCGCCTCGGGCAGCTCAACAATCTCGTCGAGCAGCGGCTGCGGGTCCTCGTAGCGGGTCCACAGGCCCTCGAGGTTCAGCACGCCCAGGCCACCCAGCTTACCCAGTGCAATGGCAGTCGCCGGGGACATGACCGAGTCCATGGGCGCACCAATGATGGGGGTGTCGAACTTGAAAGCGTCAATCTGCCAGGAGGTGTCGACGTCGCGGCGGTCGCGGGTACGACGGGTGGGAACCAGCGCCACATCGTCCAGGGAGTAGGTGGGGCGGGCGTTCTTAGAGAGGCCAATCTGAATTTCAGACATGGGGTGAATCCTTTCGAATTCGGTTTGAGGGGTGCCGCTGGGCGTTATTCGCGCCGATGCCCGCCCGATACCTGAACGGGTATGGGGCGGGCTCAACGGCGCATGGTGTGCACACCATGCGGCGAATCATCGTTGGTGAGGCGTTTTAGCGGCGGTAGTTCGGTGCCTCAACGGTCATCATGATGTCGTGCGGGTGCGATTCCTTCAGACCTGCGGGGGTGATGCGCACAAACTGACCCTTGTACTTGAGTTCCTCGATGGTGCGGGAACCGACGTAGAACATGGTCTGGCGCAGGCCACCTTCGAGCTGGTGAATCACTGCGGAGAGCGGGCCGCGGAAGGGAACCTGACCCTCAATACCCTCGGGGATCAGCTTCTCTTCGCTGGAGACGTCAGCCTGGAAGTAGCGGTCCTTGGAGAAGGACTTGTGGCGGCCGCGGGTCTGCATTGCGCCCAGCGAACCCATGCCGCGGTATGCCTTGTACTGCTTACCGTTCATGAAGATCAGCTCACCGGGGGACTCGGTGGTACCGGCAAGCAGGGAGCCGAGCATCACGGAGTCAGCGCCTGCAACCAGTGCCTTGCCGATCTCGCCGGAGTGCTGCATACCGCCGTCAGCGATCAGCGGCACGCCTGCCGGGATTGCTGCCTTAGCGGACTCGTTGATAGCGGTCACCTGGGGAACGCCAACACCGGCGATAATGCGGGTGGTGCAGATGGAGCCGGGACCAACGCCGACCTTCACGCCGTCAGCGCCGGCATCGATGATTGCCTGTGCGCCCAGGCGGGTTGCGGCCTGGCCACCGATGACGTCCACGTGTGCTGCGGCGGGGTCCTTCTTCAGGCGGGCGATCATGTCGAGCACGCCCTGGGAGTGGCCGTTTGCGGTGTCCACGAACAGTGCGTCAACGCCTGCCTCGACCAGGGTCATTGCGCGCTCGTAGCCGTCGCCGAAGAAGCCGATAGCGGCGCCGGCACGCAGGCGGCCGTCCTCGTCCTTGGTGGCGTTGGGGTACTGCTCAGTCTTGACGAAGTCCTTGAGGGTAATCAGACCGGCGAGCTTGCCTGCGTCGTCGACCAGGGGCAGACGCTCAATCTTGTTGTTGGACAGCAGCGCGAATGCTTCGTCCTTGGTGACGCTGGGGTGCGCGGTAACCAGCGGCATGGGGGTCATGATGTCGCGGACGCGAATACCCTCGTAGTCGGAGCGGGAGATGTAGCGGATATCGCGGTTGGTGATGATACCTTCCAGCACGCCCTCTTCGCTGACGACGGGCAGACCGGAGACCTTGTAGTAGCCGCAGACCTCGTCGTATTCGGCGATGGTTGCGTCAGCACCGATGGTGACGGGGTTAATGATCATGCCGGACTCGGAGCGCTTAACGCGGTCCACGTGTGCAGCCTGGTCCTCGATGGAGAGGTTGCGGTGGATAACGCCCATACCGCCCAGACGTGCCATAGCGATTGCCATAGCGGAGTCGGTCACGGTGTCCATTGCGGCGGAAATGATGGGGGTGTTCAGGGTGATGCGCTTGGACAGGCGGGTTGAGGTGTCCGCATCGGAGGGGATGACGTCGGTGTTACCGGGCAGCAGTAGCACGTCATCGTAGGTCAGGCCGGTGAAGCCGAAGGGATCCTCGGACAGAGCGGTGGGAATGGTCATTGTCTACCTTTCGGATGCTGGCTTCATCGGTGAGAAGCTCAGCCTATACGTTGCGTATGTCAAGATGCGGTACGACCCGTCTGCTCGCACCCCACAAGGTGGTTTGAGCGCAAACGGGAACAGCTTACCTTCTATAGTAAACCGCTAAAGGTTTCTTTGCTGAGAAGCACTCATAGTAAGAGCCCCTCAGCAGGAGGCTGTCGGCAGGTTCTAGCGCCCCCACGAACGCGAGCGCATCCGAGCCTACCGACAGCGAGTGCCCGGTACCGCCTCCATGGTGGAGGGGCGGCACCGGGCACACACACTATTTAGTCTTCTTCAGTTTCTTCGGGCTTCTCAACCACCAGGGTCTCGGTGGTCAGCACCAGAGCCGCGATGGAGGACGCGTTCTGCAGAGCCGAACGGGTCACCTTCAC